>CANCVB010000004.1 GCA_947381415.1 Burkholderiales bacterium
TCTCGGTTGCAAAGCGCTTGGGTGATTGGCAGTGATATTCGCAAAGACCAACCGCTGCTTGCCCTTCGTTTGCGACAAGCTGCCAGGCACGGTGCGCAAATACATACCTTGACAGACACATCACCCGACTGGGCCATGCAGCTCGCGCAAACACAGGTATTGTCAGCTGCGCAATGGCTACAAGCCATGGCCGATGTGGCCGCTGCGTTGTCCCAGCACACCGGCGTGCCATCTCCTCTGACGGGTAACGGCCAATCTTCGGTTGCGCAAGCGATTGCGGGCTCGCTTTTGTCGGGTGAGCGTAAAGCCATACTGTTGGGCAATGCGGCTGCCCATCACGAACATTGTTCTGCCTTGCTGAGTTTGGCCAATTGGATTGGCACACAGACAAATGCGACTGTCGGTTTCTTGGGTGAAGCCTCGAATTCTGTGGGCGCACAAGTCGCTGGCGCTTTACCTTTGCATGATGGCTTGCATACCCAAGCCATGTTGCAAGCGCCGCAAGTCAAAGCCGTGGTCTTGCTCAATACGGAGCCAGCGTTTGACTGTGCACAAGCGAGCGCGGCAATGACTTCATTGGGGGCTAAACAGATGGTGGTTACCTTATCGCCCTTTAAAGCCAATATGACTGTCAGTGATGTGTTGTTGCCCATTGCACCTTTCACGGAAACAGCAGGTACTTTTATCAATACCGAGGGCAGGGCGCAGAGTTTTCATGGCGTGGTTCGACCGTTGGGCGAAACACGACCCGCTTGGAAGGTGTTGCGTGTTTTGGCCAATATGTTGGGTGTGAGTGGATTTGAGTACGACACTGTTGAGCAAGTCCGTGCCAGTGCCTTAGGCACCGACTGGTCACAGCGTTTAAGCAATGCCTGTGACCAAGCCCTGACGGCATTGCCAGCCATGTTGCATCAACCAGAATCAGCGCGTATTTACCAATTGGATGGTCTGGTGCGTCGCGCGCCATCTTTGCAGCAAACGGCCGATGCCCAGGTCAAGGAAGTAACACATGTCTGATTGGCTTTACCAAACGGGCTTGGCTTTGGTGGATGCCACTTGGTGGCCAAGTTTGGCGTGGCCAGTGCTTTGGATATTATTGAAAATTATTGGTGTGGTCTTACCCTTGCTTTTGTGCGTGGCTTACTTGACGCTTTGGGAGCGTAAAGCGATTGGTTACACCCAAATTCGAATGGGTCCCAACCGCGTGGGCCCTTTGGGTTTGTTGCAACCCATTGCCGATGCGCTCAAGGTCTTCACGAAAGAAATCATTCAGCCCACCCAGGCAAGCAAAGGTTTGTTTTTCATGGGGCCGGTGATGACCATGATGCCTGTGCTTGCTGCATGGGCGGTGGTGCCTTTTGGGCCTGAAGTCGCCTTGGCCAACATCAATGCAGGCTTGCTGTTTTTGATGGCCATCACTTCCTTGGAGGTTTACGGCATCATCATTGCGGGATGGGCCTCAAACTCCAAATACGCCTTGCTTGGGGCATTGCGTGCCTCGGCCCAGATGGTCAGCTATGAAATTGCCATGGGCTTTGCCTTGGTGGTTGTATTGATGGTGTCGGGCAGTTTGAACTTGACAGATATTGTCATGGGCCAAGGCAAGGGCATGTTTGCAGACATGGGTTTGACTTTCTTGTCTTGGAACTGGTTGCCTTTGCTGCCTATTTTCTTGGTCTACTTCATCTCCAGTTTGGCCGAGACAAACCGCCATCCCTTTGATGTGGTGGAAGGTGAGTCCGAGATCGTGGCCGGTCACATGATCGAATACTCGGGCATGTCGTTTGCCTTGTTCTTCTTGGGTGAATACGCCAACATGATTTTGGTTTCCACCATTGCGGTGTTGATGTTTTTAGGCGGATGGTTGCCGCCTGTGGACAGTGCTTGGCTCACCTGGATACCTTCTTGGATTTGGTTGGCGATTAAAACCTTTGTGGTTGTCACCATGTTTTTATGGGTGCGGGCAACTTTTCCGCGTTTTCGCTACGACCAAATCATGCGTTTGGGTTGGAAAATTTTCATCCCCATCACATTGGTATGGTTGATTGTGGTGGGCATTTGGATGCAAACGCCATGGAATATTTGGTTATGAAGCGGAGCCTGAAATGACAACGCTCGAGTCAAGCACTCACCGTGCTGCTTTTTCATGGAAAGACTTCTTCTCCAGTTTTTTGCTGTTGGAGATGTTCAAAGGCATGGCGATCACTGGCAAATACATGTTTGCCAAAAAAATCACTGTGCAATTTCCTGAAGAAAAAACACCTTTAAGCCCGCGCTTTAGGGGTTTGCACGCCTTGCGCCGTTACGAAAATGGTGAAGAGCGTTGCATCGCTTGCAAACTGTGTGAAGCTGTTTGCCCGGCGATGGCTATCACCATTGAGTCAGATGTCAGGGCCGATGGCTCTCGACGCACATCGCGTTATGACATCGATTTAACCAAATGCATTTTTTGCGGCTTTTGTGAAGAAAGCTGCCCAGTGGACTCGATTGTGGAAACGCATATTCTGGAGTACCACGGTGAAAAGAGAGGTGACTTGTATTTCACCAAAGAGATGCTGCTGGCAGTAGGTGACCGGTATGAGCCCCAAATTGCGGCAAACAAGGCGGCTGACGCCAAATACCGCTGATCACAGAAAGCCTTTAAAGCCATGGACATCACCTCCATCTTTTTTTATACCTTTGCAGCCGTGTTGTTGTTTGCTGCATTCAAGGTCATTACCTCTCGTAACCCTGTCCATTCAGCCTTGTATTTGGTCTTGTGTTTTTTCCAAGCCTCTGCCATTTGGATGTTGTTGCAAGCCGAGTTCTTGTCTATCTCTTTGATTTTGGTGTACGTCGGCGCAGTCATGGTGCTGTTCCTGTTCGTGGTGATGATGCTAGACGTGAATATTGAATCGATGCGTCAAGGTTTTTGGTCACACTTTCCTTTGGCTGCATCGATTGGTGCAGTATTGGCGCTGGAGTTGGCGTCAGTGTTATTGGGTGGGTTTAGGCTAACCCAGCCCCCGGTGGCGGCTGCCCTGGCCGATGGTGAGCAATACGCAAATACCAAGGCCTTGGGGGTTGTTCTTTACTCTGAATATTTGTACCCATTGGAGATCGCTGCGGTGATTTTGTTGGTAGCCATCGTCGCTGCCATTGCCTTGACTTTGCGCGAACGCAAAGACAGCAAGGCACAAAACCCCTCAGACCAAGTCCGCGTCAAAGCTTCCGACCGTCTACAGTTGATCAAAATGGATCCCGTCAAACAAGCCATGGTGTCAGCACCTGAAGAGGAGAAGGCGCCATGACAGTCACCTTAGGTCATTACCTCACCCTTGGCGCTATTTTGTTTGCGTTGTCGGTGATTGGTATTTTTTTAAACCGCAAGAATTTGATTGTGCTGTTGATGGCGATTGAGTTGATGCTGCTGGCAGTCAATACCAACTTCGTTGCTTTTTCTCGTTACCTTGGCGATATACATGGCCAAATCTTTGTGTTTTTCATATTGACTGTGGCTGCAGCCGAGTCCGCGATTGGCTTGGCCATTCTTGTGCTGTTGTTTCGAAACCGCGCAACCGTTCAGGTTGATGAGCTCAATAACTTGAAGGGTTGATGGAACATCAGATGAACGCATCTCTTCAAGCTTCAACCTTGCTCACCATCGCGCTCGCACCGTTGGTGGGCGCCCTGCTGGCGGGCATCTTTGGTACCGCGCTGGGTGGCGCTTGGTTCGGTCGCAAGCTGAGCCACGGACTCACCATACTGGGCGTCTTGCTTTCTTTTGTCTTGTCTGCTCATGCATTGATGCAAGTTGTGCAAGATGGCGCGCGCTTCAATGACACCCTCTATACCTGGATGGTTGTGGGTAACTTGAAGATGGAAGTGGGCTTTTTGATCGATGGCCTGACAGCCATGATGATGTGTGTGGTCACCTTTGTCTCGTTGATGGTGCACATTTACACCATTGGCTACATGGAAGAAGATGAGGGATACAACCGATTCTTTTCTTATATCTCGCTTTTCACTTTTGCCATGTTGATGCTCGTCATGAGCAATAACCTGTTGCAACTCTTTTTTGGCTGGGAAGCCGTGGGCTTGGTGTCGTATTTGTTGATTGGGTTTTGGTTCAACAAACCCAGCGCTGTCTTTGCGAACATGAAAGCCTTCTTGGTCAACCGCGTGGGTGACTTTGGGTTTATTTTGGGCATCGGCTTGATTGCAGCTTATGCAGGCACCTTGAACTATGCGGAGTTGTTTGCCAAAGCCTCGGAGTTAGGTGGCTTGAATTTGCCTGGTACCTCTTGGTCATTGGTCACCGTCATATGTATTTGCTTGTTCATTGGTGCCATGGGTAAGTCAGCCCAGTTCCCATTGCATGTTTGGTTGCCGGACTCCATGGAGGGTCCAACCCCAATCTCTGCATTGATTCATGCGGCGACCATGGTGACGGCTGGTATTTTCATGGTGGCCCGTATGTCACCTTTGTTTGAAATGTCGGACACTGCCCTCAATCTCATCATGGTGGTGGGTTCCATCACCGCGTTGTTCATGGGTTTTTTGGGTATCGTGCAAAACGATATCAAGCGGGTCGTGGCTTACTCCACCTTGTCCCAACTGGGTTACATGACAGTGGCGCTGGGGGCCTCTGCTTATTCTGTGGCCGTGTTCCATTTGATGACGCATGCTTTTTTCAAAGCCTTGCTTTTCTTGGGAGCTGGCTCGGTCATCATGGGCATGCACCACAACCAAGACATTCGTTACATGGGCGGAGTTCGCAAATACATGCCTGTCACTTGGATCACTTCGCTGCTGGGTTCTTTGGCGCTGATAGGGACACCGCTTTTCTCGGGTTTTTATTCCAAAGACAGCATCATTGAAGCGGTGGCCGCGAGTCACTTACCCGCCTCAGGCTGGGCGTATTTTGCGGTGAGGGCTGGTGTATTTATCACCGCGTTTTATTCCTTCCGCATGTACTTCTTGGTTTTTCATGGCAAGGAGCGCTTTGATCAAAACCCCGAGGCCCACCACGACCACGATGAACACCACGAGCCGCATGAGTCGCCTTGGGTAGTGACCGTGCCATTGGTGTTGTTAGCGATTCCCTCGGTGTTGATTGGTTACTTCACGATTGAGCCCATGTTGTTTGGCGCGTTTTTTCAAGATGCCATCAAAGTCAACGCTGAACTGCATCCTGCCATGCATGAATTGCACGAAGAGTTCCATGGGGCATGGGCCATGGCGGTGCATGCCTTGTCGTCGGTACCTTTGCTGTTGGCGCTGAGTGGCTTGACGCTGTCGTATTACATGTACATGGTGAATCCGACGCTTCCAGCTGCTGTATTGCGCCGCTTTGCTCCCTTGCATACCTTGTTGGTAAACAAATACTACTTGGATGCTTTCAACGAAAACGTCTTGGCGCGTGGTACCCGTGCATTGGCCACCGTGCTCTGGAAGGGTGGCGACCAAAGCGTGATTGATGGTTTCGTTGTCAATGGTTCGTGGAAGTTAGTGGGTATGGTTTCTCGGTGGAGTCGTCGTTTGCAAACGGGATTTCTCTACCACTATGCACTGGTCATGATTTTGGGCATGTTTGGCCTGATCACTTGGTTTGTTTGGTGGAATCCCTGAAGTGATTGAAATGAATATCCATACTTTGAAAAGAGAAGCGCTATGGGGATGCTAAGTCAAGCCATTTGGACGCCCATTGTTTTGGGGGTGTTGATTCTGGCCTTTGGCAAAGACGAGCGTGCTGAGTGGGTGCGTTGGGCTGCCTTGTTTTCTGCCCTGTTGAGTTTCTTGGTGTGCTTGCCCTTGTATACCGAGTTTGATAACGCCAGTGCTTCAATGCAGTTTGTTGAAAATGTGCCATGGATACTGCGCTTCAACATGGCCTACCACCTGGGGGTGGATGGTATTTCTTTGTGGTTTGTGTTGCTGACATCATTCATCACATTGGTGGTGGTTATCTCCGCTTGGGAAGTGATCACAGAACGGGTACACCAGTACATGGGTGCATTCTTGGTTTTAAGTGGCGTCATGATGGGCGTGTTTTGCGCCCTCGATGGCATGCTGTTTTATGTGTTTTTCGAAGCCACACTCATTCCGATGTACCTCATCATTGGCATTTGGGGAGGTCCCAATAAAATTTATGCGGCTTTCAAATTTTTTCTCTATACCTTGATGGGCTCCTTGCTGATGCTGGTGGCCTTGATTTACCTGTATATCCAGTCTGGCGGCAGTTTTGATTTGGCTGTGTGGCAACAATTGCCCTTGTCATTGCATACACAGACCTTGTTGTTCTTCGCCTTCTTTGCGGCTTTTGCTGTCAAGGTGCCAATGTGGCCTGTGCATACCTGGTTGCCAGATGTTCACGTTGAAGCGCCAACGGGCGGTTCTGCTGTATTGGCGGCCATCATGCTGAAGTTAGGTGCCTATGGCTTTTTGCGGTTTTCATTGCCCATCACGCCAGATGCTTCACATGAATGGGCATGGCTGTTAATTGCGCTGTCAGTGATTGCCGTGGTTTATGTGGGATTGGTCGCAATTGTTCAGCAGGACATGAAGAAGTTGGTGGCCTATTCGTCGGTTGCCCACATGGGTTTTGTTACTTTGGGCTTTTTCATGTTCAGCCCCTTGGGTATCGCCGGTGGCATAGTGCAAATGATCGCCCATGGTTTTGTGTCTGCCGCGATGTTCTTGTGTATTGGTGTCTTGTATGACCGCGTTCATTCCCGCGACATCGCCAGTTACGGCGGTGTGGTCAACACCATGCCCAAATTTGCTGCGTTTGCCATGCTGTTTGCCATGGCCAATTGCGGTTTGCCAAGCACAGCTGGGTTTGTGGGTGAATGGATGGTCATCTTGGCAGCGGTTCAGTTCAATTTTTGGATTGGTATGGCCGCTGCTTCTGCGCTGATTTTTGGCGCAGCCTATACCTTGTGGATGGTCAAGCGGGTGTATCTGGGTCCCGTTGTCAATGAGGATGTCAAAGCCTTAAACGATATCAATGCGCGCGAGTTCGTGATGTTGAGCTTGTTGGCTGTCGCAGTGATGGCCATGGGTCTGTACCCCAAGCCCTTTACCGATGTCATGAATGCGTCGGTCGAGCAGTTGATTCAGCAAACCTCTGTCAGCAAGTTGCCACTATGAATTCCCACGCTCAACACCACGGAATCAACACATGATTGACAACTTCAGTTGGGTCGCTATTTACCCAGAAATCGTTTTGCTCATCATGGCATGTGTCATTGCCATGGTGGATTTGTGGGTCACCACACCTCGACGTGATTTGACTTATGGCTTGTCCTTGCTGACCTTGGTCAGTGTGGCCATCATCCAAGCGCTTTATGCCAGCAGTGGAACCACGTTGTACAGCTTTGGCAATATGGTGGTGTCTGATGCCATGGGCAATTGGTTAAAGTGTTTTGCCACCTTGGCTGTGATTGCCACCTTGGTGTATGGCCGCCCGTATGTGGCAGATCGGCAAATGCTCAAAGGCGGTGAATGGTTCATCCTCACTTTGTTTGCCTTGCTGGGCATGTTTGTCATGATTTCGGGCAACAATTTTTTGGTTATTTACCTTGGCCTTGAATTGCTCACATTGTCGAGTTATGCCTTGGTGGCTTTGCGCAGAGACAACAGCAATGCCACAGAGGCGGCGATGAAGTATTTTGTGTTGGGTGCTTTAGCCAGTGGATTTTTACTTTACGGTTTGTCCATGCTCTATGGTGCAACGGGTAGCCTTGACCTCGGTTCGGTATTCATGGCTGTCGCGACAGGCCATGTGAAACACCAAGTCTTGGTTTTGGGCTTGGTGTTTGTGGTGTGTGGCATTGCATTCAAATTAGGGGCTGCCCCTTTTCACATGTGGGTGCCCGATGTTTACCAAGGTGCGCCGACCGCCATCACCCTCATGATTGGTGGCGCCCCCAAATTGGCGGCGTTTGCCATGATGATGCGCTTGTTGGTCGACGGCTTGTTGCCCTTGGCGATTGACTGGCAACAGATGTTGATGGTCTTGGCTGTCGTGACCTTGCTGATTGGCAATCTGTCTGCCATCGCCCAAACCAACTTCAAGCGTATGTTGGCGTTTTCAACCATTGCCCAAATGGGTTTTGTGTTGATTGGCATGTTGTCAGGTGTGGTCAATGGCAATACGCTGTCGGCCGCCAACGCCTACAGCTCCGCCATGTTTTACATGATCAGCTATGTGCTCACCACCTTGGGGGTGTTTGGCGTGATTTTGTTATTGGCACGCGAAGGTTTTGAAAGCGAAGAAATTGCCGATCTGGCCGGCTTGAACCAACGCAGCCCTTTGTTCGCTGGCGTCATGGCCATATGCTTGTTCTCGTTGGCGGGAGTCCCCCCGTTGGTTGGCTTTTTTGCCAAGTTGTCTGTGATCCAAGCCTTGGTGGCCACGGGACAAGCCGCAGCGGTAGGTGTGGCTATTTTTGCAGTCACCATGTCTTTGATCGGTGCTTTTTACTATTTGCGGGTGATCAAAGTGATGTACTTTGACCCCCCATTGACCGTGACCACTGTGTCCGCAAGTGCGGATGTGCAATGGGTACTGGCCTTGAACGGTGGCTTGGTTTTGGTGCTGGGGCTTTTGCCAGGTGGATTGATGACCTTGTGTGCCAATGCCGTGGTGCAAGCCCTCGGAAGTTAAGTCTTTGACATAATGGTGTCATGAAAGTTCTTGATCTCCAATGCCAGCACCATCACAGCTTTGAGGGTTGGTTTGCGTCTGAGGACGATTTTCAATCTCAAAATACCCGGTCACTGGTGGAATGCCCTTTGTGTGGCGACCATCAAATCACCAAAATGCTGAGTGCGCCGCGTTTGAATTTATCGGGCGCTTCCCAAGCCTTGTCGCCGGAGTCTTCACAAGCCTCTGCGCAGCCTTCATCCCAAGCGCTGGCAGTGGAATCTTCTGCGGCTGCGGTCAGGCCGTTAGAGGCCCAGCAAGCATGGCTACACATGGTTCAGCATGTGTTGGCACATACCGAAGATGTGGGTGGTCAATTTGCACAAGAAGCCCGCAAAATGCATTATGGTGAAGCGCCGGAGCGCGCCATTCGGGGGCAAGTCTCTAAAGAGGAAACCTCGGCATTGCTGGACGAGGGCATCTCAGTCATGCCCTTGCCCATGCCTGCGGCCATCAAAGGCCCTGTTCAATAGACCTTACTTATTTTTGAGTTTGCCTTTGGGTGCGACAAAGGTGACGGGTGGACTGGGCCTGTCACCCGGAATGATGACCTTGGGTGGCGAAGTGTCCTTTTTGGGTTTTTTGGACATCTTGTTGCTGCGTTGTTCACCCTTTGCCATGGCTTACCCCTGTGTAAATGATTGTGTTAACCGCAAGATGCTTGAAGCTTATTTGACTTCAATCACAAACTCGTTGCGGGGTCGGCGTATCTTTTTCAAGTTTTCTAACCAATCCTGACCCTTTAAGCGGTAACCCAAAGGCAGGAGAACGACGCTGCGCAAACCTTTGGCGCCAAGGCCCAGGATGTCGTCGACCGATTTCGGGTCAAAGCCTTCCATCGGCGTACTGTCAACTTCTTCAAAGGCGGCAGCGATCATCGATGCGCTTAAGCCTATGTAGACCTGTCGAGCCGCGTGTTCAAAATTGACTTGAGGGTCTCGCGCGGGATATGCCTTTAACAGCATTTGGCGGTAATTTTCCCAGCCTTCATTGGTGCCGCCACGTTCGGCGTTGGTGAAATCGAAATGGTGATTGATGCGATCCGCGGTATAGGTGTCCCATGCCGCAAACACCAACAGGTGTGAGCCTTCAGTGATTTGGGCCTGGTTGTTCGACACGGCTTGGATTTTGCTGCGAATGTCAGGGTTGGTGACCAGCAAGATTTCAAACGGTTGCAAGCCACTGGACGTCGGTGCCAAGCGAGCTGCTTCAATGATTCGTTCCACTTTGTCTTGGGGAACAGTTTGGCTGGCATCCATTTTCTTGGCGGCGTAGCGCCATTGCATTTTGTCGATAAGTTGGGTCATGAGGTTTCCTTTGACCGCGATTATCGCCTCAACCCGCTATCTCAACCCCGCGCCAAGGTGACGCCACCGTCTACCACCAAAGTGTGACCCACCACATAGTCGCTGGCTGCACTGGACAGGTAGATGGCTGCCGCTGCCATGTCCTCGTCTTTGCCAATTCGACGTGAGGGAATGCCTTGTGCGGTTTCTTCGCCGTGGTCACGCGCTTCGCGATTCATCTCCGAGGCAAAAGCACCTGGGGCAATGGCGTTGACATTGATGCCGTCCTTGATGAGGGCCAAGGCCATGCGCTTGGTCAAGTGAATGATGCCTGCCTTGCTGGCGGCGTAAGAGTAGGTTTCCCAAGGATTGACCGAAATGCCATCGATGGACGCGATGTTGATGACCTTGGCCATGTGGTTCTTGGCTGCTTGTCGCAACATGGGCGCCAAGGCTTGGGTGAGAAAGAAGGGCGCTTTCATGTTGAGGTCTACCACTTTGTCCCAACCCGCTTCGGGAAATTCATCAAAGGGCGCACCCCAAGCAGCTCCCGCGTTGTTGACCAAAATGTCCAAGTGGGTTTCTTGACCGCTCAATTGCTGAAGCAATTGCGCAATGCCTTCTTTGGTAGAGATGTCTAAAGGTATTGAAATGCAGGTGCCAAAGGCGCAAAGTTCTTGCGCGGTGGCGTCACAAGCCGCGGCTTTGCGAGCGGTGATATAGACCTTGGCGCCTTGGCAGAGCAAGCCTTTGGCGATCATGCGGCCAATGCCACGCGAGCCCCCTGTGACCAGCGCGACGCGACCTTGCAGTGAAAAAAGTTGGGTGGTGTTCATGGTGTTTCCAGCGGCTGTTTGTCGCTATGGTACTTGAGGGGGATGCTGGTTAAAGAGAGGCCTGTGAATTCATGCCTCAAGCAAGCGCTGGGCCTTGTCCAACCAAATCGACAAGCTGTCGATCAACTCGGTTTGGCTGAATGAACAACTCTCTTCAGTGAACAAAGCGCTGGACTCCATCCTGTCAATCAGGTTGAGCCAAACGGTTTGGTAGCGCTCAGGCAATGCGCCAAGCAAGACTTCTTGGGCTCTGGCCAAGTGACAAAAGTCTCTGGTCTGTAATGAGCCATCGCGCAGTTGTTCCAGCGCGTGGTGCAGTTGATCCAGGGCGTTGTGGCGTTGGATGTCCATGGTCTTTCAAACAAGCAATGGTGTGAGAAGCATCATTTCCCCCAGCTGTCCTTCAACCCCGTCACCCGGTTGAACACCGGCTTCGCTCCCGCCAAGTGATCCAGGCGGTCTGCCACAAAGTACCCGAACCGCTCAAACTGGAACTTCTGGTCCGGCTGTGCTTGGGCCAGTGACGGTTCCACATACGCCGTCACCACTTTCAAGCTGTCCGGGTTGAGCGATTGCAAAAAGTCTTTGCCGCCCGCATCAGGATGTGCTTCGGCAAACAGGCGGTCGTAGAGGCGCACTTCGGCGCTCACGCCGTCGGCCACGGCCACCCAGGTGATGGCGGCTTTGGCTTTGACGCTGTCGGAACCCGGCGTGCCGCTCTTGGTGCCGGGGAAGACTGTGGCGTGTACTTCGGTCACGTTGCCTTCCGCGTCCCGCACGCAGCCTGTGCATTCGATCACGTAGCCGCCTTTGAGGCGCACCACGTTGCCAGGAAACAGCCTTTTGTAGCCCTTGGGCGGCACTTCCTCAAAGTCTTCACGCTCGATCCACACCTCTTTGCCGATCAGGAATGTGCGGTCTGGCGGGGGTGTTTGACCCTCGGCAATGGCCGAGTGGGGCAGGGCGGGTTGGCTGCAAATTTCCGTGTGGTCGTCTGTGCCAAACACCTCGGCCCAATTGGTCAGCACGAGCTTGACGGGGTCTAGCACGGCCATGCCGCGGTGGGCTTTGTTTTCCAGGTCTTCGCGCAGGCAGCCTTCCAAAGTGCTGTAGTCGATCCAACTGTCACTCTTGGTCACACCAATGCGATCGGCAAACAGGCGCAGGCTCTCGGGCGTGTAGCCCCGGCGGCGCAGGCCCACGATGGTGGGCATGCGCGGGTCGTCCCAGCCGCTCACCTTGCCCTCGCTCACCAGTTGCGCCAGCTTGCGTTTGCTGGTGATCACATAGGTCAGGTTGAGGCGGGCAAATTCATACTGTTTGGGGCTGGGCGCGGCCAGCAGGCCAGATTCGCACAGGCGCTCCATCAGCCAGTCGTAAAACGGGCGCTGGTCTTCAAACTCCAAGGTGCAAATGCTGTGGGTGATTTGCTCTAAAGCGTCTTCAATCGGGTGGGCAAAGGTGTACATCGGGTAGATGCACCATGTGTCGCCCGTGTGGTGGTGTGTGGCGCGGCGGATGCGGTAGATGGCCGGGTCGCGCATATTAATGTTGGGGGACTGCATGCTGATCTTGGCGCGCAGCACGGCGGCGCCGTCATCCAACTTGCCGTCACGCATCTCGCGAAAGCGCGTCAGGTTTTGTTCCACCGTGCGGCTGCGAAACGGGCTGTCCACACCGGGCTTGCCAAAGTCGCCGCGGTTGGCGCGCATGTCTTCCGCGCTTTGTTCGTCCACATAGGCGTGACCAGCTTCAATCAGCGCCTCGGCAGCGCGGTACATGAAGTCGAAATAGTCGCTGGCTTGGTAGGCCTTGTCGTTGCCCGCTTGGCTCCAGCTGAAGCCCAGCCATTTCACCGCGTCGATGATGCTGTTCACATACTCGGTGTCTTCTTTTTCGGGGTTGGTGTCGTCAAAGCGCAGGTGGCACACACCGCCGTACTCTTTGGCCAGCCCAAAGTTGATGCAAATGCTTTTGGCGTGGCCCACGTGCAAGTAGCCATTGGGCTCGGGGGGAAAGCGGGTGCGGATCTTGGCGGGATCGGGTGCGCCTGCGGCGTGGTGCGAAGCGTCCCCAGGGCTGTTGGCCCAGCGGCGGCTGGCGTAAGTGCCTTTGTCCAGGTCGTTTTCGATGATCTGGCGCAAGAAGTTGCTGGGTTTGTGATTTTCAGGTGTTGCAGGGGAGGCGGGTTTGGTCATGCGCTGATTTTAGGGGGGTGTCGGGCATGGTTGACATCGGCAAACATGGTATGTACCATGGGATATATCAGATGTCAGACAGGGTCAACATGTCATCCACCGCCAAAATATTCACCACGGGCCGCAGCCAAGCGGTGCGCTTGCCTTTGGAATTCAGATTTGACGTGCAAGAAGTGTTCATCCGCCACGATCCCGCCACAGGGGACGTGGTGTTGTCGCGCAAGCCCAATGACTGGCAAGGCTTACTGGATGCCGTGGCCTTGAACGCCAGCGAGGACCTGTTGATCGAACGCCGCCAAACCAGTGCAAAGCGCGATCCCTTTGATGCTGTCGAAAAATGACACAGCGTTATTTGTTAGACACCAACGTCATCAGCCACATCATGCAAGGGCGTGACGCCAAGCTGTTGGCCAAGTTGAGTAAATTGCCCATTGGACAGGCGGCTATTTCCAGCGTCACCTTGGCTGAAATTGAATATGGCATTCAGCGCAGAGGTTCACCGACCAAGTTGAGAAACGCACTCACGCAAGTGTTGTTGCACATGGACGTCTTGCCATGGGATGCTGCCGCCGCGACTTGCTATGGCGAACTGTGCAGCAGCTTGGAAACACAAGGCATCAACCTCAGTGACTTTGACACGATGATTGCCGCCCATGCAGTAGCCTTGAAGATCACCTTGGTGAGCCGAGACAAGGCTTTTGCGCTCATACCCAAGCAGCGTTTGAAATTGGAAATTTGGTGAATGCCGGTTGCGGTTTGTTTCAAAGCCATCCCAAGCATTCATGCCAAAGTAAGTTGCCCAAATAACGAGATGGCAGCAAAGTGAAGCCGCCAGCAATCAGGCAGGCACCCACATACAGCGACTGCATGGTGATGCGGTGAGTCACAAAGTCTTTGTTGGCGAGTGCTCGAAACGCCGTCCATAGGCTGAACAAGGTCACCGGAATCAAGAGATGAATCACCGTGTAGCCTTGAAAATTGGGCAGATCGAAATCACGAATAAAGCAAGCGCTGATGGCTGCAAGCAGCATGAGGGTGGCGTAGGCGTAGCCCATGGCGCGGTGAAGCCAAGGGCGCTGCATGGACCCCATGCGTGCCCACAAGGCAAAGGGGCCGGTCACAACCGCGCCTATGGCTGCGGTCATGTGAACGGCGATCAGGGGTGTGAGTTGCATGTCAAAGCTTTCGGCCCAGGCGTTTTTCCACTTGTTGCTTTTCCCAATGCGCACCAAAGGGGCTGAAACGCTCGAACACCACCAACCCATGCATCAACAAGCCCAAACCCCAGCCCAGTGCAGGATAAAAAGCCCAGTAGTAATCAATGTTTTGCCAAATATTCAAGGCAAAAAGAGCGGGAATGATGATCAAGTATTGGGTCAGATGGATGTAAAAACCTTTCAACTTGCGCACATGGTTGAAAGCCAGCATTTCTTCATGGCTGATGCCGGGGCTGGACGGGGTGAGGTTGTCGATGGCGGTGCTCATGTCGGTCCTTTGCAGTTGTGAAAAATCAATTTCAAAAACGGCTGCCAAGGATTTCAATGATTCAGTGCTGGCGTCTTGCCCTTTTTCCATGCGCTGGATGGTGCGCACGCTCAAGCCGCTGAGGTCTGCCAATTGCTGTTGTGACCAACCGCGTTGCAGCCGTAATTTTTGAATCAACATGAAATCTCCTGGTTTGCCGAGCTGCGAAATGTAGACCTGATGCCATGGTTTGAACACGTCAGCCGCATGCCACGGACACGACAGTCAACCGTCACCGGGTACACGACAGTGACAGTGTCATGGTCGTGCGATGGACCTGCGCTTAAAATAAACCCCAATGAATCAAAAGGATACGCCGTGGACTGGATGTTGTTGTTGAAGGCTGCCGTCATGGGATTGGTGGAGGGCCTCACCGAATTCCTGCCCATTTCTTCCACGGGGCACCTGATTTTGGCGGGCGCGTTGCTGGGCTTTGATGACGACAAGGCCAAGGTGTTCGACATCGCGATTCAAACCGGCGCCATTCTCGCGGTGGTCATCGTCTATTGGCAAAAAATCAAAAGCACGGTCATGGCACTGCCCACGCAGCGCTTAGCGCGGCGCTTTGCCCTGAATGTATTCATCGCCTTTGTGCCCGCCGTGGTGCTGGGGTTGTTGTTTGGCAAAGTCATCAAGGCGCATTTGTTCACGCCCATCGTGGTGGCGTCCACTTTCATCATTGGCGGCTTGATCATTTTGTGGGTCGAGGGATGGGGCCGCGAACGCCCGTCAAGCGAACACCCTGACGACCATGCGCGCATTCTGAATGTGGAGTCCATGTCACCACTGGATGCGCTCAAAGTAGGCCTGGTGCAATGCCTGGCCATGGTGCCTGGCACCAGCCGCAGTGGGGCGACCATCATCGGCGGCATGATGTTGGGCCTGAGTCGCAAAGCCGCCACGGACTTTTCGTTTTACCTGGCCATTCCCACGCTCATTGGCGCAGGTGTTTACAGCTTGTACAAGGAACGCGCCTTGCTCAGCATGGCGGATGTGCCCCTGTTCGCCGTGGGTTTGGTGTTCTCTTTCCTGAGCGCTTGGGCCTGTGTGCGCTGGTTGTTGCGCTACATCGCCACGCACAGTTTCGTGGTGTTTGCCTGGTACCGCATCGCCTTTGGCGTGGTGGTGTTGGCCACCGCGTACAGCGGTCTGGTGGTCTGGCAAGCGTAGTTACTTGCCCACCATGGGGCCCAGCATGTTGAGGATGGCGGCTTCCACAGCCGCCGCTGTGGCGATGGGGCTTTCCATGGGGACCAAGTGGGTTCCATCGATGACGGTGATGCGCCCTTTGGTGATGCGCTTGGTGAACTCGATGCCCGCCAATTTCATCTCGCGTGAATGCCTGGCTGCGACCAAGCTGATGGGGCATTTCAGGGGGTGGCGTTTGATCAGCCGCTCCAAATTGTGCGGCACGGTGTTGTAGATCTGGGTTTCAATCTCGCGTGAAAAAAGCAGCTCTCTGAGCTGTTGTCCGTCCACCATCACTTCATGGGTGCCTTGGTGGATGTAGTCCTCCAGCACCTGCGCATGCCAACGCGCAAAGTTTTTCTTAGACGCGAAATGCGCGCGGACCTCATCGAGGGACGCCCATTGGTGGCGACGTTTTTTGCTGACGGCGCCTGGGGAATACTTGGCGGCAAACGACAGCTTTTTCGACAAGTGCAGCAAATTGGCTTGCCAACCCGCCACTGCGGGTGCGTCCACCATCACCACGGCGTGGGCCAACGCGGGGTAAAGCGCTGCCAGCATCAAACTCAACATGCCACCCAGCGAATGCCCCACCAAGACCACCGGGCCCTGGTGTACCGCCACCAAGGGTTGGGCAAAGGCATGCACCTCTTCCACCAAATGCGGCCAGTTGCTGGTGACGGGGTAGGCTGGGTTGTGACCGATTTTCTCCAGGGCATGCACTTGCAAGCCGCGGCCACGCAGCTCATTGAGCATGACGCTGTAGGTGCTGGCGGGAAAACTGTTGCCGTGAAAAAAAAGCACCAGCGGGGTGCCGCTGGGCAGGTGTCTTGCTGTCGCAGAGGTCATGTCAATTTCTTCAAAGCGTAAAGCGCATCCAGCGCTTCGCGGGGGGTGAGGCTGTCAGGTTCCATCTGGCTCAAGGCCGCTTGCAAGGGGCTGGGGCCCGTGTCCAAGCTTTCGGGGGGTTCTGCGAACAAATCCACCTGGGCGCGGCTGGCTTGGGCATCCGATTCCAAGGCCGCCAGTGCATGCTTGGCATGGTTGAGTACCGCCGTGGGCATGCCTGCCAAACGCGCCACTTGGATGCCATAGCTTTTGCTGGCGGGGCCGGGTTGAATTTCATGCAAAAACACCACATCGTTGCCGCTCTCGGCGGCGCTCACATGGACATTCACGGCGGCGCGGTGGCTGGCGGCAAATTCGGTCAGCTCGAAATAATGCGTGGCAAACAAGCTGTAGGCCTGGGTTTTGTCGTGCAAATAAGTGGCGATGCCGCTGGCCAAGGCCAAGCCATCAAAGGTGGAGGTGCCACGACCAATCTCGTCCATCAGCACCAAGCTTTGTGGCGTGGCGTTGTTCAAAATTTGCGCGCCCTCGGTCATCTCCAGCATGAAGGTGGACTGTGCGTTGGCCAAGTCATCCGCCGCACCGATGCGGGTGTGGATGGCGTCAATGGGACCCAAGCGACACGCGCTGGCAGGCACATGGCTGCCCATGCTGGCCAACAGCACGATGAGCGCCACTTGTCGCATGTAGGTGGACTTGCCACCCATGTTGGGGCCGGTGATGATTTGCATGCGTTGCGCAGGGCCGAGCTGGGTGTCGTTGGCGATGAAGCTGCCGCCCGTTTCAGCCAGACGAGCCTCGACCACCGGGTGTCGCCCTTGGGTGATGCTGATGCCTGGCGTGTTCACCAGCTCGGGGGCGCACCACTGGAGCGTGAGCGAGCGTTCGCACAAACAGGCCAGCACATCCAAGGTGGCCAAGCCCCATGCCACTTGCCCCAAAGCGGGCACAAAGTCTTGCAAGCTGTCCAGCAGTTGCTCGTAGAGCCACTTTTCACGCGCCAACGCGCGGTCTTGCGCCGACAAGGCCTTGTCTTCAAAGGCTTTGAGCTCGGGGGTGATGAAGCGCTCGGCGTTTTTCAAGGTCTGGCGGCGACGGTAGTCGTCAGGCACGCGGTCCAGTTGGCCTTGGGTGACCTCGATGTAGTAGCCATGCACGCGGTTGTATTGCACCTTGAGGTTGGCAATGCCTGTGCGTTCGCGTTCACGCACTTCCAGTGCCAGCAAAAATGCATCGCCGTTGTTTTGAATCCCACGCAACTCGTCGAGTTCGGCGTCAAAACCATGGTTGATGATGTCGCCATCGCGCACCAAGGCCGAGGGCTCGGGCAGCAAAGCGCGTTGCAACAACTCGGCACAGGCTGGGGGTGCGGTCAACGCGGCGGACAAGCCGTTGAGCCATGGCGTTTGCAAGGCGGGCTTCAAGAGCGTGCGCAGGCTGCTGGCGCGACGCAGCGCCGCACCCAGCGCCACCAGTTCACGCGGTCGCACTTGGCGCAAGGCGATGCGCGCGCCGATGCGCTGCACATCGCCCAAACCTTTGAGCGCCACGCGCAATTCGCGCCACACACCTGCACCGTGCTCACCCTGCAAGGCCGCGATGGCGTCCAAGCGCTGTTGCGCCACGCTGCGCTCGCGAGGTGGCTCCAGCAGCCAGCGTTTGAGCTGGCGACTGCCCATGCCGGTCATGCAAGTGTCCAGCAAAGACAACAAGGTAGGGCTGTCCTCGCCTTTGAGGGTTTGCGTCAGCTCCAAGTTGCGCCGGCTGGTGGCAGGCAGGTCGATGCGTTCTTCGTTGCGTTCCACCCGCACCTGTTGCACATGCGAGAGGCTGCGGCCTTGGGTGTGTTCGGCATAGTCCAGCAAGGCCGATGCGGCCGCGTGCGCTTGCGTGAGGTCTTGGGCTTGCCATGCCGTCAGGCTGGCGGCGTGCAACTGGGCAAGCAGCTTGCGTTGGCCCAAGGCGCTGTCAAACGCCCATGCGGGGCGTTCGCTTTTCACCGTGGTGCTGGCCAGCAAGGGCTGCAGGTGCTTGGGGAAGTCGCTGCTGACAATCACTTCGCTCGGGGCAATGCGGGCAATCCAGGCGGGCAATTCGTCCGAGGCACATTCGGCCAAGCGCAGTTCGCCCTCGGTCACGCTCAGCCAGGCCAAGCCGCAGCCTTGCGCTTTGCCTGCGCGCTCGCTGGCGTGAACGGCCAGCACATAGGCCTCGGTTTTGTCGTTCAGGAGTTCGGCGTCGGTTAAGGTGCCAGGTGTCACCACCCGCACCACCTTGCGCTCCACGGGGCCTTTGCCACCCACTTCGCCCACTTGCTCGCAGATGGCCACCGACTCACCCAGCTTGATGAGTTTGGCCAGGTAGTTGTCCACCGAGTGAAAGGGCACGCCCGCCATCACCACCGGCTTGCCCGCGGACTGGCCGCGTTGCGTGAGCGTGATGTCCATCAGACGGGCGGCTTTCTCGGCATCTTCAAAAAACAGCTCGTAAAAATCCCCCATGCGGTAGAAAAGCAAGGTGTGGGGGAAGTCCGCTTTGAGGCCCAGGTACTGGGCAATCATGGGAGTGTGACCTGAGAGGTCTGTTTTATTCATCTGGTCGGATGGATGTTTCTGTACTTAGCACTGACATGGGTCACAACACCCATTATCCCGCCTTGCAATTCAAGTGCGCAGGCTATTCATTCACCCAGTTGTGGCTCATGTGGAGCAGCATTCATTGAATTTTTGATGAATCAACAAAAATGAATAAAAATGAGTATCTTTTATGAATTCATCAAAGTACAATGAAATTTGTAATAAATTGTATTCATTTATTTCAAAAGGCAGTATTGATGTATTTAATATTGAGTCCATTCAAATGGGCCGTGGCAGTTTCATTGCTGGGGTTGATGCTTTCGATGTCTGCAAGTGCACAACAGACGGGTGATCCTTGTACATCTCAAAATCTTCAAATTTCATCGAATTTCCCAAGGTACTTGAGCAAGAAAACCAGGGCAGCAGGAACGGTGTGGTGGACTGGCACCTGGACTTGGACGATGAGGGGCTGTAAAAATAGAGTCTCAACGACCTACACCAATAACCCGACGTTTGGTTTGCAAGTGGGGTCCACCACGCCAGCAGCCATTTCTGGGGTGAACGGTCTGAAGATCCAATCACCCACACCGCCTACAGCGCGCGTGTTGAACGGCACATGCACATACCAACGCTCCAAAACCAATTCAACCATCCCAGCCGTGTGGGATGTGTATTTCGACATTCCGGGCAATTCAGTTTGTGATTTTGAAATCACGCTGACCAACAGCCAAATCTACTTTGACGGCACAGCCGTTAGCTTCGGTTTTAATGGGATAGATACAGGATTTCAAACACCGCTTGTCATTGGAACGGGCTTTGTTCCTCAAGGCTACTATCTTGGTCTGTATCCTATGTTTCACAATGAATACATGTACACATACGGATTGGTTTACAACAATTTGACGACCAACTACGACAAAAATGTGACCCTCGTCAATGCCACATGCTTGGTTTCATCACAATCCGTGAATGTCACTCTTCCAAGCAGCAATGTGGGTACCCTTCGCAATGCCAACGACACTGCTGGGTTGACGCCATTCAATTTGCAGATGACTTGCGACCCCAACACCGCTTCCTACAATGTTGTTTCAAGCTTCGCTTACCAAGCCGCCATCGGGTTTACCAATGCGATAGACAACACTGCGCAGACTTCTCCAGCATCCAATGTGTATGTTCAAATCTTGGATGCCAATCAACATCCATTGGCCATTGGGGATACTTTGTCCAACTCAGTGCCTGTATCGGGCGGCACGATCTCAAACACTTTTTTTGCCCGATACATCTCAGCTGGCAACCCTGTTGCTGGCAATGTCAAAGGTGTTGTCACGGTGTCTTTAACCTACCGCTGAAAAACCTCACTCAACGGTCCCCAGCAATCACGCCTTGTCGTGCAGGTCTTTGCGCAACTGCCCAATCAGCTTGCTGGCCTTGGTTTTGTCTTCCACGCCAGCAAACTTGGAGTACTGCTGTAGCAAACCAACGAGTTGGGCATACACCTTGGGGTTGGCGGCCATGCATTCGCGCTGGTGCAGGTAGTCGGCGTCGCCTGTGAAGTTGCCCACCAAACCACCAGCCTCGGTGATCAGCAAGCTGCCAGCGGCCATGTCCCAGGGTTGCAAGCCAATTTCAAAAAAACCATCGCTAAAGCCTGCAGCCACATAGGCCAAGTCCAGTGCTGCTGCACCTGGGCGACGCAAACCCGCCGTGCGTTTCATCACATCGGCCATGACTTGCAGGTAGGCGGTGAAGTCGTCATCAGGGCGAAACGGAAAACCCGTGCTGACCAAGCAATCTTCCAAGCGGGTGCGCTTGCTCACCCGCAGGCGGCGGTCGTTCAAGAAAGCGCCACGTCCTCGGGTGGAGGTGAACAAGTCGTTGCGGGTGGGGTCGAACACCACGGCTTGTTCGAGCTTGCCACGGCTTTGCAGGGCAATGCTCACGCAGTAAAAAGGGAAACCGTGGATGAAGTTGGTGGTGCCGTCCAACGGGTCGATGATCCAAATGTTTTCGGCGTTGGGGTTGCCACGCGTTTGGCCCGATTCTTCGGCCAAGATGCCGTGGTCGGGGTAGGCGGTGAGCAAGGTGTCAATGATGATGTTTTCGCTGGCATGGTCAACTTCGGTCACGAAGTCGTTGGCCATTTTTTGCGAGACCCGCACCGACTCCACGTCCAGCGCAGCCCGGTTGATGATGACGCCCGCAGCACGTGCAGCCTTGATGGCCACGTTGAGCATGGGATGGATAGAAGAAGAGGAAGCAACGGTCATGGGTGGGTCGGCGACGGCCTGAAAAGCACACGCCTGAGAATGCGTGGCAAATAAAAAACGCCCCCTGCAAGGCGGGCGGCGACAATGACGCATTTTAGACCCATGCACACCCGCTTCATCCTGATCGAAACCAGCCACGCCGGCAACGTCGGTGCCACCGCGCGAGCCATGCGGGTGATGGGCTTTGACGACCTGGTCTTGGTGGCCCCGCGCTGGGCCAATGTGTTGAGGCGTGAAGAAACCATCCAACGCGCCAGTGGGGCCTTGAATGTGCTGGAAAAAGCCCGCATCGTGGCCACCTTGGACGAGGCCTTGGACGGCATGACCCACCTGTGCGCCACCGCCATGACGCCGCGTGACTTTGGTCCTCCCACCCGTTCACCCCGCGAACATTTCGCCACGCTGCCTGCGCCCATTGGCGAGGGCGGCATGGCGTTTTTGTTCGGCTCCGAGCGCTTTGGCATGAAAAACGAAGACGTGTACCGTTGCCATGTGGCCCTGAGCATCCCCACCGACCCCACATTTGGTTCGCTGAACCTGGCCAGCGCGGTGCAGGTGCTGGCGTATGAATGGCGCTTGGCCTTGGGCGGCTATGCGGTGCAAGAGGCCACTGCAAGGCCTCGTCATGCCGATGCCGCGCAGGTGGCTGGCATGTTGCAACACTGGGAGCAGTCACTGGTCGATGTGGGTTTTTTGGACCCCCAAGCCCCCAAAAAGCTCATGCCGCGCCTGAACCAGTTGTTCAACCGTGCCAACTTGAGCGAGGAAGAGGTGCATATCTTGCGTGGCATTGCCAAGGCGATGAGCCAGTCGAGCAAGGGAAAAAGTTAGACTCTTGCCATGTTTTCAAGAATACGCGCCGATGCGCAAACCATCCTCGACCGCGACCCCGCTGCCCGCGGTTGGCTCGAGGTGCTCACCTGTTACCCCGGCTTGCACGCCCTGTTGATGCACCGCATGGCCCATGCCTGTTGGAACGCAGGTTTGCACTGGCTGGGACGCTTCATTTCTCATTTATCGCGGTTTTTCACCGGCATTGAAATCCACCCTGCCGCGGTCATTGGTGAGCGTGTGTTTTTCGACCATGCCATGGGCGTGGTGGTGGGCGAAACCGCAGAAATTGGCGACGGCTGCACCATCTACCAAGGCGTGACCTTGGGCGGCACCTCGCTTTACAAAGGCACGAAACGCCACCCCACGCTGGGCAAGGATGTGGTGGTGAGCGCAGGCGCGAAAGTACTGGGCGGCTTCACCGTGGGCGACGGCGCCAAGATTGGCAGCAACGCGGTGGTCATCAAACCTGTGCCTGCGGGGGCCACGGCGGTGGGCATTCCCGCACGCATCATCCAAAGCCAGTCTGGCGAAAGTGCAGATGTGGCCAAGCCCAAGCCCGCCTTCAGCGCCTATGGCATCACCCAAGACGACGATCCTGTCAGCCAGGCCTTGCGTGGACTCATCGACTACACCATCGAGCAGGACAAGCAAATTGCCTTGTTGTGGCAAGCGTTGGCGAAGTTGGCCGCTGTCGCACCTGGGTCTGAAGATTGCGTGCCCCAAGAAGCGGCAACACATGCCCACATAGAAATTGAAAAACTCAACAAACTGATCGATTGATCAGATATTTAACACGCAAATCAAGATCTCGCTAGATTGGTCGATATTTACAGATATGTCTCACTTCATCAAACTCCACCCCCACTATCTGATGCTGGCGCGGTATCAACCCGATACCTTGATTGGCAAACTGTCCTTCAGCGTGGAGCAATACGGCTTGATTGTGAACAATTTTGTCTTTGACTTGCAATTGACGCCACCCAATGAGCATTACGAGCATTGGCGATTCATTTGTGAAGAGCCCGCCCAATTGAATGTGCCCAACTTTGTCTTGTTTTTAAAGTCGATTGAACACTATATTTTCATGACCCTGAAGTTTTCGCCCATTGCCGCGCTTGAAGCCGCCGAGCAACCCAAAAAGGGCATCAGGAAGGTTTTGGCTCCCAAGGTAGAGCCGTTTCGTTTGTTTTTCAAAGACATGTTCTTTGACATACACACCAACGGACTCAAACAAATAGAAAAATAAATGCGCTCAGGGCGCGGGTTTGAGCGCTGACTTTGGTCTAAAGGCCTTGCACACCTCGTCATCTGTTTGCAAATAAGGCCCACCTATCAGGTCTATACAGTAAGGCACGGCCGCAAAAATGCCGTTGACCAAGACCTCAGCTTGCGCATTTTTCAAGCCGCCTAAGGTCTCGGTGATGGACTTGGGTTGACCCGGCAAATTGATGATCAGCGATTGAGCCCGAATCACCGCGACTTGTCTGGACAAAATGGCTGTGGGCACAAAGTGCAGGCTGATTTGCCGCATTTGCTCGCCAAAGCCAGGCATTTCTTTGTCAGCCACAGCCAAGGTCGCTTCAGGTGTCACGTCACGCAGGGAGGGGCCTGTGCCGCCCGTGGTCAGAACCAAGGCGCAACCTGCGTCGACCAATTCGATCAAGGTTTGGCTGATGAGGTTTTGCTCATCAGGGATCAGGCGGGGCTCAAAATGCAATGGATTGCGCAGGGCTTTGCCCAGCCATTCTTGCAAGGCTGGCAGGCCTTTGTCTTCGTACACGCCACCAGAGGCACGGTCGCTGATGGAAACAATGCCGATGCGTACGGGGTCTAAAGCGTTAACGGGGGTCATACACACGCTCTTCTTGAGCTTGCAGCGACTGCAGCAGATGCTGTCGCAGGATTTGGAAAATATCTCTGTAAGCGCGTCCTTGGCGAGGATGCAGACCTTGGGACAGCGCCGTTTTGTCTGGCAAACCGTCTTTGCGCGCTTGGCGCACCAAGGCGCGTAATTGTTGGCTGTCGGTGCCTGGGTAGCTGCCCTGCCAGGCTTCCATGGCGCTGTCATCTTGCAACAAGCGCGTACGCCATGCCTCGGCCAGGTGCAGCAACTGTGTCTCTTCGGCACTGCCGTTGTGCTGCACATCCAAGGCATCGCGCATGGCTTGTACTTGCGCACTGTCGAGCTTGCGCATGAGTTTTCCCACGTACTGCATCTGGCGACGCTTACCCTCAAAGTCGGTGATTTTTTTGGCGGCAAGCACGGCTTCATGCAGCAAGTCGGGCAAATGGCCTTGGGTGAGCAGTTGCTGCATCAGGTCCGAACGCAAGTCCAACAGGTCTTCGCCGAGTTTTTGCAGTTCATTGCTTTCGCGCTTGAGGTCGGTTTTGCTGATCAGGTCGTCGCCTTTGACTTCGCGTTTGAGGGCCAAGTCCAACTCGCTGCCCTCGGCAACAAAATGACCTTTAACGTAATAACCTTTGGTGGGCTTGCGCGACATGAAGACTTCCTCTGCCAAGTATCATAGCCGCCGATATGAACCCATCTTCTCCTTCCTCTTCCTCAGCCGCCTCGGTGCTTTCTGGTTTTAGCCACAGCCGAGCCCAGTTTGAACATTTGGTCGACAGTGCCATTGCCCACGCCAAGCGTCTTGGTGCAACCAACGCCGCCGCGGAAGCCTCGGAAGGCTGCGGATTGAGCGTATCGGTTCGCAAGGGCGAACTGGAAAACGTCGAACGCAACCGTGACAAATCCTTGGGCATCACGGTGTATGTGGGGCAACGCCGCGGCAACGCCAGCACGTCCGATTTTTCACAAGCGGCGATTGAGCGCACTGTGCAAGCAGCGTTTGACATTGCCCGTTTCACCGCCGAAGACCCGTTTGCCGCTTTGCCCGACGAAGGCTTGATCGCGCAATCGCACCGCGACTTGGATTTGTTCCATCCTTGGGCGATTGACAGCGAAGGGGCCACTGAGCTGGCGCTGCGTTGTGAAGCCGCGGCCATGGCGACCGACAAGCAAATCACCAACAGCGAAGGGGCCAGCGTCTCGGCGCAACAAAGCCATTTCTTCAGTGCCCACACGCATGGGTTTCGGGGTGGCTATGCCAGCTCGCGGCACAGTTTGTCGGTGGCCCCTATTGCCGGCAAAGGTGATGACATGCAACGCGATCACTGGTACAGCTCGATGCGCCACCCCAGCGAGTTGGCCGCACCCGAGGCCGTGGGTCG
Source organism: Burkholderiales bacterium (assembly GCA_947381415.1). Taxonomy (GTDB): domain Bacteria; phylum Pseudomonadota; class Gammaproteobacteria; order Burkholderiales; family Burkholderiaceae_C; genus Limnohabitans. The sequence continues at coordinate 25,479 of CANCVB010000004.1, forward strand.
CTATGCCGCCGAGCGTGCGCTCAGTCGCTTGCATTCGCGCAAACTGGCCACCACCAGTTGTCCGGTGTTGTTCGAGTCTCCCTTGGCCGCCGGTTTGCTTGGCGGACTGGTCCATGCATTAAGCGGTGGCGCGCTTTACCGACAAAGCAGTTTTCTGATGGACTCCTTGGGCAAACAAGTCACGGCCCAGCACTTGCAAGTCTCAGAAGACCCGTTTGTCATGCGCGGCAAAGGCAGTTCACCGTTTGATGAAGAAGGCGTGCGTGTGCAGCCAAGGCAGGTTTTGCGCAACGGCGAAGTGCAGGGTTATTTCCTCTCCAGTTACTCGGGCCGCAAACTGGGCATGCAAACCACAGGCAACGCTGGCGGTTCACACAACCTGGTGATGTCGTCCAGCCAAACCCGCCCTGGCGACACCCTTGAAGCGATGTTGCGCAAGCTGGGTACGGGTTTGTTCGTCATTGAACTCATGGGCCAAGGCATCAACTACGTCACGGGCGATTACTCGCGCGGTGCCAGCGGCTTTTGGGTGGAAAACGGCCAGATTGCCTATCCCGTGCAAGAAATCACCATTGCGGGCAACATGAAAGACATGTTGCTGGGCATTGAGGCGGTGGGAAGCGATGCCTATACCTATGGCGGCAAGACGGTGGGCTCGGTACTGATCAACCGCATGAAGGTCGCGGGCGCATAAAACCGCTTTATGCGGTCAAGACAACCATGGCGTTGTCTTCCCAATGGGCCCACAAGCGTTGGCCTTCTTTGAGGTTTTCATGGTCTTGCTCGCGGTCGGTGTTGGTTACCGATACTTTCAACCGTTGGTTGCCTTCGACGCGCAGGCTGTAGCTGGTGTGGCTGCCAAAGTAAGACCAATCTTCCAGCACGCAGGCCATGGCGTTGTGTGTCTTTTTCGGGTCATCCAGGCTCAATGCCACTTTCTCAGGGCGCAAGGCCACACAGGCTTTCATGCCCACGCCAGCGCTGATGCCATGACCCACCAGGAAGTCACCACTGGCGCTGCGCACCACCACATGGTCGGGTGCGCATTCGGTGATTTCGCCATCAAACAAATTGACATTGCCCACAAAGTCGGCCACAAAGCGGCAGTTCGGGTATTCATAGACCTCGTTGGGCGTGCCCACTTGCAAGAAGCGGCCTTCGCTCATGACGGCGATGCGGTCGGCCATGGTCATGGCCTCGTCTTGGTCATGCGTGACCATGACGCAAGTCACCCCGACTTGCTTGATGATGTTGACCAACTCCACCTGGGTTTGTTCCCGCAGTTTCTTGTCGAGCGCGCCCAAAGGTTCATCCAGCATCAACAATTGCGGGCGTTTGGCCAAGCTTCTGGCCAAGGCAACCCGCTGTTGCTGCCCGCCAGAGAGTTGGTGGGGGCTGCGTTTGGCAAATTTTTGCAATTGCACCAGTAGCAGCATCTCTTCGACGCGGTGTTGCAGTTCGTCTTTGGCTACGCCGTCGCGACGAAGTCCAAATGCCACGTTGTCCCACACGTTCATGTGCGGAAACAGCGCGTAGGACTGGAACATCATGTTCATGGGTCGTTCATAGGGGGGCAGGTCGGTGACGTCTTTGCCATCGAGCCAAACGCGACCAAGGCTGGGGGTCTCAAAACCAGAGAGCACGCGCAGCAAGGTGGATTTGCCACAACCCGAGGAACCCAGCAGGGCAAAGATTTCCCCACGTGCAATGTCCAAGCTGACATCGTTGACAGCCAAGGTGTCACCAAAGCGTTTGGTGATGTGATCGATACGCAAATAGGAGGAGGGGGCGGTCACGGAATGGCTTAGGCAGGTTGACGCCAGGGGCGGGTGTAAAGGTACGGCGAAGAGGGGATTTTAGGCAGGAAAACCCGCCTCGGATTCAAAGGCAAAATGTCCCCCTCAACGGACGGGCTGACCATGACCAAGGCAAACTTTTCTCTGGAAGAACGATTGCGACAACTTCAGGCACAAGGTGTGCATTCGGTATTTGCACAATTTACCGACATCCTTGGCAGCGCCCGAGGAAAGTTGGTGCCCTTGGCCCATGTGCAGTCGCTCATCGATGAAGGCGCGGGTTTTTCTGGCCCATCCATTTGGGGGACGGGTTTGCCACGCACCGGGCCACGTTCGGAATACCTTGGGCGCATCGTTCCTGAAAGTTTGCAAGCCTTAGCTTGGTGGCCAGGGGTGGCCAGGGCCGTTTGCAACGGCTATGCCAACAAGCAAGCCTTGGCGACATGCTCGCGTCAAATGTTGTCCAGCGTGACCGAGGGCATAAGGAAGTCTCGCCAATGGACCGCGTGGGTGGGTATCGAGCCTGAATTTTTTGTTTTTCAATCAGACACCTCCCAAGGGCTACAACCTGCGGACAAAGATGATCGGCAAAGCAAACCCTCCTACGATGTCGCGGTCATGCAGCGTCAGGGGGCATGGCTAGAGAGTCTGCGTGCGCAGCTTCAAGCCTTGGATTTCAAACTGTTGCAGATCGACCATGAAGACGCCAATGGTCAGTGGGAAGTCAACTACGGCTTTGACGAGATGCTGGCCGCTGCTGACAGGTATATGTTGTTCAAAATGACGGCCCAAGCGGTCACGGCGCAGCATGGCATGGTGTATTCATCCATGCCCAAACCCTTTGCCCATGCACCTGGCAGCGGTTTGCACTTTCATTTGTCCATCACCGACGAGCAGGGTCGTGCCGTGTTTGCGGATCCCACTGACCCCCATGGTTTGTCCACACTTGGCAAACAATTTGTCGCAGGTTTGTTGCACCATGCCCCCGCTTTGGCTGCGGTCTGTGCACCCAGCGTCAACAGCTACAAACGCTTGGCCGCGTCTACTTCTCAATCGGGAACCACGTGGTCGCCCAACTTGATGGCTTGGGGGGACAACAACCGGACCGCCTTGGTGCGCACCGTGGCTGGTCGGATTGAATGGCGTTTGCCTGATCCCAGCGCCAATGTCTATGCCGCCTTGGCGGCCACGCTGAGCGCGGGCATGTTGGGTGTGGCCCAGCAGATGAGCCCCCCGCCACCCATGGATGAAGACCTCTATGCCATGCCATTGGCGCAGCAACAGCAACACGCACTGCGCCGATTGCCCCCCGATCTGGGCCAAGCCTTAGAGGCTTTTGCGCAAGACCAAGCCTTGCGCGAGGCCATGGGCAGCCGCTTCAGCGAGGTCTATGCACAGGTCAAGCAAGAAGAATGGCAAGCATGGCAAACCGCCGTCACCGATTGGGAAGTCGCTCGTTACGGCCAGTGGTGTTGAGAGGGCGCCGCCCTTAGCCAGCCAGCGCGGCTTTCACAGCCGCACTGACCAAACCCATGTCGGCTTTGCCAGCCAAGCGGGTTTTCACAGCCGCCATGACCTTGCCCATGTCGCCAGGTCCTGCAGCGCCCAACTCGGCCACGATGGCTGCCACTTCGGCCTTGATGTCGTCTGCGCTGAGGCGTTGGGGCAAATACACCTCAAGCACGGCCATTTCCGCCAATTCAATGTCTGCCAAGTCTTGGCGTTGCGCGGTTTGGTAGGCAGCCACTGAATCTTTGCGTTGCTTGATAAGTTTGTCCACGATGGCGATGACGGCGACATCGTCAAGTTCGATGCGCTCATCCACTTCTTTTTGTTTCATGGCCGCTTGCAGCAGGCGAATCGTGCCCAAACGTGCGCTGTCTTTGGCCCGCATGGCGGTTTTCATGTCTTCAGTGATTTGGGCTTTGAGGCTCATGACGGCTTCCTATGGATTCAGACGAAAAAAAGGCCCGCACGGTCACAGCCGGCGAGCCAGGTCGTGCGCAAAGGCAGACCGAGATCAGTACAGTTTCTTGGGCAACTGCATGCTGCGAACGCGCTTGTAGTGGCGTTTGACGGCAGCGGCTTTTTTGCGCTTGCGCTCTGCGGTGGGCTTTTCATAGAACTCGCGCGCACGCAAGTCGGTGAGCAAGCCCAATTTTTCGATGGTGCGCTTGAAACGACGTAATGCAACGTCAAAGGGTTCGTTTTCTTTTACACGGATGGTGGTCATTGACAACAATTTTCAAAATGTGCACACCTTGGAAAAGAAGAAGATCGGACTTCAAAACCATGGCGGCGGTGGTTCCCAACGGGTTGTGGCTGTCGGGAGGTGGCCGTAATCAAGCCTGACATTATAGCGGTTTAAGCTGCTGCGCCAAGGCTTTGGCGCAGGCATGTGCGCTGGACCAGGCCCATTGGAAGTTGTAACCCCCCAACCAGCCCGTGATGTCGACTACTTCGCCAATGAAATAAAGCCCTGGCTGGCGAGACTCCATGGTTTGCTGGGACAGCTCTGCAGTGGCCACGCCGCCTGCGGTGACCTCGGCTTTGGCATAGCCCTCAGTCCCAGAAGGCGTGAGCGTCCACTGGCTCAAAGCCGTGGACAAGGACTGCAAAGCTTTGTCTGGGGTGTCGGGCAAACTGCGTTGCCAAGCGCTGTCTCGGCTCACCCAGGTGTCGGCCAAACGCGCTGGCAACCAAGCCGTCAGGGCGTTCGCGACTTGCTTTTTCGAGCTTTGTTTGGCTTCCAACAGGGCCTGCGACAGGGCCACCTGAGGGGCCAAATTCAGCGAAATGGACGTCCCAGGCTGCCAGTAGCTGGAGATTTGCAGCACGGCAGGCCCGGACAAACCACGGTGGGTGAAGAGCAAATCTTCCTCGAAAAGGGGGCGCTGCTTGCCCGCACCTGTGCTGATGTCCACGGGCAGGGACAAACCAGCCAGCGCTGCAAAGGGCAGCCAATCAGTGGGGTTGAAGGTGAGTGGCACCAAGGCGGGGCGGGGCGTGACCACCTGGAGACCGAATTGCTGGGCCAGTTTGAAGCCCAGATCGGTCGCGCCAATTTTGGGGATGGACAAGCCGCCCGTGGCCACCACCACTGCGCGGGCTTGCACCTCGCCTTGGCTGGTCTGCGCGGTGTAGGCATGGGCAGCGCCGCTTGAATATTGCAAGATTTTCAAGCCGGCAGGCTGCCAGCGTGTGACCGCCCCACCCAGCGCACCCGCCTCGCATTCGCGCAGCAGCATGTCGATCAGGTCTTGGGCGCTGCGATCGCAAAACAACTGCCCTTTGTGTTTTTCATGAAATGCGATGCCGTGTTTTTGCATCAACGCGGTGAAATCGGCAGCGGTGTAGCGGCTCAGGGCGCTTCGGGCGAACTGCGGGTTCTCGCCCAAAAAATGCTTGTGCGGTGCGCGCGGGTCGATGTCTTGGTTGGTGAAATTGGCACGGCCGCCCCCCGAGATGCGGATTTTTTCGGCCACCTTGGGGCTGTGGTCCAGCAGCAGCACTTGCAAACCCTGTTGCGCGGCCACCCCAGCGCAAAACAAACCGGCCGCACCTGCGCCGATGATCAGCACATCCACCTGTTTCATGGTTGGTTCAAAAACGCTTCAATGTGCTGGGCCAAAACGGCGGGTTGATCGTGGTGCATCATGTGGCCCGCGTCCTGGATGACCACGGTCTGCAACTGCTTCACATGTTGAATGCGCTCGTGGTACTCGGCCAGTTTGAATCGGCCCTTCCACCAGGTGTCCAGGCTGTTCTCGCTGGCCTCCACATTCAACACGGATGCCGTGATGCGCTGGTACATGGCCAATATTTCTTCCACCTTGAACAAGTTGGCATTGGTCACTTTGTGCGCCGCATGGCCCAAAATCTCCCATTCCCCTTGGGCGTTGGGTTTGGCCCAGTGTTGGGCCAGCCACTCGGCTTTGTCAGCTTGCAATCGAGGGTTGGTTTTCATCAATCGCTGGGCCACAGCGCTGGCGCTGGGGTAGCTGCGCAAGGACTTTTCGCCCAAGCGCAGCGCTTTCATCTCGTCCATCCACTGGGCGTAGCGCGTGGGGGCTTGCTCGGGCTGGGTGGCGGCCAAACCAAAGCCTTCCAGGTTGATGAGGCGGCGAATGCGGGTGGGGCGAATGCCTGCGTACTGCATGACCACATTGCCGCCCATGCTGTGGCCCAAGAGGTCTATCTCACCCTCGGGCTGAAAGTGATCGATGAGCGCATCCAAGTCGGCCAAATAGTCGGGGAACCAAAAGTTGTCCACCTCGCCAGGATGGGTCAGGCCATAGCCACGCCAATCGGGGGCAATGATGTGGCGGTCCTGAGCAAGCGCATCAATGACAAATTGAAACGAGGCCCCCACGTCCATCCAGCCATGCACCATGAAAAGCGGCAACACATCGGGGCGCGGCGTGCCCCATTCACGCACGTGGTATTGCAAGTGGCGCAGGGGGACAAAGGAGGTACGGGCAGGGCGTTGGACTTGGTACATTCTGTGGATCATAAGGACGTCTCGCATGCACTTGGATCACCACGCCGCCATGCTGGCGCAATTTCGCTGGCATGTGCCTGCGCACTTCAACATCGCGCAGGTGTGTTCAACACGCTGGGCTGCGCACCAACATGGCCACCTGACTGCCGTCATCACCCACCGAACAGACGCGCCCCCCGAGCAGCACACGTTTGCCCAACTGCAAGCTGCTGCCAATGCACTGAGCCACCACTTGAAAGCCTTGGGCGTGCAACCCGGTGACCGCGTGGCCGTGGTCTTGCCCCAGCGTTTTGAAACCGTGGTGGCCTACATGGCGCTGTGGCAAATGGGTGCGGTGGTCATGCCGCTGTCGCAACTGTTTGGCCCCGAGGCCTTGGCCTTCAGGTTGCAAGACGCGCAAGCGGTCTTGGCCCTGGTGGACCAGGTCTCAGCCCCCACCGTGGCAGCTTTGCAAAGCGAATGTCCCGCATTGCAAACCCTGTTGAACATGGATGACCTCGCTTTGGACAGCAGCCATGCCGCATGGCCCATGGCGCCAAGCTTGGCCTGCGACCCCGCCGTGCTCATCTACACCAGCGGCACCACCGGGCCACCCAAAGGCGCACTCATTCCGCACCGCGCGCTGATTGGCAACCTCACCGGTTTCGTATGCAGTCAAAACTGGTTTGGCTTCGCGCCCACTTCGCAAGCGCCGGTGAAGGAGGGCGACTTGCCTTTGGGCAGCCATGCGGTGATGTGGTCCCCCGCCGACTGGACCTGGACCGGCGGCCTGATGGACGCCTTGTTGCCCAGCCTGTACTTTGGGCGGCCCATCGTGGCTTGGTCTGGGCGGTTTTCAGCAGACTTGGCCTTTGGCCTCATGCAGCAACACCGTGTGACCCACACGTTTTTGTTTCCCACGGCCCTGAAAGCCATGATGAAAGCCTACCCCCAGCCCAGTGCCCAGTTTCAGCTGGACTTGCAAGCCATCATGAGCGCAGGTGAGGCGGTGGGTGACGCGGTGTTTCACTACTGCCAGCATGAACTGGGGGTGACGGTCAACGAGATGTTTGGCCAAACCGAGGTGAACTACATCGTGGGCAACTGCGCCATGAACGGCGACACGGCTGGCGCCGTGGGCTGGCCCGCCAAGCCTGGCAGCATGGGCCGCGCCTACCCTGGCCACCGCGTGGCGGTGATTGACGAGGACGGCTTGGAGTGCCCAGTAGGCGTGCCCGGTGACGTGGCCTTGCATCGCATGGACCTGCACGGCGACCCGGACCCCATCTTCTTTTTGGGTTACTGGAACCAGCCCGACGCCACAGCCCAAAAATACACGGGCGATTGGTGCCGCACCGGCGACCTGGCCACGCGCGACGCCGACGGCTACCTTTGGTACCAAGGCCGCGCCGACGATGTGTTCAAAGCAGCGGGCTACCGCATCGGCCCCAGCGAAATTGAAAACTGTCTGGTGAAACACCCGGCAGTGGCCAATGCCGCCGTCGTGCCCAAGCCCGACGCCGAGCGCGGCAACGTGGTGAAAGCCTATGTGGTGCTCGCCTCTGGTTTTGCGCCTTCAGACACCTTGGTGATAGACCTGCAACACCATGTGCGCGGCCTGCTGGCGCCTTATGAATACCCCAAGGAGATTGAATTCATCGAGGCCTTGCCCATGACCACCACGGGCAAGGTGCAAAGGCGGGTGCTGAGGTTGCAGGAAGAAGCCCGGTTTGCCAAACACTTAAACTTCAAGCCATGAACACACTGAACCTCACCCCCGTTCGCTTGGGTCAAAGCGATTTGCACGTCACCCCCATTTGTCTGGGCACCATGACGTTTGGCCAGCAGGTGGACGAAGCCACCAGCCACACCATCATGGACCACAGCATCGCGCGGGGCGTGAATTTCTTCGACACCGCCGAGATTTACGCGGTACCACCCACCGCCGAGTCGTTTGGCAAAACCGAAACCTATATCGGCAACTGGCTGGCCAAGCGCCCCGGCATGCGCCAAAAAATTGTCTTGGCTTCCAAGGTGGCGGGACCTTCACGCGGCATGCCTTGGGTTCGTTCGGGCGAAGGCATGACAGCGGCAGACATCGTGGCCTCGTGTGAAGCCAGTTTGAAGCGCTTGAAAACCGATGTAATCGACCTCTACCAAATCCATTGGCCCGAGCGTCACGTTCCCATGTTTGGGGCTTTGTATTACGACCCCGCCAAGGAAAACACGTCCACCTCCATCCATGTGCAACTTGAAACTTTGGCCAAGCTGATTCAGCAAGGCAAGGTGCGCTACATCGGCTTATCCAATGAAACCCCTTATGGCGTGCATGAATTTGTGCGCTTGGCCGAGCAGCACCATTTGCCCCGCATCGCCAGCGTGCAAAACGCCTATTGCTTGGTCAACCGTTTTTTGGAAAACGGCTTAGACGAAACCATGCACCGCTTGGATGTGTCTTTGCTGGCTTATTCACCGCTGGGCTTTGGTTTGCTGACAGGCAAATACGATTTATCGGGCTTTTTGGGCGAGGGTGCGCCTAAGGAAGGGCGCATCACCAAATACGAGAGCGTGCGCAAGCAACGCTGGTCGCGCCCCGAAGCTTTGGCCTGTGCCAAACGCTACAACCAACTCGCGCGCGATCACGGCATGACGCCGACGCAAATGGCTCTGGCGTTTTGCTACACCCAATGGCGCGTGGCCAGCACCATCATTGGTGTGACCTCGGTGGCGCAACTCGATGAAGATTTGGACGCTTGGGGCACCACTTTGTCGCCTGAAGTGTTAAGCGCCATCGATGCGATTCGTTGGGAAATGCGGGACTTGGCCTTCTGATATGTTGGAGATTGACCCGGCTCTGCTTTACCCCTTTGCTGCCGCTCTTGCTGCTTACTTGATGGGTTCCTTGTCGTTTGCCGTGGTGGTGAGCCGCCTCATGGGTTTGGCCGACCCGCGAACCTATGGCAGCAACAACCCAGGTGCCACCAATGTGCTGCGCTCGGGCAACAAACTGGCTGCTGCGCTCACCTTGCTGCTCGATGGCGTCAAAGGCTGGTTGCCTGTGTGGTTGGTGGTCTCCCAAGGTGCCCCGTATGGTTTGGGCGCAGGCACCCTTGCCATGGTGGCCTTGGCGGCCTTCCTAGGCCATGTCTGGCCCGTGTTTTTCCGCTTCCAAGGCGGCAAAGGTGTTGCCACTGCGGCAGGCGTGCTGATAGGGGTTGAGCCGTTGTTGGGTTTGGCCACCGTCGCCACCTGGTTGATCGTGGCCTATTTCACCCGGTTTTCATCGCTGGCGGCTTTGGCCAGTGCGGTCTTTGCACCTGCCTATTATTTTTTAGGTCACCGCGTGGCATGGTACGTCGATAACCGCGTGTTGCTCGCCATCTGCGTGATGAGCGCGGTGTTGATTTGGCGTCACCAAGCCAACATAGCCAAACTTCTGCGCGGCGAGGAAAGCCGAATCGGCGGCAAGAAATCGGGGTCAGATTCCAATTAATCGCGAAAGTCAATCGCGGAAGTTATCGAAGCTCAGTGGCAGGTCAGGGATGTCTTTGCGAATCAAGGCCATGGCCGCTTGCAAATCGTCGCGCTTGGCCCCTGTGACGCGTACCGATTCGCCTTGGATAGCCGCTTGAACTTTCAATTTGCTGTCTTTGATGATGCGTTGAATTTTTTTGGCGTCTTCGCTGGCAATGCCATTGCGCACATTCACCACTTGTTTCACCTTGTCGCCGCCCATTTTCTGCACATCGCCTTTGTCCAAAAAACGCACATCCACATTGCGCTTGGCGAGTTTGTTGCGCAAGATGTCGTCAATTTGCTGTAACTGAAAGTCGCTGTCACCGATCAAAGTGATGTCTTTGTCTTTCAGTTCGATGGCCGCTGAGGTGCCTTTGAAATCAAATCGTGTGCCGATTTCCTTGGCGGTGTTGTCAACGGCGTTTTTCACTTCCACCAGGTCGGCTTCGCAAACAGTGTCAAAAGAGGGCATGGTGATTACTTCAGAAGTTCTCGGTGCGACAATTCTCACATGAATATCGAGACCAACGTCCCCTTGCAACCGCACAACAGCTTTGGCATCGCTGCGCGCGCCGAGCGTTTGCTGCGCCTGCGCTCCATGGACGATGTCCAAACCTTGCTCACCGACCCCTTGCGCCTCGAGCCGCATTTCGTCTTGGGTGGTGGCAGCAATATTGTCATCACGGGCGACATCAAGCGACTCGTCATCAAGGTGGAGTTAATGGGCAAGCAACTGGTGTCTGAGGATGAGAAAGCGTGGGTGATTCAGGCCGCCGCTGGCGAAAATTGGCACGACTTTGTGGCTTGGACGCTGGCGCAAGGCTGGCCAGGCCTGGAAAACCTGGCCATGATCCCCGGCTCTGTGGGCGCCTCGCCTGTGCAAAATATTGGCGCTTATGGGGTGGAGTTGCAAGACCGCTTTGAGTCATTGGACGCGGTGGATTTGCAGACGGGCCAGCATTTCACGCTTGATGCTGCGCAGTGCGCTTTTGGGTACCGTGATTCGGTCTTCAAACATGCCGCCAGTGACAGCCGTGACTTGGGGTTGTTGGGTCGTGCCCTCATTACACAAGTGCGTTTTCGGTTACCCAAGAAATGGCGAGCCGACATCAGCTACGCCGATTTGGAAAAGAAGCAAGCCCAAAAAGGCATTGCCCAGCCCACCGCAGCGCAGGTGTTTGACTGGGTGTGTGAAGTCCGCCGCGCCAAGTTGCCTGACCCCAACAGCTTGGGCAATGCAGGCAGCTTTTTCAAAAATCCCACGGTCACCCCAGAGCAGTGCCAAGACATCATCGCGCGCGAACCCCGTTTGGTGCATTACCAATTGGCCGACGGTCGCTTCAAATTGGCTGCTGCGTGGTTGATTGACGCATGCGGCTGGCGCGGCAAATCGGTGGGCAATGCGGCAGTCTATGAAAAACAGGCCTTGGTGATTGTCAACAAGGGTGGTTTGACCCAGCCATGCACCGGCGGCGAAGTGGTGACCTTGGCGAAAGCCATTCAAACCAGTGTGTACGAGCGTTTCGGTATCCATCTTGAGCCTGAGCCGGTGGTGGTATGAAAAAGCTGTGTGTGTTTTTCGTTGGTGTGTGGAGCTGTTTGATCGGCAACGCATTGGCACAAAGCTATCCCACCAAACCGATTCGATTGGTGGTGCCTTTTGCGGCGGGCGGCACCACCGACTTGATGGCGCGTATCGTGGCTGAACCCTTGGGCAAACTGCTGGGGCAAGCCGTGGTGGTAGACAACAAAGCGGGTGGCGGCGGTGTGATGGGAGCCGCAGAGCTTGCCCGTGCCGCACCCGACGGTTACACATTGGGTTTGGCCACGGCATCGAGCACAGCCACCAATCCGGCACTCAACCCCAAGGTGCCTTATGACCCATTGAAAGATTTTTCACCCATCATCAACATGGCCGCTACCCCGAATGTGTTGGCTGTCAACCCTGCTTTTCCGGCCAAAGACTTTGCCGGCTTGCTGGCTGAACTGCGCCGCAAACCCGGTCAATACGACTACGCTTCGTCGGGTACGGGGGGCATCGGCCATTTGCAAATGGAGTTGTTCAAAAGCCTGACCCATACCTTTGTGGTTCACATTCCTTACAGCGGCGGGGGACCTGCTTTGCGCGACACCGTCGGCGGGCAGGTGATGGTGATTTTTGACAACCTGCCCTCTGCCATGCCGCACATCAAAGACAAGCGACTCATCGCCATGGCAGTGGCTTCGCCCGAGCGCCTGCCTGACTTACCAGGTGTTCCCACCTTCAAAGAACTGGGGCTTGAGCCTGTCAACCGACCCGCGTTTTATGGCATCTATGGCCCCAAAGCCATGCCTAAAGAGTTGGTGCAAAAGCTCAACGCCGCGGTGTTGAAAGTGTTGCAAGACCCCGCGGTCGTCAAACGCATCGAGGCCACAGGGTCCAAGGTGATTGCCAATACCCCTGAGCAATTTGCCCAACAGCTAAAGGTGGAATTTGAGGTTTACAAAAAGGTGGTCGATGCCCAAAAACTCAAGCTCGACTGAGCAGCACCCTTTGGTGGATGCTTTCATCGATGCCTTGTGGCTGGAGGACGGTTTGTCGCCCAATACCTTGGCCGCTTACCGCCGCGATATGCAGGGTTTCGCTGCATGGTTGAAGACGCAAGAACTGACACTTGCGCAAGCAGGCGAACACGACGTACAAGCGTATTTTGCCGATCACTTTGACCAAACCCGCGCCAGTACCGCCAACCGGCGTTTGACAGTGTTGCGGCGCTTTTACCAATGGGCTTTGCGTGACAAACACCTTCTCACGGACCCCACTTTAAAGCTGCTGACGGCGCGCCAAGCCCCGCGTTTGCCAAAAACCCTCAGTGAATCACAGGTTGAAGCCTTGCTGGGTGCGCCCAATACCGAGACCGCTTTAGGTTTGCGCGACCGCGCCATGTTGGAGTTGCTGTATGCCAGCGGATTACGGGTCAGCGAGTTGGTCAGCCTTCCCATGTTGTCATTGAATATGCGCGAAGCTGTGTTGCGCATCACCGGCAAAGGTAACAAAGAGCGCTTGGTGCCTTTTGGCGAAGAAGCCGCCGATAGCTTGCAACAGTACTTAAGCCAAGCACGCATGGTGTTGCTTGGGCAACAGACATCGTCAGCCGTCTTTGTTACCCAGCAAGGTGCAGCCATGTCGCGTGTGATGTTTTGGAAATTGGTCAAAAAATATGCGCTTTTGGCTGGCATCCATGTGCCTTTGTCGCCGCACACTTTGCGCCATGCGTTTGCCACCCATTTGCTCAACCACGGCGCCGACCTGCGTGCGGTGCAAATGCTGTTGGGGCATTCCGATATTTCCACCACCACCATTTACACCCATGTGGCGCGCGAGCGATTGAAAGCTTTACACGCCCAGCATCACCCACGCGGTTAAGTCAAGAAGGCGTGGCTTCTGTCAGCCGTTGCGCCAACAACCAATCGATCTCGTCAGGGGTAAAGCCTGCTTGCAAACGCGCTGAGGTGTTGAAGGGCGGTTTCAAGCGGGGTGCTGCATGGCGTTGAACCAAGACAGGGTAATGGCTTAAAGGGTCAAGGCCTTGCGCGGCACATAAGTACCTGAACCAGTGGTTGCCAATCGCCACATGGCCTACTTCGTCACGCAAAATCGTGTCAAGAATGGGCTGAAAAGCTGTGGCATGGGGAGACGACGACAGCAACAACTTCGCTTGTATCAAGGGGGTGGCATCCAAACCACGGGCCTCCAAGGTGCGTGGCACCAAGGCCATGCGAGCCAGCACATCGTCAGCGGTTTTTTCACACATCGACCACAAACCATCGTGGGCGGCAAAGTCGCCATACGCATGGCCCATCGTGCCAAGCAAGGTCTGCAGCAATCCAAAATGGGTGGATTCTTCATAGGCTACGCGCAACCAGTCTTGGTAATACGCAGGCGGCAAGCCCGCAAAGCGCCAAATCGCATCAAGTGCCAAATTGATGGCATTGAATTCGATATGGCAAACCGAATGCACCAAAGCCGCCAAGCCTGTGTCGGTATGGACGGAGCGCTGGGGTACCTGCTGCGGGTTGCGCAGCTCGGGTTTGGCAGGCCTGCCTGGCGCTCGGTGAGAGGGGTCTTGCAGTGGCTGCTGGGTGTGTAAAGCCAAGGTCTCGCGAAGTGCCCATAGCTGTTGCACCGCCTGTACTTTCTCAGCGGCTTGGGTTTCACACAATGCCCGATAGGCGGCTTCTCGCAATTCCATCTCTACAATTGTAGAAACCTTAACGAACGGCTTACCCATGGCAATCTACCAACTTGACGAGCACACCCCCCGCATCGATCCCAGCGCATGGGTGGCTGACTCTGCCCATGTGATGGGTGCCATTACCTTGGAGGCCAACACCAGCGTATGGTTTGGCGCGGTATTGCGTGGTGACACCGAAACCATCCATATTGGCGAGGGCAGCAATGTGCAAGATTTGGCTGTGATCCATGCGGACAACGGCTTGCCCGTGGTGGTGGGTAAGAACGTGACGGTGGGTCACCAAGTCATGCTGCATGGTTGCACCATTGGCGACGAGAGTCTGATTGGCATTGCGGCCGTGGTGTTGAATGGCGCACGCATTGGCCGCCATTGCGTGGTGGGGGCAGGCTCGGTGGTGACCGAGGGCAAAGAATTTCCCGATGGCAGCCTCATCATGGGCACGCCTGCCAAGGTGGTGCGCCCACTCACCCCTGAACAAATTGAGGGCTTGCGCATGAGTGCCAAGCACTACCGAAGCAATGCTTTGCGCTTCCAAAACGGATTGAAAAAAATCGCATGAGTGAACTGCACAAGTTTTTGTTTGAAGGCTTGCCCGTGAGGGGGGTATTGGTTCGCTTGACCGACAGTTGGCAAACGGTGTTGGCCAAACGTGCCGCCAATGCAGAGACGGGCGCCTACCCACCTGCGGTACGTGCCTTGTTGGGCGAGATGACGGCTGCGGCAGTGTTGATGCAAGCCAATATCAAATTCAATGGCGCTTTGGTTCTCCAAATGATGGGCGAAGGTCCCTTGAAATTGGCGGTGGTCGAGGTGCAGTCTGACATGCGTTTTCGCGCTACCGCCAAAACCATTGGTGAGGTGCCACCAGGCATGGGGCTGGCTGACATGGCCAACCAGCGCAATTTGGGTCGCTGTGCCATCACCTTGGACCCCTTGGGGCGTCGTCCTGGGCAGCAACCCTACCAAGGCGTGGTGCCTTTGTATGACGACCACCGCGAACCCCTGAATCGCTTCAGCGATGTGTTGGCGCACTACATGCTGCAAAGCGAACAACTCGACACCTGTTTGGTGTTGGCAGCCAATGACGAGATCGCAGCTGGTTTGTTGATTCAACGCCTGCCTATGCACGGCGCAGCCAATTTAGCGGGGAAAGAAAGCATGGCGGATGAAGCTGAAATTGGTCGCAACGAAGACTACAACCGCATCGCCATACTTGCGCAAAGTCTGACCAGCGAGGAATTGCTCACGCTGTCTGCTGACAAACTGTTGCACCGTTTGTTTTGGCAAGAAACCGTGCGTCGCTTTGAGCCGGCACCTGCCGATGAAACGCCGCGCTTTTCCTGCTCATGCAACCGAGAGCGCGTCAGCAATATGTTGCGCGGTTTGGGTCAAGAAGAGGCCAACAGTATCTTGTCCGAGCGCCCCTTGATTGAAGTGGGTTGCGATTTTTGCGGACAGCAATACCGCTATGACGCTGTCGATGCGGCCCAGTTGTTTGCCCAACAAACGCTTCAGCCCCCAGGCTCATCGGCTTTGCAATAAGCCAGAGAAAAGCCGCAACTCACAGTCGGGATCGCTACAGGTTTCGCACACGCCTTGCCAGCGCACAGGCAGGGCTTGACGGGACAAGCCTGAGGCGGTTTCTGCAGGCAAGAGCGCGTGCAAGCATTGACGCAACAGTTCTTCACTGCTGCCGTGAATGACTTGGAAGGGCAATCCCTTGGACATCAAGAGTTGACGCCATGATGAGTGGATGTCATCGGGCAAGGGACTGGCGCAAAGCAAAATACGCGCGTGCGCAGGCGGCACTGCAAACCCTTGCGTCCCCTTGGGGATATGTATTTGGGCTGGCTGATCCACAGAACCCAGCGCTTGCGTTAATGCACTGGCCAAGTGTTGCAGACGGGGCAGTGACAGCCCAAGCAACACAATGTCCATGGCCGCCCTATTTGGCGATTTGGACAAAGAGTTCGTTGGGTTTGACCATGCCGATTTCAGAACGGGCGCGTTCTTCCACCATCTCCATGCCGTCGCGCAAGTCGCGCAGTTCGGCACGCATGCGTTGCAGCTTTAATTCGGCTTGGTTGTTTTGCGCGATTTGCGCTTCGTACTGCTGCCGAAGCCGCCAAACATCGGGAACGCTGCCACGACCAAACCACAACTGCAGTTGCAATACAACCAGCAAGCTGAGCAAAATGAGTGGAACGGGACGACGCATGGGAACAGCTTCAGGTCGGTTTCAGTGGCGCAGATTGTAAAAGGCTGCGCGGCCAGGGTAGGAGGCCATGCTACCGAGATCTTCTTCAATGCGCAATAACTGGTTGTATTTGGCCAAACGGTCAGAGCGGCTGAGAGAGCCGGTCTTGATTTGTCCGGCGTTGGTGCCCACGGCAATGTCTGCGATGGTGGAATCTTCGGT
Organism: Burkholderiales bacterium; assembly: GCA_947381415.1. Classification (GTDB taxonomy): domain Bacteria; phylum Pseudomonadota; class Gammaproteobacteria; order Burkholderiales; family Burkholderiaceae_C; genus Limnohabitans. Next base: position 41,925 of record CANCVB010000004.1, read on the forward strand.
TTCGCCCGAACGGTGGCTGATGACGGCGGTATAGCCCGCGCGTTTGGCCATTTCAATGGCGGCGAAGGTTTCGGTAAGAGTACCGATTTGGTTGATCTTGATGAGAATGGAGTTGGCTATGCCTTTGTCTATGCCTTCTTGCAGAATTTTGGTGTTGGTGACAAACAAATCGTCGCCCACCAACTGCACTTTTTTGTTCAGGCGTTCGCTCAGGTGTTTCCAGCCGTCCCAATCGCCTTCGGCCATGCCATCCTCAATGCTGAGGATGGGGTATTTGTCTACCCAAGTGGCCAACATGTCGGTCCACTGGCCCGCATCGAGCACCAAGCCTTCGCCTGATAAATGGTATTTGCCGTCTTTGTAAAACTCGCTGGCAGCACAGTCCAAGCCCAACACAATTTGCTCTCCTGCGGTAAAGCCGGCTTTGTCGATGGCGTCCAAAATCATTTGAATGGCCGCCTCATGGCCAGGCACATTGGGCGCGAAACCGCCTTCGTCACCGACGGCAATGCTCATGCCTTTGTCACCCATGATTTTTTTCAATGCATGAAAAACCTCAGCGCCATAGCGCAAGGCTTCGCGGAAATTGGGTGCCCCTACAGGAATGATCATCAACTCTTGCAGGTCAAGGTTGTTGTTGGCATGCGCGCCACCATTGACCACATTCATCATCGGCACAGGCATTTGCATGCCGCCCATGCCGCCGAAATAGCGGTACAGCGGCAAACCAGACTCCTCGGCTGCAGCGCGTGCAACCGCCATGGACACCGCCAAGATCGCATTGGCACCCAAACGGGCTTTGTTGTCGGTGCCGTCAAGTGAATTCAAGGTGTGGTCTAAAAATGTTTGCTCACTGGCGTCCAGGCCAATCACCGCTTGGGTGATGTCGTTGTTGACGTATTCCACGGCCTTGAGAACACCTTTGCCGCCATAGCGTGCGGGGTCGCCGTCACGCAATTCAATGGCTTCACGGCTGCCTGTAGACGCACCCGAGGGAACGGCCGCACGGCCCATGATGCCGCTTTCCAACAAGACATCGCACTCCACCGTGGGGTTGCCACGGCTATCCAATATTTCACGGCCAACGATGTCGACGATTGCACTCATGTTCTGACTTTCTTCGAGAGAGGAAACAGGCTTTGAAAGCCTAGGGGTTGATCAAACTAAACAGAAAAATGGTTTTCCAGCAGCGGGCCTTGTTTGATGACATTGTCAATCGCCACCAAACTCTCCAGCAGCGCGCGCATGTGTTTCAAGGGAACCGCATTGGGGCCATCGGACCAAGCTTTTGCAGGATCTGGGTGGGTTTCCATGAACAGCCCAGCCACACCGGCTGCCACGCCGGCACGCGCCAGCACGGGCACCATCTCACGGGCTCCACCACTGCTGGTGCCTTGACCCCCTGGTTTTTGCACCGAATGCGTGACATCAAACACCACTGGTGCACCCGAGTGGCGCATCTCAGCCAAGCTGGTCATGTCAGCGACCAAATTGTTGTAACCAAAGCTCACCCCTCGCTCACAGGCCAAGAAGTTGTCTTCGCTGAGTCCTTTTTCGCGAGCGGCAGCCCGGGCTTTATCGATCACGTTTTTCATGTCCCAAGGCGCTAAAAATTGGCCTTTCTTGATATTCACAGGCTTGCCCGACTGGGCCACAGCACGAATGAAGTCGGTTTGACGACATAAAAAAGCAGGGGTTTGCAATACATCAACCACGCTGGCCACGGCAGAGACCTGCGAATCCTCATGGACGTCTGTCAGAACGGGAACATTCAATTGCCGACGCACTTCGTCCAAAATTTTGAGTCCTGCGTCCAAGCCCAAACCGCGTTGCGTGGTGCCAGAGGAGCGGTTGGCTTTGTCAAAAGAACCCTTGTAAATCAAGGGGATGCCTAAAGCCATGCAAATTTCTTTGAGCTGTCCGGCCACTTGCAAAGACATCTCAAGGCTTTCAATCGAGCATGTGCCTGCGATCAAGAAAAAACGCTTGTCCAACCCAACATCAAAGCCGCAAAGTCTCATGCCACGACCTTGAGTTTTTTGCGCTCGGTTTGGTAGGTCAGAGCGGCACGCACAAAAGCGATAAACAAAGGGTGGCTGTCCCAGGGCGTGGATTTGAACTCGGGATGGAACTGAACGCCCATGTACCAGGGGTGGATTGACTGCGGCAGTTCCACTATTTCGGTCAGTTGTTCGCGTTGGGTGAGAGCAGATATCACCAAGCCAGCATGGCGCAACTGGTCAAGGTAGTTGACATTGGCCTCATAGCGGTGGCGGTGTCTTTCGCTCACATGGTCGCCGTAAATTTGGTGCGCCAAGGTGTGGGGCGCCACATTGGAGGTTTGTTCTCCCAAGCGCATGGTGCCGCCGAGGTCGGAGTTGGCATGGCGGGTTTGTACCTTGCCATCCGCATCTTTCCATTCGGTGATGAGGGCAATGACGGGGTGGGGGGTGTCGGGTTCGAATTCGGTGCTGTTGGCTTCTGCCAGGCCTGCCACATGGCGGGCGTACTCGATGGTGGCGACCTGCATACCTAGGCAAATACCCAAATACGGGACTTTCCCTTCGCGCGCAAAACGTGCCGCACAAATTTTGCCTTCGATGCCGCGTTTGCCGAAGCCGCCAGGCACCAAGACTGCATCAAAGCGCGATAACTGGGCGATGTTGGTGGTGTCTAGGCCTTCAGAGTCGATGTACTCGATATTGACCCGCGCATGGTGGTGAATGCCGGCGTGGCGTAAGGCCTCGTTGAGCGATTTATAGCTGTCCGAGAGGTCTACGTACTTGCCGACCATGGCGATATGCAAATCAAATTGCGGGTTTTCGACTTCTTTGACCAAGTCATCCCAACGCTTTAAAGAGGCTGGCGCGGTATTGATGCGAAGCTTTTCACAAATCAGCGCGTCCAAGCCTTGCTCGTGCAGCATGCGCGGCACTTTGTAAATGGTGTCCACATCCCACATAGAAATCACGCCCCATTCGGAGACGTTGGAGAACAGCGAAATTTTGGCGCGCTCTTCTTGAGGAATCGGCCTGTCTGCACGGCACAGCAAAGCATCGGCCTGAATACCGATTTCACGCAATTTTTGCGCGGTGTGTTGGGTGGGTTTGGTTTTGAGTTCGCCGGCCGCAGCGATCCACGGCACATAGCTGAGGTGCACAAAGGCCGCGTTGTGAGGGCCCATGCGCAAACTCATTTGGCGCACAGCTTCCAGAAACGGCAGGGATTCGATGTCGCCAACCGTGCCACCAATCTCCACAATGGCCACATCGACCGCATCCGCTGTGCCTACGCCAGCGCCACGTTTGATGAAGTCTTGGATCTCGTTGGTGATATGGGGAATCACTTGAACCGTGGTGCCCAAATAGTCGCCACGACGTTCTTTTTCGAGCACGCTCTTGTAGATTTGACCGGTGGTGAAGTTATTGGTGCGCCGCATGCGGGTCGTGATGAAGCGCTCATAGTGACCCAAATCCAGATCGGTTTCCGCACCGTCATCGGTGACAAAAACTTCACCATGCTCGAAGGGTGACATCGTGCCAGGATCGACATTGATGTAGGGATCGAGCTTGATTAAAGTGACTTTGAGGCCTCGCGATTCAAGAATCGCAGCGAGGGAGGCTGAGGCGATTCCCTTACCCAGGGAAGACACCACACCGCCGGTGACGAAGACAAATTTGGTCATGTCAGGAGGGGAGGGCCTGGTCTCCCTAGAGGTGGTAATGCGAAATTATAGGGGCTCTGCTACATTGCGCCCCATGAGTGAGTTGTTCAACAAACATATCGTGCTGGGCTTGAGTGGCGGTATCGCTTGCTACAAAGCCGCAGAATTGTGCCGTGCCTTGGTTAAAGAGGGGGCGACGGTTCAGGTCGTGATGACCGAGGCTGCCGCACAATTTGTCACCCCGGTGACCATGCAAGCCCTCTCCAACCGACCCGTTTATGTGTCGCAATGGGATCCTCGCGAACCCAACAACATGGCGCATATCAACCTGAGCCGAGAAGCCGACGCCATTTTGGTGGCGCCTGCCAGCGCTGATTTCATGGCCAAACTCTTGCATGGCCGAGCCGATGATTTGCTCAGCCTGATGTGCTTGGCCAGACCGCTGGACGAGGTTCCCCTGTTGCTGGCCCCGGCCATGAACAAGGAGATGTGGTCGCATCCGGCCACCCAGCGCAACATGGCTCAATTGCGCCAAGACGGCGCCCTGGTGTTGGGCGTGGGCCAAGGTGACCAAGCCTGTGGTGAGGTCGGTGACGGCAGAATGCGAGAGCCTGCTGAATTGCTGTACGAGCTCGTCGCTTTGTTCCAAGCCAAGGTTTTGTTGGGGAAAAGAGTGCTGATCAGCGCAGGTCCGACCTTTGAAGCGATTGATCCCGTGCGTGGCATTACCAATTTGTCCAGCGGAAAAATGGGTTTTGCCCTGGCGCGCGCAGCCCATGAAGCCGGGGCGCAGGTCCATGTGGTGGCTGGCCCTGTCAGTTTGCCCACGCCTGATGGCGTTGAGCGCACCGATGTACGGTCTGCTTTGCAAATGCATGACGCGGTGATGTCCCAGATCGAGCGTGCCGATGTGTTTATTGCCACAGCCGCAGTGGCCGATTGGCGGGTGGCTCAGGTGGCGGGAGAAAAAATCAAAAAAAGCCAAGAGGGCTTGCCTGACTTTGAATGGGTTGAAAACCCCGACATCTTGGCCGATGTTGCCGCCAGCCCCCGAGCCCAATCGGGCGCGTTGTACTGCGTGGGCTTTGCCGCAGAAACCCAGTATTTGCAGGCCCAAGCGCAGGCCAAGCGCGTGCGTAAAGGCGTGCCATTGATGGTGGGCAATTTGGGCCCAGCCACGTTTGGGCAAGACGACAATGCCTTGTTGGTGATCGACGCCCAAGGGACTCAAGAGTTGCCGCGTGCCGCCAAACTCACATTGGCTCGGCAGTTGGTGGCAGACATTGCCAAGCGTATTTCTGTCAAGGAGAACCCATGAAGTTGGATGTCAAAATCATGGATGCCCGTTTGCGCGGCATGATGCCCAACTACGCAACGCTGGGCAGTGCCGGTTTGGATTTGCGTGCGTGTTTGGAAAACGCGTTGACCTTGCAACCCAATGCGTGGCAATTGGTACCCACTGGCATGGCCATCCATTTACAAGATCCCCATTACGCCGCATTGATACTTCCACGCTCGGGTTTAGGTCACAAACACGGCATCGTGTTGGGGAACTTGGTGGGGTTGATCGACAGCGATTACCAAGGCCAACTGATGGTCAGTGCATGGAACCGCAGCGACGTGGCCTTCACCATTGAACCCATGGAACGCATTGCCCAGTTGGTGATCGTTCCAGTCGTGCAAGCGCAATTCAATGTGGTGGATGAATTCGCCCAAAGCACACAACGGGGAGCAGGCGGCTACGGCTCTACCGGCAAACAGTAGTTCTGTTGCTCTCAGTGCAAGGTGTCGTTACCTGGCAAGCTGGGCAGGGTAAAAAAACCCGAGCCACAGCTACCATGGGTTTTTTCTTGCTGTGTAGCGGCTCTGACGCCAGTAATGGTTAGCGAAATGCGCAACGCCATGCCAGCCAAGGGATGGTTGCCGTCCAACACCACATGCTCTGGGTAGACGTCAGTGACCGTATAAATCACATCTTTGGGCGCGTCTGGGCTGCAATCGGGTGGAAGGGCGTGTCCCTCAATCGTCATGCCCTCTTCAAGTTCGGCAGGAAACGCGTGACGGGGCTCTAAAAAAATCAGCTCTTCGTCAAAATCGCCAAAAGCCTCTTCAGGCTCTAAGTGCAAGTCGAGTTGGTCACCCAACTGGTGGTCTTGCAAAGCCACTTGGATTTTGTCTAGCAAATCATGGCCACCCAGGTAAAACTCCACAGGGTCGTCAAGTTCGTCCAAGATATGCCCTTGGGCATCTTTGAGTACCCAAGTCAGGGCAACAACGCAGTCTGGTGTTATGTTCATGGGGCAGAATTGTCGCAGTTTGGAGAAACGTTTTGAAAAAGTCCTTGCCTCACCCTTTGTTGGGTCATTTCAGTGCCGAGACTTTCATGCGCCGCTATTGGCAAAAAAAACCGCTGTTGATTCGCCAAGCGGTTCCCGACATACACCCCTTGCTGAGCAGGACGCAGTTGTTTGCATTGGCGCAATCTGAGGATGTCGAATCGCGTTTGGTGATCCATGATGCCAACACAGGTCATTGGCGAGTGAAATCTGGGCCATTCAACCGACGCAGCTTACCCCCTATGTCACAAAGCCATTGGACACTTTTGGTGCAAGGGGTGGACCTGCACGATGACCAAGTGGCGCAACTCAGAGACCAATTTCGTTTCATTCCTGACGCGCGTCTTGACGATGTCATGATCAGTTATGCCACCGATCAGGGAGGCGTAGGCCCCCACTTTGACAGCTACGATGTTTTTTTATTGCAAGTGCACGGACAGCGCCGTTGGCGCATCAGTCAGCAACAAGATCTCTCTTTGCGTGACGATACGCCATTGAAAGTATTGCGGCGTTTTAAGGCGCAAGAGACGTGGGTGCTCAACCCGGGGGACATGCTGTATTTGCCACCGCATTGCGCCCATGAGGGGGTTGCAATGGGTGAGTGCATGACTTACTCCATCGGATTCAAAGCGGAAACACCTCAAGCATTGGCGCAACAACTGCTTCCCCGATTGGCAGATGTGTCCAAGAATGAATCAGCCCGCTACCGCGACCGATTGCAAGTCGCCACCGAGCAGCCGGCGCGTATTCCAGTCCAGTTACAGGCATTTGCCCAACAAGCGCTGTTGCATGCTTTGCAACAAAAGCATGCCAGTGACAATGTGTTGGGCGAGTGGTTAAGTGAACCCAAAGCACAGGTTTGGTTTGAAACGCAAGGCCCCCAAGACTTGCAACAAGGCGTTGTGTTGGACCGCAAAACCAAAATGCTGTATGACCAACGCTGCATTTATATCAATGGCGAAAGTTGGCGTTGTGCAGGCGCTGACGCGCGTATGTTGCATTTGTTGGCTGACAAAAAAATGCTAAAAAGTCAACAAATTCAACGCTCCAGTGATACTCTTGTTGAATTGCTGCAGGAATGGTTGCAAGCTGGTTGGATACACCCCATCATTCATAAAAAAGAGACCCTAGGCCTTGGCGGATAATCCATTCGGGAATTCACCTATAATAAGTGGCTGAGTTGAAGGAGCTTGAGTCCATCGGCTCGGTTGCATGTTGAGGTTTAGACCAATGCATGTGGCATCCCTCGAAATTTTTCGAAACTATCATTAAGGAACCCCCATGAAAAAATCACTCCTCTTGGCAACTTTGTTGGCTGCTGCTTTGGTCGCTTGCGGTAAAAAAGAAGCTCCTCCCGCACCTGCTGCTGCTCCTGCACCTGCTGCTGAAGCACCCGCACCTGCTGCTGCACCCGCACCAGCTGCTCCCGCACCTGCTGCCGAAGGCGAGAAGAAGTAATTTTTTCTGCTTCAACAAAAGCCACCTTCGGGTGGCTTTTTTTTGGCCTAACATTTGGCCATGAACAAGACAACCGAACCCCATTCCAACGCGGCCATTGCCTTGGCCCGTAGCCAAACCTTGGGCGATGTGCTTCGCCGAACTGCTCAACGGCTTGGACAAAAACCCGCTGTGATTTGCGGCCAAACACAGTGGACCTATGCACAGTTTGATGCCTTGGTCAGTCGTTTGGCGGTGGGTTTGGTATCCATGGGTATACGCAGCGGCGACAATGTGGCCATATTGGCGCGCAATTCCCATGGTTTTGCAGCCATGCGTTTTGCCCTGGCGAGGATGGGCGCAGTGCTGGTTCCCATCAATTTCATGCTCAAAGCAGATGAAGTGGCCTATATCTTGCGGCATGCACAAACCAAGGTGCTGGTGACCGATACCGAATTGACCACATTGGCGAAATCTGCTGCTGCCTTAGACACCCAAGTGGCAGAGTTCATTTGGATACCCTCGGAAGAGCCCACGCAAGCCAGTGAAGGTATGCACCACTTTGACACCTTGTGCGCAGTGCAAGGCGAGTTGCCACCTCAGAATTTTTCGGGCCAGGATTTGGCTCAAATTGTCTATACCAGTGGCACCGAGTCCAGCCCCAAAGGCGCCATGCTGACCCATGATGCTGTGCTGTGGCAGTATGTAAGTTGTGTCATCAACGCAGAAATTCACGAAGATGACTTGGCTTTGCATTCGCTGCCGCTTTACCACTGCGCCCAATTGGATGTGTTTTTTGGCCCTGCGGTGTATGTGGGCAGTACCAACATCATCACTGCCAAGCCCACGCCCGACAATCTTTTGGCTTTGATGCATCGCTTTGGTGTGACCAGTTTTTTTGCACCACCTACCGTTTGGATTGCTTTGTTGCGTTCACCTTTGATGGACGAGAACATGCCGGTTACTTTGGCAAAAGGCTACTACGGCGCGTCCATCATGCCTGTAGAAGTGCTCAGAGAGTTGGTTGCACGTTTGCCCCAGGTGCGTCTATGGAACCTTTACGGACAAACCGAAATCGCGCCTTTGGCCACCTTGCTAGGACCCCAAGACCAATTGCGCAAACCTGGCTCCTGTGGTCGCGCCGTGATTCATGTCGAAACCCGCGTCGTCGATGAACACATGAACGATGTCAAAGCCGGTGGCGAAATAGGCGAAATCGTGCATCGCTCGCCCCATCTCATGCTGGGCTACTACCGCGATGAAGAGCGCACCCGTGCTGCTTTTGAGGCTGGCTGGTTTCACAGCGGGGACTTGGCCACCATCGACGACGAAGGATTCATCACGGTGGTGGATCGTAAAAAAGACATGATCAAAACCGGCGGCGAAAACGTGGCAAGTCGTGAGGTTGAGGAAATGGTTTACCGTTTAGCCGCGGTCAGCGAGGTGGCCGTGGTTGGCTTGCCAGACCCCAAATGGGTGGAAGCGGTGACGGCTGTCATCGTTGTCAAGCCAGGGCAAATGCTCAGCGAAAGCGAGGTATTGGCGCATTGTCAGCAGCACATGGCAGGCTTCAAATGCCCTAAACGCGTGGTCTTTACCGAGACCTTGCCCAAAAATCCCAGTGGCAAAGTATTGAAAAGAGAATTGCGGCTGCTTTACTCGTAAAGCCTTGCCAAGGCGCTCAGGCACCGTTCAATGCACCGTATACCAAGGCGTGCCCTCTAAAGGGTCTGCCACTGGAATGTCGTCAGCGCCACAACCCAGCGCAGCCGCTAAGACAGCTTGCGCCATGTCAGGACGGTTGTTGCGCTCACTCAAATGGGCTGCCACCAGCAGATTCAACCCCTCATGGTGAAGTGCGCTGGCAAGTTGCGCAGACTCGCTGTTGGACAAATGGCCGAGGGGTCCTGCAATGCGTTTCTTCAAAAAACCGGGGTAGGCCGATTGCGCGAGCAACTCGCTGTCATGGTTGCATTCCAACAGCAGCGCTTGGCATGTCTGTAATGCTTGCACCACATGGTTGCTGCCATGACCCAAATCGGTCAAGACGCCTAAGCTGCTTGCGCCATCGCTGCAACGTAATTGCAAGGGTTCTCTGGCATCGTGGGGCACAGTGAAGGGGCGTACTTCCAAGCTGCCCAGGGTTAGAGTCTGTCCATCTTTGACAAATTGCAATTGGTCACTGGGCAAACCCCAGCCCAAAACACCACTGGCCAGCGCTGTGCCTCTGCTCATCCAAACCGACAGGGGAACTCGCTTGGCCAATTGCTGGGTGTGACCGATATGGTCTGCGTGTTCGTGTGTCACAAAGACCGCGTCAAGGTCTTCCACATTCAAGTCAGCTTGAGCCAAGCGCTTGGACAGCTCCTTGATGCTTAAGCCACAGTCAATCAGCAAACGAGAGACTTGTGAGCCACAACGCGCTTCGACCACAGTGGCGTTTCCTGCGCTACCACTGCCCAGGTTTTTAAATCGCAGCACAGGGATTTACTGCAATTCTTTGACCAACAATTGAGCGATTTTTTGCGCAATGGCAGAGCCGTCAGCTTGTCCCGAGGTATTCAAAATAGAAATCGTTGAACTGCTGTTGTCTGAAGAGCTTTGGATTTTCAAGCGGTACTGTGCGGGGCCATTGCTGTTTTTGGAGGAGCTAAAGAGCTTGCTGAAGAAGCCTTCTTCTGCATCATCAGGGGTATCCACGTACCGAACAAAGTAAATGCCTTGTTTGCGATCGCGGTCTTCTACAGTGAAGCCGTTACGGTCAAGAATCACGCCTACGCGACGCCAAGCAATATCAAAACCTTGGCTAAAGACAACGGCTGGTTTGCCCTCGACGCTGATGAGTTGGCTGGCGCTCTTGGCGAGACCGCCATCAAACGCTTTGGTGTTGTCTGCGGTGACGGTGTTGGGCCCCAGTTTGAGCATCAGACGACGCAAAAATTCTTTTTCCAGCTCTGGGTCGTTGGGGCGGGGTTGCCAAACCGTATTTTTAGACAGTTTGTCGGCGTAAACCTCAACCAAGCCTTTGTGGACCACAAACAATTCCGTATGGTTGTTGTCGGTACGGTCTAAACGGATGCGAAATTTGTCTCGTTCACCAGTGGAATACAAGCCATCGAGCACCTTGCCTAGGTTGCGTCGAATAAAGTCTTGGGGCAGTTTGGCGCGGTTCTCTGCCCATTCGGTTTCCATCACACCTATGCCTTGTTCATCCCGCACCAAGGTAAAGCCGGACTCTTTCCAAAACTCTCGCACGGCAACCCACAGTTCTTCAGGGGGGCGCGCAATATCGAGCCACATTTGGTTGCCTGCACGTTTGACCTGTATGTCAGCCAATGCCAAAGGGCTGGTCAGTGGGGCGGTGTCTGTTTTGACGCCGCCGAGTTCGTTGGCGCTGATGGTGCCGCCGGGCACATCGAAGCGTTTGTTGCGGTTGATTTTGCTCAGGTCGGGAGGAACTTCCAAAGCGCTGGGTGGGGGCGCCTCGGTTTGAGATTTGTAATTGATTTTGTCTGAATCCATGATCGAGCCACAGGCCACCATCGTGCTGATAAGCAACATCAGCCCTGATCGAAGAAAGAGGGCAGGTTTTGATTGATACATCTAACTTTCCTTAAGAGGAGTCAAAGCAAGCCACAGCTTTGCATGGCATTTTCCAGTGCCGGTTGCAAATGCGGGCTAAAGGGGGTCAAGGGCAAACGCAATGCAGGTCCACACAAGCCCATGCGGTGGGCGGCCCATTTCACGGGAATGGGATTGGATTCGGTGAACATGTTTTTGTGCAGGTTCAGTAACTGGCGTTGAATCGCCATGGCTTGTTGGGCATGGCCAGCGATCGCGGCAACACACAATTCGTGCATCAATTTCGGAGCAATATTGGCGGTCACACTGACGTTGCCATGGCCACCGCATAGCATCAAGGCAACAGCTGTTCCATCATCGCCCGAATAAACAGAAAACCCTTCAGGGGCTGCATGGATCAACCATTGCGCGCGTTCAAGATTGCCAGTGGCTTCCTTGATCCCGATGATGCCGTCAATCTCTGCCAAACGCATGACCGTGTCATGCTGCATATCGGCGACGGTACGCCCAGGCACGTTGTACAACACCATGGGTAAATCCACCGATTCGGCAATGGTGCGAAAGTGTTGGTACTGGCCTTCTTGGGTGGGTTTGTTGTAGTAGGGAACCACTTGCAATTGGCAATCTGCGCCAACTTGTTTAGCAAAGCGCGCCAGTTCCATGGCTTCAGCGGTGGAATTGGCACCGCATCCCGCCATGATGGGTACCCGCCCAGCCGCTTGTTCAACCGATACGCGGATGATTTCGCAATGTTCTTCAACCGATACCGTGGGGGATTCGCCAGTGGTTCCCACCACGCCAATGCAGTCGGTGCCTTGTTCGATGTGCCAATCGATCAAGCGACGCAGCGCTGGATAGTCGATGCTGCCGTCTTCATGCATGGGCGTGATCAGGGCCACGATGCTTGCGCGTATGGGTTTCATGTACGGTAGATGAACATTAGGTAAAGACCCTTATTCTAGCTTTTCTCTGCTTTGAAGTGACTGCCCGCAAAGCGCTGGCTGCTGTGATCTGTGTTGACCGCCACAATGCGCTGAACAAACCTGTCTGGGTGGGTCAGAAAGACATCTTCATAAGCGACAACCCTTAACGCTTTGCATCGATCCAAAAGCTCGCCATGGCTCAACAGAAATTCCGGTCGAGAGGGTTTGCCAACACTTTCGTTGCCCACAGCAAAGGTTTCATAAATCAACACCCCCTCTGCTTTCAGACACGCCATCAATGGCGACCAAATGGGGCGCCACAGGTAATTGGTGACCACCACAGCATCGAACTGGCGATGGGCCAGAGGCCAAGCGGCGTTTTCAACATCTGCACACAAGACATCACCAAATGACTGGGCAACTTGAAGTGCATTTTCGTCACGGTCAACCCCCAGAACTTTGCACCCTTGGCTTTGTAACCATTGCATGTGACGACCCCTGCCACAAGCCAAGTCCAGCACCTGTGCTTGCGCAGGAATCAGGTGTGACCAGCGAAGCAACCAAGGGGAGGGCGCAGACAATTCAGTGTGCATCAATGGGGAGAGGGTCGAAATTCTTTTTTCACTGCGCGCATCGCCAACTGGTCCACCAACCAAGGTGCCATCAGTTTGAGCCAGCGACCCACTTTGCCTTGTGCGGTCATGACAACCTCGCGGCGGCGGCGAACCATCGCATAAATGATGAGGCGTGCGCATTCCTTGACGGGCATGGCCTTGTCTTCAAGCAAGCCACTGACACCAGCGTTCTCGCCTTTCGCATTGAGGCCATTGACCCGGATATTGGTGGCCACCACGCCCGGGTAAGCGATGGTCACGCTCACACCCGCGTCTTTCACCTCGGTGCGCAAAGCTTCAAAAAACCCTGCCATCGCAAATTTGCTGGCGCTGTAAGCGGTGCGTCCAGGAACGCCAACCAAGCCGGCCAAAGAGGACACGGCCACGATACGGCCGTGGCTTTGTTTCAGGTAGGGCAAAGCGGCATGGGTGCAACACACGGCCCCCCATAAATTGACCCGCATCAACTCTTCATACCAACCCAAATGGTCTGCAGGCACGTCTTCAAGCAAAGCATGGGCAGAGACCCCCGCGTTGTTGATCAGTATGTCCAAACTGCCGAGTTGGCTGACGGTGGTTTGCACCAGATGACGGCATTGCTGCGCGTCGGTGATGTCGATGGGCATGATGAGCGTGCGCGCACCCATGGCCATGCAATCGGCTGCGACCGCTTGCAAACGCTCGGCATTGCGAGCGGCCAAGACCAGCATGGCTTGCAGGCCATGGCGACGTGCTAACTGGCGGGCCAACTCTGCGCCTATGCCGTCAGATGCGCCGGTGATGATGATGTTGGGCATTTAAAAACACATCCACAGTTGGTTGGCCAAGTTTTGGGCAAAACTGGGTTGCAGGTACAGATTGAACACACCTGCCAACACAACGCTGACCAGCAGCCATAGCAAGGGAAAAAATCGCTTGCTCATGCGGCTTGAGGCGCACGCGCAATCGCTGCTTCGCGCACAGGAAGGTTTATCAGGGTGGCGAAAGCACTCAAGGCGATGGTGATGAACCACACAAGGTCGTAGCTACCGGTTTGGTCGTAAATTTTTCCGCCTAACCATACCCCTAAAAAGCTGCCAACCTGGTGGCTGAGGAAGACAAACCCACTCAGCATGGACAAATGCGACACCCCGAAAATTTGGGCAATCACCGCATTCGTCACAGGCACGGTAGACAGCCACAACAAACCCATTGCTGCGGCAAAAATATACACACTCAAAGGCGTGATGGGAAGGCTGATGAAGATGGTGATGATGATGCCGCGTGCGAGGTAAATACCCGACAGAATTTTGTTTTTTGCCAGTATTTGCCCCAAACTGCCCGCAGCGTAAGTACCAAGGATGTTGAACAAGCCAATCAATGCCAAGGCCGTGCTGGCCAGTTGCGGTGACATGCCTTGGTCTTTCAAGAAACTGGGTAAGTGCACGCCAATGAAGACCACCTGGAAACCGCAGACAAAATAGCCGGCCATCAGCAGCTGAAAACTGCGGTAGCCAAAGGCTTCGCGCAAGGCCTGCAGAATGCTTTGGCTACGCACAGGGGCCTGGCCTGCTGCAAAACCAGGTTCACGCAGACCCCAACTCAGCGGCAATATCACCAAAATACCGATAGACAAAAAGACCAAGGCGGTTTTCCATCCCCAATCACTGATCAGCATGGACTCGGTGGGCACCATTAAAAATTGGCCAAATGACCCTGCCGCCGAAACCACGCCCATGGCCCAAGAACGTCGTTCGACAGGAATATTGCGGCCAATCACCCCAAACACCACCGCAAATGTGGTGCCTGCCTGTGCCGCACCCACCAAGACGCCAGCGAACAGCACCAAGGCGGAGGGCGTGGCCGCGTGTGCCATGCCGAACAGTCCCAATGCATACAACAAAGCGCCGGCAATGATGACCCTGAATGCGCCAAATCGGTCAGCCAGCATGCCGGAGAAAACGCCCACCAAGCCCCAGCTGATGTTTTGCACCGCAATGGCCATGGCAAAGTCTTCGCGGCCCCAACCCATGGTTTGGGTCATGGGTTGCATCCACAACCCAAAGCCATGGCGAATGCCCATGGCAACGCTGACGATCGCCGCGCCACAGATCAAGACTTGCCACATAGGCAGGGATTTGGATGTAGGTGTCATGGCATTACTGTAACGATTTTGGCTTTGAATATCTCAGCCGATTTCAATAAGCTGTGGTTTCATCCAGTGCCGTCATGGGGCTTGTCTACAATCGCGCCCCATGGCAAGCAAACAACCCGAATATTCCGAAGGCTCGATCCGCGTTTTGAAAGGCTTGGAGCCCGTCAAGCAGCGACCGGGCATGTACACCCGCACCGACAACCCCTTGCACATCATCCAAGAGGTGATCGACAACGCCGCCGACGAGGCCTTGGCGGGACACGGCAAAAAAATCATGGTGCAACTGCACAGCGATGGCTCGGTCAGCATCGAAGACGATGGGCGAGGCATCCCGTTTGGCATGCATCCCGAAGAAAAAGCGCCGGTGATCGAACTGGTGTTCACCCGCTTGCATGCGGGTGGCAAGTTCGACAAAGGCCAAGGTGGCGCCTACAGCTTCTCGGGTGGCTTGCACGGCGTGGGCGTGAGCGTCACCAATGCCTTGGCCAAGCGCATGGAAGTGACATCGTTTCGCGAAGGCCAAGTGGCCCACCTGGTGTTTTCGGGCGGCGATGTGGTCGAAAAACTGAAATTGCGCAAGCCCGAACCCGGCGACCGCCGGCAAGGCACGGTGGTGCGGGTCTGGCCCGATGCCAAGTATTTCGAATCAGCCAACCTGCCTTTGCAAGAACTGATTCACCTCTTGCGCAGCAAAGCGGTTCTCATGCCTGGCGTGAGCGTGAGCTTGGTGCAAGAAAAAGCCAAAGACAGCCAAACTTGGCTCTACAAGGGGGGATTGAGCGACTATTTGACGCAAACCCTGAGCCACGACCCTTTCATTCCTTTGTTTGAGGGTGAGGGCTATGCCGATGGGGGTCACGAAAGTTTTGCCGAAGGTGAGGGCGCGGCCTGGTGTTTGGCCTTCACCGAAGATGGCTCACCTGTGCGCGAGAGCTATGTCAATTTGATTCCCACCAGTGCGGGTGGCACCCATGAAAGTGGCTTGCGCGACGGCCTCTTCAACGCGGTGAAAAGCTTCATCGATTTGCATGCCTTGTTGCCCAAAGGGGTGAAGTTGTTGCCCGAGGATGTGTTTGCCCGCGCCAGTTTCATTTTGAGCGCCAAGGTGTTGGACCCACAATTTCAAGGCCAAATCAAAGAGCGCCTGAATTCGCGCGACGCGGTGCGACTGGTGTCAAGCTTTGTCAAACCAGCTTTGGATTTGTGGCTCAATGCGCATGTGGAGTTCGGCAAAAAATTGGCCGAATTGGTCATCCGTGCTGCGCAGTTGCGCCAAAAAGCCGGCCAAAAAGTGGAAAAGCGCAAAGGCTCCGGTGTGGCGGTGTTGCCAGGCAAGCTGACCGATTGCGAAAGCCGCGACTTGGCGCACAACGAAATCTTTTTGGTCGAGGGCGACAGTGCTGGCGGCAGCGCCAAGATGGGTCGCGACAAAGAAAGCCAAGCCATCTTGCCCCTGCGTGGCAAGGTGCTCAACACCTGGGAAGTCGAGCGCGACCGCTTGTTTGCCAACAACGAGGTGCACGACATCGCGGTGGCGATTGGCGTGGACCCGCATGGCCCCAACGACGAACCCGATCTCAGTGGCTTGCGCTATGGCAAGGTGTGCATCTTGAGTGACGCTGATGTGGACGGCTCGCACATCCAAGTGCTGTTGCTGACGCTGTTTTTCCGGCATTTCCCCAAGCTCATCGAAGCGGGCCATGTGTACGTGGCGCGGCCACCCTTGTTCAGGGTGGATTTGCCAGCGCGGGGCAAAAAACCAGCGAGCAAAGCCTATGCCTTGGACGAGGGCGAGCTGACAGCCATTTTGGACAAAAGCGCCAAAGAAGGCGTGCCGCGCGAGAAATGCAGCATCTCCCGTTTCAAAGGCTTGGGCGAGATGAATGCCGAGCAGTTGTGGGACACCACCTTGAACCCTGACACGCGCCGCTTGTTGCCGGTGCAATTGGGCGTGCTGGACTTTGCCCAAACCGAAGGCTTGATCACCCAGTTGATGGGCAAAGGTGAGGCCGCAGCGCGGCGTGAACTGATGGAGTTGCACGGCGACGCCATTGAAATTGATGTTTAAAGCTTATGAGTGATACACCTGTTGTGGACCTGAACGCCTCGTCTGAATCGGACGACGGCATTGCCTTGGGCCATTACGCCCAACGTGCCTACCTAGAATATGCCTTGAGCGTGGTCAAGGGGCGCGCCTTGCCCGATGTGTGCGACGGCCAAAAACCGGTGCAGCGGCGCATTTTGTATGCCATGTCCCGCATGGGCTTGGGTTTTGGTGGCCCCAACAACACCGTTGGCGCCAGGCCTGTGAAAAGCGCCCGTGTGGTGGGTGATGTGCTGGGTCGCTACCACCCGCACGGCGACAGCGCTGCCTACGACGCCTTGGTGCGCATGGCGCAGGATTTTTCGCAGCGCTACCCGCTGATTGACGGCCAAGGCAACTTTGGCTCGCGCGACGGCGATGGGGCTGCCGCCATGCGCTACACCGAGGCAAGGCTGTCACGCATCACCAGTTTGTTGCTGGATGAGATCGACGAAGGCACGGTGGACTTTCAGCCCAACTATGACGGCTCCACCGAAGAGCCCAAGCAATTGCCTGCGCGTTTGCCCTTTGCCTTGCTCAATGGTGCCAGCGGCATCGCGGTGGGCATGGCGACTGAAATTCCCAGCCACAACCTGCGCGAGGTGGCCGACGCTTGCGTGGCCTTGATCAAAAACCCCAAGCTCACACACGCCGAGTTGCTGCACATTTTGCCTGGCCCTGACTATCCTGGTGGCGGGCAAATCATCAGCAGCGACGCCGATATTTCTGACGCCTATGCCTCAGGCCGTGGGTCACTGAAAGTGCGGGCACGCTGGGTGATTGAAGACTTGGCACGTGGTCAGTGGCAATTGGTGGTGAATGAATTGCCCCCCAATGTGAGCAGTCAAAAAGTGTTGGAAGAAATTGAAGAGCTGACCAACCCCAAGGTGAAGACCGGCAAAAAAGCCTTGAGCCCAGAGCAAACCCAGCTCAAGGCCACGGTGCTGGCGGTGCTCGATGGCGTGCGCGACGAGTCCAGCAAAGACGCGCCGGTGCGCTTGGTGTTCGAGCCCAAAACCCGCACCATTGAACAACAAGAGCTCATCACCACCTTGCTGGCGCACACCAGTTTGGAGAGTTCATCCTCCATCAACCTGACCATGGTCGGTTTGGATGGCCGCCCGGTGCCCAAGACCTTGCGTCAAATGCTGGAGGAGTGGATTGCGTTTCGCCAAACCACGGTGCAGCGCCGCTCGCAATACCGCTTGGACAAGGTGCTGGCACGCATCCACATTTTGGAAGGCCGTCAGTTGGTGTTGCTCAACATCGACGAGGTGATTCGCATCATCCGCCACAGCGACGAGCCCAAACCTGCATTGATCGAACGCTTCAAACTCAGCGAGCGCCAAGCCGACGATATTTTGGACATCCGCTTGCGCCAATTGGCCAGGTTGGAGGCCATCAAGATCGAGCAAGAGCTCAAAGAATTGCGCGAAGAGCAGGGCCGTTTGGAAGACATTTTGGGCAGCACCACCTCGCTGCGCCGCTTGATGGTCAAAGAGATTGAGGCCGACGCCAAAACCTTTGCCGATGCACGCCGCACTTTGATCCAAGCCGAGAAAAAAGCGGTTGCTGAAGTGAAAGTGATTGACGAGCCTGTGACGGTGGTTTTGTCTGCCAAAGGCTGGGTGCGTGCCCGCACTGGCCATGGCCACGATCCGTTGGGCTTTGCTTTCAAAGCCGGCGACGAGCTCTACGACACCTTTGAATGCCGCACCGTGGACCAACTCATCGCTTTTGGCTCCAACGGGCGGGTGTATTCAGTGCCTGTGTCCTCACTGCCTGGTGCGCGCGGCGATGGCCAACCCGTCACCACGTTGGTGGACGTGGAAGCCGGAACGCAACTGGTGCATTACTTTGCCGGACCTGGCACCCTCACCTTGTTGCTCAGTGGTTCGGGCGGCTATGGTTTTGTGTGTTGCATCGACAACTTGATTTCGCGCAACAAAGGTGGCAAGTCCTTCATCAACTTGGCCGAGGGCGAAATCTTGTGCGTACCATCCTTGGTGGGTGGGGGCAATGGTGAAACACCGTTGCCGATTGCCACCCATGTGGCTTGTGCCTCCACCGGTGGGCGTATCCTGACCTTTGCCATCACCGAGCTCAAAGCCATGGAAAAGGGCGGACGCGGTTTGATGCTGATCGACTTAGAAGCCAAAGACAGCTTGGCCGGTGCGGCAGCGTACACCCGCAGTGTGTGCATCGTGGGTGTCGGCCGAGGCGGTAAAGACCGTGAAGAAACACTGGAAATCCGAAGCTTGAACAATGCACGTGCGGCCAGAGCCCGCAAAGGCAAGGCCGCCGATTTGGGCTTCAAGCCCACTGCGGTACTTCGTGTTGAATAAATCTCTTTTTGAAAGAAGCCACGCCATGCGTTTTCAAGGTTTGTTGACAGTGGCTTGCGCAACAGGGTGCTGGGTCTTTTTTCAACCCCCGGTTTTTGCCCAAGCCAGTCCACCCAAGGTCAGCGAAACGCGACCTGCCATGACGGTCACCGTGACACGCGCGCAAAACCAAAACCTGTCCCAACGTTTAAGCGCCAATGGCACTGTGGCCGCTTGGCAAGAAGCCAGCATAGGCGCAGAAATAGGCGGTTTACGACTGACCGAAGTGCGGGTCAATGTAGGTGACCAGGTGAAAGCTGGTCAAGTCTTGGCGGTATTCGCTGCGGACAATGTGCTGGCTGAAATCAACCAAGCCAAGGCTGCATTGAATGAAGCCAAAGCAGTTGCGTCTGAAGCCCAAGCCAATGCCGACCGTGCGCGCGCTTTGCAGCCCAGCGGTGTCATCAGCGCGCAGCAATTCAACCAAAGTTTGACCGCTGAAGCCACCGCCAAAGCCCGTGTCGAGTCGGCCTTGGCTTTGATGGCCGTGCATGAGTTGCATCTGCGTCAAACCCAAGTCAAGGCCGCTGACAACGGCGTGATTTCCAGTCGCAGCGCCAGCGTGGGTGCCGTGGTTGGTTTGGGCACAGAATTGTTTCGCCTGATTCGTGGCAACCGTTTGGAGTGGCGTGCCGATTTGGTGTCTTCCGAACTGTTTCAAATCAAACCTGGTCACAAGGTGCATATCGAAGGCGCGGGCGCGGGGCCTGTCACCGGCACGGTGCGCATGGTCGCACCCACGGTTGATGGCCAGAACCGCACTGGCATGGTGTTCGTGGATTTACCGCCGAATGCCATGCAATCGCTCAAGCCCGGTATGTACGCGCGCGGCGAATTTGAGTTGGGTTCTTCCACCGCTTCCTTGGTGCCCCAGCAGTCGGTGGTGATTCGCGATGGGTTTTCGCAGGTATTCGTTGTCCAAGCCGATCAACGCGTAAAGCTTTTCAAAGTGGCTTTGGGGCGGCGTCAAGGGGAATGGTTAGAGATCACCTCTGGGCTGCCTGCTGACGCCAATGTGGTGGTGCGAGGCGCTGGTTTTTTGACCGCAGGAGATGTGGTCAAAGTCGTCACTGATACCCCCGCAGTAGGTCAAACCGCTGTCACCAAACCATGAATGTTTCCGCTTGGTCGATACGCAACCCCGTACCGTCGGTGGTGTTGTTCGTATTGCTGACCTTTGCTGGTTTGCTCTCCTTCAACAACATGAAGGTGCAAAACTTTCCCGACCTCGATTTACCCACGATCGTGATCACCGCGACCTTGCCCGGGGCCGCGCCCGTGCAAATGGAGACCGAGGTCGCCCGCAAAATTGAAAATGCCGTGGTGTCAGTCTCTGGCTTGAAGAACCTCTATACCAAGATTCAAGACGGCAATGTCTTGATTTCTTGCGAGTTCCGCATTGAAAAGCCGGTGCAAGAAGCACTTGACGAGGTGCGCTCTGCCGTTAATGGCGTGCGCGGTGACTTGCCCTCCGATTTGCTTGACCCCATGGTGCGCAAACTCGAGTTCACCGGTGGACCGGTGTTGGCGTTCACCATCGCCGCTACCGATTTGGACGACGAAGGCCTGAGCTGGTTTGTGGACCAAACCGTGACCCGCCGTTTGTTGGCGGTCAAAGGCGTTGGCGCTGTCACTCGCGTCGGTGGTGTAGACAGGCAGGTTGAGATCGCGCTGGACCCTTTGCGGCTACAAGCCTTGCATTTGACTGTGGCCGATGTCTCTCGTCAGTTACGCCAAGTTCAAGGTGAAAGCTCGGGGGGGCGCACTGACCTGGGTGGCTTAGAGCAATCCATGCGAACTTTGGCCACGGTGAGCTCCGCGGATGAATTGGCTGACATTGAATTGGCGGTGGGCAATGGCAAGCGCATCCGCTTGCGCGATATTGCTTCTGTCAAAGACACGGTGGCAGAGCAGCGTTCAGCGGCTTTTTTGAACGGTAAGCCTGTGGTGGGGTTTGAGGTGGCGCGCAGTCGCGGCACCAGCGAGGTCGAGGTGGGTGAAGCGGTCTTCAAGGCATTGACGCAGCTCAAGGAGGCTCATCCCAATTTGACCTTCACCACCGCCTTTGACTTTGTCACGCCGGTGAAAGAGGAATACCACGCCTCACTGACCTTGTTGTACGAAGGCGCATTGCTGGCGGTGCTGGTCGTTTGGTTGTTCTTGCGTGACGTCAGGGCAACGTTTGTTTCTGCGGTGGCTTTGCCCTTGTCGGTGATTCCCGCATTCATTGCCATGGATTACCTCGGCTTTTCTATCAACGTCATCACTTTGTTGGCCTTGTCCTTGGTGGTCGGTATTTTGGTCGACGATGCGATTGTTGAAGTGGAGAACATCGAGCGACATTTGTACATGGGTAAGACCCCTTTTCAAGCCGCCATGGAAGCTGCCGATGAAATTGGTTTGGCAGTGATTGCCACCACCTTTACTTTGGTGGCTGTGTTTTTGCCCACAGCTTTCATGAGTGGCGTTCCGGGTAAGTTTTTCAAGCAGTTTGGTTGGACCGCAGCATTGGCCGTGTTCGCTTCGCTGGTGGTGGCGCGGGTGTTGACGCCCATGATGTCTGCGTATTTGCTCAAGCCGCCCAAGCATGCAGCCATGGAGCCATTTTGGATGCCTGCCTACCTGCGCTTGGTGCGTTGGTGTTTGCAACATCGCTTTTGGACAGCTTTGGCGGCAGCAGGTTTTTTTGTGGGCTCGTTGATGCTCATACCTTTGCTGCCCACCGGTTTTATTCCCGCAGACGACAACTCGCAAACCCAGGTGTATTTGGAGTTGCCTCCGGGCTCAAATTTGCACCAAACTGTGCAAGCCAGCGAAGCGGTCAGGCAACAATTGCTGCAGATTCCCGAAATCAAAAGCATTTACACCACGGTAGGTGGTGGCACCGCAGGTACCGACCCAGGTATGCCGCAAGCGGCCGCGCAAACCACGTTGTCGACCTTGACGATTCAGTTGTTGCCGCGCGGAGAACGTCCCAAAAAAGGTGTGATCGAACAGCGCATACGTGAGCGCTTAAGCGCGGTGGCTGGGGTTCGTTACAAAGTGGGTTTGGGCGGTGCAGGCGAAAAATACCTGGTCATGCTCACGGGTGAAGACCCTGTCGCTTTGCAAGCCTCCGCCACGGCATTCGTGCGCGAATTACGCACGGTGCCTGGCTTGGGGTCCATCAACTCCAGTGCCAGTTTGGTACGCCAGGAAATTGCGGTGCGACCAGACTTTGCCCGCGCTGCCGACCTAGGGGTTACCAGCGCAGCGATTGGTGAGACCTTGCGTATCGCCACTGTGGGGGATTACGACGCTGCCTTGCCCAAGCTGAACTTGGCGCAGCGCCAAGTTCCCATCATGGTGAAGTTGGCCGACAGTGCACGGCAAGACTTGGATGTGTTGGGCCGACTCAGTGTGCCTGGTGCCAAGGGTCCTGTCATGTTGGCGGAGGTGGCAACTTTGAGTTTGAGCGGTGGGCCTGCTTTGATTGAGCGCTACAACCGCACCCGCAACATCGTGTTTGTGATTGAACTCTCGGGTACGGGTTTGGGTGACGCCAAAAATCTGGTCAATCAACTCTCCAGCATTCGTGATTTGCCCAGTGGCATCAAGTTGGTCGAGGTGGGCGACGCGGAAATCATGGGTGAGTTGTTTGGCAGCTTTGCCTTGGCCATGTTGACGGGTATTTTGTGTATTTACTTGGTGTTGGTGCTGTTGTTCAAGAGCGTATTGCACCCCGTCACGATATTGGTGGCTTTGCCTTTGTCCTTGGGTGGGGCGTTCGTGGCCTTGTTGATCGCAGGGAAAAGTTTTTCCATGCCCTCATTGATTGGCTTGGTCATGCTCATGGGGGTGGCAACCAAGAACTCTATTTTGTTGGTGGAGTACGCCATCGTGGCGCAGCGCGACGGTGGATTGAGCCGTTTCGATGCGTTGATGGATGCCTGCCATAAACGCGCGCGACCGATTGTCATGACCACTCTGGCGATGGGTGCTGGCATGTTGCCCATTGCGGCAGGTTGGGGCAGTTCGGACCCGAGTTTTCGTTCACCCATGGCGGTGGCTGTGATTGGCGGTTTGATCACCTCCACTTTTCTGAGTCTGCTGGTGATTCCCGCCGTGTTTTTGTATATCGACGATCTTGGATTGTTGGTGGCCCGCTTGTGGCGACGCAAAACTTGAACCTGACTGCGTTGTGGCGGGTTCAGTGCAACTCAGCAATCAATTCAATTTCAACGCAGGCGCCGCGCGGCAACTGGGCAACGCCAAACGCACTGCGCGCATGGGTGCCAGCTTCACCCAAAACTTGTCCCAAAAGTTCGCTGCAACCGTTGGTCACCAAATGGTGCTCGGTGAAATCGGGGCTGGAGTTAACCAAACTCATGACTTTGACGATGCGCTTGACGCGGTGCAAGTCACCGCCAGTGGCCACGTGCAAGGTGCCCAGCAAGTCGATAGCCACTGAGCGTGCAGCAATTTGCCCCAAAGCGGTATCCATGTTGGTACCAAGTTGACCCACCCATGGGTTGCCATCTTGCTTGGCAATGTGGCCGCTGACAAAGACCAACGGGCCTGTTTGAACAAAGGAAACATAAGCCGCCACCGGTGCTGTCAAGGGGGGCAGGGTAATGTGCAGGTCTTTAAGGCGTTGGTATATATCCATGGGGAATCTCCTCAATACGTTGGGTCTGAGTGTAAAGTGCAGAAATGACAAGCAAAATAGGGTATTCCAAGGCTTAAGTTTTTCTGTGCAAGGTCGATTCAATCCCTATGAAGCCATTTACCTTACCCCGCTTAGCTTTTACGCTTGTGTTGTTGCTCAGTCCGCTGGCGCATGCCGAATGGGGAGAACTGACCAAAGACGACGAGGTGTTTTACGGTTGGGACAAAGATTCGGTGCAAACCATCCATGTATCGCGTTTGGTGTGGGCCATCACCAACTTGAGCAGTCCCACCAAGATGGGCAATGGTGCAGACTTTCAGTCCATCCTCACCCGTTATCGTATCCATTGCAAAAACGATACTTTTTTAAAATTATCGGAAAGCATTTACGAGCGCCCCGATGGCAAAGGCCGTGAACTCTACACAGTGGACAAACCCGATTGGCGTCCAAATGACACCGCTATTCGTCCAGGCACCCATCTCGCACTTCTGAAAAAACAGATTTGCGCTCCCACCCAAACCGCCTCTGCACAGTAAATTCACCTTCATCGCTTTGCATGGTGCAAAGCCGTTTGAAGGAATCTGGCTCTGCTCCCCCCCGTCCTGCGGTTGACTTGGCTCAGCCCCCTGCTATTGGCATGGGTCTTGGGAAATGCGCTTCAGTTGTTTCAACCTGCGCTGAGTCCAGCCTGGGAGTATCTGTGGCCCTGCGCAGTGACAAGTCTGTGTTGCTTGTCCTCCTTGCGCATTTGGCAGCGCAGCGCATCCCTCAGTCGCTGGCGAAAGGGGATGGCCTTGCTGACTTGGGCGTTGGCCATGGCAACCGTCGCAGCCCTGTCGTATGCCAGTGTGGGCTGGCGTGCATTGCTTTACCAAAACAACGCGCTGCCATCGTCATTGCAAGGCATTGATCTGGATGTGACCGGCACAGTCATCGGTTTGCCACAACGCCAAGCCGATGGGTGGCGCTTTCGATTCCAAGTTTCAAGGGCAGTTCGACAAGATACCCAAAGCCTGCTTGTGTTGCCCACCCCATTGCAGTTGGGTTGGTATGCCAACGACAGAACTGACGCCCAGACCTTGCCTGTGCTCAAGTCTGGCCAAGAATGGCGATTGCCCTTGCGCTTGAAACAACCCCATGGTTTGGTCAACCCAGGCGGTTTTGACATGGCGCTTTGGTTATGGGAGCAAGGCATACATGCAACCGGGTATGTGCGCAGTGGGTCGCACAGTTTCGCGCCCGTTCTGCTGGACGCTTCGCTTGGCTGGGGTTTGCAAGCGTGGCGTCAAGCCGCGCGTGATGGCATACAGAACAGCGTCACTGAACCGCGCTGGGCGGCTGTGGTGGCTGCGTTGTTATTGGGAGACCAAGCGGGTGTGGACCGCGCAGACTGGGACGTGTTTCGCGCCACGGGTGTGGCGCACTTGATGAGCATTTCGGGCTTACACATCACTTTATGGGCTTGGGTCGCACGTTGGTTCATTGCTTGGTGCTGGCGTCGCAGCGATGTATGCGGCACTTCGTGGTGTTTGTCGATACCTGCGCAACATGCAGCGCAGTGGGGCGGTTTGCTGTTGGCCTGGGCTTATGCCTTATTCAGTGGTTGGGGCATACCGTCGCAACGCACCGTGGCTATGCTGGCAACGGTTTGCGTGTTGCATGTCCAAGCCAAGCGTTGGCCATTGCATACCCAGTGGCTATTGGCCATGGTGGTGGTCGTGGTCTTAGACCCCTGGGCTTTGCTGCAAGCCGGGTTTTGGTTGAGTTTTATGGCTGTGGCCATGTTGTTCATGGGTCAAACCACGCAAACAGGGCAGTCCCCTCAAGCAGTGATGGGTTCCAAGAATGGCGGCAGCAAGCGCAAGGCACTGTGGCATCACTTGCTCGCCTTGTGCAAAGAGCAATGGCTGATCAGCATCTGTCTTGCACCTTTGTGCGTGGTGTTGTTTCAACAGGTGTCTGTGGTGGGCTTGTTGGCCAATATGTTTGCAATACCTTGGGTGACTTGGGTGGTCACACCCTTGGCTTTTGGCGGGGTCTTGTGGTCACCGTTATGGCAGGCCAGTGCATCGACAGCCCAATGGTTGTGTGCGGTTTTAGAGCCGATGGCGCATTGGCCATGGGCTGTCTGGCACAGCGCCACACCGCCTTGGGGGGTGGCCGTGGTCGGAATGGTCGGCGCGGTGATGTGGGCTTGTCCATGGAAAACAAGCTACCGTTACATGGGCCTGATGCTGATTCTGCCCAGCTTAGGTTGGCCGCCCGAACGTCCGGCAATGGGCAGCGTTGAGGTATTGGCTGCGGATATTGGGCAAGGCAATGCTGTCTTGGTCAGAACGGCAACGCACAGTTTGTTGTTTGATACCGGACCTCGGTATGGCAGCGAGACTGACGCAGGTGAAAGGGTTTGGTTGCCCTTGTTGCAACGCATGGCCGAGCGTTTGGACATGTTGGTGCTCAGCCACCAAGATGCCGACCACACCGGTGGCGCCTTGGTTGTCCATGCGGCGCACCCGCAGGCAGAAGTCCTGAGTTCCATTACTTTCGATCACTGGTTGGGGAAAAGCTTGCCAATCAAGCGTTGTGAAGCGGGGCAACAGTGGCAGTGGGACCACGTGTCATTTGAGGTTGTGCATCCCTTGGCCAGTGACTACGCGCAGATGCTGACACCCAATGCCAGAAGCTGTGTGTTGCGCATACAAGCCCAAGGTCAAACGGTTTTGCTCACGGCCGATATTGAGGCAATGCAAGAACAGGCTTTGCTGCAACGCCTGGGAGAACATCTGCGCGCCGATGTGCTGTTGGTGCCGCATCACGGCAGCAAAACATCCTCCACCGACGGTTTTTTGAATGCGGTTCAACCCCGAATAGCTTGGGTGCAGTCAGGCTATCGAAACCGATACGGTCACCCTGCACCAACCGTGATGGCGCGTTATGCCGCGCATGGCATCCCCGTTTGGGATTCGCCACACTGCGGAGCCATGCACTGGCGCAGTAATGCGCCTACAGAAGTGGTGTGTGAGCGTGATGTGCAGCGCAGATACTGGCACCACCACGCCCCTTAGGTTTTGCGGATGCTGGCCATGAAAGAGTCAAAAGGCATTTCACAAAATTGCGACCACAACACATGCTCGTCACGGAACTTGGCCCATGGCGTGTAGATTTTCTTGAATGCCGGGTTGGTGTCGTTGAGTTCTGTATAAAACTCATTCGCAGCCTTGTAGCAAGCATTGAGCAACTCGGGCGAGAAACGGCGCAGTTGGGCACCGCCTGAAATCAGCCTGCGCAGTGCTGCGGGGTTGGCGATGTCGTATTTCGCGGTAGACCATTGGTTGGCTTCAGCCGAGGCCACGCGCAAGGCTGCTTTGTAGTCGGCCGGTAAAGCCTCAAACGCTTTTTGGTTGATGAACAGCGACAAGGTGGCCGAACCTTCCCACCAACCAGGGTAGTAATAGTATTTGGCGACTTTATGCAAACTCAGGTGTTCATCGTCGGCAGGACCGACAAATTCGGCTGCGTCAATCACGCCTTTTTCAAGCGCCGCATACAAGTCACCGGGTGCAAGTTGCTGGGGAACCACGCCCAATTTGGTCAGAATCTTGCCTGCCAAACCACCGACCCTGAATTTCAAGCCTTTGAAATCAGCGGCGGTTTTGATTTCTTTGCGGTACCAGCCCGCCATCTGTGCGCCGGTGTTGCCCACAGGCATATTGATCACGCCATAGTTGCTGTAGAACTCATTGAGCAATTCGATACCGCCACCCACATACAGCCACGCGTTTTGGCCGCGCGTATTCAAACCAAAGGGCAGTGCAGTGCCAAAACCGAAACTGGGGTCTTTGCCAATGTAGAAGTAACTTGCACTGTGGCCAGCTTCGATGGTGCCGTTCTGTACGCCGTCGAGCACCTGCAGTGGCGGGAGCAGTTCACCCGCAGCATGCAGGCTGATTTTGAAGCGACCCTCGGTGAGTTCAGCCACCCGCTTGGTCATCATGTCGACAGCACCGTAGATGGTGTCAAGCGACTTCGGGTAGCTAGAGGCGAGTCGCCAGCGTATCTCAGGTCTGGCCGATTGCGCAATGGCAGGCGCTGCCAATGTTGCCACGCCAGCACCCGCGGCGGTAGAGGAAAGAAAGTTTCTGCGTTGCACGTTCACCCCTTCAAAATGATGTGGCATGTTAGCTGACGATATGGAGTTTCTCTCTGGCCAAGTCGTAATTCGGATCAAGGGTGTCTAGCGCCCAGCCAGAGGTAAGCATGCGGTTCATGTACTGGCGGTTATACAAAAAAGGAAAAATCAATTGTGATAAGCCAAAGGACACAAACGTGATCACCAAATGCAAGACACCAATGCCAACTTCACCTCGCACCACTGGCACAAACCAGCCAAACAAGAGATAGGTCCAGCTAAACCCGACATAGCCACTTTTGGCAATGCCCGAGGGCGAGTGGATGATGCGCACCTCTTGTTGCAGGCCAATCAAAAAGACCCCCAAAATCAATGGTGAAAAAACAATGAGCAGTAAAACCCAAATCCAAAATGTGTCCATGAATGTTTCCAGTTCGTTGTTTAGTTGATCTTGAAAAAAGTTTCCAGTACCTTCAACATGACTTTGCCATGCCGTTGGACATAGGTTTTGGAATACACATCTTTACCCAAAGCCCTTCGTATGACTTCGGCTTCCAAAAAAGGAAAATTCATCACACCCAGTATCACTGGCAGCAAATGCTCTGCTTTGGGCTTGGCATTGCCTAGCTTTAAGTCTTTGCTGAGCTTGTCGATGATGGATTGACCCAGTGCGTAACTGGGCAGCAAGAAGTTCTCAAACAACCACTCGGCGCGGCTACCCCCTTTACCTGTCTCGTCCACCACGATGCGAACCAACTGCGGGTGGTTTGCCGCAAACTCGACGATTTTTTGGGAAATCAACGCCATGGATTGCATGGGGTTGAGGCGTGATAAACGCGCTTGAAAACCCAAGAATTCAGCCATCAACGCCGCTTGTGCGTGGCTGACAGCCGATTGCCACAAAAGTTCCTTGCTTGCAAAGTGGTAGTGAACAAGTGGTTTGGCCACATGCGCAGCCTTGGCAATTTCAGCAATGCTGGCTCGTTCAAAGCCATTTTGCGCAAACACATTCAAAGCTGCCAGACGAATAGCCAAGCTGGCGTCGTGTTGGTCGCGCGCTGGACGGCCGCGCCGTCTGGGGGTGCTTGAAATCGCATGCGTTGGCATAGGTTGTCAACTCTAACTGAAGCAGTTGTCTAGGGAAGACCCTAGTTCGTATTTTTTATTATGCCAGTTAGCATAATAAAACCATGCAAATGCCACGCAATCACCACCTTGGCTACACCCCCACAGAGTTAGCCCAAAGTCCCTACGCACCCTTTTACCGAGATGCGTTGTCTCCCTTGCCAGAGCATGTCAAGGAAGCCTTGTTGACCGGTGGCCAAGCCGCAGAACTGTTCCCTTTGGTGGATCAGGCAAAGGCGTTACTCAACCCAGGCTATTGGCCAGTGGAAACAGGTTTTGGTTTGGCAACAGACGGTTCTATGCAGGTCTTTGTGTTGACATCGATGCCGGGCGTGACGCCTGCAATGTGGGACTGGTGGTTTGCTTGGCACGGCAGTGAAGCGCAGCGCTACAAGTTGTGGCATCCAAGGGCGCACATCAGTGCGCAGTGGCTTGATCAAAGAAGTGATTTGCACCATTACATCGGTCGTACGTCGCAAGTGGTGGAGTATGTCGGCGCAGAGTTACTTCGCCTCACCATTCGGTTTGTGCCACCTGCAAGCTTGGGTTTGGATGACATCAGGCTCCAACGCCAAGGCGAGGTGGCCATCTGTGCGCGCGGCGGTATCGCAGGGACGCCGATGGAGACAGGCTGGTTGGTTCACCACCTGCGACCCACTGCGGGTGGTTGCGAGATGCGTTCTCGCTTCTGGCTAGGGGGTAACAACGTACGCCCCCGGGGCATGGACAACACGATGGGAAAGTTGCTCGGGGGCATTGCGGCCCGCTTCAATCCTTTGCGGGCAAACCAAGGCGCTGATTTGTTGGTGCATTGCGCGCAGGAAATGAACCATCTGGCAGCCATATTGCCCGCACTGTTTGCAACATTTGGTCCACGTACACCTGTTTAACGAAAAGGTCCACCATGCATAAAAACCCCACCCAAGGTCGCGTCTTTCGCGCAGGCGACGCAGGTTTTGAAGAGGCTGTCTTGGGCACCAGTTTCACAGTGCGTGACCCAGGCAGACGCCCAGACATCGTGGTGCAAGCCAATGATGTGTATGAAGTGATCGCAGCGGTGCGCCAAGCCGCGCAAGATGGCATGCGCATTGGCATGTGTTCAGGCGGCCACAGTTGGGCGCAAAACCATATTCGGGATGGCGGCTTGATGTTGGATTTGTCCAGACTCAAGCGCATTGAGATCAACCCCAGCAAGGCCACAGCCATCATCGGACCCGGTGTGTTAGCCGGTGAACTCAATGCCGCTGCGGTCAAGCACCGCTTGTTTTTCCCAACAGCTCATGCCTATACCGTTGGCATGGGCGGGTTCTTGTTGCAAGGTGGTTTTGGCTGGAACAGCCGCGCACTGGGCATGGGATGTCAAAACGTCACGGGTATCGACGTGGTGTTGGCGGATGGCTCACTGGTTCATGCCAATGAGCGCGAGCATGCCGATTTGTTTTGGTCGGCGCGTGGGGCGGGGCCAGGTTTTTTTGGGGTTGTGGTGCGCTTTCATTTGCAGTTGCACCGGCGGCCCCGATTCATTGGTTTGAAATCCCAAGTGTTTCGCATCAAGCATTTGGAAGAAGTGATGCGTTGGGCGGACAACATAGGCCCTCAGGTGTCGCCCCAAGTGGAATTTCAAATCGTCATGAACCCCAAAGCATTGCTGATCAATGCGCATGGTTTGGAAGTCATCGCGCCGGTGATGGCCGACAGCTGGTCTCAAGCGCGTGAGATGGTGGACTTCATGACCCACAGTCCCGTGCGGCATTTGGCCAGTTTGCATTTGCCACTGGTTCCCATGTCTTTGGAATTCATGATGAAGACGGGCGAGAAAACCTTGTTTCTCTCTAACACGCGGTGGAGCGCTGACAACATGTGGATGAACGACCCCATCGAACCCCTGTTACCTGCCATTCGACAAATTGCCGACACCCAACCACCACACCCCAGCCATGTGCTGTGGCTGAACTGGAACCCACCAGCCAGCAGGCCCGACATGGCTTTCTCTGTAGAGAACCGAACTTACCTGGCGTTGTATTGTGGCTTGGGCAAGCATGTGGACGAGGCCGCTCATGTGAATTGGGCGACCGACCACATGAAGTCTCTGGCGCCTTGGAGCCGCGGCATTCAACTGGCAGACGAAAACCTGGCGCGTCGACCCGCCAAATTTGTGTCGGATGCCAACATGCTCAGACTGGACCAAGCCAGAGCAAAGTACGACCCACAGGGGCGGTTCCATCCTTGGATGGGACGTTTGCCAGCGCCAGGTGCATCCGCATGACCATGCCTCTGGACACCACAGGTGCTTACATTCTTTGGGGCACGCCCCATTCGCTGTACACCGGCAAAGCACGCGCATGCCTGATCAAAAAAGGGCTTGCCTTCGTCGAGCGCTGTCCTTCCCACGCAGACTACAAAGCCCGTGTTCGTCCAGCGGTCGGCATGGTCACGTTTCCTGTGCTCGAAACGCCGCAGGGTCAATTGATCCAAGATTCGACCGACATCGTCACCTGTTTGGATGCCATTGAACATGGCATGGGCGCACCATCGATGTTGCCGCCTACCCCGGTGCAGCAGGTGGTGGCCAGGCTGATGGACGGGTTTGGTCTTGAGGGCCTGTTGCAAGTTGCCATGCACTACCGCTGGAGCTACCGAGATGAGCAAGAACAGTTCTTACAGACTGAATTTGGCAGAGGTCTGTATGCCGGTGCAGACCGCGAAGGCCGACGCGCTGCAGGCAAACGCGTGATGGATTTCTTCAGCGCCAGCTTACCCGCACTGGGCATCAACCAAGAGACCATCCCAGCGATAGAGGCTGCTTATGA
Source organism: Burkholderiales bacterium (assembly GCA_947381415.1). Classification (GTDB taxonomy): domain Bacteria; phylum Pseudomonadota; class Gammaproteobacteria; order Burkholderiales; family Burkholderiaceae_C; genus Limnohabitans. The sequence continues at coordinate 73,794 of CANCVB010000004.1, forward strand.
CGAACTCTTGGAAGCCCTTGACGTTCACTTTCAATGCTACCCCTATGTGATGGGCTGGCGCGTGAGTGTTGCGGACTTGGGTTTGATTGCCCCTTTGTATGCCCACCTTGGGCGCGATCCTTGCCCCACGGCATTGATGAAAAAGCGCGCACCCAATGTCGCGCGTTGGGTCGAGCGCATGCAATTGCCCAACACCCCGGATGGTGAATACCCACCCCATGAATCCGATTGGTTGGCCGATGACGTCTTACCTCCCACTTTGCTGCCCGTGTTGGCCTTGCTGTTCAAGGACTGGGGGCCACAACTTGGCGCTGACATCGCCTGTTACCAGCGATGGCTTGATGCGCAGCCACCAGCCCAAACAGGCCGGCTGATCCATGTCAACGACAGCCCCATGGTGCATCCCACGGTGGGCATGGTGCGCTACACATGGCGAGGTGTCCAGGTGCAAAGAGCCAGTGCCGTTCATGGTTTGTGGTTGTTTCAAATGGCACTGGAGGCGGCGACCTCCGCTGGCGGCGAGGCCAAGCACGCCTTGTCTGAATTGTTCGAGCGCACAGGCGGGCAAGCGGTGATGGACTTGCGTCTTCCCCGTCCCATTGCGCGACGAAACAATGTGTTGGTGATCAAGTAAAAGGAGACCTGTTCCATGCACACTGCCACAGACATGCTGGCCCTGCAAAGGCTTTACCACTGGGAGTCCACCGCGCCACATCGCGTGTGCTTGACGCAGCCTGTGGGGCAGGGCGTGGTCCAGACATACACCTGGGCTGAAGTTGCCCATGAGGTGCGCTGCATGGCCAGTTACTTGAAATCACTGGACTTTCCCGCTGGCAGTCGCATCGCCATTTGGGGTAAAAACACCGCGCATTGGCTGATGGCCGATTGGGCCATCTGGATGGCAGGCCATGTCTCTGTGCCTTTGTATCCCACCTTGGCCATGAAGACGGTTCATCACCTGTTGAGTCACAGTGGCGCATGCCTGCTGTTTGTCGGCAAGCTCGATGCACAAGAAGCAATGAAGGCGTTTGTGCCGGCGCAGTTGCCGCGCATCAATTTGCCTTTGGGGCCTCAGTCACCAGGGCGCAACTGGTCAGACATTGTGCGCCATCGGTCGCCGCTGCAAGGCCAAGTGGTTCGCCCTGCACACGACCTGTGCACAGTGATGTACACCTCGGGCACCACCGGCAACCCCAAAGGCGTGATGCACAGCTTTGGCACCTTTCAGGCCATGATTGAACAAGGGCTCCAGCGAATTCCTTTGAATGAAAACGACAGGATGCTGTCGTATTTGCCTTTGTCGCACATTGCCGAGCGGGGTTTGGTTGAACACATGCTGTTGGCCACTGGTATGCAGGTTTTTTTCGCCGAGTCGCAAGAGACCTTCACCCAAGACATGCAACGCGCCCGTCCCACATTTTTCTTCTCTGTACCCAGGTTGTGGCTGAAGTTTCGCGAAGGCGTGCATGCCAAAATGTCGCCCCAAAAACTGGCGCTGCTGCTGAAAATTCCGCTGCTCAATCGCTTGGTTCAAAAAAAGATCTTGACCGCCTTGGGGCTTGACCAATGCTGGGTGGCTTCAGGGGGTGCTGCGCCCATGCCGCCTGAATTGATGCGTTGGTATGGTGCACTTGGCTTGGACCTGATCGAGTTGTATGGCATGACCGAAAACGGATGTACCCATGCGACCCAAGCCAGCCATCCCATGCCGGGCAGCGTGGGACAACCGCTGCATGCGGTGGAATGCCGACTCGACCCTGATACGAGCGAAGTGCAGGTGAAGTCCGAAGGGCTGATGTTGGGCTATTTTCTTGAGCCCGCGTTGAGCGCCCAAGCATTCACCGCCGACGGCTGGTTGCATACCGGCGACAAAGGGACATTGGATGCGCAGGGCAACCTCAAGTTGACAGGACGCGTCAAAGATTTGTTCAAAACGAGCAAAGGAAAATATGTCGCACCTGCGGCGATAGAGGCCATGCTGGCGGTCATTCCTGGCGTCGAAGCCTGTTGTGTGGTGGGGGCCAATTTGGCCCAGCCATTGGCCATGCTGTCCTTGACGCCAGAAAGACTCGCACAAGCCCAAGAGCCTGCCCAGCGTCAACAGTTGCAAGCCATGTACGAAGCTGCGTTGATCCATGTCAATCAGCAGTTGGACCCCCATGAGCGCTTGTCTTGCTTGGTGATGGATCACCAACCTTGGACCGTCGACTCGGGTTTTGTCACGCCTACCTTGAAAGTCAAGCGCAACCAGATTGAAGAGACCCATGGTGCATCGTTTGAGCGCTGGGCTGAACAGAAAAAAACCATCCTGTGGATGAATGCACAGTCTTAGTCGCGCAACAACCAAGCACCTGCAATTGATGACCGCTTTCTGACCGTATCATCCTGCAAACTTTATATGTTCATTTTCTCCTGATAGGTATTTCATGGAATTTTCTCAACTGATCCAAGCGCGCAAAAGCATACGCGGTTATCAACAAAAACCTGTTCCACGTGAACTGATTGAAGAAATCATCGAGGTGGCCAAGTGGGCACCCTCCAGCATGAACACCCAGCCTTGGTATGTGCATGTGGTGACCGGCGAACCTTTGGACCGTATCCGCAAAGGCAACTCGGACAATATGATGAATGGTGTCCCCCCTAAGCGTGACTTCCCCATGAAAGAAGAGTACGAGGGCATTTACCGCAGACGCCAGGTCGATATTGCGATTCAATTGTTTGAAGCCATGGGTATTGAGCGTGACGACAAAGCACGCCGCACAGATTGGGTCATGCGGGGTTTTCGGCAGTTCGATGCGCCCGTGTCGCTGGTATTGACCTATGACAAGTACTTAGAGCCCGCGGCCATCAGTCAATTTGATTTGGGCGCTCTGTCACATGCGATTGTGCTGGCGGCATGGGAACGTGGTTTGGGCTGTGTCATCAACGGCCAAGGCATCATGCAGTCCAAGGTCGTGCGAGAGCATGCAGGCATTCCCGATGATCAGAACATCATGATTTGCATTGCCATGGGCTACCCTGATGAAAGCTTTGTGGCCAACACGGTCAAGTCAGTTCGTGAAGACAGTGAGAAGTTTGTACGCTATGTAGGTTTTGACTGAGCATCAAAGAAATCTGTCCAACAGTTTTCTGCTGGATGCGTTCAGCGCGGGTAAATCGCGTATCAAAAACTGCACCCCGTGGGCATCGGCCACGATCAGTGTCTGTGTGCTGACGCGGCGAATATCTTCCTCGCCTTTGAGGGTGAATTCGCATCTTCCACGGTTGGTTTGCACCGTCCACACGGAAGGTGTGGCAAATGAACTCACCTGCTCGACGCTTAAGATTTCAGGCATGAACTCACGTGCTTGCAAAGCGCTAACGACAGCTTCACGCAGGCTTTCGTTTAACGCAGACACATGTTCTATCCAGCATAACTCGTGGCCCTCGTGGTCGATCACCGATATGGCCTCATCTGGCGCTTGGATAGGGAACGCGCGAACCACCGTCACACTGCTGTGTACCGAGCCATCAACGAGGGTGGCTTGCCACCGTCCGCGCGGGTCTTTGGCCAAATGGCTGAGTTGGCTCATGCGCGTACCTCACGGGTGTCACTGGCAGAGACCAATCCGTGCTCGGCTTCAGCGCGCCGCGCTTGGGCTTCGTACAAGCGCCAATAAGCGCCTTGTCTGTCCAGCAATTCTTGATGCTGGCCTTGCTCCACCAGTTGCCCATGCTCCATCACCACCAAGCGGTCTGCGCGGCGCAGGGTTGAAAGCCGGTGTGCAATGGCAATCGTGGTTCTTCCCCGCACCAAGTTATCCAAAGCTTTTTGAATTTCTTGCTCGGTCTCGGTATCAACCGATGAGGTTGCTTCATCCATGATGAGAATGCGCGGATCAATCAACAGCGCACGCGCAATCGAGATGCGTTGACGTTCACCACCTGACAAAGCTTGTCCGCGCTCACCGACCAGCGAGTCATAACCCTGTGGCAAGCGCAGAATAAATTCATGCGCGTGTGCGGCACGGGCAGCGGCCACAATTTCGCTCCGTGTGGCTTGGGGTTTGCCGTAGGCAATGTTGTCAGCAATCGTGCCAAAAAACAAAAAAGGCTCTTGCAACACCAAGCCAATGTGCTGACGGTAGTCGCTGACACGCAAATCGCGGATGTCAGTGCCGTCTATTCGAATAGCCCCTTCGCTGACATCGTAAAAGCGGCAAATCAGGTTGACCATGGTGCTTTTGCCTGAACCACTTTGGCCGACCAAGCCAATCATTTCGCCAGGGGCAATATCCAGACTCAAGCCGCGAATCACAGCCCGATTGCCATAGCGAAAGCCAATGTCTTCAATTTGGATACGCCCTTGAATTTTTGGCATGGGCTTGGGGTCGGTGGGTTCGGGAACGCTAGAGACGTGGTCCAAAATTTCAAATATCCGTTTGGTGCCGGCAATCGCTTTTTGGGTGTGCGAAACAATCCGACTCATGGAGTCAAGGCGAGCATAAAAACGGCTGCTGTAAGCCAAAAATGCACTCAGTACACCTACGGTGACATTGTGGTGAGCCACTTGCCAAATCCCGAAAGCCCACACCACCAGCAGGCCAACTTCGGTGACCAAGGTGACTGTGGGTGAAAAGAGTGACCATAAAAAATTCACTCGGTCGTTCACCGCCAAATTGTGTTTGTTGGCTAAACGAAAGCGCGAGGCTTCGCGCTTTTCTTGGGCAAAGGCTTTGACCACACGAATGCCTGGGATGGTGTCTGCCAAGACATTGGTCAACTCGGACCAAACACGGTCGATTTTTTCAAAACCTGTGCGCAAGCGGTCGCGCACATTTTGAATGAGCCAACCAATAAACGGCAGAGGTAACAAGGTGGCGCAAGCCAGCCAAGGATCAATGCTGAACAGAATCACTGCCGTCATGACAATCATCAGCACATCGGTGGCGAAATCTAAAAAATGCACCGACAAAAAGATGCATAAGCGGTCTGTTTCGCTGCCAATGCGCGTCATTAAGTCGCCGGTTCGACGCCCACCAAAATACTCCAATGACAAGCGCAAAAGATGCTCGTAGGCGGTCGATCGAAGGTCAGCACCTATGCGCTCTGAGGCCAAGGCAAGTACATAGGTTTTGTACCACCCCAGTCCCCAGGCAACGATGGAGGCGGCCAACAATCCCGCCAGGTACAGCGTGACCAAATCGAGATCGATTTGCTGACCATTTTGAAAAGGGATCAAGACATCATCCATCAAAGGCATGGTCAGATAAGGCGGCACCAAAGTGGCAGCGGTCGACGCCAAAGTCAATACAAATCCCAAAAACAGCTGGCCTTTGTAAGGCTTGGCAAAACGCCAAAGGCGAAAAAGTCCCCAGTTACCTTGCAAGGGTGGCGTGTCAGCCCGCGCTGAAGCTTCGTTGTTGACAGGTGGCTTGTCGTCTTCACCTGCTGCCTCGTTGACATCTGCGGCATTGGCAATGATTTCACCGAAGCGCTGAACCAGTGCCTGCGCTTGGTCATTGCCGCCCAGTGTGAAGCGCCAATTTGCCAAACTCTTTGAGGTGTTGTGTAGCTCTAAGGTTCCTACACCGGCGTAGTCTTTCAATGACATTTGCAAGTCTGGCGTCAGTGGCCATTCATGCAGCGTCCATTCAGATGATGGGTCCGATTCCAGAGCGTAAATCCTGTTTGTGCTCAGCAATACCAAGGACTTTGCGAAATATAATCGGCCATTGAGGTCAACCTCTAACCACCCCAGCACGTTGGTGAGTGCGGGAATCTTCTCTTGTACCCTAGCCCGCCATTCTTGTGACAAGCCATTCACTCCACGCTGAAATCTGTAGTCGGTCATTCCGATTTTCTAAACTAAACGCTAAATAATTACAAGGCTCCGATTATGACATTTGACGATATTCAAATCCTTCAACAGCGTTTTTTACGCGGCCCCAATTTTTGGACCTACCGTTCAGCAGTTGAAGCATGGTTGGATATTGGCGAGTTGGAAAAATTCCCCTCAAACACCATTCCCGGTTTTGTCGATCGCTTGATCGAATGGTTGCCCAGTTTGCACCAGCACCAATGCAGCGTGGGAGAGGTTGGTGGATTTGTCTGGCGCTTGCGCGACGGTACCTGGCCTGCTCACATCATCGAACATGTCGCGATTGAATTGCAAACCTTGGCGGGTATGCAGGTTAGTTTTGGCAAAGCCCGCGAAACCAGTACCAGTGGTGTTTACAAAGTGGTGTTCAGGGCCAGGCAAGAAGAAATCGGCTTGGAAAGTTTGGTTGATGCGCGCAACTTGGTCATGGCCGCCATCAATAACAAACCGTTTGACACCAAGGCCACTGTCAAAAAACTCAAGGACATGGTAGATCGTTTGTGCTTAGGTCCCAGCACGGCATGCATTGTGGACGCGGCTACCGAGCGTCGTATTCCTTCCATTCGCTTGACCACTGGCAATTTGGTGCAACTAGGCTATGGCTCAAAGCAACGACGCATTTGGACAGCGGAGACCGACAAAACCAGCGCAATCGCAGAACATATTTCCAGCGACAAAGACCTGACCAAGCGCTTGCTCACGCAATGTGGCGTGCCTGTTCCCAAAGGTCGCACGGTGACCACCGCAGAAGAAGCTTGGTCGGTGGCACAAGACATTGGCTTGCCCGTGGTTGTCAAACCCATTGATGCCAACCATGGACGTGGTGTCTCACTTGATTTGAAAACCCAAGAAGAAGTCCATTCCGCTTTTGACATTGCGCTGCGCGAAGAAGAAAACAATGAAGTCATCGTTGAGCAGTTCATTGTGGGCGAGGAGCATCGCTTGCTGGTGGTGGGTGACAAGGTGGTGGCTGCCTCGCGCGGCGAAACCGTTCAAATTGTGGGAGACGGGGTTTCCACCGTTGAGCAGATGATCGAGTCACAAGTCAATACCGATCCTCGCCGTGGATTGGAAGAAGAGTTCCCCTTAGAAAAAATTATTTTGTCTGAACAAGGCAATATTGTTTTGGAAATCCAAAAACAAGGCTTTGAAATCACAAGCGTGCCTGCCAAGGGCAAAGTCATCATTGTTCAACGTACTGGCAACATGGCCAACGATGTCTCTGACGATGTGCACCCGCAAGTGGCTGATATGGCGGTTCTGGCAGCCAAAGTGGTGGGTTTGGACATCGCTGGTATTGATTTGGTCACTCCCGACGTATCGCGCCCATTGCTAGAGGTCAATGGTGCTGTTGTTGAAGTCAACGCGGGCCCAGGCTTGCTGATGCATTTGAAACCCGTGGTTGGAAAAGCCCGCCCCGTGGGTCAAGCCATCGTCGATCAATTGTTTGACCCCTCAGACTCTGGTCGCATCCCGATTGTGGGCGTGATGGGCAATCACCAAAACACCGAGTTGTCCAAAATCATTGCTTGGTTGCTTGAACTCAGTGGCAAACACACAGGTTTGGCCTGTGCCGATGGTTTGTACCTCGATCAGCGCCGTGTCGTAAACAAAGACGCGCGTTCTTTCGAATTGGGTCAGCGCTTGTTGATTAACCGTGTGCTAGATGCCGCAGTCTTCGAGAGTTCCGGCATGCAATTGATGGATGAAGGTTTGGCCTACGATCGTTGCTTGGTTGGTGTGGTTACAGGTGTACCGAAACCGGTGGGTCTCGAGGTGCATGACATCCGCACCGCCGAACAAATGCGCAATGTCATGCGCAACCAAGTCGATGTGGTGTTGCCTGAAGGTGTTGCCGTGCTCAACGCCTGCGATGAAGTTGCTGTGTCATTTGAAGAACTCAGCGATGGTGATGTTTTCTTTTACAGCCACCTAGACAACAACCCGGTCATCACAGCCGCGCGCGAAAAATCGCAACGTGTGGTGTTTTTGCGGGACCACCAGATTTTCTTTGGCCATGGTGGCAAGGAGACCAGCATGCTGAGAACCGATGCAGAGCCTATCCAAGCACTGATCAAACAAGGTGGTGTCAGTTTGTCATCGCTTTGTGCGGCAGTCTCGGTGGCAATCTGCTTAGACATCTCGGCAGACCTGATCCGCGCTGGCTTGAAAAGTTATTCGCAAAAAAGTGCCACGTCACCCATGGCCGCTAAGGGGGATACGCAGTGATTGAAGTTACCCGTACCCGTGCTTTGCGTGGGCCCAACCTATGGTCGAAACACACTTCCATTGAGGCCTTGGTGCAATGTGACACACAAAGCAATATTGATCTGCGAATCAGTGCACCTGATTTCGCACAACGCTTACGCCATTTGTTTCCTTCCATTTACAGCATCTACAACAGCGCTTCGGAATCGGTCTATACCTTCGCCCACGCCTTAGAAGAGGCGACCCTGTCTTTGCAAATTGAAGCAGGCTGCCCAGTGACTTTCAGTCGAACCACGGCAACCCCCAAAGAGGGCCTGTACCAAGTCGTGGTTCAGTACACGGTCGAACAGGTAGGACGCTTGGCAATTCGTTATGCCCAGCAACTTTTGCAAGCGGCATTAGACAACACAGAATTTCCCTTAGCCCAAGCGGTTGCAGAGTTGCGTGAACTCGACGAAGACTTGCGCTTAGGCCCATCCACAGGTTCTATTGTCAATGCTGGTTTGGCGCGAAATATTCCCTTTATCCGTTTGACGGAAGGCAGCTTGGTTCAACTGGGCTGGGGCAGCAAACAGCGGCGTATCCAAGCCGCTGAAACGGACGCCAGCAGTGCCATTGCCGAATCGATCGCCCAAGACAAAGAGTTGACCAAAAAACTTTTCCGCATGGCTGGCTTACCTGTGCCAGAAGGACGGCCGGTCAAAGATGTCGACGACGCTTGGGCTGTGGCGCAAGAAATTGGTCTTCCTGTGGTGGTCAAACCCCAAGACGGTAACCAAGGCAAAGGGGTTGCCGTCAATGTGAAAACCCGTCAAGAGTTAGAGACTGCTTTCAAAATAGCCTTGCGTTACCGTGAAGACATCATGGTGGAGCGTTATTTGCCGGGCAGCGATTACCGTTTGCTGGTCATCGGCAATAAATTGGTGGCCGCTGCGCGCCGTGAACCCGCTCTGGTTGTGGGCGATGGCAAACACTCTGTGCGTGAGTTGGTAGACATTGTCAATGCAGACCCCTTGCGTGGCGAAGGACATTCTTATCCACTGACACGTATTCGCATCGATGAAGTGGCCATGTCATGCCTGAAAGAACAAAACCTGGACGATACCAGCGTTCCGCCCAAGGGCATGCGTGTCATCATGCGCAACAACGCCAATTTGTCCACCGGTGGTTCTGCCACTGATGTCACCGATGATGTTCATCCCGAAGTGGCCGCCAGCGCTGTCTTGGCTGCGCAAATGGTGGGCTTAGACATTTGCGGTGTAGACATTGTTTGCGAAACCATCTTGCGTCCCCTTGAAGAGCAAAACGGCGGCATCATTGAGGTCAATGCAGCTCCTGGCTTGCGCATGCATTTGAGTCCCTCATTTGGCAAAGGGCGCGACGTGGGTAAGGCGGTCATTGACCAAATGTTCCCTTCGGGCGAAAACGGTCGCATTCCTGTGGTGGCAGTGACAGGTACCAACGGCAAAACCACCACTGTGCGTTTGGTCGCGCATCTGCTTGCAGCCAGCGGTTTGCGCATGGGCATTGCCAATACCGATGGCGTGTATGCCAATGGCTACCAGTTTGATTCTGGCGATTGCGCGGGACCACAAAGCGCGTTGCGCGTCTTGATGCACCCCAATGTCGATGCTGCCGTGCTCGAGACTGCGCGAGGGGGTATGTTGCGCGAAGGCTTGGCGTTTGACCGTTGTCAGGTGGCGGTTGTCACCAATATCGGCAGCGGTGACCACTTGGGACTGAACTACATCTCCACTGTTGAAGATTTGGCCGTGCTCAAACGCGTCATTGTGCGCAATGTAGACCCTTCTGGGATGGCCGTCTTGAACGCAGACGATCCCTTGGTGGTTGCCATGGCTGCCAAGTGCCCAAGTGCTGTCACTTTTTTTGCGCACGATGCCAAAGCGCCTGCCTTGGCTACCCACCGCGCACAAGGCAAGCGAGTCCTGTTTGTCGAGGATGGTCACATCATTGCTGCCGAGGGCAAATTTCAAATGCGCATTCCCTTGTCGCAAATTCCGATTACCCACAATGGCGCATTGAAATTCCAAGTGGCCAATGTGATGGCGGCGATTGCTGCGGGGTGGGCTTTGAAACTGAGTTTTGAAGGCATGTGTGAAGCCTTAAGCCATTTTGTCAGCGATGCGCAAAGCGTGCCCGGTCGCTTCAATGTGTTTGATTACAAACAGGCCAAAGTCATTGTTGACTTTGGTCACAACGCCGATGCGGTGAAAGCCATCGTTGAGGCTGTCAATATTTTTCCTGCCAAGCGTCGCAGCGTGGTGATTTGTGGCACTGGCGACAGACGTGACGACGATTTGCGTGCCTTGACCCGCAACATCGGTCATGCATTTGACGACGTGATTCTTTTTGAAGATGCTTGTCAGCGAGGTCGCTCAGACGGTGAAGTGATTGCCTTGCTGCGCGAAGGTTTGCAAGGCGCAACCCGTGTCAAAACCATTGAAGATGTTTACGGTGAATTCAAAGCCATTGACCGCGCTTTGGAAAAACTCCAGCCTGGCGATGTTTGTCTTGTTCTGATTGATCAAATTCAAGAATCCATGGCGCATGTGCAAATGCGTATGAAAGAGGCGCTTGTTTCCACTGTTCAATAACGCTTGTGCCAAGCCCTAGCCACTCCTCGCGCTGCAAGAAGGTTTGTGGTGCGGCTGGCTTGAGCTTGCTCATGACAGCCAGTCTTGCATTTGAGCAACCCAAACATTTGCACTGCCAACTTTTTTCTGGCGGTACAGATCATCTGCTGGTTTTTACCCCGACATTGCATCCCTATACCGTTAAGCCTATTGACTTGGAGCGTTTTCGCTTCAAAGCCATCATGAGCCAGGGTCGTGACCAGCTAGATCACATCAAGATCACCGTCTCTTACCGATCAGGTCCGCAAGCCTTGATTCTTCAACAAGCCACTTATTTGCCCCCGTTTGTCAGCCACCAAAGCTTGACAGGGCGCCAGCAGCTTTATTCACCAGATTTGGGTCGTGAACTCAGCTATGAATGTACTGTGGCAGACGTCCCATGAAGCAATGCATTGCAAAACTGTTGGCGCTATGGCTGTGCAGTTTCAATCTCTGTGCCCAAACACCTGAAGTGGTCATGGTGTTTGTCGGTGATGTGATGTTGGCAGGCTTGCCGGGCCAGCGTATTGCCCATGGTCACAACCCATTTGCGCCTTTTGCACCTGTGCTGAATCAAAGCGACATTCGCATTGGCAACTTGGAATGTGTGATCGCCACTGTTGGTAAAGCAGAGGACAAACCTTTTACCTTCAAAGCCCATCCTCGCGTGCTTAAGTTACTGAAACAACACTTTGATGCGGTATCTTTGGCGAACAACCATACAGGTGATTTTGGTCCTGCTGCCTTTAACCAAATGTTGGGGTTTTTGGACCATGCCCAAATGCCTTACTTTGGTGGTGGGCGCGACCTTCAGCAAGCACATACGCCGTTGCTGTTTCAGCGGCAGGGCATCACCATTGCTGTGTTGGGCTACAACGAGTTTTTCCCCCGTGGTTTTGAGGCCGATGTGGACAGACCTGGCTCGGCTTGGAGTGACGACGAACAAGTGGTTGCTGACATCCAAGCTGCGCGGCAAATTCACCATGCCGATGTGGTGATTCCATTCATGCACTGGGGTGTCGAGGATGAGCCCTACGCTACCTCGCGGCAACAGAAATTGGCCAGACGCATGATCGACGCAGGCGCTGATGCGGTGGTGGGCAGTCATCCCCATGTGACCCAAAACACCGAGTTTTACAAAGATCGGCCGATTGTTTACAGCCTGGGTAATTTTGTGTTTGATGGCTACAGCAGCTTAGAAAACACCACTGGTTGGGCGCTGCAGTTGCATGTGGGTAAAGAGGGTGTCAGTCACGCACGTATTCACGTGGCGCGCATTGACAAACACGCAACACCGCGACCTTCACGCGATGATGCCGGTCAGTGCTGGCGGCGTGGCGAGTCCCATTTTCAGGACTGCAAACCTTAGCTGAACAAGTTTTTCAACTTGTCTGCCCAACCCGCCTCCGAAGGCTTGTGTTTGTCGCCGCCTTTTTTCAACGAGTCGTCAAGATCTTTGAGCAATTTACGTTGGTGTTCAGACAGTTTGACCGGTGTTTCTACGGTGATGTGACAGTACAAATCACCTGGAAAGCTCGAGCGAACGCCCTTGATGCCCTTGCCGCGTAACCTGAATTGCTTGCCCGTTTGGGTGCCTTCCGGTAAGTCGATCGCGGCTTCGCCACCCAGTGTCGGTACCGCGATCTCGCCACCCAGTGCAGCAGTGGTGAAACTGATGGGCACGGCGCAATGCAAATCGTCGCCATCGCGCTGAAACACATCGTGTTTCTGTAGACGAATTTCGATGAACAAGTCACCGGGTGGGCCACCGTTGGTGCCTGGTTCGCCGTTGCCGCTGCTGCGAATACGCATACCGTCATCGATGCCTGCCGGTATCTTGATTTCCAAGGTCTTTTGCTTTTTGACTTTGCCCTGACCGTGACAAGGTGTGCAGGGATCGGAGATGGTTTTGCCACTGCCTCTGCAGTGGGGGCAGGTTTGCTGCACGCTGAAAAAGCCCTGGCGCATTTGCACCACGCCTTGTCCTTGGCAGGTGCCGCAGGTTTTCACAGACGTGCCTGGCTTGGCGCCAGTGCCGCTGCATGTGCTGCATTCCTCGTAGCTGGGGATGCGAATTTGTGATTCTTTGCCAAACGCTGCTTCTTCCAGCGTGATGTCCATGGCGTAACTTAAGTCGTTGCCACGAAAGACTTGTTTGCCACCAGCACCTTGTTGTCTGCGGGTTTGGCCAAAAATGTCCCCAAAAATATCGCCAAACGATTCACCAAAGCCCCCAAACCCACCTGCGCCGCCTGGGCCACCACGCATGTTCGGATCTACCCCTGCATGGCCAAACTGGTCATAGGCCGCTCGCTTTTCCGCATCGGAAAGCATTTCGTAGGCTTCTTTGGCCTCTTTGAATTTCACCTCGGCTGAGGCGTCGCCTTGGTTGCGGTCGGGGTGGTACTTCATTGCCAGTTTCCGGTACGACTTTTTGATCTCGTCGTCACTGGCGTTTTTGGGTACACCCAATATCTCGTAAAAATCGCGTTTGGTGGCCATGGTTGTATCTAGGGGTGTTGAATGTACCAACGCCGCGCAGCCTTCTCAGGCGGTGCGCGGCGCAAAGAGGGAAAGAAAGGTCAGGTTTTTTTCACTTCCTTGACTTCTGCGTCGACCACATTGTCGTCGTCGGGTTTTTTGTTGCCATCGGCGCTGGCACTCGCTCCTGCCGCTGCAGCTTGTTGTTGCGCTTGCATATCGGCATAGACCATTTCGCCAAGTTTTTGGGCCACCGTCATCAGTGCTTCGGTTTTGGCGACGATGTGTTCTTTGTCGTCACCTTTTAAAGCCTCTTCAACCTCTTTGACTGCCGCCTCAATTTTTTCTTTGTCACCAGCGTCAACCTTGTCAGCGTGGTCGACCAAGCTCTTCTTGACACTGTGCACCGATGCATCTGCGTTGTTTCGCGCTTGCACCAATTCAAGCTTTTTCTTGTCTTCAGCAGCGTTGAGTTCAGCGTCTTTCACCATTTGTTGAATCTCGGCTTCGCTCAAACCCGAGTTGGCCTTGATGGTGATTTTGTTTTCTTTGCCAGTGGCCTTGTCCTTGGCGCCCACGTGCAAGATGCCGTTGGCGTCAATGTCAAAGCTCACCTCGATTTGAGGTGTGCCACGTGCGGCGGGCGCGATGCCCTCCAGGTTGAACTCGCCCAAACTCTTGTTGCCAGACGCCATTTCACGCTCGCCTTGGTAAACCTTGATGGTCACGGCAGGCTGGTTGTCGTCGGCGGTGGAGAAGGTTTGCGCGAACTTGGTGGGGATGGTGGTGTTTTTGGCGATCATTTTGGTCATGACGCCGCCCAGGGTTTCAATGCCCAGGGACAAGGGGGTCACGTCCAGCAACAACACGTCTTTGCGGTCACCCGAGAGCACCTGGCCTTGGATAGCGGCACCGACGGCCACGGCTTCGTCAGGGTTGACGTCACGGCGGGGTTCTTGGCCAAAGAACTCTTTGACCTTGTCTTGCACCTTGGGCATGCGGGTCATGCCGCCGACCAAGATCACGTCGTCAATGTCGCTCACCGACACGCCAGCGTCTTTGATGGCGGTGCGGCAAGGCGCGATGGTGCGCTCGATCAACTCGTCCACCAGGCTTTCCAACTTGGCGCGGTTGAGCTTGATGTTCAGGTGTTTGGGGCCTGAGGCATCGGCGGTGACGTAGGGCAGGTTGATGTCGGTGCCGGTAGAAGAAGAGAGTTCGATCTTGGCTTTTTCAGCGGCTTCTTTCAGGCGCTGCAAGGCCAACACGTCTTTGGACAGGTCCACACCCGATTCTTTTTTGAACTCGGTGATGATGAAGTCGATGATGCGTTGGTCGAAGTCTTCGCCACCCAAGAAGGTGTCGCCATTGGTGGAGAGCACCTCGAACTGCTTCTCGCCATCGACATCGGCGATCTCGATGATGGACACATCAAAGGTGCCGCCACCCAAGTCATAGACCGCAATCTTGCGGTCGCCTTTTTCGGTCTTGTCCAAACCGAACGCCAGGGCCGCAGCGGTGGGTTCGTTGATGATGCGCTTGACGTCCAGACCCGCGATGCGACCCGCGTCTTTGGTGGCTTGGCGTTGGCTGTCGTTGAAATAGGCGGGAACGGTGATGACGGCTTCGGTGACTTCTTCACCCAAGTAGTCTTCAGCGGTTTTCTTCATTTTGCGCAGCACCTCGGCGCTGATTTGGGGCGGTGCCATTTTTTGGCCACGCACTTCCACCCAAGCGTCGCCGTTGTCGGCTTTGGCAATGGTGTAAGGCATGAGGTCGATGTCTTTTTGCACTTCTTTTTCGTCAAACTTGCGACCGATCAGGCGCTTGACGGCGTACAAGGTGTTGCGGGGGTTGGTGACCGCTTGGCGTTTGGCAGACGCACCCACCAAAATTTCCCCGTCTTCTTGGTACGCAATGATGGACGGCGTGGTGCGTGCACCTTCCGCGTTCTCGATCACCTTGGTGGTGTTGCCTTCCATGATGGCCACGCATGAATTGGTGGTGCCGAGGTCAATGCCAATGATTCTTCCCATTTTTTTCTCCTGTGCGAATCAGTCCCCGAAGGCGACGGATTCATTTCCTATAAAGCGATGTTCAACAATTGTGGATAACTTGGTGGATTTCAAGTGCGCCGGGTGTGTGTAAGCCGGTTACTTGGGTGCTGTCACGGTGACCAAGGCCGGGCGCAGCACCCGATCGGCGATCAAATAGCCTTTTTGCAGAACCGTGACCACGGTATTGGGCTCTTGCTCCGCCGGGACCACGGAAATGGCTTGGTGCTGGTGGGGGTCAAATTTGGCGCCCGCATCGGGGTTGATTTCAATGACTTTATGGCGTTCCAAGGCACTTTTGAGCTGGCGTAGCGTGGCCTCGGAGCCTTCGCGCAACTGCTCAGCCGTGGCGTCGGCAATGGCCAAGCCGGCGGTCAGACTGTCGGCCACGGGCAACAGGCTTTCGGCAAAGGCTTCCACCGCGAACTTGCGCGCCTTGGAAATCTCTTCTTCGGCGCGGCGCCGGGCATTTTCAACTTCGGCCTTGGCGCGCAAGAACTGGTCGGCCAAATCGGCGTTTTTGGCTTGTACAGAGGCCAGTTCGGCCAAAGCTTCGCTCAAAGGGTCAGCCGGCATCTCGGGGCTGGCAGCGGGGTGGTTGGCGTCCATGGCGGGCTCAGGGTTGGCCGTCTGCTCGGACGGAGGGGTTTGGTGAGGTTCTGACATACAAAACTAAAAGGGCTGATTCAAATCAGCCCTGTAAATGGGAGGGGTTTAGATTATTTCAAGAGGGCGGCAGATGTCAGCCCTCAACGCCCAGCAACTCAACTTCGAACAACAAGGTGGCGTTGGGTGGGATGACCCCGCCAGCGCCGCGCGCGCCATAGCCGAGTTCGGCGGGGATGAGCAGGCTGCGCTTGCCGCCAATCTTCATGCCTTGCACGCCTTCGTCCCAGCCCTGGATCACCATGCCTTGGCCGAGGCCGAACTCAAAGGGGTCGTTGCGGTCCAGGCTGGAGTCAAACTTGGCGCCTTTTTCCCCCTCATCCCAAAGCCAGCCGGTGTAATGCACTGTCACATAGTGCCCCGCTTGGGCTGTTTCGCCCTCGCCGTGGTGGGTGTCTTCGTACTGCAAGCCGCTGGCGGTAGTGATCATGGTCAAACTCTGGGTCATCAAAAGAAGTCCGCGAGTTTAAGCCCAAGGCGACGGCAGCCATGGCTTAGGTGAAAACCCCAGTTTTTCATCTTCATGCCAAGATTGCTTTTTTGATTGGAGATGAGATGCAAGCCGCAGACATGACCCTCACCCAAGCGCGTGCCGCGCTAGCCGCCAAATCCATCAGTGCTGCCGAGTATGCGCAGGCCTTGATCGATGTGCAACAAGCCCAAGCATCGCTCAATGCGTGGGTCAGCCAAGATAACGATACGCTGTTGGCCGCCGCGCGTGCCTGTGACAGCGGTGGCTGGTGCCTGCAAGCCGATAAGGCCTTGGCAGGCATCCCCATCGCCTTAAAGGACAACATCGATACCTTGTCGTTGACCACCTCAGGGGGGACGCCAGCTTTGAAGGACGCCCAACCCTTGCACAACGCGCCGGTGGCGCAAAGTTTGTTCGATGCCGGCGCCTTGCTGGCAGGCAAAACCAATATGCATGAACTGGCATTTGGTATCAGCACCAACAACGCCTATACCGGCGCAACCCGTAATCCCTGGCACCACGACATGATTGCCGGGGGCAGCAGTGGTGGTTCAGCGGCGGCGGTGGCCGCACGCATGGTGCCAGCCGCTTTGGGCACGGACACGGGAGCGTCTGTGCGATTGCCCGCAGCCTTGTGCGGCGTGGTGGGCTTTCGTCCCACGGTAGGGCGCTATTCAGGGACGGGCATCATTCCTATTTCCCATACCCGCGATACCGCTGGCCCTGTCACCCGTAGCGTGCAGGATGCGGCCTTGTTGGACAGCGTGCTGTGCGGTGCACCTATGGGCTTGGACACGATGGACCTTCATGGTTTGCGCTTAGGCGTGCCGCGTGTGGATTTTTACCAAGGCGCAGAGACGGAGGTATTGGATGCCATGGAAGCCTTGCTGGGGCAACTCGCCCGCGCGGGCGTGACCTTGGTCGAGGGCGACGTGGCGGGTATGTCTGCTTTGAATGCGCAAGTGGGTTTTCCTGTGGCGCTTTACGAGTTGACGGTAGACCTGCCGGCTTACTTGGCACACAACCGTTACAAGCTGAATCTGGCTCAAATTGCGGAAAAAATTGCCAGTCCCGATGTGGCAGGCATTGTGGGTTCACAGTTGGGTGACCAAGCCATGCCTCGCGCGGCTTACGAGGCGGCACTCAAAGCGCGCGTGCATTTACAAGCGGTGTTTGCTGAGCATTTCGCATCGCATCGTTTGGATGCCTTGGTGTTTCCCACCGCCATCTTGCCTGCGCGACCAATCGGCCAAGATGAAACTGTGGATCTCAATGGCGTTCAAGTGCCGACCTTCCCCACCTATATCCGCAACACCGATCCCGGCAGCAATGCCGGCATTCCGGGCATTAGCATTCCCATGGGTTTGACCAAAGCCGGTCTGCCATTGGGGCTGGAGTTAGATGGTCCCGTCTCTAGCGACCGGCGGTTGTTGGCGGTGGCCGCAGCGATTGAAGCCGTGTTGCCGCCCATGCCCGCGCCCAAGCGCTAAGGTTCTCAAGACTCGGCTGTAAAGCCGATGCGTTTGACAATCGGGCCCCATTGCTCGTAGAGGCGGCGCATCTCTTTGGCCATCTCGTCGGGCGTGCTTCCCAAGGTGGACAGGCCTTGGAGCGCCAAGCTCTCGATCACTGCTTTGTCTTTCAAGGCATTGTTGATGGCCGCGTTGGCCGCAGCGATGGTGCTGGCAGGCGTTTTGGCAGGTGCAAAAAAACCAAACCATTCTTCCACCGTCAGGTTGGCAAACCCTTGCTCGGCAAAGGTGGGAACGTCTGGCACGAAGGGCGATCGCGTTTTGCCCGATGTTGCCAAGATACGCAATTTGCCTGCGCGGTGGTTGGCCAAAAAATCACCGTGGGGTGTGAACATGGCGGGCAATTGGCCACCAATCACATCGGTGACCCCAGGTACCGAGCCACGGTAGGCCACGTGCTGCATGGCCACGCCGGTCTCTAGGCTCAGCAAGGCACCCAAGAAGTGCGGGGTAGAGCCAGCCGCAGGCGAGCCATAGTTGGCGCGCTCCGGATTGGCTTTGCACCATGCCACAAAGTCTTTCACACTCTTCACGCTGGCCGGCACCATGGGACCCACTGCCAAACCGTGCGACAGCACCGAGGCCATGCTGACCGGCGCAAAGTCTTTGAACGGGTCGTAGCTGAGACTGCGGTAAATGTGCGGGTAAATCAGCAGCATGGAATAAGCGCTGAGCAACAAGGTGTTGCCATCGGGTGCGGCGTTTTTCACAGCCTCAATCGCAATGCGACCGCCAGCGCCCGTTTTGTTCTCCACCACACCGTTGTTGCGACTGTAGGCGGTGCCGCCAAGCTTGTCCGCCACCCGACGACTGGTGGTGTCTGCCGTGCCTCCGGCTGGAAAACCACACAAGATTTTCACTTGCTCGACGGGCAAAGTGTTTTGTGCCAAGGCGGCGAAGGGGGCCAGCACGGCGGATGCCAGCGGTAAGCCAAGGGTTTGCAGTGCGAGGCGACGGGAAGAGGCGTTGGGGTTCATGGGTGGTGACTTTCTGAATGAGGGCAGAGCGTGTGGGGAACGAGTCCTTGGTGAAAATTGTGCACGAGTTGATCACGGTGTTTCAAAACCGCGCGCTGGTTGATTGAACCCTTGTCGGTCACCTCGCCCTTGTCGATGGAAGCCGGCTCTGAAAGCAGCAACAAGCGGGCGACCCGGTTGGCGCTGCCTGTGGCTTTGGCGGCCAGTTGGTTCAACACGGTTTGGAAATGCGCCAACACCTGGGGGTGGGCCAAGACCTCGGCCATGGGGGCAGTGGCAGGCAGGTCTGCCAAGTCCCGTACCTTGGGCGTGGTGAACAGCATGGCACCCACTTCCTTCATGTTCAAACCCGTGATGACCGCGTCTTGCACATAGGGCGCGCCTGCCGCGATGATCTTGGCCCGCAGCGGCCCCACGCTCACAAAGGTGCCTGTCGCGAGTTTGAAATCTTCGGCAATGCGCCCGTCGAACTTCAAACCCAGGTGGATGTTGCTGGGGTCGATCCAGGTCACGGCGTCGCCGCTTTTGAAGAAACCTTCCTCGTCAAAGGCCTCGGCAGTGGCTTCGGGCGATCTCCAATACCCTGGGGTGATGTTGGGGCCTTGGTAGCGCACCTCCACTTTGTCGCCCATGGGCACCAGCTTCAACCGCATGCCCGCAGCGGGCAAGCCCAGGTCACCTGATTTCACCTCGGGGCGGGGCACAAATATGGCAAACGGCCCAGACTCGGTCATGCCCAAGCCCGTGCCCATGACGATGCGCTCGCCCACCTCGCGTTCTTGGGAGGCATGCAAGCTGTCCCAGATGGGTTGGGCCAAGGCCGCACCCGAGTAGAAAAACATGCGCACTTTGCTGAGCAGGTTGCGCCGCAGCACATCGTCGGTGTGCATGGCATTGGCGATGGCTTCCAAGCCGGTGGGCACATTGAAATACACCGTGGGCGCGATTTCACGCAGGTTGCGCAAGGTTTCACCCATGAGGGCTGGGACGGGCTTGCCGTCATCGATGTACAAAGAGCCGCCGTGGAACATGGTGAGGCCCATGTTGTGGTTGCCACCAAAGGTGTGGTTCCAGGGCAGCCAATCCACCAAGACAGGCGGCGACTCGCCCAGCACGGGCATGGACTGCAGCATTTGCTGCTGGTTGGCGCACCACATGCCGTGGGTGTTGATCACGCCCTTGGGCATGTTGGTCGAGCCTGAGGTGAACAGGAATTTCACCACCGTGTCAGGGCCGGTGGCCGCCAGCGCTTGGTCCACGGCAGGGGTGTCGGTGGTTTCAAACAACGCAGCCAGGGGGGTGTGCGAACGCTGGTCCAATTGGCCAAAGGCCAACACCACCTCGGTGTCGGCGGGGACTGTGGCTTGAATGGCCGCGCCGTATTTGCTGGCCTCGGTGGCAAACACCAAGCCTGGCGTGAGCTTGCTGAGGATGTGACGCAGCTTGTCAAAGTCTTTGCTGATCGTGGAATAGGCCGGGGACACGGGGCAATAAGGCACGCCCACCATCATGCAAGCCAGCGCCACCATGGCGTGTTCTAGGCTGTTTTCGCTCAGGATGACCACAGGCCGCTCGGGGCTCAGTTGCCGGTCCAAAAAGGCCTGGCCGATGCGCCGTGCGCCCGCCACCGCCTGCGCGTAGATGAGGTGCTCCCAGTCGCCCGTGCTGCCATCGGCCAAGCGTTTGCGCCGTGCCAAAAAGGTGCGCTCGGGCGTCACCCTGGCCCAATGCAGCAGCTTGTCGGTCATGCGTGGGGGGTGCGGCGCCAAGGCTTGCTCGGCTTGCACATACTGAACGCCCTCTGGCGTTTGCTCACGCTGGATGCGCGTGATGCCATAGCGCATGGCGCGGTACTGGGGTTCGGCCAGACTCATTGGCTTTCAACCTTGGCGGCGCGGCCTTGCAAAAATGCCTCCACCCGTGCCTTGGCCTCAGGCGCGGCTTGGGTGATGGAGGACATCAGTGACTCGGTGACAAAACCGTGGTCTGCCGCTTGTTCGGCGATGCGCGGCAGGGCGTGCATGAGGGCGTAGTTGGTCAATGGTGCATTGGTGGCGATGCGTTTGGCCAACTCCAGGGCTTTGTCAAACGCGGTGCCTGCGGGCACCAGGTACTGCGCAAAACCAATGCGCTCGCCGTCCACTGCGTTGTACACACGGCCCGTCATCATCATGTCGGTCATGCGTGCCACGCCAATCAGCTTGGGGATGCGCACCGCGCCACCGCCGCCCACAAAAATACCGCGTGTGCCTTCTGGCAAGGCGTAAAAAGTGGTGTCGTCCGCCACGCGAATGTGGCAAGACGCCGCCAACTCCAAACCACCACCGACCACCGCGCCTTGCAAGGCCGCCACCACGGGCACCGCGCCAAACTGAATGCGCTCGAAAGCGCTGTGCCACAGGCGGGCATGGTGCATGCCTTCGCCTGCGTCTCGGGTTTGCAGTTCGCTCAGGTCCAGCCCCGCACAAAAGTGCTCGCCACTGCCGCACAGAACCGCCGCTTTGGTGTGGGCGGGCAGGGTGTCAAAGGTGTGGCGCAGGGCCAGGATGAGCCCGTCGTTCAAGGCGTTTCGCTTGGCCGCGCGGGTGATGCGCACCACGGCCACATCGTCATGCATTTCTAGGTGTAGATCAGAGGTCATGGACTTGTCTCGGGTCGTTATAGTGGATGCCTAGGATCTTATTCGACCATGAACCACGAACACCTGATTGCGATTGACATCCACACCCACGCCGAAGTGAGTTGCTGGAACCCGTTTGACAACTACGGCGAGGAATACGACCGCGCCGCGGACAAGTATTTCGGCTCGGACCGCCGCCCCACCATCGAAGAAACCGTGGCCTATTACCGCGAGCGCAAGATTGGCTTGGTGATGTTCACGGTGGACGCCGAGTCCCACATGGGGCGTCGCCGCATCCCGAACGAGGAAATCGCCAAAGCCGCGCGTGACAACAGCGACATGATGGTGGCCTTTGCCAGCATCGACCCGCACAAGGGAAAGATGGGCGCACGCGAAGCTGAACGCCTCATCAAGGAAGAGGGTGTGCGCGGCTTCAAGTTCCACCCCACGGTGCAGGGCTACCACCCTTACGACAAGATGGCTTGGCCGATTTACGAGGTGATCAACGCGCACAAGCTGCCGGCCATTTTTCACACTGGCCACAGCGGCATTGGCTCGGGCATGCGCTGCGGCGGTGGGCTGAAGCTGGCCTACAGCAACCCCATGCACTTGGACGAGGTGGCGGCCGATTGGGGCGACATGCAAATCGTCATGGCTCACCCCAGTTTTCCTTGGCAGGACGAGGCCTTGAGTGTGGCCATGCACAAGCCCAATGTCTGGATCGACCTCTCGGGTTGGAGTCCCAAGTACTTCCCGAAAAGCCTGGTTCAGTATTCGAACACTTTGCTCAAAGACCGCGTGCTGTTTGGCAGCGACTACCCGCTCATCACGCCAGAGCGTTGGATGAAAGACTTTGAGGTGGCGGGCTTCAAGCCCGAGGTGATGCCGGGCATCTTGAAGGGCAATGCGGTGAGGTTGCTGGGCTTGGCATAGACCTTGGCGATGGCCCCTTTGCAAACCTCGTTTTGATCAGCATAATGCCTGAGCTTTGTCAAAATCATTCACTGACTGCAACTGTTGGAGCTGCCCATGTCCCCATCTACTTTTATTTTCGTGCTCTTCGTGTTGTTGGTGGTGCTGTTTGCCACCCAAACCTATTCCCTGAAAAGCTGGCTTTTCAGTGGCAGTTTGATGGCCAACAAACCCGGCGACAACAAATTGCGTGAGAACCCCGACTTTGGCAAAAAACTCATGGCCAATCCACTGGACGGCCGCTAAGCCGCCAGTCCCCGCCGCAAGCCCTTGCGGGCTGAGGTTTTACAGGTCGCCCCACACCTCTTGCGCTGTTTCCACCACCAAGCGCAGTTTGTTGCGCTGGTCTTCCACGGCGATGTTGTTGCCGTGCACCGTGCTGGAGAAACCGCACTGGGGTGACAGCGCCAACTGTGACAAGGGTGCGTATTTGGCGGCCTCGTCGATGCGGCGTTTCAAGCTGTCTTTGCTCTCCATCGCGCCAAACTTGGTGGTGACCAAGCCCAACACCACCAGCTTGTCCTTGGCCAAATAGCGCAGGGGGCGGAAGTCGCCGCTGCGGTCGTCGTCGTACTCCAGGAAGTAGGCGTCGATGTTCATCTCAGACAGCAGGGCCTCAGCCACGGGCTCGTAGTTGCCTGCAGCGGCGTGGGTGCTCTTGAAGTTGCCACGGCACAGGTGCATGGCCAAGGTCATGCCCGCTGGCTTTTGCGCCACCACCTTGTTGATGAAGGCGGCATAGCGGTGGGGCAATTCATTGGGGTCGTCGCCACGCGCGCGGGCGGCTTCACGCATTTTGTCGTCGCACAAATAGGCCAGGTTGGTGTCGTCCATTTGCACATAGGTGCAACCCGCGGCGGCCAATGCGCGCAATTCGTCGCCATAGGCCTGGGCCACATCGTCGTAAAACGCGGGGTCAAGCTCGGGGTAGGCGTCTTTGCTGATGCCCGCGCGGCCACCCCGGAAATGCAGCATGGTGGGCGAGGGGATGGTCACCTTGGGTGTGCTGCCATGGGCAATTTGCGACTTCAGGTAGTTGAAGTCGGCGAGTTGGATGTCTTTGACGTGGCGCACTTTGTCGATCACGCGGATGACGGGTGGGGCCAGTTCTTGGGTGCCGTCAGGGCGCTCGATGGTGACGGGCACGTCGGTTTTGACGCCGCCCATTTGCTCCAGAAAGTCGATATGGAAATAGGTGCGACGGAATTCGCCGTCGGTGATGGATTTGAGGCCCACGTCCTCTTGGAACTTGACGATCTCCGTGATGGCTTTGTCTTCCACCACACGCAGTTGCTCGGGCGTGATCTGGCCTTTGGCCTTTTGCTCACGGGCTTCCAGCAGGTAGGCGGGGCGCAAAAAACTGCCAACGTGGTCGTAGCGGGCGGGGATGTGGGGAACAGTCATGGGGCCTCCATTGCAAGAATGTTTGAATGCTAACCCCTCCTCAGGTATACAAAAATAAGGAAAAACCTTAAAAACACCTGTTTATTGGCGATGAATTTCAATCCTTGTATACAATTTGTATCCATGAATACGTTTGACAACCACAACAAGTCCTTTCCCTTGAATGCTTGGTATGCCGCTGCCTACGATGTTGAGGTGGGTCGTAGTCTGTTGCCGCGCACGATTTGCAAGGAAAAGCTGGTGCTTTACCGCCGCACCGATGGCCAAGCCGTGGCCTTGCACGACGCGTGCTGGCACCGTTTATTGCCATTGTCACTGGGGCGCTTAGAGGGGGATGATGTGGTTTGCGGCTACCACGGATTGGTCTACAACCCGCAAGGCCAGTGTGTGCGCATGCCGAGTTTGCAAAAATTAAACCCCTCTGCCTGTGTCCGCAGTTACCCATTGGTGGAGAAGCACCGCTTTATATGGTTGTGGATGGGTGACCCCGCTTTGGCGGATCCTGCCTTGGTGCCTGATATGCACTGGAACCACGATCCTGCCTGGGCGGCAGATGGCAAATTGATCACAGTCAACTGCGATTACCGCTTGGTCATTGACAACCTGATGGACCTGACACACGAGACCTATGTGCACGGTTCCAGCATTGGCAATGAGGCCGTGGTGGAGGCGCCTTTTGAGGTGACCCATGATGAAGCCTTCGTCACCGTCACGCGCTGGATGCAGAACATCGAGGCGCCACCCTTTTGGGCATCGCAAATTCAACATGCCCGCAAGTACACAGGACTGGTGGACCGCTGGCAAATCATTCGCTTTCAAGCGCCTTGCACGGTCACCATCGATGTCGGGGTCGCGCCTGCGGGGTCAGGCGCGGTGCCCCAAGATGGCCACGCTGGCGACAGAAGCGCGGGTGTGAACGGCTATGTGCTCAACACCATCACTCCAGCGGACGAGGGGCACTGCCACTACTTCTGGGCCTTTGCCCGCAATTACTGTTTGGATGAACAGGCCTTGACCCATCAACTTCGTGAAGGTGTCTCACGTATCTTCAGAGAAGACGAGACGGTACTGGAGGCACAGCAGCAAGCCTTGTTGGACCATCCCCAACTGTCGTTTCACAACCTCAATATTGATTCGGGCGCCGTGCGCGCGCGTCGCCTGATGGACGCCATGGTGGCGCGTGAGCAAACCGCCAAAACCATACCCATCATGGAAGTGGTTTGAGCATGGTTGACACGGTACACCCAGCTTCCAGCGACAACCCCAGTCATTCGCAAGCCGTGCGCGCGCAGTTGCGCTTGCGAGAGATGATTTTGGCGGGTGAATTGCCGTCGGGGTCGCGCATCGCTGAATTGAATTTGGTGGACAAATTGGGTGTATCCCGCACCCCGATTCGCACCGCTTTGATGAAGTTGGAGCAAGAGGGTTTGTTGGAGTCGCTGGCCAATGGTGGCTATGCGGTACGTACGTTCACCGAGCGAGATGTGGCCGATGCCATTGAGCTGCGCGGCACCTTGGAGGGCTTGGCCGCACGCGTTGCATCCGAGCGAGGTGTGGCCCCTGTGGTGTTGAGCGAAGCGCGCAGTTGCTTGGCCCACATTGACCAGCTGCTGGCCAGTGACAGCTTGAATGATGACGCCTTCAGCGCCTATGTGGCGCACAACGAGCACTTTCATGCTTTGCTGGCAGAAATGACAGGCAGTGCGGTGCTGCAACGCGAGTTGGAGCGGGTCATCGGTCTGCCGTTTGCCTCGCCCTCGGGGTTTGTCATCAGCCAGGCCAACAGCCCCCAAGCGCGGGACATGCTGGTCATTGCCCAAGACCAACACCGCCAGGTGCTGGCCGCCATCGAGCTACGCGAAGGCACGCGCGCCGAAGCGATCATGCGCGAGCATTCCCGCATGGCGCAACGCAACCTCAGCCAAGCCATGCACAGCCCTGATCTTCACCAGATGCCCAGTGTTCGTTTGATTCGCCGCAAGGCTTGATGACCCGCTGACCAGCCCACCTAGAATCTCACCCTCTTGTCCCTTGGAGTTTGTTCATGAAATCACGTTTTCTCACCCGTTGGATGGTCTTGGCGCTGATGTGCAGCGCCTCAGGACTTTGGGCACAAGAGGCTTTCAAAATTGGCCTGATCCTGCCTATGACAGGGCAATCGGCCTCCACCGGCAAACAAATTGAGGCGGCTGCACGTTTGTACATGGCGCAAAACGGTGACAAAGTCGCTGGACGCAAGATTGAACTCATTGTGAAAGACGACGGCGGCGTGCCCGACGCCACCAAGCGCATTGCCCAAGAGTTGGTGGTGAACGACAAAGTAGGTGTACTCAGTGGTTTTGGCCTGACCCCTTTGGCCTTGGCAACTGCACCAATTGCGACCCAGTCCAAAACCCCTATGGTGGTCATGGCGGCGGCCACGTCAAGCATCACTGAAGCTTCACCATTCATCGTTCGTACCAGTTTCACCTTGCCCCAATGCGCGGTGGCCATGGGCGACTGGGCACCCAAAAACGGTATGAAACGGGTGGTGACCTTGGTCAGTGATTACGGTCCTGGCCTTGACGCCGAAAGATATTTCAAAGAACGCATGCAACTCAACAGTGCGCAGGTCTTGGAAAGCTTGCGTGTGCCTTTGCGCAACCCCGACTTTGCGCCTTTTTTGCAAAAAGTGCGCGATTTGAAGCCTGACGCCTTGTTTGTCTTCGTGCCCTCGGGCGCAGGCGCGGCGGTGATGAAGCAGTTTTTAGAGCGCGGCATGGACAAGGCTGGCATCAAGCTGATTGGCACGGGCGATTTGACAGATGATGACCAACTCAATGACATGGGTGAGGGCACATTGGGCGTGGTGACCGCACACCACTATTCCGCGGCACATCCCTCTGCCTTGAACAAGAAATTTGTCGAGGCATTCAAGAAAGCCAACAATGGCTTGCGTCCCAACTTCATGGCTGTGGGCGGTTACGACGGCATGCGCGTGATTTACGAGGCTTTGAAAAACACCAAAGGCGGTCAAGGCGGCGGTGAGGCCATGGTGGCTGCCATGAAGGGACAAATTTTCGAAAGCCCACGAGGCCAAATTTACATCGATGCACAAACGCGAGACGTGGTGCACAACATGTACTTGCGCAAAGTAGAGAAGAAGGACGGTCAACTTTACAACGTGGAGTTTGACGTCATCAAAGACATGAAAGACCCCGGCAAGTCCAAGTAAGACAAAGTCATGCTGACTCTGTTGTTCGATGGTGTCGCCTACGGGATGTTGCTCTTCATCCTGGCCATTGGCTTGGCGGTCACGCTGGGGTTGATGAACTTCATCAACCTGGCGCATGGTGCTTTTGCCATGGCTGGTGGGTACGTCACGGTGTTGCTGATGCAGCATGCGGGACTGCCGTTTTTGCTGTGTGTGCCACTGGCCTTTGTATGCACCGCTTTGCTGGGTGCGCTCATGGAAGCCACGCTTTACCGCCGCATGTACCACAAGCCCCACCTTGACCAGGTGCTGTTTTCCATCGGTCTGACCTTCATGGCGGTGGCAGCTGTGGACTATTTCATCGGTTCAACCCAGCAATTGGTGCAACTCCCCGAGTTTTTGAAAGGTCGTACCGAACTGTGGGACGGCGCCTTGGGCATGGGCCACTACCGTTTGGCCATCATTGCCGTCTGTGCCTTGTTGACTGTGGTGTTGCAACTGCTCTTGGTGCGCACGCGTTTTGGTTCGCAGTTGCGTGCCTCGGTGGACAACCAACGCGTAGCTGCAGGTTTGGGCATAGACGTGAACAAGGTGTTTTTAATCACCTTCGCGGTGGGTTCGGGTCTGGCGGGTTTGGGCGGGGCGCTTGGGGCTGAAATTTTGGGCTTAGACCCGGTTTTTCCGCTCAAGTTCATGATTTACTTTCTCATCGTGGTGGCGGTCGGCGGCACCTCAGGCCTCACCGGTCCCCTGCTGGCAGCGCTGCTTTTGGGCATTGCCGATGTGGCGGGCAAGTACTACATCCCCAAACTGGGCGCATTCATTGTGTACTGCCTGATGATCATCATTCTGATGTGGCGACCCCAAGGCTTGTTTGCGCGAGGTGGCAAATGAGCCGCTTAGCCAACAGCCTGGCGGCATCTGCCAACTACCGTTGGTGGGAATTTGTTGTGTGGGCACTGTTGTTGGCCTTGCCTTATTTCATGCCCACCCATGCCTTGCTGATCAGTGAGATCACCATCATTGCCTTGTTTGCCATGTCTTTGGATTTGATCCTAGGCTACAGCGGCATCGTTTCCTTGGGTCATGCGGCTTTTTTTGGCATGGGCGCCTATAGCGCTGCCTTGTTTGCCAAACATATTAACCCCGACCCGTTATGGGGTTTGACCGTGGCAACAGGCGTGTCTGCCGTGTTGGGCTTGGTATGTAGCTTGACGGTGTTGCGCGGTTCAGACCTGACGCGCCTGATGGTGACGTTGGGTGTGGCCTTGATACTGCAAGAATTGGCCAACAAACTTGACTTCCTCACCGGCGGGGCTGATGGCTTGCAAGGAGTGGTCATGGGGCCGGTCTTGGGTCGCTTTGAATTTGATTTGTATGGACTCACCGCCGCTTGGTATGCCTTGGGCCTTACCTTGTTGGTATTTGCTTTGCTCCGTCACTTGGTGCATGCGCCTTTGGGTTTCAGCTTGAAAGCCATCCGCGACAACCCTTTGCGCGCAAGAGCGATTGGCATCCCTGTGCATGCACGTTTGATGGCGGTTTACACCTTGGCTGCCGCTTTGGCGGGCATGGCGGGGGGCTTGCAAGCGCAGACCACCGGCTTTGCCTCCTTGGATGTGTTTGGTTTTGACCGCTCGGCCGATGTGCTTTTGATGTTGGTGATTGGTGGCACCGGCTGGCTGTGGGGCGGCATCATTGGTGCGGTAGTCTTCAAAACCATGCACAGTGTGATCTCCGCTTGGACCCCGCAGTACTGGACTTTTTGGTTAGGCTTGTTCTTGGTCTTGCTGATGTTGGTAGGACGCGAGCGCTTGATTCGCCCATGGACCTGGGGGCGTGGCTCATGAGCGCTGACATCGTCTTGTCTTGCGAAGGCTTGGTGAAACGCTTTGGCGGCATCACGGCCACTGACAACGTGAGCTTGCGCTTGGCGCGTGGTGCCCGCCACGCCCTCATCGGGCCGAATGGTGCTGGCAAAACCACCCTCATCAATTTGCTCACGGGCGTGCTTGAACCCACGGCAGGTCGTATCCATTTATTGGGTGAAGACATCAGCCATTTGCCACCCCACCAACGGGTGCGCCGAGGTTTGGTGCGAACCTTTCAAATCAACCAATTGTTTGAAGGCCTGACCCCCTTGCAAACCTTGGCCATG
Organism: Burkholderiales bacterium; assembly: GCA_947381415.1. Taxonomy (GTDB): domain Bacteria; phylum Pseudomonadota; class Gammaproteobacteria; order Burkholderiales; family Burkholderiaceae_C; genus Limnohabitans. The sequence goes on from CANCVB010000004.1 coordinate 103,024, forward strand.
ACCGTGTCACAGCACCTGGGACAGGGCAGTGCGTGGTGGCAGCCTTTGGGTCGCGACCCAAAGGTCATCGAACGTTGCGAGCAATTGCTGGCGCAGTTTCACCTCACCGAGGTCATGGACCAAGCGACCCATGAGTTAGCCTATGGCAAGCGGCGCTTGCTGGAAATGGCCATTGCCTTGGCCTGTGAACCCAGCGTGTTGTTGCTGGATGAACCTGTGGCGGGCGTGCCTGCGGGTGAGCGCGAGGAACTGCTGCACACCGTGGCGGCCTTGCCCGCTGACGTGACCGTGGTGTTGATCGAACACGACATGGACCTGGTGTTCAGCTTTGCCAATCGCATGACGGTGTTGGTCAATGGCGCTGTACTGACCGAAGGCACACCGGCGGAAATGGCGGCTGATCCTCGGGTGAAAGAGGTGTATTTGGGCCATGGAGACAACCATGGCTGATTTGCTGCAAATCGAGCAACTGACTGCGGGCTATGGTGAAGCTGTGATCTTGCATGAGGTGAGTTTGTCGCTGGCACGCGGCGAAACCTTGGCGTTGCTTGGGCGTAACGGGACGGGCAAAACCACCTTGATGAACACCATTGCAGGTGCCACACGCCAACACGCGGGTCATATCCTATTGAATGGCGTGGCCTTACACCGCATGCCCTCTCACCAAAGGGCGGCGGCTGGTGTGGGATGGGTACCGCAAGAGCGCGATATTTTCAAGTCGCTGACTGTTTTAGAAAACCTCACTGCGGTGGCCAGGCCTGGTGCATGGACACCCGCGCGGGTGTTCGAAATGTTTCCTCGCTTGGCCGAGCGTCAAAGCAATATGGGCAACCAGCTTTCGGGGGGGGAACAGCAAATGTTGGCGGTGGGCCGTGCCTTGGTGCTCAACCCCCAACTCTTGCTGCTGGACGAGCCCTTGGAAGGCTTGGCACCCATCATCGTGCAAGAGTTGTTGCGTGCCATCGCCCGCATCACGCGTGATGAAGGCTTGTCGGCCATCATCGTCGAGCAACATCCGCAAGCCATTTTGGCCATCAGCCACCAAGCGGTGGTGCTGGACCAAGGGCGAGTGATTCACCAAGGACTGGCCTGTGATTTGCAATCGCAACCTGCGTTGTTAGACAGTTTATTGGGCGTTGCGCGCCCCGTGGCTTGAAACATGGAAACTGTGTTGCAACATGCTTACCTTGGCGGGGTGTTGGCGGCACTGGTGGGTTTGCAATTGGGCAGTTTTTTGAACGTGGTGGTGTGGCGCCTACCGCTGATGATGCAACGGCAGTGGGAGGCCGATTGCGCTGAGCTCCAACACCAGCCCAGCCCCTCTGTGGAAGCCTTCGATTTAAGCAGGCCTGCGTCACATTGCCCCTCGTGCAAAACCCCTTTGCGCGCCAAAGACCTGATACCGGTATTGAGTTACCTTTGGCTAAAGGGCCAATGCGGCTATTGCGGTACGGCCGTGTCCGTTCGCTACCCCTTGGTCGAGTTGGGTGTGGCCTTGCTATGGGGCGCATCTGCCTTGCATTGGGGAATCACGTGGGAGGCTGTTGCTTGGGCGGGTTTTGCCACCACACTGCTGGGCTTGGCATTGATCGATGCAGACACCATGTTGTTGCCAGACAGTTTGACATTGCCTTTGTTATGGGCCGGCGTCTTGTGTGCTTCCTTGGGAGTGATTCAACTTCCTTTGTTGCAAAGCGTGTGGGGAGCCGCCCTGGGTTATGGCGTTTTGTGGATGGTGCATGTCTTGTTCCAATTTTTTACTGGCAAGCAAGGCATGGGTGCTGGCGATTTCAAACTGCTCGCGGCTTTGGGGGCATGGCTGGGCTGGATGGCATTGCCCATCGTGGTCTTGATCGCCTCTCTGTTGGGCGTGGTCGTGGCCTTGCTGATGCGCTGGCGCGGCAGTCTGCAAGCGGGTGAGCCTTTGCCCTTTGGGCCGTATTTGGTCATCGCTGGGTTGGTCTGTGCAGTGGTGGATGTGCACCATGGTTTGTATGTTTTTTGAGCTTGCGTGATCTATGAACCCCCTGCAACCCCCTCGAGCCATTCCTTGCATGTTCATGCGCGGCGGCACCTCCAAAGGCCCGTTTTTCAACGAAGCCGACCTGCCCAGCGACAAAGCCACACGCGACCGCGTGTTGCTGGCCCTGATGGGCTCGCCCGACAAACGGCAAATCGACGGCTTGGGTGGTGCCCATCCGCTGACCAGCAAGGTGGGCATCGTGCGACCCAGCACCACGGCCGGTGTGGACTTGGATTTTTTATTCGCGCAGTTGCAACCCGACAAAGACACGGTTGACACCACGCCCAACTGCGGCAACATGTTGGCGGCTGTGGTGCCTTTTGCGATCAGTTCGGGCATGGTGCAAGCACAGTCGGACAACACCACCTTGCGGGTCTTGACCCTCAACACCGACATGCAGTGCGACATCACGGTGCAAACACCCATGGGCCCCGATGGCCAGCGGTTTGTCGCCGATACAGGGGACGCGCGCATTGACGGTGCGCCTGGCACCTCCGCGCCCATCACCATCAATTTCTTAGACACCGCTGGTTCGGTGTGCAGCGGCTTGTTGCCCACAGGTCGGGTGAAAGACCGTGTGCGAGTGGCCCCCACGGACAAGTTGACAGGCTTTGAAGCCTTTGAGGTGGACGTGACCTGTATCGACAACGGCATGCCTTTGGTGCTGTTCAACGCCGCTGACTTGGGTCGCACAGGCTATGAATCGGTGGACGCGATGAACGCAGACACCGAATTGAAAACACGCATCGAAGCCTTGCGTTTGCAAGTGTCGGTGTTGATGGGTTTGGGCGATGTGAGTGCCAAGAACTACCCCAAGATGACCTTGATTGCACCGCCTGTGAACGGTGGCGCTTTGACCACCCGAAGTTTCATTCCGCATGTGTGCCATGACGCCATCGGTGTGTTGGCCGCTGTCACGGTGGGCACGGCTTGCGTGCTGCAAGGCACGGTGTGCGAAGGGGTGGCAGTCATGCAAGCGGGTGAGCATCAGGCCTTGTCGGTGGAGCACCCCACAGGTGAATTCAGCGTGGCCCTGCAAACACGGGTGGCACCCGAGTTACCTGGGGGTCATGAAGTGACCCAAGCAGCTTTGTTGCGCACCGCACGGCTCATCATGCGCGGCGAGGCCATGGTGCCTGCACACATATGGAATTCAGGAGACAAGACATGAGTTTGATCATCGACTGCCACGGTCACTACACCACCGCGCCCAAGGCCTTGGAGGACTGGCGCAACCAGCAGATTGCAGGCATCAAAGACCCCTCGGTCATGCCCAAAGCCGCGGACTTGCACATCAGCGACGATGACTTGCGCCACAGCATCGAGACCAATCAGTTGAAGCTGATGAAAGAGCGGGGCAGCGACATCACCTTGTTTTCGCCGCGTGCCTCCTTCATGGCACACCACATCGGCGACTTCGCCGTGTCCAGCACCTGGGCCGCGATTTGCAACGAGTTGTGTTTTCGCGTGTCCAGCTTGTTCCCCGACCACTTTGTGCCGGTGGCCATGTTGCCGCAGTCGCCAGGCGTGGACCCCGCCACCTGCATTCCAGAACTCGAGAAGTGCGTGAAGGACTATGGCGCTGTCGGCATCAACTTGAACCCCGACCCCTCGGGCGGTCATTGGACCTCGCCCCCTTTGAGCGACAAACATTGGTACCCCATTTACGAAAAAATGGTGGAGTACGACTTGCCCGCCATGATCCATGTGTCCACAAGTTGCAATGCCTGCTTTCACACCACGGGCGCGCATTACCTCAATGCCGACACCACCGCTTTCATGCAGTGCCTGACCAGCGATTTGTTCAAAGACTTCCCCACCTTGAAGTTCCTCATTCCCCATGGCGGCGGTGCGGTGCCCTACCACTGGGGACGTTTCAGGGGCTTGGCGCAAGAACTCAAAAAACCTTTGCTTGAAGAGCATTTGCTCCACAACATTTTCTTTGACACCTGCGTGTACCACCAACCTGGCATCGACTTGTTGAACAAAGTCATCCCCGTGAAAAACGTGTTGTTTGCCTCCGAGATGATTGGCGCTGTGCGCGGCATCGACCCGCAAACTGGCCACTACTACGACGACACCAAGCGTTACATCCAAGCCAGCACCTTGTTGAGCGATGACGACCGACACCAGATTTACGAAGCCAATGTGCGACGCGTGTTCCCCCGCTTGGACGCGCGCTTGAAGCAGAAAGGACTGTGAGATGCATTACCCCTTAGGAACTGTCAAACGCACTGTTCAACGTGCCGAACGTGGTGCGGTGGAACAACTGGGGCTGTATGGTGTCGCGACCGTTCATGAAGCCATGGGCCGACTGGGCTTGATGCACACGGTCATGCGCCCCATCTACAAAGGTGCCCGTGTCTCTGGCACGGCGGTCACCGTGCTGCTGCACCCCGGCGACAACTGGATGATGCACGTCGTGGCCGAACAAATTCAGCCCGGTGACATCGTGGTGGCCGCCATCACCGCGCCTTGCACCGATGGGTATTTTGGGGACTTGTTGGCCACTTCGTTCCAAGCGCGTGGTGCGCGTGCCCTGATCATCGATGCAGGTGTGCGCGACGTGGTGGAGTTGGAGGCCATGGGCTTTCCTGTGTGGAGCCGCGCCATCAGCGCCAAGGGCACGATCAAGGCCACCGTGGGTTCGGTCAACGTGCCCATTGTGTGTGCAGGTGCCTCGGTCGAGGCCGGTGACGCCATCGTGGCAGACGATGACGGTGTGGTGGTGGTGCCCGCCAGCATCGCCCAGCAAGTGGCCGATGCGGCCGCTGCCCGCGAAGCCTTGGAAGGTGAAAAACGAGCCAAATTGGCTTCGGGTGTGTTGGGCTTGGACATGTACAACATGCGCGAGGCCTTGGCCAAAGCAGGCTTGAAATACATCGACTGACAGCATGAAAACCACCACTGGCAACTTCACCAAAACCCCAGGCTGGCTGGACTGGTTTGACGGCCCAGCCAAGCCCCGATTTGCATTGCCCCCAGGGGCGGTGGACGCGCACTGCCATGTGTTTGGCCCTGGCGCCGAATTCCCCTATGCGCCCGAGCGCAAGTACACGCCGTGTGACGCCTCCAAAGACCAGTTGTTTGCCCTGCGCGACCACTTGGGCTTTGAGAGAAACGTGATCGTGCAAGCCACTTGCCATGGCGCGGACAACAGCGCCTTGGTGGATGCGCTCAAGCATTCGCAGGGCAGTTCACGCGGCGTGGCCACGGTCAAGCGCGATGTCAGTGACCAAAGCTTGCAAGACATGCATGACGCGGGTGTGCGCGGTGTGCGCTTCAACTTTGTCAAACGCTTGGTGGACTTCACACCCAAAGACGAGTTGATGGAGATTGCCAACCGCATCAAGCACTGGGGTTGGCATGTGGTGATTTACTTTGAGGCGGTGGACCTGCCCGAGTTGTGGGACTTTTTCACAGCCCTGCCCACCACCGTGGTGGTGGACCACATGGGCCGCCCGAATGTGCAGCACCCTGTGGATGGGCATGAGTTCAGTTTGTTCATGAAGTTCATGCAGCAACACGAGAACGTGTGGAGCAAGGTGTCTTGCCCCGAGCGTTTGAGCTTGACGGGCCCCAAGGCCTTGCAAGGCGAGCAACAGGCTTACCAAGACGTGGTGCCATTTGCCCGCCGTGTGGTGGAGACCTTTCCCGACCGCGTGTTGTGGGGCACCGATTGGCCACATCCCAATTTGAAGGACCACATGCCAGACGATGGTCTGTTGGTGGACTTCATTCCCCACATTGCCTTGACCACAGCGCTACAGCGCAAGTTGTTGGTGGACAACCCCAACCGTTTGTATTGGCCCGAACTCGCCAGCGCTCTTTCCTGAAAGTCACCCATGGCCCTTGATAAACCCTACCTGGACGTGCCAGGCACCACCATCTTTGATGCGGAACAGTCGCGCAAAGGCTATTGGCTCAATCAGTTTTGCATGTCGCTCATGAAGGCCGACAACCGCGCCCGTTTCAAAGCCCATGAACGCGCCTACCTGGACGAATGGGCGATGACGGAAGAACAGAAACAAGCCGTGTTGGCGAGGGACTTGAACTGGTGCATTCGCACAGGTGGCAATATTTATTTCTTGGCCAAGATCGGTGCGACGGACGGCAAGAGTTTTCAGCAAATGGCGGGCAGCATGACAGGCATGACCGAAGACGAATACCGCGCCATGATGGTGGGGGGTGGCCGTTCGGTGGAGGGCAATCGCTACATCGGTGAAGATGGTGACACACAAGCCCACCATCAACCCCAAGGCAAAGCAGCAAAGGCTTGAACATGGCACACATCACCGCATCCGTTTACACCTCGCACGTGCCTGCCATTGGTGCGACCATCGACATGGACAAAACCGCCGAGCCCTATTGGCAACCGTTGTTCAAGGGTTACGAGTTCTCCAAGCAATGGATGAAAGACAACCAACCCGATGTCATTTTCTTGGTTTACAACGACCATGCCACCGCGTTCAGCTTGGACATGATCCCCACTTTCGCCATCGGAACTGCCGCGCAATACGCACCCGCCGATGAAGGTTGGGGGCCTCGCCCAGTGCCTGTGGTGCAGGGACATCCCGCCTTGGCCGCGCACATTGCGCAATCGGTCATCCAGCAAGACTTCGACCTCACCATCGTCAACCACATGGACGTGGACCATGGCCTGACCGTGCCCTTGTCGCTGATGTGCGGGCAACCACAAGCCTGGCCTTGTCCTGTCATTCCTTTTGCGGTGAATGTGGTGCAGTACCCCGTGCCCTCGGGTCAGCGTTGTTTCAATTTAGGCCAAGCCATCGCCAAAGCGGTCAGTTCCTATGACGAGGATTTGAAGATTCAAATTTGGGGCACAGGCGGCATGAGCCACCAGTTGCAAGGCCCGCGTGCAGGCCTCATCAACAAAGCCTTTGACAATGCGTTTTTAGACAAGCTGATTGCCGACCCACAGGCGGCGGCAGCCATGCCTCACATCGACTATGTGCGCGAGGCGGGCAGCGAAGGCATTGAGTTGGTGATGTGGCTGATTGCCCGTGGCGCCATGAGCGATGTCAACGAAGGCAAAGCGGCACCTACAGTGGCGCACCGTTTCTACCATGTGCCCGCCAGCAACACGGCGGTGGGGCATTTGATTTTGGAAAACACCTGATACAGCTTGTTCACCCCAGCCCTTCCAGCCCCCGATGAAGACAAGCTCGGTCGCCCCTGTGGCTACCCGGTAGGCAACGCGCAAAATTATTTTTTCGAGGAAGCGGTGCGCGTGGGCTCGTTCAGCCGATTGGACGAGATTGATTTCTCACCAGGGCGAATCGCTCGTTTGCAAGCCAGCCAACAGGTGATGCCCCTGCCTGACGCACCCCATGCGGCTGCGTTCAACCAAGCGTTTCGTTACACACACCTGAAGCAAGAACGCAGCTTGCCCGATTACTTGGCAGCTCAACGTGTCATGGGCTTGATGGTGGTGCAGGGCGGTGAGCGGCTGTTTGAGGCTTACCAATACCAGCGCACACCAGAGATGCGTTTTTTAGGGCATTCCTTGGCCAAGTCCATCACGTCCTTGGCGTTTGGCTTGGCCTTGCAAGAGCAGCGCTTGCCTTCTTTGGATGTTCGTGCAGATGCGCTGGCACCCGCTTTGAAAGGCAGTTTGTATGGCGAGGCCAGCTTGCGGGACTTGTTGCACATGGCCTCGGGTGTGCGGTTTGAGGACAGGTACGACGGGCAGGGCGACACGGCCTTGTTCAGCCGTGCGTCCGCTCTTGAAGGGATTGCCTCGGCTGCGCAGTTGATGAAGCACCGTGAAGCCTTGGACGGCGAACGCTTTGCATATGCCAGTGCGCAAACGTCCGTGCTGTCGCTGGTGTTTCAAACGGTGATGGGCGAAGACTTGGCCACCTACATGAGCCAAAGACTCTGGCAAGGCATGGGTGCAGCGCACGAAGCCCATTGGTTGCAAGACCCCTTTGGGGTGGTGCGAGCCAGTGGCAGTTTTTGTGCCACCTTGTCTGACTACGCGCGCTTGGGCGTCTTGCTGGCCAACGATGGTGTGCGACCAGACACATCCGTGCAAGTGCTGCCTCGTCATTATTTACACCAAGCCACCGATTGGCAACAGCATGCAGCGGCGTTTCGACCCGGCGCGGCGACACCTCATTGGGGCTATGGCTTGCATTTTTGGACGCTACCAGGGCAGCCCAGACGCTTTGCACTCATCGGTGTTTATGGCCAATTCATGTTTGTTGCGCCCGACTTGCAACTGGTGATGGTGCAATGCAGTGCTGCTGCAGATGCCAAAAATGCCGACACCGATTTGGCGCAAGAAGCCCTTGCGGTCTGGCGTGGCTTGGTCGAGCATGTCAGCTTGAATACACCTTGAATGAAGTCTTCACCCAGCTTCAGTCGTTCGCAAACTCATTAAACTCTCAACCATCACGTGAATCAGGAAGCAGCATGACAATCAAAGTCGCATTGGCAGGTGCAGGGGCATTCGGCATCAAACATTTGGATGGCATCAAACTCATCGACGGTGTGGAAGTGGTGTCCCTCATTGGGCGTGACTTGGTCAAGACCCAAGAGGTGGCGAACAAATACGGCATCGCCCACGTCACCACCGATCTCCATGAAAGCTTGGCCATCCAAGAGGTGGACGCGGTGATTTTGTGCACACCGACGCAATTGCATGCCTCTCAGTCCATCGCTTGCTTGAAAGCGGGCAAGCATGTGCAGGTGGAAATTCCTTTGTGTGATGTCTACAAAGACGGTGCCGAGGTGGTGGCGCTGCAACAGCAAACGGGTTTGGTGGCCATGTGCGGCCACACCCGTCGCTTCAACCCCAGCCATCAGTTTGTGCATCAACAGATTCAAGCGGGCACCTTCAAGGTCTATCAAATGGATGTGCAAACGTATTTTTTCCGTCGCACCAACATGAACGCCCTGGGTCAACCACGCAGTTGGACCGACCACCTGTTGTGGCACCACGCCGCGCACACCGTGGATTTGTTCGCCTATCAAGCAGGCAGCCCCGTGGTGAAAGCCCATGCACTGCAAGGCCCGATTCACCCCACTTTGGGCATTGCCATGGACATGAGCATTCAATTGCAAGCGGCCAATGGCGCCATATGCACCTTGTCGCTCAGCTTCAACAACGATGGACCCTTGGGCACCTTTTTTCGCTATATCGGCGACAACGCCACTTACATCGCGCGCTATGACGATTTGTTCAACGGCAAAGAAGAACAACTCGATGTGTCCAAGGTGGCGGTGTCCATGAACGGCATCGAGTTGCAAGACCGCGAGTTTTTTGCAGCCATTCGCGAAGGCCGTGAGCCCAATGGAAGCGTGGCCCAAGTGCTGCCTTGTTATCAGGTCTTGCACGACTTGGAGCAGCAGTTGTCATGAAGCCAAGGCAAGTTGGGCCCTTCCAGGTCAACCCCATCGGCCTGGGTTGCATGAACATTTGCGCGGTCTATGGGCCGCCGCCCAGCTTCGATGAAGCCGAGCGTTTGTTGCTCACCGCACTGGACGAGGGTGTGGACTTCTTCGACACCGCAGCGCTTTACGGCTTTGGTGAAAGTGAGCGCATCATCGGTCAAGTGTTATCCAAGCACCGAAGCCGTTTCACTTTGGCCAGTAAGTGCGGTTTGCATGGTGTAGACCTCAAAGGCGATGGCAAAAAAGTACGTGTCATCGACGGACGTCCCGAGACACTGAAGGCCAATTGCGACAACAGTTTGCGCAGCCTAAAAACCGACGTGATCGACCTCTATTACCTGCACCGCTGGGACAAGAAAGTACCCATCGAGGACAGTGTGGGTGCTTTGAGTGATTTGGTACGTTCAGGAAAAATTCGCAGCATTGGCTTGTCCGAAGTGTCTGCTCAAACCCTGCGCAAAGCCCATCGAGAACACCCCATCGCAGCCTTGCAAACCGAGTATTCCTTGTGGACACGCAACCCCGAAATTGCCGTGCTCAAGGCTTGTGAAGAGCTGGGCATTGCCTTCGTGGCCTTCAGCCCTTTGGCGCGCAAATTCTTGTGCAACGACTTGCACGACATGGCCAGCCTGTCCGACAAAGATTGGCGGCACACCTCGCCACGCTTCAATGCCGACAACTATCCGCTTAATTTGCGATTGCTCGACAGCTATGTGCAGATAGCCAAAGAACTCGGTTGTAGCCCTGCACAGTTGGCCTTGGCGTGGGTGCTGCATCAGGCGCCGCATATCGTCACCATTCCAGGCACATCACGTATCGATCACCTCAAAGACAATATGGGCGCTTTGGCTCTCAGCTTATCAGAGGATGTTTTAGGGCGCTTGAATCAGGCGATCAACCATCACAATGTGGTGGGTAAGCGCTATAACGCGCAAGCCAGCAGTGAGGTGGATACCGAGGACTTCCCCGCCCAGTCAGGTTGACAGCAAGCTTGTGGCCACGCCAACCAAGCCACTGGCCACAATCACATGAATGACGTTGACTTTGTACTTGAACAGTGCAACCCCCGCAGCCAAGGCGATGGCCACGGCAGACCACTGTATGGATCCATGTATCCCCTGTGGCCACAGGGTGTGAATCGCAAAGAACAGCGCCAGTTGCACAATCATTCCCACCACAGCTGCAGTGATGGCAGTGAGCGGTGCAGTGAATGACAGCTTGCCGTGGGTGCTTTCGATGAAGGGGCCACCCGCCAAAATAAACACAAATGAAGGCAAAAACGTAAACCACGTGACCAGCACGGCCGCTGCCGTGCCCGCCCACAAAAGATGTTCAGGCCCGAAGACCGCATTTGCATAACCACCGACAAAACCCACAAATGCCACCACCATGATGAGCGGGCCAGGCGTGGTTTCGCCCAGTGCCAAACCGTCCATCATCTGTGCGGCAGAGACCCAGGCAAACTGGTCAACCGCGCCTTGGTACACATAGGGAAGCACTGCGTAGGCACCGCCAAAAGTCATGAGTGCCGCTTTGGTAAAAAACCAAGCCATTTGGGTGAAGCTATGTTCCCAACCCTTTTGCAGGATAAGCCACGCCATGGGGATGGCCCACAACAACCAGCCTCCTAACACGACATAAAACAAACGTCGCCATTGGAAAATGGCATGCGCAGGTGGGGCAGTGGTGTCATCGATCACGGCCGGTTCTGTTGTCAACCCAGCGCTGGCATGGGCATGTGTCAGGTGAAATGCTTGCGGCGCAAACCGGTCGCCCAAATAGCCCATCAACGCAGCCCCCAAAACCACCATGGGAAAAGGCGCATTGAACAGAAACACCAGTACAAAACTTGTCACAGCGACAGACCACAAGACGGTATTTTTCAGGGTTCGCGAACCAATTCTTTGCGCGGAGTGCAGCACGATGGCAATCACGGCGGGTTTGATGCCAGCAAACAATCCTGCGATCCAAGCAACTTCACCCCATGCTATATAGACCCAAGACAGCGCGATCAAAATCAACAGCGAGGGCAAGACAAACAAGACACCGGCCACAATACCGCCCCAGGTTTTGTGCATCAACCAACCCAAATAGGTTGCCAACTGTTGCGCTTCGGGCCCAGGAAGAACCATGCAATAGTTCAGCGCGTGCAAAAAGCGTTTCTCAGAAATCCAGCGCCTGCGAACCACCAATTCCTCGTGCATGATGGCAATCTGGCCAGCAGGACCGCCAAAGCTGATGAAGCCCAACTTCAGCCAAAAAGCAAAGGCTTGCCACGCACTGGGGAAATCAGGTTTGTTGGACATACTGGCTTCTCAACATCATCAGACCCGCACCGACCAGCAGCAGCATGCCACCCCAGGCCAAGGCATTGGGAATGTCTCCCCACACCACATAGCCCATGACAACGGCGGTAAGCAAACCAACATAGCGAAACGGCGCGACCACGGTCAAATCGGCACTGCGGGTGCTTTGAATGAGCAGGAAATAGCCAGTGCTGAGCAGCACGGCAGCTCCCGCCAAACATGCCCAGGAGGTCATGCTCATGGGCACCCAGTCTTGCCAGATGCTCCACAGCCCAGCCAAGACGGTTGCCGCAGTGGCGGTGCACAAGGTAACCATCAATGAAGGCGTATGCGAGGGTACAAAGCGCATGCTGACATCGCGCAACGCATGCAGCAAGGTGCCCCCTAAACACACCCAGGCCCAATGGTTAAACCCATCTGCTTGGGGTTGCACCACCAGCAACACGCCTGCAAAACCTGTGGCAATGATCAGCCAGTGGCGAAGACTGACCTGCACCCCTAACAGCAGCCCCGACAACAAAGCTATCAGCAAAGGGCTTGCCATGTTGATGGCCGTGGCATTGGCCAAGGGCATGTGAAACATGGCGGTGAGATAAACCAAACTGGCCAAACCGTCCAATGAAGACCGAATCCATACCCAGCGCTCGCGCAAATGGCGTAGGGCTTCTCGCGGTTTTTGAAAAATACCTGTGTAGGTGCACAACGCAGCCAATCCCAGCACCGCCAATAAGCCGCGCAAAAAAATCAGCTGCGCGGGTGGCAGACTGGCGCTGACGTACTTGACCAGCGAATCGTTTAAAACAAAGCTGGCCATGCCTACCGACATGGCGATCACGCCACGTCGGTTGTGGGCTGCGGTCATAGGGTGTCGATGAAACTGCGCAGTTTGTCTGATCGGCTGGGGTGCTTGAGTTTGCGCAAAGCCTTGGCTTCAATTTGACGGATGCGCTCGCGTGTGACGTCAAATTGCTTGCCCACCTCTTCCAAGGTGTGGTCGTTGTCCATCTCGATGCCAAAGCGCATGCGCAAGACTTTGGCTTCGCGGGGTGTGAGGCCATCCAAAATTTCTTTCACCACATCGCGCAAACCGGCTTGCATGGCGGCTTCCAGCGGTGCTGTGTTGGCACTGTCTTCGATGAAGTCACCCAAGTGCGAATCGTCATCGTCGCCAATGGGTGTTTCCATGGAGATAGGCTCTTTGGCAATCTTCATGATCTTGCGAATCTTGTCTTCCGGCATCTCCATTTTTTCGGCCAAGATGGAAGCGTCGGGCTCGAAACCAAACTCTTGCAAGTGTTGGCGGCTGATGCGGTTCATCTTGTTGATGGTCTCAATCATGTGCACCGGAATACGGATGGTGCGGGCTTGGTCAGCAATCGAGCGGGTAATGGCCTGTCGAATCCACCAGGTGGCGTAAGTGGAGAACTTGTAGCCACGGCGGTATTCAAATTTATCGACAGCTTTCATCAAACCGATGTTGCCCTCTTGGATCAAGTCCAGGAATTGCAAACCGCGGTTGGTGTATTTTTTTGCAATCGAAATCACCAAACGCAAGTTGGCTTCGATCATTTCTTTCTTGGCGTTGCGAGAAGCGCGTTCGCCTTCATTCATGCGCTTGTTGATGTCTTTGAGTTCAGCCAAAGGCACCACCACACGGGTTTGTATTTCCGTGAGTTTTTGCTGCAATTCTTGAATGGCTGGGATGTTACGGGTCATGGTCACTGACCATGGCTTGGCTGCGGCCGATTGCTTTTCTACCCATTTCAGGTTCAGCAAATTCGCAGGAAACTCTTTGATGAACATGTCTTGAGGCATGCCACAACGGTCGACGATGATGCGACGCAGTTCGCGTTCTTTTTTGCGCACGTCGTCAACTTGACCACGCACCAGGTCACACAATTTTTCAATCGTGCGGGCGGTAAAACGCACCGTCATCAGTTCTTCACTGATGGATTTTTGTATCTTCAGGTAGGCGGGGGAACCATAGCCTTCTTTGTCAAAGGCTTTGCGCATTTTTTCAAACAGGGTCAGGACGCGGTCAAAGCGGGTAAGGGCCTCGGCTTTCAACTCTTCCAGCTTCTTGGTGAGGGCTTTAGAGCCGCCTTTGCCGTCATCATCGTCAGAGTCGTCAAACTCGTCAAAGTCTTCTTCTGCCACATAGTCATCGGCTTCGTTGGCGTTGCTAAAGCCGTCGACGATGGTGGAGATGACCACTTTGCCTTCACGAATTTCTTCGGCCATGCGCAAAATCTCGGCGACAGTGGCGGGAGAAGCGCTGATGGCTTCCATCATGGCCATCAAACCACCTTCGATGCGCTTGGCGATCTCGATTTCACCTTCACGGGTCAGCAACTCCACCGTGCCCATCTCACGCATATACATGCGCACGGGGTCGGTGGTGCGGCCAAATTCACTGTCTACGGTAGACAGCGCGGCTTCGGCTTCTTCCTCGGCTTCTTCTTCGCTGGCGACTGTTGGGCCAGTGTTGGTGATCAGCAAAGTTTCAGCATCAGGCGTTTGTTCATAGACCGCCACACCCATGTCGTTCAACATGGTGATCACAACTTCCATGGTCTCTGCATCGACCAGTTTGTCGGGCAGGTGGTCAGAAATTTCGCCGTGCGTGAGGTAGCCGCGTGTCTTACCCAGTTTGATCAGGGTTTTCAAGCGAGAACGCCGCTTGGCCAAGTCTTCTTCTGACAAGACGGCTTCGTCTAAACCAAATTCTTTCATCAAGGCGCGCTCTTTGGCCTTGCTGATCTTCATTCGTAAAGGTTTGACCTTTTCACCATTGGCCACCGTCTCTTCAGCAAATTCCGCTTCCAAGTCGACCAAGTCTTCGTCTTCGGCCACAACCTTCTTGGTTGCCTTGCCTTTAGCAGCTGTTTTGGCAGTCGCTTTAGGTGGTTTGGCTTTTTCCGCGCTGGGTTTGGCGGGCGCTTTGGCCGCGGGTTTTGCGACGGCTTTGACAGGGGCTTTCGCAACAGGTTTGCTTGCGGCTTTGGCAGCAGGCTTGGCAACAGGTTTGGCGGCAGGTTTGGCGGCAGTTTTCGCGACAGGCTTGGCAGGGGCTTTTTTGGCAGTCGACACAGGAGAGGCTTTCTTCGGGACAGTTTTGGCAGAGGATGCTGATGGTTTAGCGGCTGTTTTGGCCTTGGCAGGCTGAGTGGACTTCTTGGCTGGCATGTCAATCCTTGGACAACAAAAAGGGGATAGCGCTTTGAATAAGCGCTAACAGGACAGTGGCAGGGGTTCCAAGCAAGCTGAAAGGGCGATCATTTGGTGTGCAATCCTTGCGGTGTATGGCGGGTTGTGAACGCAGTCACGTTTGGCCTGGCCCGGAGGTGTTGCTGTCGCGCTTGCCTAAGAAAAGTGGATTATACCAAAGGGGCTTTTTTCAATGTGGCTAAACGGGCATTCAATTGCTTGATCCGCGCATACGCATCCGGGTCGCTGGCCATGCGTCGGGTCAAGCTGTCTATTTCTTGGGACAGTTGATCTTTCTCCAAAGCCAACAAAATGCTTTGTAACTCACCGGCATCGCTATCGATGTCAGCGGGTGCATCATCGATCAAGCGCGATACGATGGCTTCGTATGCGTGGCCGCGCAGACCTTCACGCAACGCCGCCAAGGATTGCACACCATGCTCTAACCACTGTTGGTTTAACCAAGCCATTAATTCGCCGTAGGGCACGGGCATCTCCAGCAACAAGTGCTGCTGCTGTCCCGAAAGCGCATCCCATTGCTGCATATCTGAAAAAACAATTTGCAATGCCCTGTCTTGGCGTGTGGGCGCTTTGCTGCGCAGGTTGATGCCGATGGGGGGCGTGCGCTTGGGGTTGCCCGAGCGCGACCAAGGACTGGTTTTGGTCAAGCCCGCTTGAGGGGCAGACTTGGCGTTTGGGTGGGGGGGAGGAGATCGTGTGGGGCCCGAGGTTTGCCACAGACGTTGCAACTCATGTTGACCAATGCCCACGGTGTCGGCCCATTCATTGAGCAACTGGGTTTTGAGGACACCCTCGGGCATCGCCAACCACAAAGGTTTGGCCTGCGCCGCCAGCAAAGCGCGCCCCTCTGCGGTGTCGATGTCACATCCTTCTCGAGCGACCTCCATCACAAAACGTGACAAAGGCGTGGCATCTGAAACCATCCGAGAAAACGCATCTGTGCCGTGGGCACGCACAAAACTGTCCGGGTCGTGCTCGGCAGGCAAGAACAAAAACTTCACATTGCGCGTGTCGCTGGCAAAGGGCAGGGCGCCATCCAGTGCTTTGCGGGCAGCACGGCGGCCGGCGGCATCCCCATCAAAACTGAAGACCACCGAATCGGTGAAACGAAACAGTTTTTGCACATGGTCAGTGGTGCAAGCCGTCCCCAAGGTGGCCACGGCGTTAGGAAAACCCAGTTGCGCCAAGGCCACCACATCCATATAGCCCTCGGTGACCAGTACATAACCTGCTTCGCGCAAAGCTTGTCGCGCTTCATACAAGCCGTACAACTCGCGTCCTTTGCTGAACACCGGTGTCTCTGGCGAATTGAGGTATTTGGGCGTGCCATCGCCGAGCACACGGCCACCAAACCCGATGCACTCACCTTTGACGTTGCGGATGGGAAACATGATGCGATCGCGAAAGCGGTCGTAGCGTTTGTCTTCTTCACCACCTTCTTCGTGGGTGATCACCAAACCCGACTCCACCAGCAGCGCGTCTTGGTAGTCAGCAAAGACGCTGGCTAAATTACGCCAGCCATCTGGGGCATAGCCCAGACCAAATTGCTTGGCGACTTCGCCCGAGAGGCCTCGCCCTTTCAAGTAATCAATCGCTTGTGGGCTGGTTTTCAGGTGTTTACGGTAAGACTCACCGGCTTTTTCCAACACCTCGTTCAAGGTCGCTTGGCGTTGCCGTTGTTGTTGCGCGCGTTGTCGCTCTGCGGGGTCGGCATCGTCCTCTGGCACTTGCAACCCATAGCTTTGCGCCAAGTCCTTGACGGCCTCAATGAAACTCATGCCAGCATGTTCCATGAGAAAACCAATGGCGTTTCCGTTTTTGCCACAGCCAAAGCAATGGAAAAATTGCTTGGTCGGGCTGACAGAGAAAGAGGGTGATTTTTCGCCATGGAAAGGGCAAAGACCCATGTAATTGGCCCCCCCTTTTTTCAACTGCACATAGCGGCCAACCACCTCCACCACATCGCTGCGGTTGATCAACTCTTGGATAAACGACTGGGGAATGGCCATATCAATCGCCAGCGACCACGCCCTCGCGGCGTGGGTCTGCAGCGCCAAACCAATCGGGGCCGAGGCGTTGCAAGGCTTGCAAGCCACTGGGCATATCCATTTCTTTGACGGTATGGCCCAACACATGCAGGTTGGACAAGGTGGCAAACGGAAACAAACCTGCCTCCAGCAACAAAGCGGAGTTAGCGCCTGTGACACCTGAGTGCGGCAGGTTGATGGCTTGCTGGGCATTGAGTTCCCAATGCAACATGGCCCACAAGGTTTGTGCGGTGAAGTGAATGATCATGGCGCCACCGGGGCTGCCCAAACTGGCAAGCAATTCACCACGCTCTTGACCTTCTCTTTGCGAAAACACCAAGGTCGGGCTCATCGAGGAGCGGGGACGCTTACCGCCTTGAACACGGTTGGCGATGGGGCGACCGAACTCATCTTGCGGCACAAAGCTGAAATCGGTCAGCTGGTTGTTCAGCAAAAAACCACCTGGCAAGTTATCTATGCCCACCATGATTCGAGCGCCAAAACCACTTTCGATGGTCGTGGTCATGGCCAAGGCATTGCCCAAGCCATCCACAATACTGATGTGACTGGTGCCGTACTCGGTTTGGTCTGGCATGGGCGCAAAGCCTTGCAGTTGGCTACCTGGGTTGCCAGCGCGCACTTGCGGCAGTCGTCTGTCGCTGATTTGGCTGGCGCGCGACTGCAAATAGCTTGGGTCGAGCAAGGCATCCCAGTCTTGGGCTGGCGGGCTGACAAATGCAGGATCGGCGATGAACTGCGCGCGATCGGCAAAGGCCAAGCGCGCCGCTTCGTTGTAGTTGTGCAGCCATGCCGTGGGGGGTATGACTGTGTTGCGTTCTGGCCAGGCAGAGGGAGGGAGTTGGTTATTTGAATCGGTGGCCAGCATGCCTACGATTTGCCCCATGGTGATCAAACCAGAACTGGGCGGCCCCACACCGCAAACCTGTACTTGGTTGGTGCTGCTAAAGGTGCTGGCATGTGAAAAACACAGGGCATCACGAACCAGTGAATCGTAGTTTTGCAAATCTTGCAGACTGAGTAAGCCTGGGTTGTCGGGGTGTTGTTGCACCTTGTCGACCATGGCTTGGGCAATCTCTCCGCTGTAAAAAGCGTCTATACCTTCTTGCGCAATGCGTTTGAAAATACCGGCCAGTGCAGGGTTTTGCAGGTGGTGTCCCACCGGCCAAGGCTTGCCATCGCTTTGAAAGAAATAGGCAGCGGCTTGGGGGTCGCGCTGCAATGTGGTGTCTGCACTCAGCAGAGCGTGCAAACGTGGGCTGATGGGAAAGCCCTGTTCGGCCAAGGTGATCGCGGGTTCAAACAATTGCGCCCAAGGCAAAGCACCATGTTGTTGGTGGGCTTTGGCCAACATGCGCAGCAAACCGGGCACACCCACCGAACGGCCACCCACCACAGCGGCTTGAAAGTCCATGGGTTTGTCGTCGCGCATGAACAAGCGTTCGCTCGCCAAGGCTGGCGCAGTTTCACGGCCATCAAAGACCTGCAAGACATCTTCGTCATGGTGTAACAAAAATGCCCCGCCACCGATGCCACTGGACTGTGGCTCGACCAAGCTCAGCACCATTTGCACCGCAATGGCGGCATCCACCGCCGTACCGCCTGCTTGCAACACTTGGTAGCCTGCATCGCTGGCCAAAGGGTTGGCGGCTGCGACACCACGTTGGGCAAGACGCCAGCCTGGTTTGGCTTGGTAGCCGCTGGCAGCCTCAGGAAAATCAGGGATGCGGTAATTCAGCTGAGCCTGGGCAAAACCAGCGATCAGACCCAGCGAAAGCGCAATTGCCCTTACAGCGTTTTGCACTTACTTTGGCGGCAGGCGAATGGCGCCGTCAAGTCGGATAACTTCACCATTGAGCATGTCGTTATCTAGAATATGCATGACCAATTTGGCGTAATCCAACGGCGTTCCCAAACGTGAGGGGAAGGGCACACCGGCGGCCAAAGCTTCTTGCACCTCTTTGGGCATAGAGAACATCATGGGGGTGCCAAAAATGCCGGGGGCAATGGTCATATTGCGAATGCCCAGCTTGGAGAGGTCACGCGCGATGGGCAAGGTCATGCCCACAATGCCGCCTTTGGAGGCAGAGTACGCCGCTTGGCCAATTTGACCGTCATAGGCCGCCACCGAAGCGGTGGAAATCAACACGCCACGCTCACCTGTGGCTTCAGGGGTGTTGGTGCTCATGGCTTGCGCACTCAAGCGAATCATATTGAAGCTGCCGACCAAGTTGACATTGATGGTGCGCTGAAAACCAGCCAATAAATGCGGGCCATTTTTGCCAACCGTGCGCTCGGCGGTGGCGATACCGGCACAGTTAATGAGCCCACTGAGCTTGCCCAAACTTTGGGCTTTGGCCACAACGGCGGCCGCTTGTTCTTCATTGGCCACATCACAATGCATGAAAACGCCACCTAATTCGGCCGCAATGGCTTGCCCTTTGTCATCTTGCATATCGGCAACCACGACTTTGCCGCCAGCTTGGCTGATCAGCCTTGCCGTGCCTTCGCCCAAACCGGAAGCACCGCCGGTCACAATAAATACATTGCCCTTGATTTGCATGAAAAACCTTTCAACACAGTCTGTAAAGTTTGAAGCCGTCGATTATCGCAGTGCCTGTTGGGTCACAATGGCTTGATGCATACATTGACCACTTTCGCTTCTCGCCTGGGCCCTTGGGCCGTGGCGGCCTTGATGATGGTGTTGGCTGCTTGCGCCAACGTCAAGCCCCCAGAGGTGTCAACACCTGCTGAAACTCCCCCTGCCCCTGTTGTTAAAAAGGTACCCAAGCTGGGCTTGGCCTTGGGGGGTGGTGCTGCACGCGGGTTTGCGCATATTGGTGTCATTCAGGTGCTCGAAGAGAACGGCATCAAGCCCGACTTGGTGGTGGGTACGTCTGCGGGCAGTGTGGTTGCCGCTTTTTACGCCAACGGCAAGACCGGTGCGCAGTTGCAGTGGCTGGCCGATACCATGGACGAGTCCCAACTCACCGATTGGAGCATGCCGTTCCTCAGTCGCGGCATGATGCGCGGCGAAGCGCTGGGCCGCTACATCAATTCTCAACTCAATGGTGCCAAGATCGAGGACTTGAAGATGCCCTTGGGTATCGTGGCGACCGATTTGCAAAGCGGCGATGGCATTTTGTTCAGACGCGGCGATATTGCCACGGCGGTGCGTGCCTCCAGCGCGGTTCCCTCGGTGTTTGAGCCTGTGCGTATTGGAAACAAAGACTATGTAGACGGTGGATTGGTTTCCCCTGTGCCGGTTCGTTATGCCCGCCAAATGGGTGCAGACATTGTCGTGGCTGTGGACATTTCAAGCCGCCCCGAAGACGCCAAAACCACCGATATGCTCAAGGTGTTGCTACAGACCTTCAGCATCATGGGTAAAAGCATCAGCCAATTGGAAGCCGCGCAAGCCGACGTGATGGTGCGACCCTCTATGCCTGAGGTGGGAAGTGCCGACTTTGCGGCCCGCAAAAAAAGCATAGAAGCGGGCAGGGCGGCGATGAAGATAGCCTTGCCCGCGCTCAAAGCGGCATTGGTCAAATAAAAAAAGGCCCCTCTAATGAGGAGCCTTTCGAAACCCTGAGAACCTCGGTTCTTCAGGATATGAGGAGACAACAGCTGGCTTGGTTTAGCGCTTGCGTGAGGCTGGCTTGGTTGCAGGTGCAACCGTAGAAGCAGCCATGGCGTGCAAATTGGACTCAGCAGCTTCAGTGGCTTGTTTCACTGCTTTTTGAACGCTTTCGATGGCGCTTTGGCTGGCAGCAATGGCGCTTTTGACCATGGCCACAGCGGTTTCAGAACCAGCAGGTGCATTTTTCACAGCAGAGTCCACCAAGTTGGTGACGGTTTTTTGTGTTTCAGCGGCTTTTTCTTCCACAGCCTTGGTGAATTCGCTGCCAGTGCTGGAAGCGATTTCGTACATGTGGCGGCTGAAAGAAACTGCTTTTTCGCTCAAAGGTTGCAGGTAACCGGCTTGCAAAGCCATCAGTTCTTGCACATCTTTGACGCTCATCAGCGCGTGGACGTGGTCTTGGTTGTCAGCCATGGCGGCTTTGGCAGCAGCCATATTGAGTTCAACCAATTTTTCCACGCCAGCGAAGGCTTTTTCGCTCAGGCCGAAAAGGGTTTGGATGCTGGCTTTGTTGGCGGCGACGATTTGTTCTGCGGTCATCATGGTGTTTTCCTTTGAAAATGAAATAAATGGGAACCTGTTCACTGCGTTTTCTTTTTTGTTGCGGCGCAGCATGGTTTGAAGTATAGGGTTGATACTCATCAAATCAAGTGTTTTTTGTTGCAATGCAACAAATTAGGCATGATTTTCTAAATACCCTTGATCTGGCGCATATTCAGGCTTTTTGGCTGCATTGCCCGCACAATATCAAGCAAATGAAGCTTTTTTATGCTGCCACCCATGTTCAAACCTTGCCTGTTGGTCACCGCTTTCCGATGGGTAAATACGAACTTTTGCGTGAACGCTTGGCGCGTGAGATGCCTGAATTGGGGCTTTACTTGGCGCAAGCGGCGACCGAGGGCGAGCTGGCGCTGGTGCACACACCTGCATACATCGCGTCGGTGTTCAATGGAAGCTTGACACCGGCTGCCCAGCGAGAAATTGGTTTTCCATGGTCTGAGGGTATGGTCGAACGGGCGCAACGCTCGGTGGGGGCCACGGTGACGGCCGCGCGTACTGCGCTAAAGGAGGGTGTGTCTGCGAATTTGGCTGGGGGCACCCACCATGCCTATGCCGACAAGGGGGGCGGGTTTTGTGTGTTTAATGATGTGGCAGTGGCTGCGCGTTTGATGCAAGCCGAATGGGCACGCCATCAGCGCCGATCGTTGCAAGTGGCGGTGATCGATCTGGATGTGCACCAAGGCAATGGCACGGCCCACATTTTTCGTGACGACCCTTCGGTGTTCACCTTGTCACTGCATGGGGCGAAAAATTTTCCGTTTCGCAAGGAGGCCAGCGACTTGGATGTGGAACTGCCCGATGGCTGCACAGATGCCCCCTATTTAGAGGCATTGAACCAGTCTTTGCGCCAATTGCAAGACCGCTTTGCGCCCGACCTGGTCTTTTACCTTGCCGGGGCTGACCCGCATGAGGGCGACCGCCTGGGACGACTGAAACTCAGCTTTGAAGGACTGCAACAACGCGACCAATGTGTGCTGTCGTGGGCAAAAGACAGGCGTATTCCGTTGGCCATGGCCATGGCCGGGGGCTATGGTCAGCGTATTGAAGACACCGTCCAAGTACAGATGAATACCTTTGCCCAAGCCTTGGTGGCTTGGCAAGACTGGCAAAATCAGCCGTTATGACCGTTCCCACACCTGCTCGCGCGCAGCCCCATACCCGCGATGCTTACAAAACTTTTCGCCGTATCACCACCCGTTGGCTTGACAACGACGCCTATGGCCATGTCAACAATGTCGTTTATTACCATTGGTTCGATACGGTGGTGAACGCGCATTTGATCGAACACGGGGTGCTCGACATCCAGCGCGGTCAAACCATCGGCTTGGTGGTGGAGACGCATTGCAATTATTTTTCGTCGCTGGCTTTTCCCCAAAACGTAGACGCCGGTCTCAGGGTTTCGCGCATTGGTTCTTCCAGCGTGCGCTACGAGGTGGGCTTGTTCGCTGAAGGGGAGGCGCAAACCGCTGCCCATGGGCATTTTGTCCATGTGTATGTGGACAGCCAATCCCGTCGACCGGTCACCGCCTTGCCAGCCCCCTTGTTACATGTTTTAAAGGAGCTTGCATGAGCAACGCCGTTGACCAAGCCATCATGACGCGCATGTCTGCGCGCGCATTCACCCCCCAACCGGTACCCCGTGAGGTGTTGACGCATTTGCTTGAACTGGCGGCACGTGCTCCCTCGGGCACCAATACCCAGCCATGGAAAGTTTATGTCTTGCAGGGGAACAGCCGCGACAGTTTGGTCGAGAAGGTTTGCGCAGCGCACGACGAAATTCGCGCCAACCCCGAAAAAGCCGCTGACTATCGTGAGGCCTATGACTATTACCCCGAAAAATGGGTCAGTCCCTACATCGATCGACGTCGTGAAAACGGCTGGAGCTTGTATGGTTTGTTGGGTATTGGCAAAGGTGACAAAGACAAAATGCACGCCCAACACCAACGCAACTACCGGTTTTTTGATGCACCCGTTGGCTTGATGTTCACCGTCGACAAGATCATGGGGCGGGGTTCATTGGTTGACTACGGCATGTTTTTACAGAACCTGATGGTGGCTGCACGCGGTCACAACTTGCACACCTGTCCACAAGCTGCTTGGAACGGCTTTGCCAAGATCATCTTGCCGCACATTGGCGCAGGTGAGAACGAGATGTTGGTGTGTGGCATGGCGCTGGGTTATGCCGATGAAAGCGAGGTGGTGAATACATTCCGTACACCACGCGAAAGCGTCGCTTCATTCACCACCTGGCTGGAGTAAGCCGCCATGATCATCACCAGCTTGCTCGACACCGATCTTTACAAATTCACCATGATGCAAGCGGTGCTGCACCAGTTTCCAGGTGCCCAGGTCAGTTACAAATTCAAATGCCGCACCCCGAGCGTCAAGCTTGCGCCGTATGTCGAAGAAATCCGTGCGGAGATTCGTTCACTTTGCAAGCTGCAATTCACCGAACAAGAGCTGGATTGGATGCGGGCCATGCGCTTCATCAAAAGCGACTTTGTGGATTTTTTGGGCTTGTTTCGTTTAAACGAAAAATACATCGATGTGGTGGCCCTGCCCAATGGCGAAATCGATATTCGCATCCAAGGCCCTTGGTTGCACACCATCTTGTTTGAAATTCCTGTACTGGCGATCGTTAATGAGGTGTTTTTCCGCAATACCCAGCCGGTGCCTGACTATGTAGAGGGCCGTCGCCGCTTGGACACCAAAATTGCCCAATTGCAAGAAGCCGACTTGGGCGACTTGAAGATTGCAGACTACGGCACCCGCAGACGCTTTTCCAAAGCATGGCACGAAGAAGTGTTGCGGGTATTGACCTCGCGTTTGGGTACGGGTGTGAGTGGTCGGTTTGCTGGAACCAGCAATGCTTTGTTTGCCCGCACCTTGGGCTTGACACCCTTGGGCACGATGGCACATGAATATTTGCAAGCTTGCCAAGCCTTGGGGCCACGCTTGCGTGACAGCCAAGTGTTTGGCTTTGAAACATGGGCCCGTGAGTACCGTGGAGACCTGGGCATCGCCTTGAGCGATGTGTATGGCATCGAGCCGTTTTTGCGTGATTTCGATATGTATTTTTGCAAATTGTTTGATGGTGCTCGCCACGACAGCGGCGACCCTTTCACCTGGGGTGAACGAATGATCGAACACTACAAAAATAACCGGGTTGACCCTTTGACGAAAACCTTGATCTTCAGCGATGGACTCACGGTACCGAGAACCATCGAGCTGTACCAGCGTTTTCGCGGCAGATGCCAACTGGCCTTTGGCATTGGCACCAATCTCACCAACGACCTGGGTTACGAGCCGCTGCAAATCGTCATCAAAATGGTGGAGTGCAACGGCCAGCCTGTGGCCAAACTCTCGGACACCCCTGCTAAAAACATGTGCGAGGACACCAACTATTTGGCCTACTTGCGCCAAGTCTTTGACATCGCCCAACCCTCTTCCTAATGCCCATGGTTTACCTCCGCCTTTGTTTGCTTTTTGCTTTGGCTTTCGCGCTCAATGCCTTTGCCCCTGATGTGTTGGCGCACTTGCAAAGCTTGGGCGGGACAGAGGCCACTTTGGCGCAGAGTCTGTGGTGTTTGGGCTTGCTCATGGTCTTTGGTTGGTTGGCCAGCAAAGCTGCTGTGGGCACGGTTTTTCCCAGTTTCAGCTTGCAATTGTTATTGGGTATCGTGTTGCACGATGCACTAGCCCCTTTGTCTGCACAACTGGCATTGGCCGTGGTGCTGTGTACGGCATTGGCCGCGATTATTTTGAAGTCGGGTGGCGATGAACTTGACCGCAAGCAGTTTGCCAAGATTGCCTATCCCACACTGATGATCGCAGTGGTGGGCTATTTGCTTACTTTCTTTGTGATGTTTGCCTTGTTGATGTGGTTGGGGTTGGACAGCAAAACCGCTGCCTTGTTGGCGGCCATCATTGGGTCTACCGATCCTGCAGCGCTGATTCCCACCTTGAAAAATGTGAAGTTTCTGTCCAAGTACCAGCGGGTGGTGGATATCTCGGTGGCAGAGAGCGCCTTGAATGACGCGGTGGGGGCCATCTTCACCGCTGCTGTGGCCGCCATGGTGGTGAGCCAAGTGCCCATGGATAACTTGGGTGCGATGGCACAAGGTTTGTTCAGCCCTGACAACTTGCAACAACTGGCAAAGCAGTTTGCAGTTGGAACGCTGGCTGGTTTGGTGGGGTGGGGGGCAATGGTGTGCTTAGAGCGCTATCGCCAAGCCGATCACCCGTTTCAAGCACCGTTTGATTTTTCCTTGGTGGTGGCCATTCCATTGCTGACGTTTTTGTTGGCACAAGCCCTGCACGGCAATGGTTTTTTAGCGGCTTTTGTGGCGGGTTTGTTGGCCAACTTCAACCGCAGTGCCGCGCATTTCCATCACTTGATAGAACAAACCGAAGCGCAGATAGAGAGCGTTGCCAAACCCGTCATCTTCATGATGGTGGGGCCGTTCGTGTCTTTGCCCATGTTGATGGACAGTGCGCTCATGGGCATGGCGGTGTCATTGCTTTTCATTGTGATTGCACGCCCTGTGGCGGTATTCCTGTCGTTGCTTCCCACAAGAATGACTTTCAAAGAAAAAATGTTTCTGTGTGTGGTGCGTGAAACCGGTGTCATCCCTGTGGTGTTGGCTGTGATCACGGTAGCGCAGTTTTCTGATCTTCAGTCATTGATGCCATTGACCGCTTGGGTGGTCATTTGGACTTTGACGTTGTTACCTGCGATCACGCCCTGGTGGTCGCGTCGTTTAAACATGGTGCAAGCATGAGCAAACCCAAACTGCTGGTCGGCAGACCTACCTATCCCGAAATCATTGATCGTTTGCGTACCCATTTCGATGTCAGTGACAACCAAGCAGACCGGTCTTGGACCCCTGAAACATGGACCAAGGCGCTGAGTGAACATGTGGTGGCTTTGTGCGTAGGCATCGAGCCCGTGAATGAAAGTGTATTGTCTGCCTGCCCACAGCTTCGCATGTGCGCCAACCTGAGCGTGGGATACAACAATTTTGATGTGCCCGCCATGACCCGCCACAAGGTACTGGCAACCAACGCCCCAGATGTACTGAATGAAACCACTGCCGATTTTGGTTTCGCGTTGATGATGGCGGCTGCCAGGCGGGTGACTGAGAGCGAAATCTATATCCGCAACGGTGAGTGGAACAACTGGCGCTACGACCAGTTCCCAGGCATGGAAATTCACCACAGCACGCTGGGCATCATTGGCATGGGGCGTATCGGACAGGGCATTGCCAAGCGTGGCGCTTGGGGTTTTGGCATGAGGGTGCTCTACAACAACCGCACTCGTTTAGATACAGCCATTGAAGCGGAGTGCAAAGCCAGTTACGTTAGCAAACAAGCGCTTTTGCAACAAGCCGATCATGTGGTCTTGGTGCTGCCTTATTCAAAAGAATCGCACCACACCATCGGTGCCGCAGAGTTGGCGCTGATGAAACCCACCGCCACCCTCACCAATATTGCGCGCGGCGGGATTGTGGACGATGCAGCACTGGCCATCGCCTTACAGAAAGGTCAGATTGCGGCAGCAGGCTTGGATGTGTTTGAAGGTGAACCGCGGCTGAACCCTGAATTAATGAAATGCCGCAATATCGTGATGACACCGCATATTGCAAGTTCAACCCGCGCCACGCGTTTGGCCATGGCTAACTTGGCCACCGACAATCTGATTGCGTTTTTCAGCGAAGGTAAAGCCCTCACACCGCTCAACCCTGAAGTACTGGGGCAAGCATGAGTACCGACAACTGGATGGTTGCTGCTGTGGTGGTTGGCGCTTTGTTGATCATGGCGATCTTCAGGCGCTTTGCCAGCAAAGCCAACCATCAGGAAGACCCGTTGTTGAAGTTAGATGACAAGCTCGAGCGCTTGGAGCGCGAATTGCGCTATGCCATCAGTGAGTCTTCTCGCAGCGATCGCCAAGAGTTGTCGCAAAACATGGCGCAGCTGCAGCAAACCCTCACTGAACAATTGACGCTGATGCAAGGTACGCTCAATACCCAATTGCAAGCGCTGGGCGAAGGCAATGCACGTCGCATGGGTGAAGTACGCGATACCTTGGACAAACAGCTACAGCAGTTACAGCAAAGCAACACCGCAAAATTGGACGAGATGCGCCAAACGGTAGACGAGAAATTGCAAACCACATTAGAGGCCCGCTTGAGCGAGAGCTTTAAACAGGTGGCGGAGCGTTTGGAGCAAGTACACCAAGGCTTGGGCCATATGAAAACCTTGGCGCAAGGCGTGGGTGATTTGCAGCGTGTACTGAGCAATGTCAAAACCCGAGGCATCTTTGGCGAGGTGCAACTCGAAGCTTTGCTGGAGCAGGTGTTGACCATTGAGCAGTATGGCAAACAAATCGAGACCAAACCCCGCAGCAACCAACGGGTGGACTTTGCCATCAAGCTTCCGGGGCGCAGCGACGATGGCAGCAGCGTGTGGTTGCCCATCGACGCCAAGTTCCCGCGTGAGGACTACGAGCGGTTGTTGGACGCGCAAGAGCGCGCCGACCCGCTGGCCGCAGAAGCGTCGGCCAAGGCGATGGAGTCTCGTATTCGCAGTGAAGCAAAGAGCATTGCCGAGAGCTATCTCGCGCCGCCTCACACCACTGACTTTGCGATTTTGTTTTTACCCGTAGAGGGTTTGTATGCCGAGGTGCTGCGGCGTCCTGGTCTCATGGACAGTTTGCAGCGAGATTACCGCGTCACCTTGGCGGGACCCACCACTTTATTGGCCATTTTGAACAGCTTGCACATGGGCTTTCGCACCTTGGCGCTGGAGAAGCAGGCGTCAGAGGTTTGGAAGGTGTTGGGCGCGGTCAAAACCGAGTTTGACCGTTATGGCGAATGGGTCGCCAAAGTGCGCGAACAGGTTCAAAAAGCCGCCGACACATTGGACCGCGCGGACACCCGAAGCAAGCAAATGCGACGTGTGTTGAAAAGCGTAGAGGCCTTGCCTGAGGCCGAGGCATTGGCACGCTTGCCTTTAGATGTCACCGGTTCAGCCGATACTTCAGAGCTTGTTGACCCTGATTAAGTTTTTTACCGACGCGCTGTGAAAAGCAGTGCTTCGAACCTTAGGTTTTGCGAATGGTGACAGTGACAATACCCGAATGAAATCCCAACTGCTGCGATTGGTGGCGGGTCAAATTTGCTTACACGCTTGCATGGCCGGGATGCGCTTGGCTGCGCCCTTGTGGGCCCTGCGCGAAGGATACAGCGCAGGCGCTGTCGGGGTACTGCTGGCATTGTTTGCGCTCAGTCAAGTATTTTTGGCATTACCCGCAGGACGCTTTGCCGATAGGCACGGTTTAAAACGTCCCGTCATGCTCAGCGTGATGACTGCCAGTGCTGGTGCAGCGTTGGCAGCCATGTTTCCACGGTTTGAGGTCTTGTGTTTGTCGGCAT
The DNA here is from genome assembly GCA_947381415.1 of Burkholderiales bacterium. Classification (GTDB taxonomy): domain Bacteria; phylum Pseudomonadota; class Gammaproteobacteria; order Burkholderiales; family Burkholderiaceae_C; genus Limnohabitans. Next base: position 131,679 of record CANCVB010000004.1, read on the forward strand.
TGATGACGGGAGGGGCCACAGGCGTGGCCATCATCGCTTTGCAGCGGCATGTGGGCAAGATGGCGCAAGATGTTCAGGCGCTGCGCCTGTCTTACAGTTGGTTGGCCATTGGTCCAGCGGTCAGTAATTTTGTGGGACCGTTCACTGCTGGTTTATTGATCGATGGTGCAGGGTTTCGCAGTGCTTTTGCTGCCATGGCCGTGTTGCCTTGGTTGGCGTGGTTTGCAGTACGACAGTTACCCCAACAACATCCCGCACAAAGTGCGCCTTTGGCTTCCCATCGCGCTTGGGATTTACTGGCTCGCCCCGATTTTCGCCGCTTGTTGATGGTGAATTGGTTTTTATCGTCATGCTGGGACATGCACACGTTTGTGGTGCCCTTATTGGGTCATGAGCGTGGCATCAGCGCCTCGGCCATTGGCTCCATCTTGGGCGCTTTTGCCGTGGCCGCAGCTTTGGTGCGCATGGGCTTGCCATTGCTGACGGCCCACATTAAAGAATGGATGATCATCACTACTGCCATGCTTGCAACGGGTGTGTTGCTAGGCCTGTATCCCTTATTGGAAGGTGCTGTGTGGATGGGCTTGGGCTCAGCATTGCTGGGTGTGAGTTTGGGTTGTGTACAACCCATGGTGATGAGCACCTTGCATCAAATCATGCCACCTGAACGACATGGTGAGGCCTTAGGCTTGCGCTTGATGGCCATCAATGCCTCTAGCGTGGCTATGCCTTTGTTGTTTGGCAGCTTAGGGGCTGTGGTGGGCGTGGCTGGCTTGTTTTGGTGCGCGGCAGCCAGTGTGAGTTTAGGTTCGCGTTTGGCTTGGCAGATGCGACACGATGAAGTTATTGTGCGGCGTTGAATGAAAGTAGGTCGTTATGAAATTGTCTGTTCCTTGTTTGCTTGGGTCCGTACTTTTAGCAAGTGTATTGAACCGTGGTGTCTTGGCTACTGATGTGCTGACAAATCTGCACAACCACCAGTCCTTATCGTGCGAACCCGCAGAAGGTTTTTTCTGTTCAAACATGCATGTCTCGTGCGCAGGAAAAACCAAGGTTCATACCTTTGCATTTACCCTGCAAATCCCTGCTAAGCACGGCACGATGTTGACCGCTAAAGAATTCAAGGTGTTTGAAGATCTGTATGCAGGCAGTCTGGTGGATTGGGGACAAGATGCCCGCTATGTCATATTCATGCCCATACACCAAAAGGGTTACATAAAGTTGTTTGAAAGCGGCAAGTATGTGTTTCGATACTACCCTACACGCGAGCAAGACGGCATCATGTCACTGGGACAATGCCACTGAACAGCTGTGGGTCTTTTCAGGCCTCACAACACTTCTTCACCTAACAATGTTTTCTGATGCGTAATTTTCATATTTCGGGTGTTCAATTCACAGAAACCGATTCGCTGATAGTGGATTTACCGGAAATGGGGTACCACTGGCTGAGCTTTTCTCGCCGCGAGTTTGAAGTTGAACTCAATAACATTCAAAAAATGCTGGAGAGACTCTATCAATTTGAAGTGCTTGAGTTGCATTTACTGGATCTGCTGAATAACCAACTTCCATCACACTACGATTACACATCAGAATACGATGTGATTATTTTCAGAAGATTGGCGCGCGGAAGAACTGAATCCGACCCCTCTAACCCTGGACAGATATTGCATACCTCGAGTAGCAGTGGTGGGCCACCTATTCTGCGAAGAATCGATACCAGCCCCATCGGATTCTTAGTGATCGACAAACTCATCATCACAGTACATCCTGCGGATTGCTCTGTCAGAGATGCGTTTGCGGGTAAATTGGTCTCGACCATGACAACCGCCAATACCGGACACAATGCCAGTCGATTACCCAGTAATCCAACCGATTTAATGTTGAGAATGATAGGGCAGGTGGTCGACGGGTACCTTGATTTACGCAAAGAACTTACCCGTCAACTCGATCATTGGCAAAGTGAATTGATCAACCCTAAAACCCGCTTCAACAATTGGAGTGCATTGCTGGATTCACGGCTGACTTTGCATTACTTGGATGAAATTTGCGAAGACCAACGCGCTGCCATCCAAGATTGGATCGAAGCCTTGGATGCCTGGCTGGAAACTGACGTGCTTTCAGCCAAAGATTTGGAGTTAATCAAGGTCCGCAGTCGAGATGTTCTTGAGCATATTGAGCGCGTTGTGCACCATGTCACACGGCTTGAGCAAAGTTCTGAAACTGCGGTGCAAATGCATTTCAATATTCAAAGCAACCATAACAATGATGTGATGAAAACCTTGACAGCATTGACAGCCATTTTTCTGCCGCTGAACTTGATCACTGGTTTTTTTGGGATGAACTTTGAGCATTTTCCTTTTCTCAAAAATGAGGAAGGACTTTTACTGACTGAAATCTTTATGTTGTTATTGGCCGTAGGACTCGGGGTATATTTTTGGCTAAACAGTTATTTGACAACATCAAATACACCCAAGCTCAAAAACAAATGATGGCTCCAAGCATGTGTAAACAAGCTGCAAAAGTGTGATTGGTAAATGATTTTGGACGCTATTTCTTTTCGGGAGGCGTTTCTAAACCGCCCAAGTAAAACCGGTTGTAGGTGGGTGAAATGACGAGTTCATTGACGCAGACCCGAGCAGGCATTTGCGCCAAAAATAGGATGGCATTTCCCATGTCGACAGGTTGAACCATGCGTTCTTGTGTTTCCAACGTAGGGGGCACTGGGCGTTTATTCAAAATGGGCGTTGCAACTTCGCCTGGCAGCAATGATGTTGCTCGTATACCGTAAGAGCATTCCTCCATATTGATGGATTCACTCAAGGCCAAGACTGCGCGCTTTGTTGCGTTGTAAGCAGGCCCAGTTAACTTGGAAGCGTATAGCCCCGCCCATGACGAGACATTGATAATCAGTCCGTCGCCTTGTGATCGCATAATGGGCAGAACTGAATGCACGCAATAAAATAAACCGTTGAGATTGGTATTGACAACTTCATCCCACGAATCTGTTGTCAACACATTGAGATTTCGCTGGGTCGCATTCATCCCGGCGCTGTTGATAAGTATGTCAATGCGACCGTGTTTGGAAATGATGTTTTGGGCAATAGATTGCACTGCGTCTTTATCCGACACATCTAACAACATCGCTTCTGCATCCCCTGCAGCTTGCAACTGTGTCAAAGCACTGGCGTTGGTGGTGGCGTTTCTTCCCGTGATAACCACATGAGCCCCCGCTTTTGCCAAGGCCAAAGCACCAGCTAAGCCAATCCCACTGCCACCCCCGGTTACCCAAGCGACTCGACCATTCAGTTTGTGTTGCATAACAATATCCCTTTATTCTTCAGATTAAACATATTCGTCTATTATTTTGCATGAACCATTTTTTACGACGCTTGGCGTCTTTCCAACGACAAGTAGTGTTTATTTTTCAATCGGCAGTGGGCGTTCTTCTGTTCAACAGCATGGCGTTTGCAGAACAATCGCCCATTGAACTTACCAAGGATGAGCGGATTGCTTTTTTTCAAGCATCTGTTGATAAGATTTTTGCGCAAATCAATGCCAGACAAGGTCCAGGTATCGCGTTATGGCTTGAAGTTGACGGCAAGGTGGTTTACAGCAATGGGGCTGGCCTTGCACAAAAAGAACATCAAATACCTATTGATGGCTATACCACGTTTGAACTGGCTTCTGCCTCCAAACCCTTGACTGCCGTGGTCGCTATGCAACTTATTGAAAGCGGCAAACTCGGGCTAGACGATGCAGCCATTACATGGATTCCAGAATTGCCAGCGCAGTGGTCAACCATCACTGTTCGAACATTGCTATCTCAAACCGCAGGCATACCTGACTATATGAGTCAAATCAATGCCGCCAAGCTCATGAAGTTGGATGGATTGACCAATTCACAATTGCTTAAAACATGGAAAACCAATAGCGAACTTAATTTTCCTCCAGGCTCGAATGTGGAGTACAGCAACAGCAACTTCGTTGTATTGGCCGAAATTGTGTCAAAAGCCTGTGGGGTAAGCTTTGGTCAATGCCTGAGGCAACGGTTATTCGAGCCACTTGGTATGACGAATACCAGGGTTGAATCAGATATACCTGTAAAGACTGAAACACTGGCACTGAATTACGCATTGACTCGTAAAACCAAAGGCATCCGTCTACTCACTGAAGGGCCGACGGGAATTTACAGTTCACTGAACGACCTGTCTGCATGGTTTCGAGCCTTCCAAGCTGGAAACATCATCAGTAAATCTGGCGTTGAATTGATGACTTCCCCTGCGCATTCAAAACCACTGTTTGAAAATGGGGACCGCTATGGCATGGGGTGGGTCATTCCAACCGATAACGCAGCGCTTGCTGCGTATTCACATGCGGGACAAAAAGACGGTTACAGAACGCTCATCAGTGGAAACCCAACAAGCCATATCAATTACATCATCCTAAGTAATGGAGGAGATTTTTTGCAAACGGCAAGCACTGAAATTGAATACTGGATCAGCGAAATATTTAACAAGCAGTAATGCTTTTATAGGCAAAATAAAGCGATTGCATCGTCAACTATTTTGACGGAGGCTTCGCAGAAGCATTTGAGGGTTTTTGGTCGGTACAACTTCCCGCATGTCTGTTCTTTGCGCCTGCTTCGCGCATTTTGCATTCATTTGCAAACGTCTGGGTTTTTGATGTATGCATCCAATAACCACAAACAGGTTTGAATTCGTCAGTACAGGCTATTGCATTCACAAAAGTTAGCAAGCTGCTGATCAGTGTGTAAGCTAGCACAGAAATAGGTTTTTGCATTTTTGCTAAACTATCTTACTGTTATTGATATCTTTTATTTTTTATTTTATATTTTTTGAGCAATCCTTTTTCGTTAAAGCAAAGGGCCTTGGATTAAAGTCGAAGCCCCGATTGCTGGAGTTGTTTTCAAAAACCAAATCCTGATTCATCCGTTCAGCCATGGCTGCGGACCAATGCCTGTACCGTGGAAAATAATTCAGCATGCTTAAAGCTACACGAAATACCAATAATGGAACTGGTATCAAGATCGGGTGACGACCTAAAGCTGAAAAAACTCGTAAAATCATTTCGCGGTAAGGAATAGTTTCACCGCCTGAAATGTTATAAGCATGATTTGCTGCAACGCTTACTTTCAGGGCGCTAGCGCAGGCAATAGCCACATCTTCAGCATGAATTGGCTGTCGTAAACCTTGTGCTTTACCGAGTATTGGAAAAAAACCAAAACGCTGAATAAATCGTGCAATTTCGCTTATGTTCTTATCCTCGCCAAAGCCATATATCAGCGTAGGTCGTAGGATCACCCAATCGATATTTCGGCTTATAGCCCAAGCTACAAATCTATCCTCAGCGGCGATTAAGCGTTTAGCTAGAGCAATTTCAGATTGATTGCTAGATTCAAATTTTGTAAAAATACTGGTGGATGACAACACCACTACACGGCGCGCACCAGAAGCTTCAATGAGGGGAAAATATTCTGGCAATATCCAAATAGGCAAGGCACAAGTCCAAGAATCCAGTTGATCACTGAATTGACAACTTGCACTGGATAGCTTTCGCCATATCAAGCCATGGAAGGTTTGATTTTTTGATTGTCTTGAATATGCATAAATCTTGGCATCTCGACGAATCAATTGAGAGATCAAACATTTGCCTACAAGGCCAGTCGCGCCGAGTACGCCGACCCTACTTTCAGTCATCTACCAAACCCATAGCTTTAGTCAAGCGCCGAGCTACTAAATAGCTGGCAACCAATATAAATCTAAACCAAACTCCTGCCGTTACCAGCAACATAAGAGCACCAGGGTATTGATGGCTAAATAATTTGCGATAAAACCAAGTCATTCCCTTGTGCTTGTGCCATTCAACGAATATTGGCCGTGAACGGCTGCACACACCCTTATGATGAAGCATTCTTGCGTCGGGGACAAAAAGAATTTTCCAATTCTCTCTACGAAATCGAATACACCAGTCTAAGTCTTCACAGTGCATGAAATATGCCTCATCCAATAAGCCTATCACATGAATTGCCTCTCGTTTCACCAGCATGCAGGCGCCAGATACGGCCTCAACTTCAATAGGTGATATCGGCAAGGGTTCTTTATGAAGATGAAAATCAAAGAATAATTTTGGCCAACGATTAGAAAACCTTGCTAACCTAAATGCTCTGACAAATGACCGCCAAGGTGTTGGTATTGCGCGTCGACCACCAGCTTGTTCGCTTCCGTCAAGATTTAGCAATAGTCCTCCAACCATTCCGACATCGGGGTTAGACTGAAGAGCTTCCCGTAAGCACGCCATTGCTCCCTTTTCCAGTTCGCAGTCTGGATTCAGAAAGAAAATAAGTTCCTCATTTGCTAACGCAACACCACGATTACATGCCTTAGCAAAACCTTCGTTAGTTTGACTTCGAATAATTTGTAATTTGGGGTCACGACCAAAAACCGATGTCAGTAACTCTAGACTGCCATCCGTTGAAGCGTTATCAATGATAAATAATTCATGTGCGTCGGAGATTGCAGCCCTAACAGCATCAACCAAGCCAGGTCCCGCATTGAAATTAACAATAACGACAGAAATTTTTTTACTTATTTCCATAAGGAGTTCATGGATCGTCCAAGCCCTGGCACTGGGTGTTTATCAAGTATTCGCAAAATTTCTATGGTACTAACTTTACGGGATCTTTGTATTTGCTGTCTTTTCTGCCATATGTTGGGTAGCGCCTTGATAGCATCGTACTTCGCTTGCAAAACGATTTTAAGTCGTCCACTAAGTGAATAACGCAGAATGCCAGCTAAATTAATTGCTAAATGCAAAGGCAAAAAAAACCAAAACAATATGCTTGGCATGTTTTTGACATACGTCCAAACAAGGTTACGCTGTCCATAGTAAACATAAAAGGGACTGCGTTTACCAGTTGTTGCTGAACCCACATGCAACACTTTCGCATCAGGCACAGTTAAGCAACGATATCCTGCGAGTCGAAGACGAAAACCTAGATCGACATCTTCCATGTAGCAGAAGAAATCGTCGTCAAATCCACCTATGTGTCTGAAAGCATCTGCTTTATATAATGCCGCTGCTGCGCAGGGTGAAAAGATTTCCCAAGGTGTAGTGGAGTGGTTTTTCGCAGGTAGGCCCATACCGCTGCGCCAGGCAATTCCACTGATATGGTAGCAATCACCTTCTCCATCAAGAGTTAGTGGGTCGTCAGCTCGCAGCAACGTAGAACCAAAAGCGCTGAACTCGGTATATAAATTCGCAGCCGCAATCATTTTTTCGAACCAATTGGGAGCAGGAAGTGTGTCTGGGTTAAGTAAGATGATCCATTCAGCATCTTGAGACAATTGAAGGGCCCAGTTATTACCTGCACTGAAACCGATATTTGATTCGCTCTTTCGATAGGTCAGGTTATTATTTTGGTGTAAATACTTAACTTGCTCATCAGTTGAGTCCCCATTATCAATCACGATAATTCTAAAATTTTTGCAGGTTTGCTGCTCCAAGGCGCTAAGACAACGAAAAAAATAGTCCCAACAATTCCATATCACGATAATTACCGAGCAGGCACAATTGGATTCACTGACTTCAGGGGATCCTAATGATATTGAAGAGTTATTCATAGCTCAGCTAGCCATGATTCATTTTCATCCAAAAGTTTGGCTAAAAGACGAAATTTAGAAACTTCAGGATGGAAACTCGCCTGACTATCAAATAAGAGATCAGCCATTCGAAGCCAAGAAAATCCAAGTAACCAAGCAAGCGCGATCGGAATATTAAATTCTATTCGATGATTTTCATCAATCACTGATCGGTACGAATTTAGAAGCTGTTTTGAGGCTCTGAATTTCATTTCTACATTCCACTCTTCATTCACTAGGACGAAACGTTCAATCACTTTGGCAATATCAAAATAGTAAGGTAAATATGACCATCTTGCTTCCTCAAAATCGATAAACCAAATATTACCTAAATTATCTAGAAGTACATTCCCAGCATTCAGATCATTATGGATAACCTGGCATAGGCTCTTGCTAAGAAGGGAATCAACTTCAAGCCATTTAAGGATATGAGTGCGAATTGATAATAAATTACCAGACGCCCAATTTTTATCTCCCAATAACTCTTTAGCTTTGCGTCGCATGTGACCGCGTATGCTGCGTTGCTTGCGAGAAACTTTATGGGCATAGGGAAAGTTGGCTAAAGTTTTGTGCAAATTGGCTAAAGCTCTGCCCAAGTTCGGTAGATTACCTATAGACTTATTCAGATATTTTCCATCTATAAAAGGGTATGAAAACATCACTCGCCCATCGAGACATAATTTGGGGAATCCCGGCGTGTTGCTAGGCGTTAGCAATCCACTGTCCTTTAGATATTGCGAAATATTTCCCGATTGCTGTAATGCACTAGCAAATCGTTTAGGCATGATTTTGATGAATAGATTAATTTTTTTCTCAATATTTATCACTCTGCAGTAAGTTACTTGAGCGTCACTAGTTCCATTTGCAACCAGAAACATACCTTGATTTCCAAATATGTCTACCAATACAGAAAGTACATTGCTATGAGCAGAATTCCATTGCAGTGCCGTTGGCGTTAGCGATAGTGCAATAGGTTCTCTATAAACGTTATCCGACTTATTCCTTGTCATTTTTCTACCTCGTAGCAGAATTACCTTTTGTATTTTTTTGTTTGGATAAACCTATTCCAAATTTCTTTTCCGCTAACAACATGGATTGCGCCAGCAGACACGCCTGAGCAACCATCGTTATCTGCATTCACGACAATGTCCGCGTAGCCATCATTATTCCAGTCGAATGCATCCATATGAAAATATGGAGCGGCTAGTTGTGTCATCACCCCACCTTTTATCTTAGCAATCCGTAGGTCAGTAACAGTCATTGCAGGTAAGCGCATGATGTCTTTACCATTGACCAAGAACATGACACCAGCTTCATTTAAATGTCGATGACCTGAGATAGAAAAATCTGGAAGTCCGTCTCCGTTAGTGTCACCCGATCGTAATGAAACTGACGTACCAATTCCATCGTAATCAGAGAACTGTGCAGAGCCGATTAAAGTAAATTTCGCAATATCACTAATTAAAATTGGGCTTATGTTCTTACTTTGAATTTCTTTTGCCAAAAAAAGTGAAGCCCATCCAAACCTTTTTTCCGAACCTGGCCCTAATCTTTGAGGTTGACTTACCCAAAAATCCATCAAACCATCTTGGTCGTAGTCAGCAAAACCGCCGATCAATAAGAAGCCCTTTTCTACACCTGTAAGCCATATTAACTTTGACTTATCAGTAGCGGAATAAGGACTTAAGAAAATCACAATAGCATCATTCAGCTTGATCGCAAAATCTTCTTGTCCATCATGGTTAATGTCTGGAAGAGGGAAAATCGAATATGGACCCGATCGATCAATTTGACTTTCAATATTTGAAATGTTGATTTTCTCGTTTAACCTGATTATATTTTCTGCAGTATCTAGGGAGAGAAGTTCGACTGATTGAGAAGTCAGCTTGGCAATTACTACCCCTCGCTCTGTTTTGAGAAATATGCTGTTACGCCCCACATTCAACCCACTTGAAAAATCTTTATGTTTTAAAAGACTGGACAGGTAAATTTCATCGCCCAGGATGAAGTCATCTGTACCGTCTTTATCTATATCGCCAGTGTTATAGCCATACCCAATGAAGTGACCGTTACTTGGATCAGTAAGGCTTTCTATCCCTTTTCGTTGCATATAAGCAGACATCAAGCCTGCAGATCGATCAAGTCGAATGGGGTTGCTGTCCACAATAGTTCTTGAGTCTATGACAGCATCAAAGGTTTTACCCTGATGAAGGGTAGTCTTGGCTCCAGCATATGAGCCAGCAAGAATCGTGAGAAATTCGCTTCCATCCGATGATTGTTGAAGTAAATACTGGTTTCGTGAAGCCCAGAAGATATGAGCATCCTTGGAGTAAAAATCCACTTGGGTGGGACAAATTTTTGCAATCCTGACATCGTTAATGGATGTAAATTTGTTGCCTTCAGCTGCATATATTTCGGTTAATGGGCTCACTTCGCCGGTGTCAAGTAGACGAACAAAAGCTTCGTGTCGCTCGAAATAAAATTTCATCAACGACCAAGTATCAATTTTCCATTGCTCATCTCGGCTAACATTTTTTTCAGTCTTTGTGAAATGAATTAATTGAGTAGGTGCAAATAAGATCCAGCCCAGCAAGGTTCCCAGTGAACCAGTTATCAAAATTACCGTGACAATGATAAAACGTTTTGTAATCCAAGTGTATAAAGTTGAATTGAAAAAATTCTCTTTAGTATTGGCAGTTTTCCAATTCATACGATTACTTGCCCCATCTAATGGAATTGACGTCTGCCCATTGAATTGGTTCGCCGCTGGGAATTGATATATTCGCAGTTGAGCCCAAAAGATCGTTAATATCTTCAGCTCCTATGCCGAATGGGGGGAAGGCAAAATCTATGTCGTTTCGCGTAATTAATTCGCCCTTAGCTATTTCCCTGCGTGCAATGATGCACATACGATCAACAGGGTTCGTAAAAATCTCCTGATCTGGACGGATACTTTTTCCCAAGGCGAACCAACTCTCTTCAAGCATCGCAATAGCCTCTCGTAATCGGCTTACAGGTAAGGCATGAGCTACATCAATATCCGCTTTTGCAGCATCTATCACAAGTCCCTTTTCAACAATGGAAGCTCCAAGTGCTACCGCAATGGGCAGCATGGTGAGCCCTTGATGATGATCAGAAAGCCCTACTGGGCACGAGAATACCTGTGCCATGTGAGAAATCATCCTGAGGTGAAATTTGTCTGGGTGTGCTGGGGGACCTGGGGGTGAATGCTGGATGATGAGTCTATGACTTGCCCCCTTTTTTTGAGTCCAGCTTACTGCTTTTTCAATTTCACAAAATTTACTACGTCCAGTATCAATTACCATTGGAAAGGCACTAACTGCAATTTCTTCTATCAGCGAGCGATGAGTAATGTTTGATGAAGGAATTTTTATTGCTGAAGCACCAACCTCCTTTGCGAACTCCAGACCCTCGGTATCGTAGACGCTTAATATAAGGCATAGACCTGCATCGCTGGCGTGCTTCATTACTCTGTGAAGCATCTCCAGCGGTACTACGTGGCGGTCTATCACTTTATTCAATGGCTCAGCGACCATCTCATTTGTATCTTTGTTGTAGTAGTTAATTGGCCCCGCATCCTTTAGGCACAGGCTCCCCCTGTGAAGTACTGCACCTTTTAAGAAATGTCCTCCAGCTTGGACTATCTTGTCAACCAGATGGAGTGCCTGGTTCAGGTCTTTTTGGAAATAGACATCGATGTCTGGCCAAAAAACAGGCGGATACTGCTCACCAATTAAGTAAGGACCAATGGTCACAGATGAAGGGCTGCGAACCTTTTGGCGTTCGAGATGATTAGTCGGAGACATGTATTTCCATTAAGGTCTCAGGCAAAATCAGGCACAACCCGTTCATTGTTCGTCGCGTGCCGTCAGCAAGATCTAGTGTGTGGGCACGATGAGGAAACAAATCACGTTTTGGTAAGTATGATTTCATGTGAAAGTCCAAAAAATTTACATGTAGACCACGACTGGTTGCCCATCGATAGATCTGCGCTCGAGAGAAAATATTGAAACCGCGCATCCAGTCGAGTCCATTTAAATTGTCTCGATAGGCAATGCGCACATCAATATCGTCCGGAATAAGCAGTGCTTGCACATAAACACGACCACCCACAGTTGTCTGGGCAACCAGGTTTTCGAGAAGCGGTTCGAATCTATCAAAAATACCTAGCGTGCCAAAAGATGTGACCACATCAAACCTGCCAGCAACCATTTTCAATCCATCACCAACAAAAAATTTTGCTTTAGATAGCTCGGGACGCCTCCTAGCTTCATCAATCATTTTGATGTCTATATCAATGCCAACAAGTTGTGAGTCCTTATAGTTTTGACCAAGAAAATGCAGCAAATCCCCAGTGGCGCAACCAACGTCAAGAAAGCTTGTCGGCGTTAAGTCCGCAGATTGCAGTCGCTGGGTAAAAAAAGAAAAAATGTCCTTCTGTGGTTCAGCTTTATTCTCGCCCGTATAGGTTTCAGGCCGTTGTTGAAAGTCAGGTATATCGAAGGTTCTATGCGGCATTTGGGTCTACCTCAAAAAGGAGTTTTTCCAAACGTTCTGTGGCCTTTCCATCAAACCCCCCCCAAAAAAACGAATTACTACGTGCAAGCAATACCAGTTTAGATCGTTCAATCGGATCTGCGAATCGTAAGAGTGCATGACGATACCCTGTTTCATCAGAAGTGCTGATGACTTGCGGCACTTGCAGATAGTCAGAGTAGCCATAGCCATAACAATCAAAATCAATAACGGGGACACCACAACCGAGAGCCCATTTAATCGTTGATGAGACAGAAGCAATATATAAGTCAGCTAGAGGTAGCAGATCTGCAACCGTCGTTTCAACCATTACCACTCCTGTAGCACGAATTAATTGGCGCGACTCTTCGGAGACATTGGGGTGAGGACTAACAATAACATTTACACCATCCAGTGTCCGAGGTAAGCATGCAAATGCATTTATCAAATCTACATAGCTCTCATATTCGCATGGACGAGTTTTGAACTGATCTGGGGGCATTGCAACAAGTATCAGGGGAAGTTGAGGTGAGTGAAAATACTGTTTACAGAGCATTGCACGCCTGCAATCGCGGTCAAGTGCCACACCTGAGAGGGTATCTTGAAGAGGGTGACCAATAGTTTTCAATTGATTTTTAGGAAAGCCAAATTGAAGATAAATATTTTCCATGGCCAAACTTTCCACCGCAATCACATTTGAGTGCCCAGAATTTACTAGCCACGGATTGAATGGAGCAACACCGGTGATTTCTCGTGCCAGCATCTCAGTGAATGGAAGACGCGTAATGACAAAATCATCACCCTCTGCGAGCCAATGTGGCAGGTGGAAACGAACTAGCGAAGCCTGTACCGCGTTGAGGGCATGATTCGAACTATATTTATAAGCTGTAACTGCTTCATTTGCCGAAATTGCGCCGTAACTTGTAATGGCAGTTCGTATACCGCGACGCTTAGCGCTCTCTATCCATCCATAACTGTCGCGCTCAATGTTGTCTTCCGCCATTACCACTGCATCAATACCTAATCGCACCAACCAATCCTCACAAAATCGAATTCGTCGGTGTACAGAATCAATCGCACATAAAACCGAAAGGCGCTCATACCTTGATAGCTCAAAGTATAGAGCCTTGGCCTGCAAACCAGTTTTACTTTTTATCAACTGCTTTGAAGTACCAGAAAGTTGTGACTCTAAATCTGTCGGTAGGCGAGTAGGTTTTGAAGATAACCAACCAGAGAGTTTAGTATGGATATCGGCAAGCCCACCATCAGGGGTTGTTTCCTCAATATATACAGTGCCTGCAGCCAATGCTTCTGCTTGGTATCTAAAAGATTCCGGAAGGCTATACGGAGACCAAAGAATCGCATCAAACTCCTGAGAATTAAATCCTCGTTGAGCAAGTTTCAGAAAGACTTGGAAGTTACCAGGCTCATATATAATACACAGAAGTCTTTTTTTTTCTGTCAAAACTTAGCCCTAACATTTATAGTAGTTTTGTTAATTACACTGGAAATCAACTTCAAAGTGCGTTCTACAGATTCATAAGGGTTACTTAACTTCAACTGACAAGCCAAGGCCTGTCTATTTCGCTCAGTTGGTGTGAGGCCAAGGTGTAGCGCATTTTCTAGACTTAATTTGTCACTTGCTGCAAGTGCAATTCCCTTGGTTATTAGAGGGAACTCAGCTAACCCGGTCGCTGGTCGCCAGAAATTAGAAATGCTTTCGGGATAATCGGCACAAACGATACTGACTTTGGCGTGTTTATTTACAGCCATCATAAAGGCCGCATCCAGGGACACTGTGGAGAAACACGACAGCACCACGTCCGCAGCAGCAATAGACGTTTCAGCAGAAAAGTTATGAACTACTAATGGATCTACTCCTGAATTTTGAAAAAATTTTAGCGAACGCAATTGAGAGAATTTCGTTTCGAGTGGATGAGGTTTATAAAAGAGCTTTACCCCTTTTAGCCGGCCAACGCTTTCGCCAACATCTAGCAGTACCTGGCCATAGCCCGGCACGTTATGCAAATCTTGACCAAAATAACCTATGGTAGGCATATCAGCGCTTAGTCCAAGGGCGAACCGTCCCTTTTGGCGTAAATCTAAAAAATCAATATTCAAAAATTGAACATGTTTGGGAGAACCGATAACATGAACTTCTGCACATGTCTTTTCCCGCGTCAACTGCGCCGCCACTTCATCTAAGACTAGGTAATGATCAGGACGTTGATCTTCCGTCCAAATATCTCCCCAAAAATCCTGAAATACAAAACTTGGAATACCTATTTGCCTAGCTGCCGAAATTACAGTTCGGTCTATACCTTTTCCCTCTAAGGACGATCTACCGCATACTACCGCACAGGCACCGAACTGCGTGAGTTTTTCTCCCGCCAAGGTAAGGTTAGATTTTGAATTCTCAGCTGTACTTAAAGAAGCTAACCAGGCATTAGCAGGTACGTGGGGAATATGGCGAGCTTTAAAGTAAATATGAGCAGCCCCCTCGGCCACAATTAAACTATCCATCCCGTGTAAGGCTGCATTGACGGCCAAAGCTCCTATGTGACCAGCAGAACCTGCGTCATGAGCAGAAAGAACTATTCGCAGCAATTTGTTAATCATCGTTGAAGATCAACCGTCGGAGAATACTTGCAGTGCATCAAAAACCTCATTGAAATTTTTCTGCATTTTTTAATGATAATAAATCAATCATTGTGTTCATGATGCGTTCAAGGTTGTCACCCTCTTTTTCAAAAAATCGTGGGGAGCTATCTGCAATTCGAGTTGTTATTTCTCCGAAATAAAGTTCATCCTCAAAAAGACGTTTACAAACAGAAAAAACTTCAAAAGGGGTTTTGACAGTAATTGCGCCTGCCTCATCAAATTCTGTGTATCCATAAAGATAGCCGTCGAAATTGATCGTCGGAATACCGCACTGTAGCGCCCAAAAATTGGTTGATGAAACAGTTGAAATAAAAACATCCGCACAATCTACATATTCAATCAGACTTGTTCGCAATACAAAGATATTTGCTTTATGAAGGGCGGACAGTAATTTTTCATCTGTCAGTGTAGGATGCATACTCACAGCTACTCGAACAATTCCGGCATTCTGCAATTCTTGAGCAGCTGTCATGAATTGGTTGCACAAATCTTCATAAGTTGGGCAACCAAGTGCTTTTCGGGGATATTGATTCGGGGCCCAAGAAAGAATTGCTAGCTTATCCGCTAAGCCTCGGCTTAGTAAATCGACTGGGGCTAAGGCTTCGATATTTGCCATCAATCGCTCTTTACGCATAGGTCGTGTGCGTGCTGATTGGATGAGCTTATCACTCCAAAGAGCGCCAGTAAGACGCAGTTGAGAGGAGGGAATACCTGCCATTAAATAATATTCTTGGGCCCATCGTGATGGTACAAAAATAACACCCCGTCCAGAATTTGGTACCCAAGGTTGAGTAGGGGTCAAACCAAGATGATCAGAAACAATAGCCGCAAACGGAGAGACTCTTGAATATACGTGGCCCCTATTTTGATTCAACCAGTGAGGGATATATTTTTTAGCCAGCTCCATCTCAATCCCTACCAGTTTGTTGTAACTATGGTAGGCGAAAGTTTCAATGATTTCCTTTGTCGTTGGGGGCATCGAAAAGGGAACAATTGCTGTCTTGACTCCATATTTCTCACCAACTTTCGAAAGAAACGAGGTGACCGATAAAGCATAGTCCTGCCCACTCAAAATTAGACATGGTCGTAATAATTGAAAAATATACTCAGAATGTATTAGTAATTTCTTAAGTCCGTTGATTGTTAACAAAATGTTTTTCAAAGGACTTGATTTTTTTTCAAGTTTT
>CANCVB010000005.1:0-118201 GCA_947381415.1 Burkholderiales bacterium
CTGAAGTCGTTCACATTGGTGTGCGTGGGGCCGGTCACCACCAAGTCCCCCAAGGCTTCAAAAAACCGGTAGCTGTCATTGCGGTCCACATACACCGAGGGCTTCAAACCCCGTTGCTCGGCGCGTGACAAGGTGTCGGGCGTGACCACAGCCCCTGCGTTGTCTTCCACCCCATCTATGCCATCGGTGTCAGCCGCCAAGCCCCACACGCCTGTCTGTCCTTGCAAGCCCATGGCCAGCCCCAAACAAAACTCCCCTGCGCGGCCTCCTTTGCCACGTGGGGTGTCTGGCGCTTGCGGGCGCACGGTCACCGTGGTTTCGCCACCGCTCAACAACACACAAGGTTTTTGAAAAGGCCCCTCGCCACGCGCAGCCGCACGCGCCAAGGCCGCATGCACCTTGCCTACCTCGCGCGACTCGCCCTCTATTTCGTCTGACAACACATAGGCGTGCAGACCCGCTTGGCGCGCCACCTCCGCCGCCGCTTGCAAAGACTGCTGTGGTGTCGCGAGCATGTGCACACGCTGACCGTGAAACACAGGGTCTGTCGGTTTGGGGGTTTCCAACGCACCCGAGCGCAAGGCTGCCCACACCGCTTCGGGTAAGCTGATGCGGTAACGCGTCAAGATGGCCATGGCTTGGTCGCAGGTGCTGGCGTCGGGCACGCTGGGGCCACTGGCGATGACAGCGGGATCGTCACCGGGCACATCGCTGATGGTGAGCGTGACCACCTGCGCGGGATGGCAAGCGGCCGCCAAGCGCCCGCCCTTGATGCGTGAGAGGTGTTTGCGGACCGTGTTCATTTCCAAAATGTTGGCGCCGCTCTCTAGCAATGCACGGTTGATCTGCTGCTTGTCTTTCAAGTTCAAGCCTTGGGCAGGCAGCGTCAGCAAAGCCGAGCCCCCGCCAGACACCAGACAAATCACCAGATCGTCAGCGGTCAGCCCTTGGCACAAGGCCATCATCCGCTCGGAGGCCGCCAGACCCGCTTCGTCGGGCACAGGGTGGGCCGCTTCGAGCACCTCGATGCGCTGCACCAAACCAGGTGGGCGCGGCGGCGTGTGGTGGTAGCGGGTAACGACCAGACCCGACAAGGGCGCATTGGCTGGCCACAAAGCCTCCAAGGCATGGGCCATGGCACCCGCGGCTTTGCCAGCACCCAGCACCAAGGTGCGACCGCTTGGCACAGCCGGCAAGCCAGACTGCATGTTCAACAAGGGCTGGGCACGCGCCACCGCCGCATCAAACATTTGGCGCAAAAAAAGAGAGGGATCGGATTGAAATAAGGCAAGGGTAGACATGGCGGACGAGCATAGCGCAATCGCTCAAGTTGTCGTCGCTCGGGTCGATACACAGTCATCCCAAGCAGCGAGAGCACACCATGGCCACCACCGATTTCAAAAAGTACCTTCAAACAGATACCGCTGAAAACGACGACCTGTGGTACTGGGTAGCCTGTTTGGTTTTTTTGCCTTTGGTGGTGTTTTGGTACACCGGACGGGTCTTGACCAAAGGCATTGAAGCCGCCCACGACCAAATGGCCATCAATGCCAAGCATCGGATGATTCGGGACAACAAGCTAGAAGAAGAAAAAGGCCTGCGCCGGGCACAAATGCAAAAGGAGCACCAAGCCTATTTGGCCGAGCGTGAAAAACGCCTGCAAGCCTACGAGCAGCAACTCAGGGCTGCGCCCCCGCCTCAAACCAGCTTGCCAGCGCTTGACGCTCCTGCGGCGTGATGCCCGTGGCATTGTTCATGGGCATTTGCTGAAGCACCACTGCCTGTTGATACACCGCTTGCGCATGGCCCAGCAATGCCTCGGGGGAATCGAGGCGAATATTTTTCATTTGCACCTGCGGCCCATGGCAGGACACACAACGCTGGGCCACGATAGCCTGGACCTGCGCAAAACCCACCGGCGCTTGCGAGACAGGTGAAGCGGGCACAGGCCGCAACGCCACCACCATGCCCACGATCAGCAACACCCCCACAGCCGCAAACGGCCAAGGGTTAGCGGCACGCTGTAAATGCCACGCGTGGCGTTGCACAAAAAACTGCCGTATCAGCGCGCCCGCCATCATCATCAGCAAAAGCAACAGCCAGCGCATGGGATGGGCATATAAAAACCCATAGTGGTTGGAGAGCATGGCAAACACTACGGGCAATGTGAAGTAGGTGTTGTGCACGCTGCGCTGTTTGCCACGCTGGCCATGGATAGCCAAGGCCTGTACGTCATAGGGCTGACCCGAAGTCATGGCTGCGACCACCTTTCGCTGGCCTGGGATGATCCATACCAAAACATTGGCACTCATTGCGGTGGCCATCATGGCGCCTACCAACAAAAATGCCGCCCGTCCAGCAAACAACTGGTTGGTTCCCCAGCACGCCAAGGCCACCGTGATCAACATGACCCCGCCTAGCCACAACTCCCCACGTTGGCGAAACCCCACCCAGCGGCAAGTCAGGTCATAGACCAGCCAAAAAGCCAGCAACAAACCCAAGGCAACCGCACCCGCCGACAAGGGCGCCCAAGCCATCACACGTTGATCGATCAAAAACGTGTTCGCGTTCCACAGGTACAACACCGAAAACAGCGCAAAACCGCTCAGCCATGTGCTGTAGCTTTCCCAGTAAAACCAATGCAACTTGCCGTGTATGCGCCCGGGCTGACCGAGGTATTTTTGCGGGTTGTAAAACCCGCCGCCATGGACCGCCCACATCTCGCCAGCCACCCCCTTGTCGCGCAGCGACGCGTCTTCAGGGGGTATCAGGTTGCTGTCTAAAAACACAAAGTAAAAAGACGATCCGATCCATGCAATCGCGGTGATGACATGCACCCAGCGCAACAGCAAATTCGCCCATTCCAACAGGTAAGTTTCCATAGCTTCACATCAATCGGGGTGAGACCCCAATTCCTTCAACAATTGAGCGGCCACAGCCACCGCTATCACTTCGGGTTGTTTGCCAGGAATGTCTGGCATCCCAATGGGACAGGTGATGCGCTGCAACTCCTGCGCCGAAAAACCCTTGCTCTCCAGCCTGTGCCGAAAAGTGGCCCATTTGGTGGCGCTACCTATCAAACCAATAAAGGGCAGATCATCGCGCAAACGCAAGCGCTGCAAACAAGCAGCCACCACATCCAAGTCTTGGGCATGGCTAAAGCTCATGATGAGCACTTGGCTGGCTGGCGCCAAATCGGCCACGGCTGCATGCACAGGGTCGCTGTGTTCACAGTGCACATGCGCGGATACGTCCGCGGGAAAGACCTCGTCGCGGCTGTCAATCCAGCGCACCGCCATCGGCAAGCGCGACAACACCTCTACCAAAGCCTTGCCCACATGGCCTCCCCCGAACAAGGCCACTGGCGACAAGGCCGGCATCAAACGCTGGCGCAAAACAGGCACATCGTTGGCCGAGACATGTTCAAAAACCAGTTCGACCGCGCCACCACAGCACTGCCCCAAACTTGGCCCTAAAGCCACTTTTTGCCGAACAGGCAAAGGCGTCAAGCCCTGCAGGGCTTGGCGCGACTGGGCTATGGCCTGCCACTCCAGTTGGCCGCCCCCGATGGTGCCCACCGCGTCTTGGGCAAAAACCACCATCCATGCACCCACTTCTCGCGGCACCGAGCCCAAGGCGGCAGCCACCGTCACCAGAACGGCAGGCTCTTGGGGCAGGCGTTGGCTGAGCAGGTCTAAGGCTCTCACTCACGACCTCGGGTAATCATGGTTGTCAAAGTCATACATTGGTCACAGAGTATGCCTTGCACGCTTTGGCGTGGGGAGAAGACATGGGGTGTTGGGCAAGGCTTAGGCGGTCAGGGCTGGCAGTTCTGCTTGTGTTGGTGGCCGCATGCGCGACCCAACTGGCGGTTAAGACTGTGCCTGCGCCCCTGCCGGTCGCTGACACTCGCCCCCCCGAAACACAGGCGCCAACACCGGCCGCCCCGCCCACCGACCTGCCAATGCAAAAAGACCACACCGCGGTAGAGCCAAGCGCAAGCGCTCCGCCCCCCGTTGCGATGGCGCCAGCAAACAGCGTGGTTTCTCAAGCACTGCGCAGCGACGATTACCGCAAAGAAGCCGCCCGTCACATTTACCAACGCTTGCCAGAACGTATTTACAAAGGCAAATTGCCACCCATGCTCAAAGCAGTGGTGGTGGTGGATATGCACATTGAACCCTCGGGGCAGGTAGGGGCGATTCACTGGGTTCGGGTGCCCCAACACGCCATGGAAGTGAAACAAGACATCGAACAAGCCATTCGGCAGTCGGCCCCTTTTCCCGCGCCCCAGTACCTCCATCGCGTGAGCTTCACCGAAACCTGGTTATGGCACCGCACGGGTCGCTTCCAACTCGATGCCCTGACAGAGGGCCAACACTGAACCGCCTCAGGAACCGCGGTAGGTGGAATAACTCCAAGGGCTGACCAACAGTGGCACATGGTAGTGCTGGTCAATGTCAGCAATGCCAAAGTCCAGACTGACTTCATCCAAAAACGCTGGCTCAGGCAACGCCACCTTGCGTGCCAAAAAATAGGCTTTCACTGCAAACACCAAGCGGTAGGTGCCGACCTCAAGCTGGGCGTTGTCCAAGAGTGGGCCGCCCTCGTGGCGACCATCGGCGTTCAAGACAAATTGTTTCAGCAAACGGCTGCCTGCGCCCTGCGTGGCATACAAAGTCACCGCCATGCCTGCTGCGGGGCAGCCGTGCATGGTGTCCA
This sequence comes from Burkholderiales bacterium, assembly GCA_947381415.1. Classification (GTDB taxonomy): domain Bacteria; phylum Pseudomonadota; class Gammaproteobacteria; order Burkholderiales; family Burkholderiaceae_C; genus Limnohabitans. The sequence goes on from CANCVB010000005.1 coordinate 4,723, forward strand.
ATACATGTGTGCTCAATCCCATGGCGCATTGACAAAGTTATAGTTGATCGCCCCAGTGTAGCCGCCTGTCTCTCACCACCCTATGCACACTCACCACACCCTTGCCGCCATCGAACACCTCAACGCTGCCAGCCCAAGCGAGGCTGTGCAATGGTTGAATGGCATCTACGAGCACTCGCCTTGGGTGGGCGAACGAGCCCTTCAGCTTCGCCCTTTTCGCAGTCTGGCGCATGTCAAGTGGGTATTGGCACAAGCGGTTGACCAAGCCCCGCAGGAGCTTCAACTGGCCTTGGTCCGCGCCCACCCTGTGTTGGCACCCCAAGCTGCACCCGACTTGACCGCAGAGTCTCACCAAGAGCAACACAGCGCTGGCCTGTGGCAATGCACACCTGAACAAGCCAAGCGCTTGCGAGAACTGAACGCCGCTTACCAGCAACACTTTGGCTGGCCCTTCATCATTGCCGTGAAAGGACCGCGCGGCAATGGCCTTGGGCCCCAAGCCATTGTGGACAGCCTCGAGCGGCGCTTGTTAGCCTCTCCTGCGAATGAATTTCAAGAATGTTTGCGCCAAATACACCGTATCGCCGAGCTTCGCCTGAACGACAAATGCGGCACCCAACCCACGCTGGGTCAAGAGCTATGGGACTGGCATGAATGGCTGGCCCAGTTCAGCGATGCTGGCTTTGCCGAGCGTGGCGAACTGAGTGTGAGCTACCTCACGCCTGCGCACCGCGCTTGCGCGCAGACATTGCTGCTGGGCATGCAGGCCTGTGGGTTTGATGAGGTACACATGGATGCCGTGGGCAATGTGGTGGGTCGCTACCACCCAGCGCAAGCCGATGCACCCTATGTGCTGACGGGCAGCCACTACGACACCGTGCGCAACGGTGGCAAATACGATGGGCGTTTGGGGATTTTCGTGCCCATGGCCTGTGTGCGTGAGCTGGCCCGCGCTAAAAAGCGCTTGCCCATCGGTATTGAGGTGGTGGCATTTGCTGAAGAAGAAGGCGTGCGCTACAAAGCCACTTTTTTGGCTTCGTCTGCGTTGACTGGGCATTTTCAAAGTGCATGGCTAGACCAAACCGACGCCGAGGGCATCAGCATGCGCCAAGCCATGCAAGCCGCGGGCTTAGACCCGCGCCAGATTCCAGCCCTTGCACGCGATGCCGCGCACTACATCGGGTTTGTGGAAGTGCACATAGAACAGGGGCCGGTATTGCACCAGCGCAATACGCCGCTGGGCATCGTCACCTCGATCAACGGCAGCCGCCGCTACCTGGGTGACATCACAGGCACCGCCAGCCATGCAGGCACCACGCCCATGGGACAGCGCCAAGATGCCGCGGCCGCCTTGGCCGAATGGTCGGTCTACCTTGAACAGCGCGCCACCCTCGATGGTGACTCGGTTGCCACCATTGGCATGCTGCATGTGCCCGATGGCTCCATCAATGTGGTGCCAGGGCGCTGTCATTTCAGCTTGGATATGCGTGCACCCACCGATGCCCAGCGTGATGCGCTGGCTGACGATGTCTTGCAAGCGCTTGAACGCATTTGCAAGCAACGTGGCCTGCGCCACAGCCTCGAGGAAACCGTGCGCGCGCCAGCCGCCCCCAGCGACCCCGGCTTGCAGAAGGCCTGGGAACAGGCGGTTGCTTCCTTGGGTATTCCCTTACACCACTTGCCAAGCGGTGCGGGACATGACGCCATGCAATTGCACCGCCTGATGCCGCAAGCCATGTTGTTTGTGCGCGGCGAAAACCAAGGCATCAGCCATAACCCGCTTGAATGCACCACGGCTGACGATATGCAGTTGGCGCTGCAAGCTTTTACCTATTTTGTTAAAAATTTGTTAACAACAAAACACCAAATGGGTACAAACCCTGCATAGATCAATATTGCCAGATAATTCAGTTTTTATATAGATTCATTAAATTCGGTAATTTTGCGAATATCATGCGTGGCAATTTCGTCCGCATGAATGCGGGTTCTTTTACTGCACAGGTCTTTGCCCATGGCTATTCATCCATCAAGTCGAACTTCATCGCGCGGATTTACCTTCCAAGATTTTATTTTTGTGATTTTGGTGCTTTTCGCCCTGGTCGCCGTGACTTATCTTGGCAACGAGGCTTATTTAGACGCCATGAAAACAGAGATGACCAAGAAAAATGGAGAAGAACTGGCTTCATGGCTGACTGAATCTGGCACCTTGCGCTTTAAAAAGGACTACGCAGTGAACGCGTGTGCAGGTGGCAAACCCGTGGCAGCCCCTGTCAAAACAGACGCTTCAACAGCGACCCCCGCTGAAGGGGAGGCTGTTGAAAAAGTGGAAGAAGCGGCTGCGCCAGAGCAGCCTCTGGCAGGCACTTGGGGTGCTTGCTTCGCCTACCTGATGAATGAAGGCGAGTTCAAAGCCATGATTAACCCTTTCACCAATGAACCACCCCAGTTCGTTGCGGCATGTAACCCTGCCGACCACACGCTGGCCGGCCAAATCGTCTTAGAAAAGTTGACAGCCACCCCACCAGGTTCGGCGGTTCCCATCATCAACTCTCAATTGGTTGACACCGATCCCATAGACCAAAAATTGCAATTGCGGCTATCGGTCTGTGACAAGGGCGCCTATGCCATCAAGATTGCCGAATTCGAATACTGAGGTTAGCCATGGAAAACACTGAAAAAACACCTCTTCGCATCATTGACTTAGACGCCAAAACCCTGATGGGTGATGATGTTGAGGCCAATATTTCATCCGATTTGCCCTTGCGCCAATGGATGTACGCTTGGTTGCTAGACCCCCACATTCCTGGCAATTACCAAAAAAATATCGATAAATGGATTGGCTTGCTCATTGTGGGCAACCTGTTTTCATTGGTATTCGAGCATGTGCCAGCCATCTATGAACCTTATAAACAATGGTTCCATTTGTTCGATCTTTTCTCAATCACTGTTTTTGTGATTGAGTATGCCCTGCGCTTGTACCTTGCCCCTGAAGATGCTGAATTCAATCAACGCAAACTGCCCCGCTTGGCCTATGTGTTCAGCCCGTTTGCCATCATCGACTTCTTGGCTGTTGCGCCGTTTTTCTTTCAAGCGTTTATCCCCGTCGATCTGCGTGCACTGCGATTCTTGCGTTTGTTGCGAATCCTGAAACTGTTTCGCATCGTCATTCCTGCTTTCAAAGAATTTGGCGACTTAAACCAAGGCCGTACCTTCCGTCAAAAAATCCATGCATTGGTTTTTCCCAGCCCTTACGGCGGCACCATGCAATCGATCTTTGACTCATTCATTGGTTTATGGGTTTTGATCTCCGTTTTAGCGGTTGTGCTGGAGTCTGTGCAATCCATCAGCTATGTTATCAATATTGAGTTTGTGATCTTGGACGCGGTGGCGGTGGGCATTTTCACCGTCGAATACATGATGCGTATCTATGCCTGTGTTGAAGAACCGGGATATAAAAACGCGATCGCGGGTCGCTTCAAGCAAGCCAGCACGCCAGCCACCATCATCGACTTGCTGGCGATCTTGCCCTTCTTCTTAGAGGTCTTCATGACCCACGTGTTTGATTTGCGGTTCTTGCGGGTGTTCCGTTTGGCACGTTTACTCAAACTCACGCGTCAAAGCGATGCCACAGCCATTTTGGGCAAAGTGTTGGTGCGTGAGTGGCCGGTCATGAGTGCCTCTGCTTTCATCATGCTGCTGTTGGTGGTCTTGACCGCCAGTTTGGGGTATTTGTTTGAGCATGAAGCGCAACCCGACAAGTTTGAAAACATTCCCACAGCCATTTATTGGGCTGTGATTACCTTGGCCTCGGTGGGCTATGGCGACATCTCTCCAGTCACCCCTATTGGCCGAACCATGACCATCGTGTTGGCCTTGATTGGTATTGGTATTTTTGCCATCCCTGCTGCATTGTTGTCATCGGCTTTCAGTGACCAGTTGGTCAAGGAACGTGACGCATTGAAAGCCAATCTGTTTCACATGATCAAGGATGGTCACCTCTCTGAGGTTGAAATTGCGCAAATCCGTGCCGAAGCCAAACGACTTCACCTCACCATTGAAGAAATCAATGCGTTGCTAGAACAGATTCAAAAAGAGCAAGAAGAAGAAAACTACAAGCGGGCCAGCCTGCCGGTACACATGATTGCCGAAAGTCCCGACCATGCAGTGGAACACTACAAAACATTGCTTTCTCAAATCAAACAACTGGCGTTGATGACAGACGGTGAAAAATTTGAACATGCCGCCAAATCCTCGGACAGTCTCACCGCCAAAGAGTTGGCTTTGTGGCAACAAATCAAAGCTTGATTTTTTTAGAGCAAGTTCCTTCGACCGCTTATGTTTGACGGTTATGTGTGGGGGACTTGCTCGCCCCTTTTACTTTTTTAGCGTCGCGCAATGTTTGATAAACAAAAAACCACTTTGATGGAGATTCTGGAAGGGTCTCCCAACCAGCCCCTGTCAAAGTACGCAGAGTGGTTGATTTCTACTGTCGTGTTGGTGAATTGTTCTGCTGTGATTTTGGACTCAGTGCCTGAAGTGCATGCAGAGTACAAGGAATTCTTTCATGAGCTGGAGTTTTGGAGCGTGATGTTTTTCACGGCCGAATACCTGATGCGGGTTTGGTCCTTGGGTGCCAAATACCTAGAGAGCGGCTGGAAAGGTCGGCGCGAGTACATGTTCAGTGCCTTTGGTTTAGTAGACTTCTTTGCCACCATGCCTTACTACTTGCATGTGTTTTTACCCACACTTGATTTGCGCATATTGCGTGTCTTGCGTTTGCTGCGCATTTTGAAATTATCCAAATACAACTCTGCCCTGCAAGATTTGTTTTCGGCGGTGTACTCTGAGAGACGGGCGTTTGGCTCAGCGGCTTTTTTGCTCACCATCGCCACCATTGTCTCGGCCTCTTTGATGCACTTCGCCGAGGGCCACGCACAACCCGAACAATTTGGCACCATCCCTCACGCCATTTACTGGTCCATCGTGACTATCACTTCAGGTTATGGCAACGTCGAGCCGGTCACCAAGGGCGGAGAAGTCGTTGCCTTACTGACCGGTTTTTTGGGCGTGTGTATGGCCGCCATCATGACCGGTATCGTGGCCTCCGCGTTTGCCAACCAACTGTCTCGCAAAAAATCTGCTTACCAAGCGCAACTGCGGCAAGTGTTGGCTGACGGTGTCGTCTCAGACGCAGAAAAAGATGCACTTAAGCGTTTGCAAATGCAATTTCGCTTAAGCGATAAAGAAGTTCAAACCATGATGGAACAAGCCCAAGCAGGGAAGACACCATGAGCAATGTCCTCGAACTCTCTGCCTATCGCCGTGTCAAGCATCGCGTCTTCAGCGTTCTTGAAGGCGACGTCTCAGACCCAGCCAGCCGGTTTTGCGAGATTTTCATCGCGCTGCTGGTCATCTTGAATGTGCTGGCCATCATTTTGGAATCCGTGCCCGATATACACGAGGCTTTCGGAGAGTATTTCCATTATTTCGATCTTTTCAGTGTGGGCGTTTTTTCCATTGAATATGTGCTGCGCGTATGGTCTTACAGTGAAAAATACACTGACGCAGACGACAGTCCATGGAAAGGTCGCAAGGAATACGTGTTCAGCTTCTTTGGTCTGGTGGACTTTTTCAGCACGGTGCCCTTTTACCTGCAACTGCTGATGCCAGGTACCGATTTACGTGTCCTGCGAATGTTTCGTTTGTTGCGGATTTTCAAACTCTCGCGCTACAACAGCGCCATGGACGACATGTTTGAAGCCATCAAGGCTGAAAAAGACTCTTTCTCTTCCGCTTTGTTTTTGTTGTTCATCAGTGGCCTTTTATTCTCTTCACTGATATACATCATCGAAGGACACGATCAACCTGAAATATTCCCCTCCATACCCGCTGCCATGCATTGGTTTATCTTGACCATCATTTCGGGTTGGGGCAATGTGGACCCGGTCACTTTCCCCGGTGTGATTTTGGTCATCATCACCCAAATTTTGGCGATCGCACTCGCCGCCATCTTGACCGGTGTGGTATCCACCGCTTACACCACCCAAGTGGCACGCCGTGAAGCTTTGTACGAAATGGAAATTCGCGAAGTGCTGGCTGATGGTATCGTCACTGAAGAAGAAGAGATCAAACTGAAAAACATGCAAGCCAAATACGGCATGTCAGACGAACAGGTCGAAGCGATTGCCGCACAAGTTCGTGCAGAAAAGAATATGCCGCATTAATCCTGTCCCATTCACTTTCAACCGGAGACAATCATGCAAGACATGGGCACCACCTTGGTGATTTGGGCCGCCATATTGGGCGCGATTGCAGCAGGTTCAATGGTGCTGGGTGCCATTGTGGGTATCACCACCCCGATGTCCAACGCCACCGTTGGCGCGATGTGTGGCTTTGGTGCGGGTGCCTTGATTTCTGCGCTTTCTATTGAACTGGTGTCACCGACCGTGGAAGCGCTGGCCCATGCAGACATCGCACACCGTGTTGAAGAGACGCACCACTTCGTCACATTGCTGATTGCACTGATTGGTGGCGGACTGATTTTCATCACCCTTGACCAATTGCTCAGTGCCCATGGTGGTTATTTGCGCAAGGGCGCATACGTGATTGCCCAGCATGCGCGCAACAAGTCCAAACGCCAAGCCGACTTGATGCAATCGATTGGAAATTCATCTTTTTTCAGCAGCATGTCACCAGACATGATGCACGATTTGGTCAAACTGCTGCAACCCAAGTTTTTGGTGGAGGATGAGCATCTGTTTTCCGTGGGAGATGCTTCCTCTGAGTTGTATATCGTTCGCGCTGGGTCTATCACCTTGACGCATGCGGATGGCAGCAGCCATACCGTGGAGCGGGGTGACTTGTTGGGTGAGGTTTCTTTCTTGGCGCACCAAGCGCACAGTACCACCGCTGTTGCCGAGCATGGTCCCGCCGAGTTGCTGGTGCTGCACAAGTCACAGTACGAGGTTTTTTCGCGCAGCCACCCCGAATTTGCCGCCTCTGTGCGCGAGTTGGCCGCACAACGTATTTTGGAAAACAAACGCCATGTTGACCAAGCCGCTGTAGCCAAGCAAGCTTGGGCCAATCTGGCCATTGACGCCATTCGAACAGGTGGCAGCGAAGTGCCAACAGCTGCCGAATTGAACACCATGAAAGAGGAACACAACAACGCAGGCATGGCCATTTGGTTAGGCAACTTGCTTGACGTGATTCCAGAAAGTTTTGTGATTGGCACGGTGATGCTGTCTATCGTTGCCTCCAAAACAGCCACAGGCATGACACTGAGCTTTTGGGATGTGATGCCATTGACACTGGTGGGTGCCTTGTTTTTATCCAACTTCCCCGAGGCTTTGTCTGCCAGCGTGAACATGAAAAGCCAAGGGTTTTCTACGGGAAAAATCATTTTCCTGTGGTCTGTGTTGACCGTGATTTGTGCAGTCGGTGCCGCCTTTGGCGCCTATGTGGGTGAATCTATTCCGCATTCAGCCATGATTGTGGTTGAAGGCATCGCAGCAGGTGCCATGCTGACCATGATTGGCTCAGCCATGTTGCCCGAGGCCGCGCATTTGGCCTCGCCAAACATGGCTGGCTTTTCTACCTTGGTCGGTTTTGTGGCCGCTGTAGGATTCAAGCTTTTTGAATAAAGCCCATGGGTTGGCAAGCCACACTGCAGATTGATTACAGCGTAGAAGAAGGTCATTGTGTGGCGCGTCATGTGCACAATGGTCCTTTGCGCATACTGAAAAGCCTCTATCCCGAAGGCGAACAGGTGTGTCACAACATCTTGGTACATCCACCCAGTGGTTTGGTGGGCGGTGATTGCTTGAACATTCAGTTGCACCTTCATGACCATGCCCACGCCTTGTTAACCACCCCTGGGGCCACACGTTTTTACCATTCAGAGGCTTTGACTGCTTCGCAATACATCCATGCCACGCTGGGTCATGGCGCCCGTTTGGAATGGTTACCGCTTGAAGCACTGGCCTACAGCGGTTGCCATGCGCACAACCAAGTGACTTTCAACTTGGCCATAGACAGCCAACTCATGGCATGGGATGTCACTGCTTTGGGCTTGCCGCATGCCCAGCAGCCATTCACGCAAGGTCAATTTCAGCAGCATTTGGAAATAGAGGGCATGTGGCTAGAACGCGGCTTGATCCGTGCCACAGATCAGCGTTTGCTACACAGTCCCTTGGGCCTTAACGGCCACAACTGCCAAGGCACCTTGGTATTTGCGCAAGGTCAAGCCATGTTGGATACGCAGTTGCAACAGGTCATTGCAATGGCGCGCGACGTGTGTGATCAACATGGACTGCAGTTACAAGCGGGCGTTACCTCGCCCGACCCCAGACTGGTGGTGGTTCGGGTACTGTCTGCGCAAGTGGAGCAGGCAATGGATTTGTTGCGCCGCATTTGGCTCACGTGGCGCGCAGAGATATGGCAATTACCGGCTGTCGCGCCGCGTATATGGGCCATGTAAAACATCAATGCATGGCGTCTTTGTCAGAGCCAAGCCAGCTGTCCAATAAAACGCCCACACTGGCACCGACCAACTCGGCCAGCATGAACGCGGGCGCATCCCAAGGACTGATGCCTGCGAAGGTATTGCTCATCATGCGACCAAACACTGCCGCAGGGTTGGCAAACGAGGTACTGGCGGTAAACCAATAGGCCGCGCCAATGTAGCAAGCCACCATCGCCGAGGCTTTGCCAACAGGTGCACGCAAAATCACAAACAGCAAACCTGCCGTGGCCACGGCTTCGGCCAAGCATTGGCCATAGCCACTCCTGACTTTGCTTGCGTATTGAAACACCTCTAAATCGAACATGGCATGGGCCAACCACACACCCATGGCGGCACCCGTCAATTGCGCAAGCATGTAAAAAACCACTTGATTGCGCGGTAAATCACGACGGTAAGCCATGACCAAAGAAACAGCAGGGTTGAAATGCGCGCCGCTGACAGGGCCCAAAGCCTCGATCAAGACATAAAGTGCGAACACGGTTGCCAAGGTATTGGCCAGTAGCGCCACAGCCATGTTGCCTGCGGCCAAATTCTCGGCCATCACGCCTGAACCCACCACCGCGCACAACAATGCCGCTGTACCGATACCTTCAGCCAGGTAGCGACGCCACGCTGTCATGCCTTGCCCAATTCGCGAGCAGTTTGTTGCAAAACCATCTTGCCAAGGCTGGCTTCAGGAAGGCTGATCAACAGTTCTAACCTGCGTTTGATTTGGTGCAGGGTTTGGGCGAAGGCCTCAAGTTTTACCGCATCGTCCCCAGACCCTTCCGAGGGGTCTGCATACCCCCAGTGGGCGGTGGCAGGTTGACCCGGCCAATAGGGGCACACCTCGCCCGCCGCGTTGTCACAGACGGTGATGACCAAATCCATGTGAGGCGCGTCGGGGGTGGCAAACACATCCCAACTTTTGCTGCTGAGTCCTTGCGTCGCGATACCGGCCTTTTCTAAAGTGGCCAGTGCCATGGGGTTTGGCTGTTGGTTTTCTCGCGGACTGCTGCCCGCAGAATAGGCTTTGAAGCGCCCTTCCCCCAAGTGATTGAGCATGGCTTCCGCCAGAATACTTCTCGCAGAGTTATGGGTACAAAGAAAAAGCACATTCAAGGCTGGCGTGTTTGTCATACAAAGGGTTCTTGTTTATTTGAATGCGAAAAGGTACTTGGCGCCCGAGGAGCCTGCTTGCAATTCATAACGCGTGGTTGTGTCGATGAAGAATAACTCCCCCATCATGTAGCGTGTGGTTTCGCCATTGGCGCTGAGGGCCAGATCGCCCTCTAAGACCAAACCAAACACTTCTTGCCGACGGGTTGATTGCAAAATGATTTTAGAGGGTTCCAAGGTGCCATACACAGGGGAGACAAACCCCAGTTGTTTCAGATGGTGTTTAAATTGTTCGATGCCTTGTCCCAGCGAAGAGGGAGAAGGTTTCATCGGAAGTGCCAACGCGTCCATAAGGGAATAACCTGCTGAGTGATGAGCCAATGACATGGGTTTTTACGTGAAAAACATAATGACATAAAAATATGTTTCCTTCATGACATTCACTTGCCACCCATGAGCCCGCTTTCAAAAAACAATCTGATTCGCATCGTTATGGTGTGGTGCTTCGCTTGGATGCCTATGCAACCTGGCTTTGCGGCCTTCAGTGACACCTTGCTCGATATTGTTCAGCACTGTGTTGATCCGACCGTAACCAACTATTGCAAGCAGTGCAAAGCACCCAGCGCTGCTGCGCAATGCACGCCAGAACCCAGCTGCAAAAAAACCACCGAGGTATGGGCGCTTGACAACGACTTTGTGGCCCTGCGCGACATCAAAATGTGTGGTTGCCCGCAAGGGTTTGTGCATGGCTTGGTATTGCCCTTGCAAGTCATCACCGGCGTTGAGGACCCCTTGCGGCCTGACAGCATTTGGGCCTTTTCCTGGACACAAGCCAGCCAACGCATAGCTGAACGCGAGATAGCCTTGGTGGTCAACCCGCAATACAAACGCTCACAGAACCAACTGCATGTTCATTTGCTTCGCTTGAACCCCCAAGCACGTGCCCTGTTTGACATCTGGCCCTCTGCACAAGTGCGCAGCTTGGCTGAGGTATGGAAAGTGGCCACCCAGCTTGCCCAGCAGCAGCGCTTCAGTGATTACGGCGTATTGGTCAGTCAATCCAGCGCAGAAACCTTTGTCGTGGTCGTCACACCTCACAGCCCCGAGGACTTGTTTACCCAGTACGTTTGCACCTTGCCCTGAGTGTCATCAAATTTTCATGCGGCCTTTTTAAAGTGAAGACACTCTTGATTGTTGTCTTGCATGAACTATTCTCATTTCTTCAGCGCCTGTCTTCTGTTTGTCTTTTTTCAATCTTCGCTGGCCAAGCAGCCAGTTGTCGACCCCTCGGTGCAACTGGGTCCACGACCGTTTTTTTTGGTTTCTCAGATGAAAGACTCGCCTTTGAAGAAGCAGCTGCAAAGTTGCTCCAACGGTCCTTTCAAGAAATCGGGTTTCTCCATTGGCCACCGTGGCGCGGCTTTGATGTTTCCAGAGCACACACGAGAGTCCTATGAAGCCGCGGCCCGCATGGGCGCAGGCGTGATCGAATGCGATGTGACTTTCACCAAAGACAAAGAATTGGTTTGTCGCCACGCACAAAATGATTTGCACGCCACCACCAATATCTTGCTCACACCTTTGGCGGCAACGTGTGTCAAACCATTCACGCCCTACGACGCCGCAACACACACACCCGCCAGTGCGGAATGCCGCACCAGCGAAATCACCTTGGCGGAATTCAAATCTTTGCGCGCCAAGATGGATGGCTTCAACCCCAAAGCCTTAACGCCCCAAGAATTTGTGGCGGGTACGCCGCCATGGCGCACAGACTTGTATGCGGGACCGACCAGCGGCACATTGATGTCGCACAAGGAAACCATTGCATTGTTCAAACAATGGGGCGTCAAAATGACCCCCGAGTTGAAAGAAGCCACAGTCGCCATGCCCTTTGAAGGCTTCACGCAACAACAGTATGCGCAAAAAATGCTGGACGAATACAAAGACATGGACGTCCCAGCCAAGCAAGTGTTTGCGCAGTCTTTTCATGAAGAAGACATTTTGTATTGGATCAAACAAGAATCTGCGTTTGCCAAGCAAGCCGTGTTTCTGGATGCGGCAGAAAGCGTGAAAGATTTGCCTTCTTTGGAAACTTTGAAGTCTTATAAGGCCAAGGGTGTCAAGATCGTTGCGCCACCCATCTTTGCACTGTTGGCCTTGGAGAACGGCAAACTTGTGCCTTCTGTCTATGCCAAAAATGTCAAAGCTGCTGGGCTTGACATCATTACCTGGTCGCTTGAACGCTCTGGCGTGATGGCCGTAGACAAAGGTGGTTGGTATTACCAAAGCGTCACGGATGGCATACACAACGAAGGCGACATCATGGAAGCTTTGCATGTTTTGCACCATGATGTGGGCATTCGCGGCATCTTCTCTGACTGGCCCGCCACTGTCACCTATTACGCTAACTGCATGGGCATTCAGTGAACCATTTTTCCCGCGGGGTTTCCATGTTGGGCAAAGGCCTAGGGTTTGTTTTCATTCCTTTGTCGCCCTTGGTTTTGTTCCTTTTTTTTGGCAAAAAGAAATTCCTCCTTGAATACGCCAACACTGTAAAAAAAATGCGTATCCATTGGCATGCGGTATCAGCAGGACCTGTGCGACACTATTTTGAAGATGTTTTTCTGCGCAACAAAAACATTCCCGTCCAAATCCAAGGTACTTGTGTGCAATGCGGGAACTGTTGCCTCAACAAACAATGCGTGTTTTTAGAGCCGGTTGCAGAGGATAAATTTCAGTGCGGCATTTACAGCTCACCTTGGCGCCGCTTTTCCAACTGCAATTCCTATCCCTTGCACCACGAAGACATTGCACGCTACAACTGCCCCAGTTTTTCGGTCATTCCTGTGCGTATAAACCGTCTGGCGGAGGAACAAACCGCCTTAAATAGAGACCAGTTGCCGAATCCCTTTTGATGGCATTTCACTGCCCGGCCCTTGCGCGATCACCTCGCCGCGCTCCATCACCACATACTGGTCGGCCAGTTCCTCGGCAAAATCATAGTACTGCTCACACAGCAAGATAGCCATATCACCACGCTTGGCCAATTGCTTGATCACGCGCCCAATGTCTTTGATGATGCTCGGCTGAATACCTTCGGTAGGCTCATCCAGCACCAGCAAGCGGGGCGAGCCCGCCAAGGCGCGGGCAATCGCCAGCTGTTGTTGCTGTCCACCCGACAAATCACCCCCTCGGCGATGGCGCATCTGGTCCAAGATAGGAAACATCTCAAACAATTCTGCAGGTATGGGGGTGCCCGCTTTTTGCGTCGCCAAGCCCATGCGCAAATTGTCTTCGACCGTCAAGCGATTAAATATTTCACGGCCCTGGGGCACATAACCAATGCCTGCTCTGGCGCGCTCATAAGGTGTGGCCTTGGTGATCAATTGCCCGCCAAACGTGATGTTGCCTTCACGCAAGGGCACCAATCCCATCAAAGCTTTAAGCAAAGTGGTCTTACCAACGCCATTTCGCCCCAGCAACACAGTGACCTCCCCTGCATGGGTCTGCAAACTGACATTGCGCAGAATATGGGAGCCGCCATAGTATTGGTGAATATTTTGTATTTGCAACATGGCTTAGCGTCCTAAATACACATCAATGACACGCTCGTCGGCTTGGACTTGCTCAAAGCTGCCTTGGGCCAGCACAGCACCATCGCACAGCACTGTCACGATGTCGGCGATTTGCCGGATAAATCCCATGTCATGCTCAACCACCATCAAAGAGTGTTTGCCCTTGAGTGACAAAAACAACTCGGCTGTTCGTTCGGTTTCTTGGTCGGTCATGCCAGCAACAGGCTCATCCAACAGCAGCAACTTGGGGTCTTGCATCAGCAACATGCCAATTTCCAGCCATTGTTTTTGACCGTGACTGAGCAGACCCGCCAAACGCGATATGTCTTGGCTTAAGCGAATCGTTTCCAAGACTTCGCACATGCGGTCTTGTTGCACGCCATTCAATCGAAACAGCATGGAAGCGCTGACGTGTTTGGCGGTTGCCAAAGCCAGTTCGAGGTTTTCCCATACCGTCAAATGTTCAAACACCGTGGGTTTTTGAAATTTGCGGCCAATCCCCAACTGGGCGATCTCTGGCTCGTTGTGGCGCAGCAAATCAATCGTGCTGCCAAAGAACACTTGTCCACTGTCAGGACGGGTTTTACCGGTGATGATGTCCATCATGGTGGTTTTGCCTGCGCCATTGGGACCAATGATGCAACGCAACTCGCCTGGGGCAATGTCCAAAGACAAGTTGTTGATGGCTTTGAAGCCATCAAAGCTGACATTGACATTCTCAAGGTACAGAATGCGTCCATGCGCCAGGTCCAATTCACCAGGGTGCAATAAGCGACCAAAACTGGCGCTTCTGTCACCCGAGGCCGGTTGTTGGACTTGTCGAAACTTGTGCGCTTGCAAGCGCTTGCTGCCTTCATCAAACAAATCGGGCGTCATGCTGAAGCCCCTTTTGACAGCCATGCTTGGCGTGCTTTGTTCCATAAACCCAAGATACCTTGGGGCATGAACAAGGTCACGGCAATGAATAAGGCCCCCAACACGTACAACCAAAACTCAGGCGCAACCACGGTCAACCAACTTTTGCCGCCATTGACCATGAACGCCCCCAAAATAGGCCCCAGCAAACTGCCCCTGCCACCCACGGCGGCCCACACCGCAATTTCAATTGAGTTGGCCGGGCTCATTTCACTGGGGTTGATGATGCCTACCTGTGGCACGTACAAAGCACCCGCCACGCCACACATCACGGCCGAGATCACCCAAATGCTGAGCTTGTAAGGCAAGGGCGAGTAGCCACAAAACATGACCCGACTCTCTGCGTCCCGAATGGCTTGCAAGACCCGACCGAATTTGCTTTGCACCAACCATCTGGCCATCAAGAAAAAGCCCAGCAATGCCAGTGCCGTCAACACAAACAACAGCATGCGCATGTGGGGTGTTGCGATGGTCATACCCAAGATACGCTTGAAGTCGGTAAAGCCGTTGTTTCCACCAAAACCAGTTTCATTGCGGAAAAACAGCAGCATGAAGGCAAAGGTCATGGCCTGTGTAATGATGGAGAAATACACACCCTTGATACGCGAGCGAAAGGCAAAGTAGCCAAATACAGCGGCCAACAAACCTGGGGCCAACACAATAAAGGCCAAGGTGGCGATGAAACTGTCACTGAAATACCAATGCCAAGGCAAGCTCTTCCAGTTCAGAAAGACCATGAAGTCTGGCAACTCGGATTTGTAATTGCCATCCAATCCAATTTGGCGCATCAGGTACATGCCCATGGCATAACCACCCAACGCAAAAAACAAACCATGACCCAACGACAAAATACCGGTATAGCCCCAAATCAAATCCATGGCCAATGCACAAATGGCGTAGCACATGATTTTTCCCACTAAGGACACCGCAAAGTCACTGACATGCCATGGGTTTTCTGTGGGGACATACAGGTTGAGCAAGGGTGTCACCACGCCCAGTAACAACACACAAGCCAAAAATGCCAACCACCCCGTGGGGCTGAGCAATGCGGGTTTGCGCGGAATATTCATTGTGTCCATTTCATGCCTCCGCGCTTCTGCCCTTCATCGCAAACAAACCTTGCGGGCGTTTTTGAATGAAGATGATGATGAACACCAAGACAGCAATCTTGGCCAGCACAGCGCCGGTCCAACCCTCTAGCAATTTGTTCAGAACACCCAAGCCCAAGGCAGCGTAAACCGTTCCTGCCAGTTGCCCCACACCACCGAGCACCACCACCATAAAGGCGTCCACGATGTAGCCTTGACCCAGGTCGGGGCCGACATTGCCAATTTGGCTCAGCGCACAACCCGCCAAGCCTGCAATACCCGAACCCAAAGCAAACGCATAGGTGTCTATGCGTGCGGTATTCACACCCATGCACGAGGCAATGGCACGATTTTGTGTCACCCCACGCACAAACAATCCCAAGCGTGTTTGACCGATGAGCAATGCCATGCCAAGCAAAACCGCTAATGCAAACACCACTATCAATACACGGTTCCACGGCAGGCTGAGGTTGGATAACACTTGTATGCCACCACTCATCCAACGGGGGTTTTCAACCGCGACGTTTTGGGCACCAAACACACTGCGCACAGTTTGCATGAGGATCAAACTGATGCCCCAGGTTGCCAACAAGGTTTCCAAAGGTCGGCCATACAAAAACCGCAACACGGTTCTCTCCAGCACCGCACCCACTACAGCTGCACTCAAAAACGCCATGGGCAAGGCTGCCAACAAATACCAGTCAAATGCATTGGGCAGGTATTGACGGAACACAAGCTGCACCACGTAGGTGGCATAGGCACCCACCATCATCAATTCACCGTGGGCCATGTTGATGACGCCCATCAAACCATAGGTGATGGCCAAACCCAAGGCCACCAATAACAAAATAGAACCCAGGCTGATGCCAGTGAACACAACGCCGAGACGCTCGCCCCAGGCGAGTGCCGCCTTGATGCTGACAAGCGACGCTTGGATTTGGGCTTTGACTTTGGCATCTGTTTCCACACCCAATTGCTGGTTAAGCAGCAATTGCGCCTCTGGTGACTTCGCTTGCCCCAATGTTTGGGCCGCTAGCAAACGTTCTGCAGGGTCAGCCGCACTGATGGCCATGGCGGCCTTGGCCAACATCAATGCTTTTTTTACTTCTTCGTTGTGCTCTGCCATCAAGGCTTTGTGAATCAAAGGCAATTTCGCTGCATCGGGTTCTTTTGCAAGTGCCATGGCGGCTTGCAAACGGACCGCGTCATCTGGACTGAGTAGCTTCAATGCAGCCAATGCCGCATCAATCTCACCACGCATGCGGTTGTTACTGACCACATCTTCAATTTGTGCAGGCAATGGTGTTTCTGCGTTGGTGACAGGATCAAAAGCCTTGCCATCGCGAACCACGACCACTTGTCGGCCCGCCACTTTGACCAGGTCATCTGCCAAGGCTTGCAAATACGTCGCCGTGGCGGCATCAGCCTCTTGCAGTGCTTGGTTGAGTACTTCTAAACGGGTATCGGTTTCGCCCTGCACCATGCCAAGTGCTTGTGCGGGAGTGAGTGCCTGCGCCAGTGTCAAACTCAAATAGCTGAACGCAAAGACAAAGCTCAACCTGATGCGGACTGTCCACATGCAAAACTCTCGGAAATAGGGGGTGGGAATACAAAAGGTGGGACAAAGGTCAGTGGCGCCTCACCTCGCCACTGACTTGACTCACAGACGCTGTGACTTACTTCTTGACAGGCTCGTCAGGCTTGACGTCGTTGCCAGGGATGTAAGGGCTCCATGGCTTGGCTTTCACAGGACCAGGTGTCTTCCACACCACATTGAACTGGCCATCGGCTTTGATTTCGCCGATGAACACCGACTTGTGCAAGTGGTGGTTTTTCTCGTCCATCTTGGAAGTGATGCCACTGGGTGCCTTGAAGGTTTGACCGGCCATGGCGGCGATGACTTTGTCGACATCGGTGGACTTGGCTTTTTCAACCGCTTGCTTCCACATGTTGATGCCGATGTAAGTGGCTTCCATCGGGTCGTTGGTCAAAGGCTTGTCTTTGTGACCGGCAATGCCTTTGGCCTTGGCATAGGCCGACCATTTTTTGATGAACTCGTCGTTGGCGGGGTTCTTGATGGACTGGAAGTAGTTCCAAGCTGCCAAGTGGCCAACCAAAGGCTTGGTGTCCACGCCGCGCAGTTCTTCTTCACCCACGGAGAAGGCCACCACAGGCACGTCTTTGGCTTTCAAGCCCGCGTTGCCCAGCTCTTTGTAGAAAGGCACGTTGGAGTCACCGTTGATGGTGGAGACCACCGCGGTTTTGCCACCGGCCGAGAATTTCTTGATGTCAGCCACGATGGTTTGGTAGTCGGAGTGACCAAACGGTGTGTATTTTTCATCGATGTCAGACTCTTTCACGCCCTTGCTGATCAAGTAGGCGCGCAAAATTTTGTTGGTGGTGCGGGGGTAAACATAGTCGGTGCCCAACAAGACCCAACGCTTGGCCGCGCCACCGTCTTTGCTCATCAAATAGTCCACTGCAGGAATGGCCTGCTGGTTGGGCGCTGCACCGGTGTAGAACACGTTCTTGGACAGCTCTTCGCCTTCGTACTGCACGGGATAGAACAGCAAGCCGTTCATTTCTTCCACCACGGGCAACACGGATTTGCGTGACACCGAGGTCCAGCAACCGAAGATCACAGCCACTTTGTCTTGACCCAGGAGTTGCTTGGTTTTTTCAGCGAACAAAGGCCAGTTGGATGCGGGGTCGACCACCACGGGTTCGAGCTTCTTGCCCAACACGCCGCCTTTGGCGTTGATCTCTTCAATGGCCATCAACACGGTGTCTTTCAACACGGTTTCGGAAATGGCCATGGTGCCAGACAAGCTGTGCAACACACCTACTTTGATGGTGTCTGCGGCGTGTGCAATAGAAAGTGTCAGAGATCCACTGACCAAGGCTGCTGCAGCGGCCAAGGTTTTGAGATGGTTGCGACGGTTAAGCATGAGAGGAACTCCAAGTCGTTCGAGGTTAAAAAGAAACGCGCCTTGTGGGCTACGCACAGGACCTATCGCAAGCCTTATGCCAACCAAAGCCAGACGCTAGAAACCTCAAGTTTTGTCAAACAGTCCCCAGTTTGGGGATGAATTTGCACCAAAATATGCAAAGCGCGCCCTTGTTCGGCACCAAGACGATGCAATCTTTTGGTGCATAGCGGTTTTGCATCAAGGCACGGCACTTGCATCACAATGCAGGCGTTCACTCTGCTTATTCACAACAGGTCACCATGGAACTCACGCCCCGCGAAAAAGACAAGTTACTGATATTCACTGCTGGTTTGCTGGCAGAGCGCCGCAAAGCACGCGGTTTGAAACTCAATTACCCCGAAGCTGTGGCCTTCATCAGCGCCGCCGTGATGGAGGGCGCCCGCGATGGCAAGACGGTTGCGCAACTCATGAGCGAGGGGCGCACCTTGCTTACTCGCGCCGATGTGATGGAGGGCATTGCCGAAATGATTCCCGACATCCAAGTTGAAGCCACCTTTCCCGATGGCACCAAACTGGTGACGGTTCACCAACCGATTGTGTAAACCTTTTCAAGGAACTGCTATGTTGAAAATACCCTTAGGCTTGCTGATGCTTTGGGCACTTCCCGTTTTGGCACATGATGGCCATGGGCTAGAAGGCTCTCATGGCCATGCCACTGACATGGTGGGTTTGTGCATCACCTTGGTCGCGGTGGCGGCTTTCTGGTGGTCGGGTCGCAAATGAGCACGCGATTCATTCCTGGGGAACTCTTCACCGACGCCGGCCACCACGAACTCAACACTGGCAGGCGCACCCACACCTTGGTGGTGAAAAACAGCGGTGACCGCCCTATCCAAGTGGGCTCGCATTACCACTTTGCCGAAACCAACACAGGCTTGTTGTTTGACCGTCACGCCGCGCGCGGCATGCGCTTGAACATTGCCTCGGGGACAGCGGTGAGGTTTGAGCCTGGCCAAGAGCGCACGGTAGAGTTGGTCGACTATGCCGGCACACGCGAGGTCTATGGTTTTCGCGGTGATGTGCAAGGCGCTTTGAAAGGGGGCGCATGATGGCGCACATTGACAAACGAGCCTATGCCGAAATGTTTGGTCCGACCGTGGGTGACCGCCTGCGCTTGGCCGACACCGACCTCATCATTGAAGTCGAACAAGACTACACCTTGCGCGCTGGCAGTTACGGCGAAGAGGTGAAGTTTGGTGGCGGCAAAACCATTCGGGATGGCATGGCACAAAGCCAGCGCACCCGCAATGGCCCCGTGAGCGGTGGCGCCCAAGCCGGTGGTGCCATGGACTGTGTGTTGACCAATGCGCTCATCGTCGATCACTGGGGCATTGTCAAAGCCGATATTGGCATCAAAAATTCACGCATCGCGGCGATTGGCAAAGCCGGAAACCCTGATACCCAACCCGGTGTGGACATTGTGATTGGTCCTGGCACCGAAATCATTTCTTGCGAAGGCATGATCGTCACAGCGGGTGCCATTGATACACACATTCATTTCATTGCGCCTCAGCAAATTGAAGAGGCCTTGGCCAGTGGTGTCACCACCATGCTGGGCGGGGGCACAGGGCCTGCCACCGGTACCTTTGCCACCACCTGCACACCAGGCCCTTGGAACATCGAGCGCATGTTGCAAGCCGCCGATGCCTTTCCGATGAATTTGGGTTTTTTGGGCAAAGGCAATGCCGCCTTGCCCGATGCCTTGCACGAACAGGTCAACGCCGGTGCCATTGGTTTGAAATTGCACGAGGACTGGGGCACCACACCTGCCGCCATCGATAACTGCTTGAATGTCGCTGAAGCCACCGACACCCAAGTCGCTATCCACACCGACACCTTGAACGAATCGGGCTTTGTGGAAGACACGGTGGCAGCCTTCAAAGGTCGCACCATCCACACCTTCCACACCGAGGGCGCGGGTGGCGGCCATGCACCGGACATTTTGAAAGTGGTGGGCGAGGCCAATGTGCTGCCCTCTTCCACCAACCCCACCCGCCCCTACACCATCAACACGCTGGATGAACATGTGGACATGCTGATGGTGTGCCACCACCTGGACGCTTCGATCGCAGAAGACTTGGCCTTTGCTGAAAGCCGCATCCGCAAAGAAACCATCGCCGCAGAAGACATCTTGCACGACCTCGGTGCGATCAGCATGTTCTCCTCTGACTCCCAAGCCATGGGGCGCGTGGGCGAGGTCATCATGCGCTGTTGGCAAACCGCGCACAAGATGAAACAGCAGCGCGGCAAATTGCCTGCCTTTGGCCCGGAGGGCTTGGTGGGCGACAGTGACCGGCATGACAACGGTCGCGTCAAACGCTATGTGGCCAAACTCGCCATCAACCCCGCGATTGCCCATGGCATCAGCCACGAGGTGGGCAGCATCGAGGTGGGCAAATGGGCCGACATCGTGTTGTGGAAACCGGCTTTTTTTGGCGTCAAACCTTTCATCATCATGAAAGGCGGCTTCATCGCCATGGCCGCCATGGGCGACCCCAATGCATCCATTCCCACACCGCAACCGGTGCACTACCGCCCCATGTTTGGTGCATTTGGCGGCGCACTGCACAAAGGCTCGCTGAGCTTTGTGTCGCAAGCCGCACTGGCTGCGGGTGTGGGTGATCGCTATGGCCTGCACAAAACCTTGAGTGCGGTGAAAAACATCCGAGGCATCGGTAAACGCCATATGCTGCACAACGACTACGCACCGCACATGGATGTGGACGCCCAAACCTATGCGGTGCGTGCCGATGGGCAACTGCTGACCTGTGAACCGGCCAGCGTCTTGCCCATGGCCCAGCGCTACTTTCTGTTTTGAGGCTTCCACAGGGCCCACTCCCCACGCCACCCACATGATTCATTTCTCCAAGCTCATTCGCCATGGCCACGGCCTTGCGCCTGCGCTGCTCAAACGTGCAGCCACCCTTACCCTGGATTGGGATGTGCGGCAAAAAAGCCGCTTTGAATCCACCGACAGTGCTGGGCGTCAAGTGGGTGTGTTTTTGCAGCGCGGCCAAGTGGTGCGCGGTGGCGATGTGCTGGTGGGCGAAGACGGCTCGCTGCTCAAGGTGATGGCTGCGCCGCAAGCGGTGTTGCGCATCACCCATTGCACAGCGCATGGCACTCCGTTTGATTTGACCCGCGCTGCCTACCACTTGGGCAACCGCCATGTCCCCATCGAATTGCAAGCCGACCATTTGAAAATTGAGCCCGACCATGTCTTGGCCGATATGTTGCGCGCCATGCACCTCATCGTCAACGAGGTGCATGAAAGTTTTGAGCCGGAAAACGGCGCTTATGGCGAGCATGGCAGTGGACAGCATCACCATGGGCACGACCATGACCATGGCCATGCACACGATCACGGGCATTAATTGGAAGCTGACCCCTATTCTTCCCATTCTTTGTTGCGCTTATTGCAACTGGCTTCGCCAGCCTTGCCCGTCGGTGGCTTCTCCTATTCAGAGGGCTTGGAAGCGGCTGTGGCACACCAGTGGGTGCATGACGAGGCGTCCGCACAATCGTGGCTGATTGACCAATTGCACTTGGTGCAAGCGCGCAGTGAACTGCCCATGCTCGCACTGGCTGTTCCTGCGTGGCAACAGCATGACCGTGCGCGCTTGCAACAACTCAATGCATGGGTCATGCATACCCGCGAAACATTTGAAATGCGTTTGCAAACCGAACAAATGGGGCGGTCCTTGTTGATTTGGTTGCGTAACCAAGCCGATGCCGACCCCGCTCGCCTGCAAACCTGTGACAGCCTGCCACCCACGTGGCCACTTGCGTTCGCACTGGCCTTGTCGACGCATGGCATCGCCTTGCGCCAAGGCTTGCTGGCAGCTGCTTTCGGATGGGCGGAAAATATGGTGCAAGCGGCAATCAAAGCCGTTCCCTTGGGGCAACTCAGCGGGCAACGCATACTGGCCGCCATGGCCCAGGAGATACCCGTCGCCGTGGATCACGCCATGCAATTGCCTTTTGAAAACTGCCAAGCCTTTAGCCCGCGTCTGGCCATTTTGTCAGCGCGCCATGAAACCCAGTACTCCAGACTCTTTCGATCATGACCACTCCGCTTCACCACATTGCCCATCGCAGCAAAAAACTCCCACCACTTCGCGTCGGTATCGGTGGCCCCGTGGGCTCTGGCAAAACCACCTTGTTGGAAATGCTGTGCAAAGCCATGCGCGATCACTATGACTTGATTGCCATCACGAATGACATTTACACCAAGGAAGACCAGCGGCTCTTGACCATCAGCGGCGCCTTGCCTGCCGAACGCATCATGGGCGTGGAGACGGGTGGGTGTCCGCACACGGCTATTCGTGAAGATGCCTCCATCAACCTTGAAGCCATCGACCGCATGTTGGAAAAATTCCCCAATGCAGATGTGGTTTTTGTGGAGAGCGGCGGCGACAATCTGGCAGCCACCTTCAGCCCCGAGCTCAGCGACCTCACGATTTACGTGATTGATGTGGCTGCCGGTGAAAAAATTCCGCGCAAAGGTGGGCCAGGCATTACCAAAAGCGACTTGTTCATCATCAACAAAACAGACCTTGCGCCGCATGTGGGTGCAAACTTGGAAATCATGCAATCGGACACCGAGCGTATGCGGGCGAGTCCCCAAGGTGTCAAACCTTTTGTCATGACCAACCTCAAAACACAAACAGGCCTGTCTGATGTGGTGAAATTCATTGTCACCAAAGGAATGTTGTTGCCATGAAGTTTTACCCCGTATTTTTGAAGTCTGTTTTTGCTTTTGTTTGTGCTGCGGCATGTGTTTCATTCCAAGCACAAGCCCAAAGCCCGAAGTTGCAATTGCAACTGTTGGCGCAAGACCTCACTGCGCCCGTTCACCTTGAAGAGTTACCCGATAACAGTGGTCGCATGCTGGTCGTGCAACAAGACGGTCTGGTCAAGGTGATGCTGCCCGATGGCAAAGTGTTGACTGAGGCGTTTTTGGATTTGCGCAGTCGCATGTTCGCGCTGCAAAACGATTTTGAAGAACGTGGGCTGTTAGGTTTTGCGCTGCATCCACAGTTTGCGCGCAATGGACGTTTCTTCGTGTCGTATTCAGCGCCTTTGCGCGAGAGTGCGCCCCAAAGTTGGAACCACACACGCAAAATTTCCGAGTTCACCACCAAACCTGGCAGCGTTGCGCCTGTCGATCCCGCCACCGAACGCGTGCTGATTGCCCAAGATTGGCCCAGTCGCAAACACAATGGTGGCGCTTTGGCGTTTGGCCCTGATGGCATGCTGTACATCGGACTTGGCGACAGCGGTGCATCGCATGGGTTTGGTAAGTCCGTGATTTGGGAAGCTTTCAATGTCCCTGCCGAAGGTTTGATTTGGGACATGATGGCGCAAGACAAACACAGCTTGTATGGCAAGATTTTGCGTATCGACATTGACCACGGCTACCCAGGTTACGCGATTCCCAACGGCAATCCTTTAAACACCTCGCAAGGGCGACCCGAAATATGGGCATGGGGTTTTCGCAATCCCTACCGCATGGCTTTTGACAGAAATGGCAGTGGCGATTTGTATGTCACAGCCATTGCCGAAACCTTGTGGGAAGCGGCTTACCGTGTCAAGCGACCAGGCAATTTTGGTTGGCCTTTGATGGAGGCCTCTCATTGCGTAGACCGACTTCAACCGCGCAAGCCACCTACCCAATGCCCTCGCCAAGGTGCAGGTGGTGAACCTTTGCAAATGCCTGTTGTGGAATACAACAACATGCAGGTCAACCACCCAGACTCCACACTCAATATCCAAGGTGTGGGAACCGCCATTACAGGGGTTCGCATGTACCGTGGTGCAGCCATTCCTTTGCTGCAAGGCAAACTCGTGGTTGCCGACTGGAGCCACTCCTTCAAAAAAGCCTCTGGGCAACTCTTCCTCGCCACACCCCAACCGCAAAACGACAAACTCTGGCCCTTGGAAAAAGTCACCGAAATCGAAAGCCGCATCATCAGCTTGTCCGAAGACCGCAATGGTGAAATTTATGTGTTAACCCATGAGGGAATGGGTCCCTTTGGCAACACCGGCAAGGTTTACAAACTGGTTTCCCACCCATGACCCTGTGGCGCAGATGGCTGTTGGTTGTGCTCTTGCCATGGGCGATGGCCGTGCATGCCCAAGCGCCAAGCTATGGTGGCGAGCTAGAAGGTTTTGACTACCCCGCACCGGTGCAAAAGTTTGCATTCAAGTCGCAGCAACTTGCCATGCATATGGCCTATTTGGACATTCAACCAAGCAAGCCCAATGGCCATGTGGCTGTTTTATTGCATGGCAAAAATTTTTGCGCAGCGACTTGGCAATCCACCTATGAGGTATTGCAACAGTATGGTTTTCGTGTCATCGTTCCTGATCAAATTGGTTTTTGCAAGTCCAGCAAACCAGCTGCTTACCAGTACAGTTTCCAGCAACTGGCGCACAACACCCATGCCTTGTTAAGTTCCTTGGGTATCACCCAAGCAACTGTTATCGGCCACTCCACCGGCGGCATGCTGGCCACACGCTATGCCCTGATGTATCCGCAACAGGTCAAACAATTGGTATTGGTCAACCCTATTGGTTTAGAGGATTGGAAAGCCATGGGTGTCCCCTCTCTCACGGTTGACCAGTGGTACCAACGCGAACTTGAGATGAGCGACGAACGCCTGCGCAATTACGAGCGCAGCACCTACTACGTGAATGAGTGGAAGCCAGAATACGAACCTTGGGTGCAAATGATCGCCGGCATGTTCCGTGGGCCTGATAAAGCAACTGTGGCTTGGCACTCTGCGCTGCTCTACGACATGATCGTCAATCAACCTGTGGTCTATGAATTTCCCTTGCTCAAAGTACCTAGCTTGCTGATGATGGGCGAAAAAGACACGACGGCGATTGGCAAAGACTTGGTGTCGGCAGAGATCAAGGCACAAATGGGTCTCTACCCCGAATTGGCCAGACGCACAGCCAAAGCCATACCTGGCGCGAAACTGGTTTTGTTTCCTGATTTAGGTCATGCGCCTCAAATGCAAAACCCCCACCGCTTTCACACCGCCTTGGTGAACAGTTTGCTTGCCCTGCAAGACTGACAATCACTCAGGCAAGTTGTCTTCAAGGGACGCCGCGGCCAAAGGAATCATCTCGGGTTTAGGGGTTCGCTTGCCGTGCTTGGCCAGTATCTCTATGTAAACCGATGCGGCCTGTGTTTTGGCCAAGGCGTCAACGGCCGCGATCAAGGCGGCCACATGCACCACCTCTGCTTCGCTGGCTTGTAAGCCACATTTGCAGTCAAAGTCCCAAAAGTCGACGCCTTCTGGCAATGCGCGGCGGCGCTCGCGTTTGAGGTATTTGCGCACCTCGTGTTTCACGGCATCCAACACCCGGTCAGGGTGACGGCCTTCTGTTTGAAGTGGGAATTGTTTACGCATAGACCGATTATGCGGCCCGCACACCCAAGCGCCACAAAGACGTCACCTCTTGCGCTCGCGCAGCGTGCAATGGGTCGGTGCTGTCTTGCACTTTGGGGTGGCTGGGGCGAATATCGTCTCGCCCCAGCACCTGCAAACCACCCTCTTCTATCCATTGCAGCAACAACGCACGAGAGCGCAAATGCAAATGCTCTGCCAAGTCGGACAGCACCAACCAAGCTTGCCCATTGGGTGCCAAATGCGCTGATACGCCCGCCAAAAACCCGCGCAACATGCGGCTGTCAGGATCGTAAATGGCTTGCTCTAACAAGGAGGTGGCTTTGCCAGGCAGCCAAGGGGGATTACACACGATCAATGGGGCTTGTCCATGTGGAAACACATCACACAACTGACATTGCGCGCCTGCAGACAAACCCAGTTGCTGCAAATTCGCTTGTGCACAACGCAAAGCTGATTCACTGCTGTCAGTGGCAATAAGCTGCTTGACACCTCGCATCAACAACAGGGCCGCTATCACGCCTGTGCCGGTGCCTATGTCAAATGCCCGCTCAGTCGAAGGCAGGGGCGCTTTGGCAAGCAGGTCGAGGTATTCACTTCGCACAGGCGAAAACACGCCGTAATGCGGGTAAATCTTGAACCCTTCCTCGCTCAAGGCTTTGACAGTCACACCTTTTCGCTGCCATTCATAGGCACTGATCACGGCCAGCAATTCACGCAAGGACAACACCCTCACCAAGCCGGTTGCTTCGCCCCATGCACTGCGCAGAGCCGCTTGTACATCGGGTGCGCGACGCAAAGCGATGCGGTAGTCACCTTCAATTTGCACAACCAACATCGACAGTATTCGTGCACGCTGTGCCTGTGCCATGCGGTGTGCATGAAAGGCCTGCGGCATGGCAAGGCTGGCTGTTTTGCCAGATGCAGAGCGGGTGGCGCGGCGCGTTAAGGCTTGCAACAACTGACGCGCTTGTGGAAAGTCCCCCTGCCAAAGCATGGCGGTGCCTGCACACGCCAGTGTGTAAGCCTGATCTGCGCTGCAGTGATCGTTCACCCGTTCGAAACGCAGAGGTGCCGATGCGCCACTGGCCGAATACCAATGGGCTTTGAATGCGTTCACATCGGGTTCAACGGTCAAGGTAGGCACCACCGCCAGGTGTATGGATTTCAAACACATCCCCCGCTTGCATTTGTACCTGATCGATGTGCGCCAGTGTCACCACTTCACCGTTAGCCCTGACCACCCGATTCAAACCCGGCAAGCCTGGTTGTCCACCGGCCAAGCCCATTGCAGGGAAAGTGCGGCCGTTAGACAGAATGCCTGCCGTCATGGGCTCTAAAAATTGAATTCGCCGGCTGCCGCCCATGCCGCCGGCGTACCGACCTGCGCCACCCGAAGCTTCACGCACACTGTAAGACAGCAAACGCACGGGAAAGCGAAACTCCAGTACCTCGGGGTCGGTCAAACGTGAATTGGTCATGTGGGTTTGCACCACCGAGGTCCCCTGAAAACCACCCACCACATCGCCGCTGCTGTCAAACACTGGCCCGGCCCCACTGCCGCCTGAAATGGTTTCATAGTATTGGTAAGTGGCATTGCCAAAAGTGAAGTTGTTCATGGTGGGTTGACTACCCGCCATGACACCCAAAGCGGCATACAAAGCATTGGTGATGCAGCTAGAGGTTTCCACATTCCCCGCCACCACCGAGGCTGGCGGCAAGGGGTTGAGCATCGAACCTTCAGGGATGATGACTTGGATGGGCTTTAAGCAGCCTGCATTCAAAGGTATATCGTCTTCAACCAAGCTGCGAAACACATACAACACAGCTGCCATACAGACTGCGCGCGGTGCATTGAAGTTATTGGTTTGCTGTGGCGATGTGCCCGTGAAATCCACCACTGCACTGCGCGTGGTGGCATCAAGGGTGACACTCACCTGGATACACGCGCCGTTATCGAGCGGAAATTCACAGCGGTGGCGAGTGCCATCACCGACACGTTTTACCAAGCGGGTGATGGCGCGTCTGACCGCTTCTTCGGCGTTGTCTTGCACATGTTGCATATACGCCTGCACCGTTGGCAACCCATAGTTTTCAACCATGCGTCGCAACTCTTGCGCGCCTTTTTCATTCGCTGCAATCTGTGCTTTCAAGTCGGCCATGTTTTGCGCTGGATTGCGACTGGGAAACGCTCCGCTTTGCAACAAGGCCACCATCTCCGCTTCACGCAACACACCTTTTTCAACCAGTTTGAAATTTTGGATTTGCACACCTTCTTCATCGATGGTGGTCGAGAACGGCGGCATAGAGCCAGGCGACACACCGCCAATGTCTGCATGGTGTCCACGTGAACCCACATAAAAAGCAGGCTCGTTCCCGTGGCGCAAGTACACCGGGGTGATGACTGTGACATCGGGCAAATGCGTGCCGCCATGGTAGGGGTCATTCAACACATAAACGTCCCCCGGTTGCATACGACCTGCATTCTCACGGATCACTGTCTTGATGCTTTCACCCATAGAGCCCAAATGCACGGGCATATGCGGTGCATTGGCAATCAACTCGCCTTGCTGGTTGAAGATGGCACAGGAAAAATCCAGACGCTCTTTGATATTGACAGAGTGCGCCGTGTTTTGTAACTGCAAGCCCATTTGCTCTGCGATGTTCATGAATAAGTTGTTGAACACCTCCAATTGCACGGGGTCCACCGATGTACCTGCCGCATGCACCACGGTGCGTGGCAACACCCGCGACAAAACCATGTGATTGAGCGCTGTCAATTTGGCTTGCCATCCCCATTCAACCACGGTGGTGGCATGCCGCTCAACCACAATGGCTGGCCCTTGAACCACATCACCGGCTTGCATGCTGTCACGCTGAATCAGCACCGCTTCGTGCCACGCACCTTGCATGTAAACGCGTGTGCATGTGTGAACGGGCTCGCCACGTTGCGGGGACACAGTGTGCACGTGTTCGGATACCTGCTCACCCAACAACACAGCTTCCACCGACACGGCCTCCACCACCAAGGCCTTGTCTGGCATGACAAATGCAAAGCGTCGCAGGTAGGCATCCTCGAATGCTTGCTTGAGCGTGGCCATGCTGCCCATGGCCACCAACAAAGCCGAATCGGTCCCTGCATAACGCAGATGCACCCGTTCATGGGTTTGCACCTGTCCCCCACCTGCAATCTGTGAGCGCAAAGTGGTCACGGCTTGGGCAGTCAACTGCGCCAACCTGTCTTGCAACTGTGGCCAAAGCGTGTCCGACAAGGTCTCTTCGATGGCTTGTTCTTTGATCAAGCTTTGGGCAGCCAAGCCCATGCCATACGCTGACATCACGCCCGACATGGGATGGATCAGCACCTGAGACATGCCCAGTGCATCGGCGACGGCACAGGCGTGTTGGCCACCCGCACCTCCAAAGCACTGCAAGGTATAACCAGTCACGTCATAGCCTCTGGCCACAGAAATTTTTTGCACCGCATGCGCCATTTGTTGTACGGCAATATGCACAAAACCTTCGGCCACTTCTTCGGGCGTTTTGTGGGTCAACTCTGCAAGATGGGCAAAGCCTTGCGCCACCACTTGTGCATCCAAGGCTTGATTTCCTTCAGGTCCAAACACCGCAGGAAAGTAGGACGCTTGCAATTTACCCAATTGCAAATTCGCATCGGTCACGGTCAATGGCCCACCCCGCCGATAGCATGCAGGGCCAGGGTCTGCGCCGGCACTTTGCGGTCCCACGCGAAAACGTGCGCCATCAAATTGCAACAACGATCCACCGCCTGCCGCCACCGTGTGAATGTGCAACATGGGAGCACGCATGCGCACGCCTGCAACCTGTGTTTCAAATTCGCGCTCAAGCACACCCGCGTAGTGGCTGACATCGGTAGATGTGCCCCCCATGTCAAACCCAATCACCTGCACCTTGCCCGTTAAGCCATCACCATGCGCAAATGCCACTTCGGCGGTTCTTGCCATGCCCACAATGCCGCCTGCTGGCCCCGACAAAATGGCGTCTTTGCCTTGGAACATTTGCGCATCCACCAGCCCCCCCGAGGACTGCATGAACAGCAGTGGCACCCCTGGCAATTGCACGGCCAATTGGTCCACGTAGCGACGCAAAATAGGTGACAAATAGGCATCAACCACCGTGGTGTCACCCCGGCTGACCATTTTCATCAAAGGACTGGTGTGGTGCGACGTGCTGACTTGGGTAAAACCGATGGCCTTGGCGATTGCAGCCGCTTGGGCCTCGTGGTCGCTGTAACGGTACCCATGCAAAAACACAATGGCAACAGAGCGCAAGCCTCTGTGGTACGCGGCCTGCATTGCACTGTGCAGCGCAACCGTGTCCAAGGCCTGCACCAACGCACCATGCGCGCCCATTCGCTCATCGGCTTCAATCACTTCGCTGTACAACATCTCAGGCAAAACGATATGGCGGTCGAACAAGCGTGGTCGGTTTTGGTAAGCGATGCGCAGCACATCCCTGAAACCACGGGTGGTCACCAGCAGTGTGGGCTCCCCTTTTCGCTCTAGCAATGCATTCGTCGCCACCGTGGTGCCCATGCGCACACAGGCGATGCGGGTTGCAGGTATCGCTTCGCCTGGTTGCAAGCCCAGCAAATCCCGTATGCCTTGCACCGCAGCATCTGCATACAACTGTGGGTTTTGGCTGAGCAACTTGTGGGTGTGCAAACGACCTTCGGGATCGCGGGCAACGATGTCGGTGAATGTGCCGCCGCGGTCAATCCAAAATTGCCAGCGGTTATCAGGTTGATGAAATTGCATGAAGAAAATTAAACCACGCTTTGGGCCTGCGGGTTTGGGCACGCCAAACCTGCATTGGATAATGCAGCCACTGAATGGAATAAACAGACTATGAGCGCAGTCATTGCAATTTGTGTGGGGGCCTGTGTTGGCGCATTGGCGCGTTGGCAACTGGGACTCTTGTTCAATGTTGGCGGCACCTTGCCATGGGGAACGCTGTATGCCAATTTGATCGGCGGCTACTTGATTGGCCTGTGTGTGGCGGTGTTTCAAGCGATGCCCGAGCTAGATCCCGCGTGGCGGCTCTTGCTTGTGACCGGTTTTCTGGGCGCACTGACCACCTTTTCATCCTTCAGTGCCGAGGTGGTCGGCATGCTGATGCAATCGCGTTTTGTGTTGGCCTTGTTCACTGCGGGTTTGCACTTAGTTGGCTCTTTGTTACTGACGCTGGCAGGTATCAAAACAGCAAGCATGTGGCTGTCTCGGTAAGCCCGCTGTCAGCGACATCACACACAGTTGGTTTTGAATGAATACAGCAGTTATCACTTCAGACAGACTCACTTTGCTTGAGCAAGCAAGGCAAGCTGTTTTATTCAACGGCGAAACGGTCAGCCCCTCTTTACCGGAATGGATTTCACACAGTTGGCGGCGTTGCCTTGACAACGGTTTACACCCTGACTACAGCGTTGAATTTGATGCGGTATCCGCTGCTCACATCGTGCGCACGCTGGAGCAGCAACGCGATTTTGTCCAAGCGGCGCAACCCGAAATTGAACGCCTCTGTCGCGCGATTGCGGGCACTTCTTTTTTTGCTTTGTTGACAGACGCGCAAGGCATGGTTTTGGATGTAGGTGGCAGCATTAACCGCCATGACAAACGGGTAGATGCCATTGCCCGCGTCGGTGTCGATTTGTCCGAGCAATCGGTTGGTACCACTGCCATCAGCGCGGCTTTGACCGAACTGCGTCCCGTGTGGTTGCACCGAGGCGAACATTTTTTCCGCGATACCTCTGTCTACAGTTGTGCCGGCGCTCCTGTCTGGGGGCCTCATGGCGAGTGCGTTGGCATGCTCGACCTGACTGGCATCAACGCCCCGGAGCGGCCTGAGCTGATGCACTTGGCTGCGCTGTCTGCACGCACGATTGGCAATGCCTTGCTGCTGCGCCAAGCGCATGATTTGTTGTTGCGCTTGAACTGGCCAGGACGCTTGATGGGTGACGACAACGATGGCTTGGTCTTGCTCAGCAGCGAAGGCGAGGTGCTTGGCGCCAACATCGCGGCGCGCGAAATGCTGAATCTCTTTCCCCAATCGGGAAAACCCTTACACGCCAGCGATGTCTTTGCCCTGCCTTGGACTTTGTTGTTTGATGCCGCCGCCCAAGACCATTTTGTAGATGTGCCTTTGTGGAGTGGCCTGCATTTGCAAGCGCGGGCCTTCGTGCAACACAACTGCGAACAAGCGCCCAATTTCAGCACCACAGGCTCCTTGCAACAACTGCAATCGGCCATGATTCGCAAAGCCATAGATTTGTCCCGTGGCAATGTGGCACAAGCGGCCAAAACCCTGGGCATCAGTCGGGCAACGCTTTACCGAAAACTGTCGCGAACGGGTCCCAAACACTGACGCAGTCCCCCTACAATGACCGCTTGATTGGGGGAGACTGCCATGGGCGCACTATTGGGTTTTTCAAACGGCATAGACCGTCTCAACACATGGTTGAGCAAATATGTGATCTGGTTGATTTTGATTGCGACATTGGTTAGCGCCATCAACGCCTTGGTCCGCAAAATATTCAACACCAGCTCGAATGCCTTTTTAGAAGTGCAGTGGTATTTTTTTGCAGCATCTTTTCTTTTGGCCGCTGGCTACACACTGCTCAACAATGAGCATGTCAAGATTGACGTGGTGTATTCGCGTTTTTCCAGACGCACCCAAACCCAAATCGATATTTTTGGCTTTGCGGTGTTTCTGTTGCCAATGTGTTCTGCCATTTTGTGGTTTGCTGTCCCCTTCTTTGTGAAAGGCTATGTCAGCAATGAAATGTCTTCCAACGCAGGGGGGCTGATCCGTTGGCCGGTTTACGCCATGATCCCCTTGGGTTTTTGCTTGCTGTGGTTGCAAGGCGTATCAGAGTTGATCAAGCGCATCGCTTTCTTGCAAGGTTTGATCGAGGACCCCACCCTGAAAAAAGACGAGAAATCTGCCGAAGAATTGTTGGCCGAAGACATTCGCAAACTGGCTGAGGCCAAAGACCAACAAGCGGCCTGACACTAAGAGACACACCATGGACCTATTCATTCACAACCTGGCCCCCATCATGTTTGTGGGGCTCATCATTTTCTTGCTGCTGGGTTTTCCCGTCGCTTTCAGTCTGGGTGCCTGTGGCCTGTTCTTTGGCTTTATCGGCGTTGAACTGGGCGTCTTACCCGAAGCTTTGCTGCAAGCCTTGCCCTTGCGTATTTTTGGCATCATGCAAAACGACACCTTGCTGGCCATTCCCTTTTTCACCTTGATGGGCCTGATTCTTGAGCGCAGTGGCATGGCCGAAGACTTGCTCGACACCATTGGTCAGTTGTTTGGGCCCGTGCGCGGCGGTTTGGCGTTTGCCGTGATTTTTGTCGGGGCATTGCTTGCAGCCACCACCGGCGTTGTTGCGGCTTCGGTGATTTCCATGGGCTTGATTTCTTTGCCCATCATGTTGCGCTATGGGTATGACCGCCGAATCGCCTCTGGCGTGATCGCCGCCTCTGGTACCTTGGCGCAAATCATCCCCCCTTCCTTGGTACTCATCATCTTGGCCGACCAACTGGGCCGAAGCGTGGGTGAAATGTACAAAGGTGCCTTCATTCCTGGCTTCATGCTCACAGCCCTGTATGTTGGCTATGTGATTTTGATTGCTATCTTTAAACCCAACTGGGTGCCTGCACTGCCTTTGGAGGCGCGCACGATCCGTGAAGACAATGGCAAGTCAGGACTGCTGTCTTTGCTTTTTTTGACGATTGTCAGTGCCGGTTTGGCCATGACTTTGGGCCAGAATTACGGCGCAGTTGTCTCTTATTTCAAAGGTGTGGCGGGGGCCAACCCACCCACCGATGAAACCATTGTGGTGTCACTGTGTGCAGGTGTTTTGCTGGCGTTTGTGCTGGCAGTACTGAACAAAACACTGCGCCTGAAATTGCTCTCCAATATCGCCGAGCGCGTCACCTTTGTGCTCATCCCACCGTTGCTGTTGATCTTCTTGGTGCTGGGCACCATCTTCTTGGGAATAGCCACGCCAACGGAAGGTGGCGCCATGGGCGCGTTAGGCGCCATCATCATGGCCATGGCACGCGGTCGCTTGAACATGACCTTGCTCAAACAAGGCCTGACCACCACCACCAAACTGGCCAGTTTTGTGGTGTTTATTTTGATTGGCTCTACCTGCTTTAGCCTGGTGTTCCAAGGCGTAGATGGCCCCAAATGGGTAGAGCATTTGCTCAGCAGTTTGCCTGGCGGTCAATTGGGCTTTTTGATCGTGGTGAATATCCTGATCTTCTTCTTGGCTTTCTTCTTGGACTTCTTTGAACTGTCGTTCATCGTGGTGCCACTGATTGGCCCGGTCGCCGAGAAGCTGGGCATTGACTTGATTTGGTTTGGCGTGTTGTTGGGCGTGAACATGCAAACATCGTTCATGCACCCCCCTTTTGGATTTGCGCTGTTTTACTTGCGCAGCGTGGCGCCTATCAAAGCCTACTTTGACAAGACCACCCAAAAAACCATCGAACCCGTCACGACTGGTCAGATTTACTGGGGCGCGGTGCCTTTCGTGGTCATCCAAATCATCATGGTGGGTCTCATCATCGCCTTCCCTGGCATCGTCTCTAGTGGTTTGGACAAAGAAGACACCTTGAACATGGAGCAGGTGCAAAACGAGATGATGAATGCCTCGCAAACAGACGCAGACCCCAATGCGCCCGCAACGGGTTCAACCAGCACCGAACTGCCTGCCGACGACCCAATGAAGATGATGCAAGATGCCATCAACAACGACGCGCAGAAAAAACCCTGAGCGCAGACAATAAAAAAGCCCCTCACGGGGCTTTTTTTATACCTTGCCTAAGTAATCTCGTTTGCCTATCTCGATGCCGTTGTGCCTGAGGATGGCATACACGGTGGTGGCATGGAAATGCATATTGGGCATGGCGTGGTTGAGTAAAAACTGCATGCCTTTGTAGTGGGTTTCCACATCACCGCGCTTGGTGAGGATGTCCTTGTCCTCGGTGCCATCCAACTGTGCTGCAGTGAATCCACTGACAAAAGCGATGGTTTTGGCAATGCGCGCTTTCAAGTCGGCAATACTGACCTCATTGTCTTCGTAAACGGGAATCTCCACGCCCGCCAATCTGGCCACCACACCTTTGGCCGTGTCACAGGCGATTTGCACTTGACGGGTCAATGGAAACATATCGGGGTAAAGCCGAAACTGGGTCAACGCGGCTTCATTCCATTTTTTGGTTTCGACATGGGTTTGCGCTTTGTCGAGCAAGTGCGCTACGTTGGTCAAGATGCTGACAATGCGCGGCACGCTGGCGTGGTACATGCTGATAGACATGGTATTGATCTTTCTAAAAATTCAACAAAATAAAAAACCTCAAACGCCTTTGGGTGCCCAAAGGAAGTTTGAGGTTGACGGTAAAAGCGAAATTAGAGCTTCACGCTTTGCATGTAACGATCGAACGAGGCTTCGGCAAAACGGAACCACAGGTTTTGATCGCGACGGAAAGCAGAGTAGTCTTCGTAGACTTTCTTCCAGTTGGGATTTTTCCCGCTGAGTTCAGCGTACAAAGCCATGGATTCTTTGAAGCCAATGTCCATGACATCTTTGGGGAAGGGCAAGACCTTGGTTTTGCCGGCCACCAATTGCTTGAGTGCGATGGGGTTGCGTGCATCGTATTTGGCTTGGCATTCCACATGGGCAAAGGCTGCGGCACACTCGACGATGGCTTTGTTTTCAGCCGACAAACTGTTGAACGCTTTGTCGTTGATGTACAAGTCCAACTGTGGACCACCTTCCCACCAACCGGGGTAGTAGTAAAACGGCGCCACTTTGTTAAAGCCCAATTTTTGGTCATCGTAGGGGCCGATCCATTCAGCCGCATCGATGGTGCCCTTTTCAAGGGCTTGGTAGATTTCGCCACCAGGGATGTTTTGTGGCACACCGCCCATGCGTTCAATGACTTTGCCCGCAAAACCACCCACACGGAATTTCAAACCTTTGATGTCTGCGATGGATTTGATTTCTTTGCGATACCAACCACCCATTTGCACGCCGGTGTTGCCGCCGGGGAAATTGATGATGTTGTATTGCTTGTAAAACTCACGCATGAGTTTTAAGCCATTGCCTTGGAACATCCATGAGGTCATTTGGCGGCTGTTCAAACCAAAAGGAATGGCACAACCCAAGGCAAAGGTCTCATCCTTGCCAAAGAAATAATAAGGCGCGGTATGGGCCACTTCCACCGTGCCGCTTTGCACACCATCGACCACGCCAAACGGGGGCATGAGTTCGCCTGCCGCATGCGAAGAAATGACAAACTTGCCACCGCTGAGCTCGCCAACCTTTTTCACAAAGGTTTCAGCCGCACCGTAAATGGTGTCCAAGGATTTGGGAAAGCTTGAGGCTAAGCGCCAGCGGATAGCGGCTTGTGCATGCACTGCGGGTGCGGTGCCCGCAGCCAACACGCCCAAGATACCTGCATTTTTGAGAGCGGAACGACGGTCCATGCTTGTCTCCAGTGAAGAATTAATTGACACGAAAAGTTTATCAGCCCACCAATTTCAAGCCCGTTGGGGAAGATGCATTGGTGACTTCTGTTTTCAGCGCAAAACGTGCACGCACGGAAGCCTCGATACCCTGCGCATCCAAACCCAATGCGGACAAGATTTTTTGAGGATCGCCATGCTCGGTGAACACATCGGGAACACCCAGACGCAAAACCGGGATGGTGATGCCAGCGTCTTGCAAAGCTTCTAAGACTGCAGAACCTGCGCCACCCATGAGTGCGCCCTCTTCCACCGTCACCAAGGCTTGGTGGCTGGCGGCAAGTTGCAACAACAGTTCGGTATCCAAGGGCTTGGCCCACCGCATATTTGCCACACTGGCATTGAGATTGTCAGCCGCTTTGAGCGCAGGGTAGAGCATGGTGCCAAACGCCAGTATGGCAACGCCTTGTCCCTGGCGACGCAGTTCACCTTTGCCAAACGGCAGGGTTGGCAAACCTGCGCTCATTGGTGTGCCTACACCCGAGCCGCGTGGGTAACGAACCGCCACGGTATGGTCTTGCGCATGCGCTGTGCTGAGCAACAGGCGGCATTCGTTTTCATCCGCAGGACAGGCGATGCTGATTTGCGGAATGCAGCGCAAAAAGGGAATGTCGTATACGCCCGCATGGGTGGGTCCATCTGCACCCACAATGCCTGCACGGTCCAGCGCCAACACCATCGGCAGTTTTTGCAAAGCCACATCGTGGATCAACTGGTCGTAGGCCCGTTGCAAGAACGTGGAGTAAATTGCCACTACTGGCTTCAAGCCCTCGCAGGCCAAACCAGCGGCAAAGGTCAAGGCATGTTGCTCGGCAATGCCTACATCGTGGTATCGGTCGGGAAAGCGGTGGTGAAACTCGACCATGCCAGAGCCTTCGCGCATGGCGGGGGTGATGGCCACCAACAATGGGTCGACGGCCGCCATGTCGCACAACCAGGTACCGAATACCTGGCTGAAGGTTTGTTTAGGCGCAGTAGCGGGAGGCACCAAGCCCACCTTGGGGTCAAACTTTCCTGGCCCGTGGTACGCGATGGGGTCAACCTCGGCCAGTTTGTAACCTTGTCCCTTGCGGGTGACCACATGCAAAAACTGCGGGCCTTGCAAGTGCTTGATGTTTTCCAATGTGGGAATGAGCGAGTCGAGGTCGTGGCCATCGATGGGCCCAATGTAGTTAAAGCCAAATTTTTCAAACAAAGTGGCTGGTACCACCATGCCTTTGGCTTGCTGCTCAAACCGCCTTGCCAAATCAAACAGCGGCGGCGCGTTTTTCAACACCTGCTTGCCCACCTCTTTGGCCGCTGAATAAAAACGCCCACTCATGAGTTGCGCCAAATAGCGGTTCAGCGCCCCCACGGGTGGGCTGATGGACATGTCGTTGTCGTTGAGAATGACCAACACATTGGTATCGGACACACCCGCGTTGTTGAGCGCCTCAAACGCCATACCCGCGGTCATAGAACCATCACCGATGATGGCCACACAACGGCGTTGCTCGCCTTTTTGTTTGGCGGCGATGGCCATGCCCAGCGCGGCAGAAATGCTGGTTGATGAATGTGCGGTGCCAAAGGCATCAAACTCGCTTTCATCGCGTTTGGGAAAACCTGCGATACCGTCGAGTTGGCGCAAACTGGCCATGCGATCGCGCCGACCAGTGAGAATTTTGTGGGGATAGGTTTGGTGACCCACATCCCATACCAAGCGGTCATGGGGCGTGTTGAACACGTAGTGCAGCGCCACCGTGAGCTCAACGGTGCCCAAGTTAGAGCTGAGATGACCACCTGTTTTGGCAACGCTCTCCAAAACAAATGAGCGCAACTCATCAGCCAAGGGGCGCAGTTGCGCGCTTGATAAGCGTCGCAAATCTGCGGGGGAATCAATACTGCTTAACAATGAACTCATCTGACTACCTTTAAAACCTGCCTCGCCTTGATTGGGACTGTTTGTCACGCCCCTCGAACACCGCGTGCACCTTTGGGCACATATTGTGAACCTAAGCCATGGGTATGTGTCAATTTAAGTTGACGCATAAGGGTAATCACTAGTGTCGAGCGACCATGAAAAAACCCCACAACGCTTGCGCGATGTGGGGCCAGCTGGGCTGGTTAAAGCGCAGTTTAGCTCAGGGCATGGCCTTGTGCGTTCACGTACAAAGCGTAAATCGAGGTAGAGCCGCACATGAACAAACGGTTGCGCTTGGTGCCACCGAAGGTCAGGTTGGCAATGACCTCTGGTGTGTGCAAGAAGGCCAACAAAGTGCCATCAGGATGGTGGACACGAACGCCATTGGTTTCCATGCCGCCCCAACCCCAGCCGCACCATACGTTGCCATCGGTGTCACAACGGATACCGTCGGT
This sequence comes from Burkholderiales bacterium, assembly GCA_947381415.1. Taxonomy (GTDB): domain Bacteria; phylum Pseudomonadota; class Gammaproteobacteria; order Burkholderiales; family Burkholderiaceae_C; genus Limnohabitans. The sequence continues at coordinate 43,264 of CANCVB010000005.1, forward strand.
GAAACCAGGTGCAAAGTCGGCGAACACTTTGGGGTTGCTAAGTTTTTGGTCTTTCACATCAAACACAATGATGTTGGCTGGGTTGCCAGGACCGTCGGTCGCGCCAGTGTCAACCACATAGCACTTCTTGAAGTCGGGTGAGAAGCAAATGCCGTTGGGACGACGCATGGGGCCTTCAGCCGCCACAGTCACCTTGCCATCGGGCGCGATGCGGTACACGCGGGTAGGCAATTCGAACTCAGCCTTGTGACCTTCGTAGGGGCCCATGATGCCGTAGCCAGGGTCGGTGAAGTAGATAGAGCCATCGGGTGTGGTGGCTGCATCGTTAGGCGCATTGAGTTTTTTGCCACCGAAGTTGTCGCACAACACGGTCCATGTGCCGTCGTAGTTGCGACGACGCACGCGGCGGGTGTCGTGTTCCATGGCGATCAAACGACCTTGGATGTCACGTGAATGGCCGTTGGAATAGCCAGAGTCTGATTGGAAGGTGCTGACTGCACCGTTTTCTTCGTTCCAACGCAGAACGCGGTTGTTAGGAATATCGCTCCACAGCAAATTACCCCAGTCACCCATCCACACAGGACCTTCGCACCACAAAGCGGCGTCATGACCTTGACCGTGCCAAATACGTTGCAATGTTGCATTGCCTTGGCGGCCGGTGAAGCGCTTGTCTAAGACTTCAAAAGCAGGCTCTGGGTAGGTGACAGGATGGTTACCTGTCCAGTCACGACCTTGTTGAAATTTGTCATTGGCACTGGCAGTGACCGATGCAGTCGCAGCGGCTACGCCAGCAGCGGCGCTGGCCAAAAATCCGCGACGTGCCAAGCTCATGGGTTTGGCAGAAGTGGTTTCTGCATCCGTTACGGCTGCGGTGCTTGTGGTTTTTTCCATGCTGTCTCCTCAGGGGTTGAAAAAAGGTGAGGCCTGATCCTCTTTCTTTCCTAAGCGTTCCACAATAAGCGTAAACCCCTTGGTTTTGGACGTTTATTTTTTTAGCCAAGCTTGGCGTTTGGACAACAAAAAACCCCTGAAGCGTCAGCGTCAGGGGTTGATGGACGGGGCCGCAAGAGCCCCATCAGGTCGGGGCTATCAGCCTTTTTTGGCGTAAGCGCTGCACCAGCCAGCCGCGGCAACCTGTTTGCCAGCGAACAAGGGACACATGCCAGCCTTGTCACCCGCTTTGCCTTGGAACAAGGCGCAGATACCGCAGTTTTGGGCAGCGGCGTGTGTCGGGAATTTCTTGGCGTCGACTTTGCTGGAATCGGCTTTGTATCCCATGGCGCCTGCCTGGGGATCGGTTTCGGCAACCATGTCAGCAGCCATGGCAACACGGCCAGCCAACAAAGCGGCGCTACCAGCGCTGATTTGGATAATGAATTCGCGACGACGGGTCATAAAAATCTCCGATGAAAGTTACCCCTAGGGGCGAAATAAAGCCGTGATTCTGACTCAGCTTTAGGGTTTTACCAAAACGTGATGGCCATACCCTAGGTTGACACTGGGATAAGCCAAGGCAAAGCCTGCACAAACGGGCCGTTCAGGATGACCGTATCGTGGTTCAACACGCCCGCTGCGGATACCCAGAGCAAGTAAGGCAACACCAGCACAGCGGCCCAACGTGATTCGCGCCAAAGCCCCTGCACCAGCCAAATGATGCTCAACCACAAAAACAGCCACTCCCACATCGCCCAATCAGGGCGGTGTAAGTGAAAGTAAAGAAAGCTCCACCCCATGTTCAATGCACCGTTGTAAAGGTACAGCGCCACCACCTTGGCACGACGCCCCGGCGTGGGCGCACCATGCCAAGCCAGCCAAGCGCTGATGGCGCATAAGGTAAAGATCAGCGACCAAATCGCACCAAAAGCAGGGTCTGGCGGCTTCCATGCGGGGTGTTTGAGTTGGTAATACCAAGGTCCGAGATCTGTCAGGGCGTTGCCGATGCCCGCAATGCCAAAACTCACCACAAAGCAAACCGCCAAGCTGCGCCATTGCCTTTGCCAATGCGGCCATGGCGCGTTGGCTGTCAGTCCGTTTTGAATATTTGTTGTCACTGAATAAGCCTGTTCAAAGATAAAAAGCCTGAATTAAGGGTTTTCCCGAATGTTCGCCTGCTTAAAACACCCATAATGTCAACCTTGATTGACACATTGTTTGTCAGCACCTCTTAACGCGAAGTTTCTCCACGAGCACACTGCATGACGGTCAACCTCAAGCAAGGCACAGCGCAAGACGCCAGCATCCGAGTGGTGATTGTGACCATGGACACCCACCTCAACAGTGCGGTAGACCGGGCGCGCGTGGGTTTAAAGCGTTTGCTCCCCCAACTCCGTTTGACCATCCACTCAGCCTCTGAGTTTGCAGCAAATCCCGAGCATTTGGCGCAATGCAAAACAGACATCGCGCAAGGTGACATCATTATTGTGACCATGCTGTTCATGGAAGACCATTTCTTGCCTATTTTGGCTGATTTGCAAGCCCGGCGAGACCATTGCGATGCGATGGTCTGTGCCATGTCGGCGGGCGAAGTGGTCAAACTCACGCGCATTGGCAAACTGGACATGTCCAAACCGGCCAGTGGGCCCATGGCTTTTTTGAAAAAAATGCGTGGCAACCCCAAAGACGACAGCGAAAAAGCGGCGGCTGGCGCCAAGCAAATGAAGATGCTGCGGCGCATTCCGCAAATGCTGCGCTTTATCCCAGGCACAGCGCAAGACCTGCGGGCCTATTTCCTCACCTTGCAATACTGGCTGGGTGGCTCGCAAGAAAACATCCAAGGCATGGTCCACTACTTGGCCGACCGCTACGCCAGCGCCAACAAAGGTCGCAGCAAAAACAAGGTCTTGCCCCCCGTGGAGTACCCCGAGGTTGGCATTTACCACCCGCGCATGAAGGCGCGCTTGTCCGACCAATTGAGCGATTTGCCCACGGTGGTGACGCCGCAAAAAGCCCGTGGCCGCGTGGGTCTCATACTGTTGCGCTCCTACCTCATTGCGGGCAATGCCCAACACTATGACGCAGTCATTGCAGCCATGGAAGTGCAAGGCCTCAATGTGGTGCCGGTGTTTGCTTCTGGCTTAGATTCGCGGCCCGCTATCGATGCGTTTTTCTTGAAGAACGGCCAAACCACGGTTGACGCGGTGGTGTCATTGACAGGCTTTTCACTGGTGGGAGGCCCCGCCTACAACGACGCACACGCGGCGGAAGAAATTTTGGCCAAGCTGGATGTGCCCTACATCGCAGCACACCCTGTGGAGTTCCAAACGCTGGACCAATGGGGAGGCTCAGACCGCGGCTTGTTGCCGGTGGAGTCAACCATCATGGTCGCGATCCCAGAGCTTGATGGCTCGACAGTGCCCATGGTCTACGGCGGTCGCCCTGGCGCTGACGGTGTGACCTGCACCGGTTGCCAGCAACGCTGCACCTTCACCAAAGACCACAAGCAGCAAGACATGTTCACCTGCACCGAGCGCACAGCCATGCTGTCTGCACGGGTGGGCAAACTGATCGACCTGCGCCGCTCTGAACGCGCACAGCGCAAAGTGGCCATGGTCATTTTTAACTTTCCGCCCAACTCGGGCAACACCGGCACAGCTGCCTATTTGGCGGTGTTCGAGTCCTTGTTCAACACCATGGTGGAGATGAAGGCGCAGGGCTATAGCGTGGATTTGCCCGACAGCGTGGACGCCTTGCGCGAGGGTATTTTGTATGGCAACGCCCAGCAATACGGGGCGGACGCCAATGTCCACACCACCATTCCGGCCGAGCAGCATATTCGCCGCGAAAAATGGCTCTCTGAGATCGAAGCCCAATGGGGTCCTGCCCCTGGCAAACACCTGACCAACGGCCAATCCATCTTTGTCATGGGTCAGCAATATGGCAATCTGTTGGTAGCCGTTCAGCCCTCGTTTGGCTACGAAGGCGACCCCATGCGATTGCTGTTCGAAAAAGGCTTTGCGCCCACCCATGCCTTTTCGGCTTTCTACCGCTACCTGAAAGAAGACTTCAACGCCAACGCCGTCTTGCACTTTGGCACCCACGGCGCTTTGGAGTTCATGCCTGGCAAACAAAACGGCATGTCCGCCCTGTGCTGGCCCGACCGCATGATTGGCGAGTTGCCCAATTTCTACCTTTACGCTTCCAACAACCCATCGGAAGGCGCCATTGCCAAACGCCGTGCCGCGGCCACCTTGGTGAGCTACCTCACGCCCCCTGTGGCTGAATCGGGTTTGTATGCAGGGCTGGCCGACCTGAAAGCGTCCATCGACCGTTGGCGCAGCCTGGAACGGGACCAAGATCACGAACGTGGCGAGCTGATGGCTTTGGTGCAAGCCCAAGCCGCCGAGCTGGATTTGGTCAGCCTCGAGCCCACTTGGACCTTGGACGCCAAGGCGCCACCCGAACTGAATGCCGCCAAGCGCATCCAGACATTGGGCGAACAGATTTTGGAATTGGAATACACCCTGATTCCCCATGGCTTGCATGTGGTGGGCCGTGCGCCCACCGACAGCGAGCGGGTCGATATGCTGCTGGCCATGGCCGAAGCCAGCTACGAGGCCAAGCCTGATAGGGCTTCGGTGGAAGCATTGGTGGCAGGTGCGACCGCTGCCAAAGCCCTGGCCCAAAGTGGCTTGGCGGGTCAAGACGCACATGCCGCTTTATTTGACAAGTTGGCTGACGCCAACCGTTTGATGCTGATGGACAGCGAACTCCAAGGCCTGATTGCTGCCATGGACGCGCGTTACATACGACCCGCGCCTGGTGGTGACGTCATGCGCACACCTGAGGTGTTACCCACAGGGCGCAACCTGCACGGCTTTGACCCCTTTCGCATCCCCAGCGCTTATGCGGTCAAAGATGGCGCGGCGCAGGCAGACAAACTCATCGCCCGCTACCAACAAGACGGCAACCCCTTGCCCGAGTCCGTGGCGATGGTGTTGTGGGGTAGCGACAACCTCAAATCCGAGGGCAGCCAAATCGCGCAAGTCTTGCGTTTGTATGGCGCCAAACCCCGCTTTGACAGCTATGGCCGCTTGGTAGGCGCCAGCCTCATCCCTTTGCCAGAACTGGGACGCCCGCGCATCGATGTGGTGGTCACCTTGTCGGGCATCTTCCGCGACCTGATGCCTTTGCAAATCAAACTCATCGCAGAAGCGGCGTTGCTGGCCGCGCAAGCCGACGAGTCGCCTGAGGACAATTTTGTTCGCAAACACGCCTTGGCCTACCAAGCCGAACACGGCTGCGATCTGGAAACCGCTGCGCTCAGGGTGTTTGGCAATGCCGATGGCGCATATGGTTCCAATGTGAATAACTTGGTGGAAAACGGTGGCTGGGAAGACGAAGACGAACTCGCCAAAACCTACAGCCAGCGCAAGGGCTTTGCCTATGGCGTCAGCGGTAAACCCACACAGCACAATGGCTTGCTGAAAAGCGCCTTGGCCGATGTGCAACTGACCTACCAAAACCTCGATTCGGTGGAACTCGGCGTCACCACGGTGGATAACTATTTCGACACCTTGGGCGGCATCACCCGCGCGGTGCGCCAAGCCAAGGGCGGCGTGGACACCCCTGTTTACATCGGTGACCAAACCCGTGGCGACGGCACGGTGCGCAGTTTGTCCGAGCAAGTGTCCTTAGAGACCCGTACCCGCATGCTTAACCCCAAGTGGTACGAAGGCATGTTGGCGCATGGCTACGAGGGTGTGCGTCAAATTGAGGTGCACATCACCAACACCATGGGCTGGTCTGCCACCACTGGTCAAGTGCAGCCTTGGGTGTACAAGCAACTCACCGAGACCTTTGTGCTCAACGCAGAGATGCGCGACCGCATGGCCCGACTCAACCCCACCGCTTCTGCGCGCTTGGCCAACCGCCTCATCGAGGCCTCTGACCGCGCCTACTGGCAACCCGACGCCGACATGATGGACCGTTTGCGCCAAGCCAGCGAAGAGTTGGAAGATCGCCTAGAAGGTGTGTTTGAGAGCAGCACCTCCTAACGCCCTTTATGTGCAGCGTCGTCTCTGGCGGCGCATTGCTTAAGATCACGACATGGCTATACCTTTTCCCTTCTCCGCCATCGTCGGTCAAGACGATATGAAACTCGCCATCCAAGTGGTGGCCATCGACCCCAAAGTGGGTGGCATCTTGGCCTTGGGTGACCGAGGTACGGGCAAATCCACGGCGGTGCGTGCGCTGGCCGATTTGCTGCCACCTTTGCAAGTGGTGGTGGGTTGCCGCTACGGTTGCGACCCTGCCAGCAACGGCGCGACCTGTACCGATTGCGCCAGCCTCAAAGCCAGCGGCAAACGCCCCAAAACCGAAACCCGCCCGGTGCCCGTGGTCGATTTGCCATTGGGCGCCAGCGAAGACCGCGTGGTCGGTGCGCTCGACTTGGAAAAAGCCTTGAGCCAAGGCGTGAAAGCGTTCTCCCCGGGCTTGCTGGCCCAAGCCAACCGCGGTTTTTTGTACATCGACGAGGTCAATTTATTGGAAGACCATTTGGTTGATCTGCTGATTGACGTGGCGGCTTCTGGCGAGAACGTGGTTGAGCGTGAAGGCTTGTCGGTACGTCACCCTGCCCGATTTGTGTTGGTCGGCAGCGGCAACCCCGAAGAGGGCGAATTGCGCCCGCAGTTGCTGGACCGTTTTGGTTTGTCGGTAGAAGTCCGTACCCCCCAAGACATTGACCAGCGCATCGCCGTCATCAAACGCCGCGACGCGTTTGAACGTGACCCGCAAGGCTTTCGCGATGAATGGGCGGCCCAGAACGAGGGCTTGCGTGAACATATTTTGAAGGCGCGCAAGTTGCTCGATAAGGTCAAGGTGGGCGACGAGTTGCTGCGCCTGTGTGCACAGTTGTGCCAAACCCTGGGCACCGACGGTTTGCGCGCCGAACTCACCCTGATGCGTGCCTGCCGTGCGCTTGCCGCCATGCAAGGCCACAAAGCCGCCACCCCTGCGCATTTGCGTACCGTGGCCCCCATGGCCTTGCGCCACCGGCTGCGTCGCAACCCCTTGGACGACACCGGTTCAGGTACCCGCGTCGAGCGCGCGCTGACCGAGGTGCTGGGCGCGTGAACCTGGCTTGGGACGACGCGCTGTGGGCGCTGGCGGCCCTGCATATGGACCCCGTGGGTTTGCATGGCATTTGGTTGCGCGCACCGCATGGTCCCGTGCGGGACGAATGGCTGTCCATGCTGCACCACCTGCGCCCTGGCGTGCGTCGCTTGCCCAACCACATTGACAGCGAGCGCCTGTTAGGTGGCTTGGATTTAAGTGCCACCTTGAACAGCGGTCGTCCCATCACCCAAGCGGGTTTGCTGGCCCAGTCCGACCAGTCATTGCTGATCGCACCCATGGCCGAGCGCTTGACCAGCGAAGCCGCGGCCATTCTTGGCCAAGTGCTTGACACTGGCCGCGTCACCCCCCAAGGTGGCGGGGACCCGCAAGATGCCCGCTTTGGCATCATCGCTTTGGACGAAGCCTTGGAAGACGAGACGCCCATGGCGGAGTCCCTGCAAGAGCGCTTGGGGCTGTGGCTGGACTTGCGCCACTTGGGCCGACAAGAAGAGGCCAGCGACGAGGTCTTGGGCCTGATGGGTTTGCTCAGCAGCCACAGTGAAGACGCTGACGAGGAACGCCAATCGGTATTGCAACGTTTGCGCACACTGCGCTTGAATGACCAGCAAATTCAAGCCATCACCCACATGGCTCAAGCCATGGGCATTGCCAGTCTGCGTGGGCCCTTGGCCTGTGTGCGATTGGCCTGTGTGCTGGCGGCGTTGCGCGACAGCGATGCGGTGGAAGACCTCGATGTGGGTCGCGCTGCCCGGCTGTGCCTGACGCCGCGTGCCACCCAACTGCCCGCACCGCCCGCGCAAGAAGCGCCGCCTGAGCTTTTGGAACCGCCCGATGAGGCGCAGGAACCACCCCCCGATCAGCCCCCTGAGCCGCCCGAAGAAGCGCCGCCGCCGACCGACCCAGCGCCCCCGCCAGAGTCGCCTGAAGAGAACAGCTTGCCGCAAGACATGGGCGAGTTGCTCTTGGAAGCGGCCTTGGCCACTTTGCCGCCCGATGTGTTGGCGCAATTGGCAAACCACAGCACCACACGCATGCAAGGTGGCGGTCAAAGCCGCAGCGGCGCCGTGCGGCAAAGCCGCAGCCGTGGCTCGCCCCTGCCCCCCCGACCAGGGCTGCCACGCCAAGGCGCACGTTTGCATGTACTGGCGACCTTGGGCCACGCCGCGCCGCGCCAAAAGCTGCGCGTGCCGCTTGCCACAGCGCAGCGTGCAAGCCCCGGTTTGTCCATTCGCGCCGAGGATTTCCATGTGCACCGCTTTGCCGAGCGCAGCCAAACCTGTTTGATTTTTGCCATTGACGCCTCAGGCTCGGCGGCATTGCACCGATTGGCCGAGGCCAAAGGGGCGGTGGAGTTGCTGCTGACGCAGTCTTACGCTCGGCGTGACCAGGTCTGCGTGCTGGGCTTTCGCGGCACCCACGCCGAGGTGTTGCTGCCGCCCACCAAGTCGCTGGTGCGGGCCAAACGCAGCTTGGCGGGTTTGCCCGGTGGCGGTGGCACACCCTTGCCCCATGCCATGAAACTGGCTCTCGAATTGGCCTTGCAACAACGCCGTTTGGGTGTCACGCCCAGCTTGGTGATGCTGTGCGATGGCCGTGCCAACGTCAGCTTGCAAGGCAGCGGGGGACGCGCGCAGGCTTTGCAAGAGTCGCTGTCACTGGCCAATGCCTGGCGTGCCCAAGGCTTGCAAAGCATCTGGATTGATACCTCGGCCCGCCCCGACCCCCAAGCCGAACAACTCGCGCAAGCCATGGGCGCGCGCTATGTGCCGCTGCCCCAGGCCAGCAGCCAGCGCATGGCCCAGGTGGTGCAAGCCGCCCATTCTTGACATGGACTGGCAAGCGCACCGCCATGCTTGGCCACATGCCGAGCGCAGCCGCTTCGTCCAAGCAGGCGGGGTCCGCTGGCATGTGCAGCAGGCTGGCCAACACGGGCCTCAGATGGTGCTTATCCATGGCACCGGCGCGTCCAGCCACACCTGGCGCGACCTGTTGTGGCCATTGGCCGAAAACGCCCAGGTCTGGTTGGTGGATTTGCCAGGGCATGGGTTCAGCTCGCTTGCCTCAGGCCAAGGCATGTCGCTCACCGGCATGGCCACCAGCTTGCACGCCTTGCTGCAAACGCTGGCGGTCAGGGCAGAGGTGTTGGTAGGCCATTCGGCCGGTGCGGCCATTGCCGCGCGGATGGTGGTGGACCATGGCCTCTCACCGCGCAAATTCATCGGTATCAACCCGGCTTGGTTGCCATTGCCTGGTTTGGCGGGATTGCTGTTTCCACCCACCGCCAAACTGTTGGCGCTGACCTCGTATGTTCCCCAATGGTTTGCCAAGCAAGCCAGTTCCCCTGGCATGCTGGAGAAGTTGCTAGAGAGCACCGGTTCGGTGCTGGACGACAGGGGCAAGGCGCTGTATGCCCAGTTGGTCGCCAGCCCCGAACACGCCCAAGGCGCTTTGAAAATGATGGCTGCTTGGGACTTGTCGGTGGGCCCAGACATGCTGCGCCAATTGCATTGCCCGGTGCATATCTTGGTCGGCAACAAGGACCGTGCCGTGCCACCGGCGCAAGCCCAGCAGGCACTGGCCTTGCTGTCAGACGGCCACGTGGAAAACTGGGCGGGCTACGGTCATTTGGTGCACGAAGAAGCTCCCTTGCGGTGCTCGCAGTATGTGCAAACCTTGCTGTCAGAAGCCTAGCGGTAAAAAATATCCTCAGGTCTTGGCCATGCCCATCAAATGCGCCATGTCTTTGAAGAAAATTTTCACATGGGCCATGGGTTTTTTGCGCTCCAGTTTTTTGTTCATGTAGGAATCAAAGGTGAGTTTTTGCACATCTTTGTCTTCGCACATCTTCACAAAACTTTCGCGGCGTTTATCGGTGCTGTACCAAAAATACTGCATGATGCCCAGCACCCAAAACACCGTGCCGTGGTCTTTCATGAAACGCTTGCGGGCCTGCTTCAAAGCAGCGGGATTGCGTTGCAGCAAGCACGCATGGACGGCATCAGCGGCGAGGCGCCCACCCAGCATGGCGTAGTAAATGCCTTCACCCGAGGCAGGTGCCACCACACCTGCGGCGTCTCCTGCCAACACCACATCGCGACCGTTGTCCCAGCGCGGCAGTGGTTTCATGGGCAGGGGCGCACCTTCACGGCGCAATACTGTTGCGTGCTGCAAGCCTGCCGCATCGCGCAAACGTCCCACCGCGCTGCGCAGTGAAAAGCCTTTGTCAGCGCTGCCGGTTCCGACGCTCATGGTGTCGCCATGGGGGAAGACCCAGCCATAAAAATCGGGGGACAAACTGCCTCGGTAGTACACATCACAACGCGAGGGGTCGGACTCGGTTTGCACCATGTCTTCGGGCGTTTTGACGATCTCGTGGTAGGCAAACACATATTTGGTTTTTTCCGCACCAGGCACTGCTTGGCGTGCCACCTCAGAGCGCGCGCCATCGGCACCGATGATGCAGCGCCCACGCACGCTGGCTGCTTTTTCCAAACCATCGTCGGTGCGAATGGTGAAATGCACGCGACTCACGCCATCGTCATCACGACTGAGTTTGTCAAAAACACCGCGCTGTCTTACTGCGCCGTGGTTCTCTGCGCGCACCCGTAACCATTCGTCAAATTGGTCGCGGTTAACCATGCCCACAAAGCCGCCCTCGATGGGAATATCGACTTTTTTGTCTGTAGGCGAAACCATGCGCGCGGCACGCGCTTTGGCCACCAAGAGTTCGTCGGGGATCTCGAAATCTTTGATGAGGCGCGGCGGTATCGCACCGCCACAAGGCTTGATGCGCCCTTGCCGGTCCAGCAACAACACATGTCGCCCCAGTTTGGCCAAGTCATCGGCTGCGGTAGCGCCAGAGGGCCCTCCGCCGACCACCACCACGTCATAGGTCAAGTTTTGCATGCGCGTGCTCCTGAGAGGATTGGGCTATAGAAAAGGGAATGGCGTACGTCTGCGACACCAGAATGTGTTGGGGGGCGTTGCGCCAAGCGAAAGCGCTCACCATCATGCCGGCGACCAGCAATGGCACGCCGAAGGCACTCAGATGCAAAGCGCGACCCACGGGGTCCCGCATGAATCGCATCATCAAAGGCGTCTGCGCGTAAATCAACAACAACACCGCCACCGCGTAGGGCAACAAACCCCATGACAGCAACAAAGCCACCACGACAAACTGCGGCAGCAACATGACCCAACAAGCCGTGCCTGCTGCGCCTTTGACGCCGAGCTGCACCGGCAGTGACCACACACCCATTTGCCGATCACCCTCGATGGCTTTGAAGTCATTCAAGGTCATGATGCCGTGTGCCGCCAAGCTATAGAGCAAGGCCAATGTCAGGATGTGGGCGTCTGGCATGGCGCCGCCAAGCATGACTGCCGCGCCAGTGATCCACGCCAGGCCCTCATAGCTGAGGGCGCAAGCCGCGTTGCCAATCCAGCCGTCTTGTTTGAAGCGAAACGGGGGAGCGCTGTAGGCCCATGCCAAAGCCAGCGCCAGCAAAGTTGCGCGAAACGCCCATGTACCCAACTGCCACGCCCACAGCATGGACAACAAGGTCCAAACGATGGCGATGTACAAGCCCCAGCGCCCAGGTATTCGCCCCGAGGGAATGGGTCGTTGGGGTTCGTTGATGGCGTCGACATGGCGGTCAAACCAGTCGTTCACCGCTTGACTGCATGCGCAGACCATAGGGCCTGCCAACACCACGCCACTGAGGACCAAGGCCCAATGGTCGGCCAAGGACTGCCCCGAAGACACCGCGCCACAGGCAAACGCCCACATGGGCGGAAACCAGGTAACGGGCTTGAGAAGCTGTAAAACAGCAGAGGGTTGGGGAAGCGCCATACTTCCCATTTTTCATTTGACAGAAATAAATGTCAATCTAAGTTGACGCTTTTTGAGGTCGACCTAGGGTTTACTCTGACTCATCTTCGGCAACCATGCCATAGCGGTGCAACTTCACATACAAACTCTGGCGCGACAAGCCCAGCATTTCCGCCGCAGAGGCCCGGTTGTTTTGGGTCAACTCCAAAGCGGCCTGGATACACATGCGCTCGATCATGGTGCTGGTTTCACCCACGATTTCTTTCATGGGCATGCGACCCACCAATTGCGACAACTGCGCCACTGAATCCGCCATGCCGCCACTGGCAGGCAGGCTGTCTCGGCTGCGGTTGCCCGAGAGTTCATGAAAGAAAAACCCGTAGGTGGGATCGTCACCGTTCAAGGTCACAGCAGAAATATCGACAGGAATCAGCACCCCGACCGAGCTGCGCAAATCGGTGGCAAAGCTACGCAGTGTGCGCATTTGGCGCAGATTGGTCAGCAACACACCCAGATCGACGCCGCCTCTGGCCAACCAGTCTTCCAAGCTGCGGTTGACCAACATGGTGTGCGAAGCCACACCCACCATGCTGCAAAACTCGGGGTTGCTGGCCAACACCGTGCCCAACCGATCGGCCACCACAAAACCCATGGGCGCCTGGTCCAGTGCATGGTGGAACCAGTGCATGACAGGTTGCTCGGTTTGGCTGGTTTGCTGCACGCTCAAAGCCTGTAAACGCAACAGGTATTGCGGCCCACCCTCTTGCACAAACACCGATGCATGCAAATTGCAATCTCGGTCTGCCTTGAGGTAACGCACCCGCGCGGACTCCATGCGTCCCGTGGTTTGCGCTTGTCGCAGCAATACATCTAATGCTTCGCGCTTGGCCGGATCGAACAATTGCGCCACATCTGTGCCAGGCAATTTGCGATTGAGGTCTTTGAACAGCAACTGTGCTGCGTTATTGGCCTCCATGACACGGCGTTGCGCCACATCCACCACCATCATCGGGTCCGCCACCGATTCAAACAGCAAACGGTAACGCGCCTCCATGTGACGCAAGCGCAAAAAGTCGCGCTCCATGGATTGGTGCGCTTCGACCAAGCGGCTTTGCATTTGCGACACGTTGCTTAAATCACGGCCAAACAACCACACGGTGTTGTCTTTGGCTTGGGTCAACAAACTCACCTGCAAAGGCAGGTCTTGGCCTTGGGCCGAGAGGAAATTCAGGTGGCGCCACACGGGCGCATCCGACTTCCCGATCAAGTCCCAAATCGACTTGAATTTCTCTTGGCTGTCAAAACTGATGAATTCCTGCAGGGGTTTACCCGTCCACTCGCCAAGCTTGAGGGATTGCAAATCTTTGCCAAAAACAGAGACCTCTACAACCTGGGCTTGCGCATCCAAGACCATGAGGACGTCAACCATGGCTGGCAGTAGCTGCTGTAAATGCAAGGGGGTAAGTTCAGGTGTATTCAAGATGATCAGAAGGCTTTAATGCTTTACATGTGGAATGGTGAACAGCGCCAAACCTTCTGGCAAACACAGAGACACAGAGTGACAAGACGCGCGTATTCTATGCCGATGCTTACGCGAGACTGAAACATCACCCAACCGCCAACTCTGAAGTTTTTCCCTGCTTCTTACGTGTTTGTTCAACCTGTTGCATGGCCATCAACTGCGCTTGGTCCGCATGCATGCTCGAGAAATCAGCGCCCAACCATTGGGCCAAATGGGGGTGTTTGAGCAGCAAGGGGCCGCCCACCATCACCAACAATGCGGCGTTACTGGACGCTTGCCGCAGTGTGGCAATCAGTTGCTTTACATAGCCCATCCGCCGCTCATCGGACACAGAAATGCCCACCACATCGACAGCGCTGGATTGCACGGCGGTGAGCATATCGGCCTCGCGCCAAGTCGAACTGCCCAATACCTGCCAACCATAGCGCTTGAAATACTGCGACAAAATCAGCAAACCCAGCGAGTGTTGCGATTGGGGCGTATTCACCAACAAGGCCACATGGTTGGCTGGCACCGCCGATTTGGGGCCCGACAAAACGAACTCGGGACTCAGGTAATAGACCAATTCTTGCAAGCGGTAACTGGCTTGGGTGACCGCGACAAAGTCGATCTCATCTTGGGCCCACCAATCATGAAACAGCCGCGCAGCATTGGGAATGGTTTGCAAAAACAAGGTCTCTAAACCAATGCCTTGTTCAAACATGTTCAAGACACAGTTTTCAACCACGCGCGGCTCGCGCGACAAACAAGCCTTGGCCAAGCGCTGACTTTGCAGCAAAACCATATCGCGATCCAAGGGCTCAAGCGCCGAATGGTGCAGCAATTGCGGGATCACAAGCTGTCTCAGCGCCATGTGTATGGGCGCAAACATCGCTTGCCTTTGTTGGGAATTCATGTCGTTTATCTCGCCCTGGAATGGTCACAGCATGCAAAAGTTGTCCAAGTGTCATATTTTTTGGACACATTTACCCTAGGGAAAACCCCATGACTGTCACTATTAAATAACGTCAATTTAAGTTGACACTATGCGCTTAGGCCTCTAAAGTTAATCGACTTTGAAAAGAACCCTGCAACCATGAACCAAGCCACCACCGTCATCAGTGCCGGTTTGTACACGCCAGAAGAACGCGTTCGCCGCGACAACACCATTTGGACGCCTGTTCAAGGCTTTTTGGCGGCTTTTCAATTCATCGTTTTTGGCGTCAGCGTGTGCCTGATCACCCGCTTCATGGTCACTGGCCAAGGCGAAACCTTGGCGGTCTGGTCGGTGGTGTTCAAGACCTTGGTGCTCTACACCATCATGGTGACCGGTTCTATTTGGGAAAAAGTGGTGTTCGACAAATGGTTGTTTGCCAAGTCCTTCTTTTGGGAGGACGTCTTTAGCTTCTTGGTGTTGGGCCTGCACACAGCCTATTTATGGGCACTCTTTACGGGCAGCATGACCACCCGCGATCAACTTTGGTTAGCCTTGGCGGCCTACACCGCCTATGCCATCAATGCAGGGCAATTCTTGTGGAAACTCAAAGCGGCACGCATCCAAGAACGCGCCACTTTGGCCTTGCAAAAGGAGATGGCCGCATGAATGCCGTCATACCCATCCGAAGCGATGCCGCGGGTTGCGGTGACCCCATTGTGCGAACCGAAAAAGGCCAACGCGAGGTGTTTTGTGGCTTGACTGGCATTATTTGGTTGCACCGCAAAATTCAAGACGCCTTCTTTTTGGTGGTGGGCTCACGCACCTGTGCCCACCTCATACAGTCTGCCGCTGGGGTGATGATTTTTGCCGAACCGCGTTTTGGCACGGCCATCATCGATGAACGTGATTTGGCAGGTTTGGCCGACTGCAACGACGAACTCGATAAGGTCGTCCACAAGCTGCTCAGCCGTCGCCCCGATATTCGCACCCTGTTCTTGGTGGGCTCTTGCCCCTCCGAGGTCATTAAACTCGATTTATCGCGTGCGGCCGAACGTTTGAGCCGGGCACACAACCCCACCGTTCGGGTGTTGAACTATTCGGGTAGCGGCATCGAAACCACCTTCACCCAAGGCGAAGATGCTTGCTTGCACGCATTGGTGCCTTTGTTGCCGACCCTGCCGCCGGGGCGTGGCAAACGGCTGCTGGTCGTGGGCACCTTGGCCGATGTGGTGGAAGACCAAATGCGCCGTTTGTTGGCCGACATGGGTATCACAGCGGTTGATTTCTTCCCGCCTCGCAACAGCACCGAACTGCCCGAAATTGGCGCAGAAACCCGCTATTTATTGGCCCAGCCGTTTTTGGCTGACACCACCTTGGCGCTTGAATCGCGAGGCGCACAGCGCTTGGCGGCTCCTTTTCCCTTGGGTGCTGAAGGCACGACCGCCTGGTTGAGAGCGGCGGCCAGCGCATGGGGTATCGACCCAGACACCTTTGAAGCGGTGACACGCGCGCCTCGCCAACGTGCTGAGGCTGCATTGGCCCGCCAAAAAGTCCACCTTGAAGGCAAAAAAATCTTTTTCTTTCCAGACTCGCAATTGGAAATCCCGCTGGCGCGTTTTCTCAGCCGCGAGTTGGGCATGGTGCTCGATGAAATTGGCACACCGTATTTGCATCGCAAGCTCATGGCTGAAGAGCTGGCCTTGTTGCCTGCAGGCTCACACATCACCGAAGGTCAGCACGTGGAAAACCAGCTCGATCGCTGCCATGCAGCAGCGCCCGATTTGGTGGTCTGTGGCCTAGGACTGGCCAATCCCTTGGAAGCGCAAGGCTTGACCACCAAGTGGGCGATTGAGTTGGTCTTCACCCCCATCCAAGGTTACGAGCAAGCGGCCGATTTGGCCGAGTTGTTCAGCCGCCCCTTGCGTCGTCGCATCAAACTGGCTGCATAAGGCACACACCATGCAACTCACCCTCTGGACATACGAAGGACCGCCACACATAGGCGCAATGCGTGTGGCCACGGCCATGACCGATGTGCACTATGTGTTGCACGCCCCGCAGGGCGACACCTACGCCGATTTGTTGTTCACCATGATCGAGCGTTTGCCCCGCCGTCCACCCGTCACCTACACCACCTTCCAAGCGCGCGATTTGGGCGGCGACACCGCCGAGTTGTTCAAAACCGCCGCACGTGAAGCCAACGAACGCTTCAAACCCAAGGCCATGCTGGTAGGGGCTTCTTGCACCGCCGAGCTGATCCAAGACGACCCAGGCGGTTTGGCGCTGGCCTTGAACCTGCCTATACCTGTTGTGCCGCTGGAGTTGCCCGCTTATCAGCGCAAAGAAAACTGGGGTGCCTCGGAAACTTTTTACCACTTGGTGCGCGCCTTGGTGCCCCCAGGCAACACACGCACACCGCTGGCCGGTCGCACGCCAAGCTGCAATATTTTGGGTCCCACCGCTTTGGGCTTTCGCCACCGCGACGATGTCAAAGAAATTCAGTCACTCCTGCAAGAGCTGGGTATCCAAGTCAATGTGGTTGCGCCTTTGAACGCCAGCGTTGCCGATGTCAGACGTTTGGGGGAGGCGGATTTCAACGTGGTGCTCTATCCCGAACTGGCGCGCACAACCGCCCAATGGTTGCAACGCCAATGCGCGCAACCCTTTACCCAAACCATTCCCTACGGCGTCAACGGCACCCTGGATTTCATTGAAGAAGTGCGCACACTCGCAGGCTTGAACGGCAGCGGCAAAACCCTGGCGGACTACCGTCAAGACTCGCGCGCCAAGTGGTATGCCAAATCGGTGGACTCGACCTACCTGACAGGCAAACGGGTGTTTGTGTTTGGTGACGCCACCCATGCCATCGCCGCCGCGCGCGTGGCGCACCAAGAAATGGGCTTTGAAGTGGTGGGCTTGGGCACTTACAGCCGTGAGTTCGCGCGCGAGGTACGTGACGCAGCCAAGCTGTATGGCATCGAAGCCTTGATCACCGACGACTATTTGGAAGTGGAAGACGCCGTCAAAGCCATGCACCCCGAGTTGCTCTTGGGTACCCAAATGGAGCGCCACATTGCCAAGCGCTTGGGCGTGCCCTGTGCGGTCATTTCTGCGCCCATGCATGTACAAGATTTTCCTGCGCGTTACGCGCCGCAAATGGGTTTTGAGGGTGCGAATGTTTTGTTCGACACCTGGGTACACCCATTGATGATGGGGCTGGAAGAACACCTCTTGGGCATGTTCCGTGAAGACTTTGAATTCCATGACGGCGCAGCGCCTTCGCATCTTGGTTCAGGCCATGGCGCGCCAGCCAAAGCAGCGGTGCCCGTCGTTGAACCGCTCGCGCACAACACGGGCCACATTGAGTTGCCATCCCCGACCACTGTCGGCGCTGAAACCGTTGCCAGCAACGAAAGCAGTTGGGCGCCGGAAGCTGAGAAAGAACTCAAAAAAATCCCATTTTTTGTACGTGGCAAAGCGCGTCGCAACACCGAAATTTTCGCCCGTGAGCGCGGTGTTGCGCGCATCACGGTGGAAACCATGTACGAAGCCAAGGCTCATTTCAGCCGCTGAAGTCCCACAGGAGTCCACCCAATGATTGAAACCGCCACCATCCCCGTCAGCCAAATCAAACGCGGCGGCCGTCCCGACGGCGAGGGCAGCGTGCAAGTGCAACTCGACCCCAGCGTCAAGATCGGCAATGCCAAGGTGTTTGCCATTTACGGCAAAGGCGGCATTGGCAAAAGCACCACCTCCTCCAACCTGTCGGCCGCCTTTTCCAGACTGGGCAAGCGGGTGTTGCAAATTGGTTGTGACCCCAAACACGACAGCACCTTCACACTCACCAAAAAAATGCTGCCCACCGTGATTGATGTGCTGGAAACCGTGGACTTCCATGCCGAAGAGCTGCGCGTCGAAGACTTTGTGTTTCAAGGCTACAACGGTGTGATGTGCGTCGAGGCCGGCGGCCCACCTGCGGGCACGGGTTGCGGCGGCTATGTGGTGGGACAAACCGTCAAGCTCTTGAAAGAACACCACTTGCTGGAAGACACCGACGTGGTCATCTTTGACGTGCTGGGCGATGTGGTGTGCGGTGGCTTTGCCGCCCCCTTGCAACACGCCGACCGCGCACTCATCGTCACCGCCAACGACTTTGATTCCATCTTCGCCATGAACCGCATCGTGCAAGCCATCGGTGCCAAGTCGAAAAACTACAACGTGCGTTTGGGCGGCGTCATCGTCAACCGCAGCGACGACACCGACCAAGTCGACAAGTTCAACGCGGTCACGGGTTTGAAAAACATGGCGCACTTCCCCATGCTCGACGAAATCCGCAAAAGCCGTTTGCAGAAATGCACCATGTTCGAGTTGGAAGCCACGCCGGCCATCAAGGCCGTGCAAGACGAGTACATGCGCTTGGCCGCGGCCTTGTGGGCTGGCTCGGACCCGCTGCCTTCCATCCCCATGAAAGACCGCGATATTTTTGATTTGTTGGGATTTGACTGAGATGAACCAAGCCAGTTATGTCGCACGGCGCGGCGAGATCGAGCATTACTTTGATCGCACCGCCGCCAAAGCTTGGGAGGTGCTGACCTCCAACGCACCCGTGGGCCGCATCCGCGCCACCGTGCGCCGTGGCCGCGATGCAATGCGCCACACCTTGTTGTCGTGGCTGCCCGAGGACATGCGCGGCCTGCGCTTGCTCGACGCCGGTTGCGGCACTGGTGCTTTGGCCCAAGAGGCCATGCGGCGTGGCGCACAGGTGCTGGCCATCGACCTCTCGCCCACCTTGGTCAACTTGGCCCGCGAGCGCCATGCGCAAGACCTGCTCACCGACCCCACGCTCAGCGCCAAAGGCGGCAGCATCACGTTTTTGGCGGGTGATATGTTGTCTGCCGAGCATGGCGAGTTCGACCATGTGGTGTGCATGGACTCGCTCATTCACTACGACACCCCAACCATTGCCAATGCGGTAGAGGCCTTGACACAACGCACTCGCGGCTCAGTGCTGTTCACCTTTGCGCCGCACTCACCGTTGCTGGCGGTGGCCCATGCCATGGGCCGCTTGTTCCCGCGCAGCGACCGCTCACCGCAGTTGGCACCGACCCGCAAAACCACTTTGCATGTGTACATCGAACGCGCGGTGCGCGAACACGGCTGGCGTCCTGGCCGCATGCAGCGCGTCTCCAGTGGTTTTTACACTTCACAAGCCTGGGAGTGGAAGCGCACATGAAGCTGTCTTTTCGTCCTCCCGCATGGGTCAAATCCATCATGCTGCAGTACGTGCCGTTTGCCGATGCGGCATCGAGCGAACTGCCATTGGGGAGGATGTTTCGACTGGCCATGTTTCAGCTTTCTATCGGTTTAACCATGGCCCTGTTGGTCGGCACCTTGAACCGGGTCATGATTGTGGAGTTGGAGATTCCCGCCGCATGGGTGGCAATTTCAGTGGCCTTGCCCTTGGTGTTTGCGCCCCTGCGTGCCTTGATTGGCTACCGCAGCGACACCCACCCTTCAGCCTTGGGGTTGCGTCGCATTCCATACATGTGGATGGGCAGTTTGCTGATGTTTGGTGGTTTGGCCATCATGCCGTTTGCCTTGATGAACCTGAGCGAACCGCGCGAAGGCTATGTATGGGTGGGTCGCATAGGCGCGATCTTGGCATTCTTGGTGGTCGGTGCAGGCATGCAAATCACCCAAACCGCGGGCTTGGCCTTGGCTACCGATGTCGCGCCCGAAGACAAACGGCCCCGCGTGGTGGCTTTGCTCTACGCCATGCTGTTGGTCGGCCTGATCTTGGGCAGCACCCTGCTGAGCGTGAGCTTGGTGAATTTCTCTCCGCTACGTTTGATCCAAGTGGTACAGGGCTGTGCCAGTCTGGTTATCTTCATCAACCTGATTTCATTGTGGAAACAAGAGGCACGCGGTGCCAGACGGGGTGCGCGTGAACCCGATGGGTTTTCCAACAATTGGCAAACACTGATGGCTGTGCCGCACATGAAGCGTTTTTTATGGACTGTGGGTTTGGGCTCGGCGGCTTTCAGCATGCAAGACATCGTGCTTGAACCTTATGGCGGTCACGTTTTGGGATTGGGCGTAGGACTGACCAGCGGCCTGACGGCCTTGAGTGCAGGGGGCGCGCTCTTGGCCTTTGCGCTCTCGGCCCGCTTGCTGCGTTCGATCGATGCAGTGCGTTTGTCAGCCATCGGTGCACTCTTGGGTTTGCCCGCTTTTGCCTGTGTGATCTTTTCCGCCCCACTGGGTTCGGCAGTGATGTTTCAAGCAGGTGCCGCACTGATTGGTTTTGGTGGTGGTTTGTTTTCGGTGGGCATGTTGTTGACCGCCATGGAGATGACACACGCAGAGCAATCCGGCATGGTCTTGGGTGCCTGGGGTGCGGTGCAAGCCACCGCCTCAGGCGTGGCCATGGCCTTGGGTGGTGTTGCCCGCGATGTGGTCGGGCAAATGGCGACACAGGGGCGTCTGGGTGAGGTACTGGTCTCGGATGTCACTGGCTATAACTTTGTGTTTCAGACCGAGATGGTCATGATGTTTGTGGTGTTGGTGGCTTTGGGGCCCTTGGTCAGCCGTCGGCCGACATTGGCACCAAGGTCTGCAGGATTAGGGCTGGCAGAACTGCCAGGTTGATTGTTTTTGTTAGGCGCACTTCAAGGAGACTTGCCATGGGAACAGGTGCTATTACCCAGTATGTTGACGTTGCACAAATCGTGCTGTACATGTTTTGGGCGTTTTTTGCGGGTTTGATTTATTACCTCTTGCGTGAAAACCACCGTGAGGGCTATCCCATGGACAACGGCCACTTGCAAGGTGGCCCTGTGCAAGTGGGTTGGCCCGTGCCTGAGCCCAAGGTTTTCAAACTCGCGGATGGTCGCGAAGTGTTGGCACCCGATGTCAACCGCGTCGATGGCACTTATTCTGCACAACCCACACACCGCTTTTTGGGTGCGCCTTTAGAGCCTGTGGGTGACCCTTTGTTGGCAGGTGTGGGCCCCGGTGGCTGGGCCGCACGCGCAGACACGCCCGACCTCTACCACGGCAACCACATCAAGATCGTGCCACTGCGCATCGCTGCCGACCACGGCGTGATGTCGCCTGACGTCGATCCACGCGGCCTGCCTGTGTACGGCGCTGACAAGCAACTGGCGGGCACCGTCAAAGACTTGTGGATTGACCGCGCGGAATTGATGTTCCGCTATTTGGAGGTCAGCCTGAAGACGGGTGAAACCGTGCTCTTGCCCATGACCTTCTCGCGCATCAAGGCCAGTGGTGTGTTTGTGGGTGCCATCTTGGCCTCACAGTTTGGCAATGTCCCCAAAACCAAAAGCATGGAACAAATCACCTTGCTAGAGGAAGAAAAAATCACCGCCTATTACGGTGCTGGCACCTTGTACGCCACACCCGAACGTCAGGAGCCACTGTTTTGAACATCAATCCGCACCACGAACACGAGTTTGAGGCAGCACCTGGGCTGCCTGAGCCCTTGCCCGCTGACGAACGTCTCTTGTGGCAAGGTGCACCGCAGTGGCGACACGTCGCTGTCCATGTTTTTCATGTTCGAACACTGGCTTGGTATTTTGCTGCCATGATGCTGTTGCAAGCCACTTACCTGCTGGGTGAACCCGAGCGAAATCTTTTCAAGCCCTTGTTGTTGAGCTTGGTCCTCAGCAGCTTGTCGCTGGGCATTCTCAGCCTGATGGCTTGGCTGACGGCGCGCACCGCGCTGTACACCTTGACCAATAAGCGCATGGTCATGCGCATCGGCGTGGTGTTGACACTGACCTTCAATTTGCCACTGCGTATGTTGGCTGGCGCCTCGCTTAAAACCCACGCAGACGGTACGGGTGACATTGCCCTGAAGCTGGCGGGAAATGACCACATCGCTTGGCTCAACCTGTGGCCCCATGCGCGCCCTTGGGCACTGCGTCACCCTGAACCCAGTTTGCGTTGCATACCCCACGTGGCCGCGGTGAGCGAACGCCTCTTGCAAGCATGGCAAGCCGTCAATCCCCATGTGCCTGTGATGCTGGGTGATGTTGCCGCTACGCAAGTCAACCCCTTGTCAGTTCCTTCTTCAGAGCTAGCCACATGAATACCCTTGCCAACAATGGATTGCCCGGTCGCCATGCGTTAACCGGTTGGATATTTGTTGGCTTTTTATCCAGCGTGTTTTTGGTCGTTGCCTTGTTGCGTGGCCAAGGCATGGAAATTCCACAAGAGCACAACCCCATCAGTTGGCAACGTACCTTGCGTTTTGAGGACCGCCCGAATGGCGATGTGGCGGTGATGGAGGGTCAGTCCCACACAGAGATCACACGCTACAGCGGCGAGCAAGGCTTTGTGCGAGGTATTTTGCGCACGCTCTCGCGCGAGCGCATGCGCCGCGGCATCGGTTCAGGCCCAGCGTTTGAACTCATCGGCCACACCGATGGCCGCCTGACCTTGCTAGACCCCGCAACCGGACAACGTATCAATTTGGAATCTTTTGGACCAACCAACATGGCTTCATTTGCCAAGTTGCAACCCACGACGCAAGCCTCTCAGGAGTAACCCATGACCACCACCGCATCCTTAGATTTCGACCATGTAGAACTGCTTATAGGCAATGTGGAAAGCGCCGCCGACGCCAATGCCAAGGCGGTTCGCAACACGGTGCTGAGTCCGCGTTTTTACACCACCGATTTCGCCGCCATGGACCGCCTCAATGTCGATTCTGTGCGCGCCGAGTGGGATGTCATGATGAAAGAGTACGAGGGAGACAACAACCACGATCACTTTCAACGCGATGCCGAGTTTGCTGAAGAAGTCAAGACACTGATGCCGCAGCTCTCACCGGAAATGCGGCAAGAGTTTTTGGATTTCTTGATCAGTTCACTCACCTCGGAATTTTCGGGTTGCATCTTGTACAACGAAATCCGCAAGAACATCGACAACCCCGACATCAAACAATTGATGACCTATATGGCCCGTGACGAATCGCGCCATGCAGGGTTTATCAACCAGTCGTTGAAAGACTTTGACCTGGGTATCGATCTGGGCCAACTCAAGCGCACCAAAGCCTATACCTTCTTCAAACCCAAATACATTTTTTACGCCACCTACTTGTCTGAAAAGATTGGCTACGCGCGCTACATCACCATATTTCGCCAACTCGAGCGCCACCCTGACAAGCGTTTTCACCCCATCTTTCGCTGGTTTGAGCGCTGGTGCAATGACGAGTTTCGTCATGGAGAATCGTTTGCATTGATCATGCGCGCCCAGCCCAACTTGTTAAGTGGTTTGAATTTGCTGTGGATCCGCTTCTTCATTTTGGCGGTGTACGCCACCATGTATGTGCGCGACCATACCCGTCCGCTGTTGCACGAAGCCATGGGTTTCAAATCCACCGAGTACGACTACGAGGTGTTTCGCATCACCTCTGAAATTGCACGCCAAGTATTCCCTGTTGAAGTCGATATTGACCACCCCACTTTCCGTGCTGGCATGACGCGCTTGGTTGACCTGTCCATCGCCAATGCCAAAGCCAAGGAGCGCGGTGGCGTGATCGGCACCGTGTTGCGCGCAACCACCGCCCTGCAAGCGGTGTGGACGTTTGGTCGTCTCTACCTGCTTCCTGTCAAACGCAATGCCTTGCCTGCCCAAATTCGGGTTCAACCCGCCTGGTAGGGCGATGCTGGCATGATGGATTTCTTCTCGTCCATTTTGGGCGCAGCCCTGTTCTCGGTATTCAGCTGGTGGCTGGGTACGGGTGCGATTTTGTGGCTGGTGCGTCTGCCTGCGGCGACATTTCGCTGGAGCATGTTTGGACTGAGTTTTTTGTTGGGCTTGAGCCTATGGACGGCTGCCATCAGCATGCGCTCGCACACCGTGCTCAATGCCTATATTGGTTTTGTGAGCGTCATTGCCATGTGGAGCTGGCACGAGATGGCCTTTCTCACTGGCTGGCTCACCGGCCCTCGGCGTGAGGTGCTAGACCCAGGTTTGACGGGGCGTCAGCGCTTTGTTCAATCCGTGCAGGTGTTGCTTCACCACGAGTTGGCACTGCTTTTTAACTTTGGGGTATTGCTGGCCTTGCAGCAAGGTCACCCCAACCACATGGCCTTGTGCACCTTTGCCTTGCTGTGGTGTATGCGCCTGAGTGCCAAGTTGAATTTGTTTTTTGGCGTGCCTTTTGTTGGCGAGCAATACCTGCCAGTGCATTTGCGCTACATCGGCAGCTATTTCAAACAAGCCCCTGTGACCCTGTGTTTTTTCCTCACCATGGGTGCTTCTTGTGTGACCTGGGGCTGGATGGTGTGGGAAGTGCAAAGCGGTTTGGTCTTGGTCAATGCGGCCTGGGTCTTGTTGTCTTCCTTGCTGGGGTTGGCCATCATTGAGCATTTGTTGATGGTGTTTGCCCTTCCCTTGCAAAAACTGTGGGGCTGGGCCATGAAACGCAGCCCTTACAGCCTGAACGCCACTTCCTCAGACATCTCTCCCGTGGTGCCGGTGGTTTTACCCAACCGTGGCGACCCTGCATGAATGCTTTCAAAACAACCGACGACCGTGGCAGATTCAAAGTGCCCCAACAACCACGCCGCGCCATCATCATCGGCAGCGGCTTTGGCGGCTTGGCCGCCGCGATTCGCTTAAGCGTCAAGGGCTACCAGGTACAGATTTTTGAAAAACTGGACATGGCCGGTGGACGTGCTTATGTGCACAAGCAAGACGGCTTTACCTTTGATGCAGGCCCCACCATCATCACCCTGCCGTATTTGATTGAAGAGTTGTTCACCCTGTGCGGTAAACACATGAAAGACCATGTGGACCTGCGCTTGATGTCCCCTTTTTACCGAATCCGTTTTGACGATGGCACCCACTTTGACTACAGCAACGACGAACAAGCCATGCTGGCCGAAGTCGCCAAATTCAGCCCCGAGGATGTGGCGGGTTTTCAAAAGCTGATGAAAGCGTCTGAGCAATGCTTTCAATTGGGCTTTCAAGAAATGGGCATGATTGCCTTTGACTCGGTTTCTAAACTGGTCAAAGCCATGCCCAATTTGATGCGAATGAAGGCATGGCGGTCGATTTACGCCATGGTGGCGCAGTACATCAAACACCCCAAGCTGCGCATCGTCATGAGCTTTCACCCCTTGCTGATCGGTGGCAACCCGTTTTCAGTGACCTGTGTCTATTCGCTCATCCATATTTTGGAAAACCGCTGGGGTGTGCATTCGGCCATGGGCGGCACTGGCGCCATCGTGCAAGCCTTGGTGAATTTGATTCAAGAGCGCAACATCCCTATTCGCTACAACACCCCAGTCACCCGTATCCGTGTGGAAAACGGCGCAGCGGTTGGTGTCGAATTGGCCAACGGTGAATTCATTGCTTCTGACATCGTGGTCAGCAACGGTGATGCGGCCTGGACCTATCGCCACTTGGTTGAACCCCAACACCGCAAACGCTGGACCAACCAGCGCATCGCCAAGGGACAGTATTCCTCGGGTTTGTTTGTATGGTATTTCGGCACAGACCGCCAATACCCCGATGTACCCCACCACATGATGGTGCTCGGGCCACGTTACAAAGGCCTGTTGCAAGATATTTTCAAAAACCACACCCTGGCCAAAGACTTCAGCCTGTACCTTTACCGCCCCACCGCCACCGACCCTTCTTTGGCGCCCGCGGGTTGCGACAGTTTTTATGCCTTGTCGGTGGTGCCCAATTTGAGCAGTGGCACCGATTGGTCTGCCATCAGCGAACAGTACCGCATGGCCATCGCCACGGTCTTGCAAGATGCGGTGTTGCCCGATTTGCAACAGCATGTGGTGAGCTCCAAAGTCACCACACCGCAAGATTTTCAAGACCGCTTGTGGTCTTACCAAGGCGCAGGTTTTGGTCTCGAACCGGTACTCACACAAAGTGCATGGTTCAGGCCCCACAACCGCAGTGAAGATGTGAAAAATTTATTCATGGTGGGCGCGAGCAGCCAACCAGGTGCAGGTGTTCCCAGCGTATTGATGTCAGCCAAATTATTAGAAGAGGTGGTCCCCCATGCCTTTGCCGTTCACTGACCAAGCTGACGACGACCTTGACGCCTGTGTCGAGATGATGCGCGGGGGCTCGAAAACTTTTTTCGCAGCCAGCCGTTTTTTACCGCCACGTGTTCGCTCTGCCTCGATCGCTTTGTATGCTTTTTGCAGAGTGGCTGATGACATGGTCGACCAAGGTGGTGTGATCGAAGACAGTTTGCGCGTCTTGCACCATCGCTTGGACCGGATTTACGCAGGCACACCGATGGACACGGTGGAAGACCGTGCCTTGTGCATCGTGGTGCAGCGTCATGCGCTGCCGCGCCATTTGCTCGACGCCTTGCTCGACGGTTTTGCGTGGGACGGTCACGGCCGCCAATACGAAACCATGGAAGACCTGCATGGCTACGCCGCACGTGTGGCAGGCAGTGTAGGCGCCATGATGTGTTGGATCATGGGTCCCCAGCAGGCCAGCACATTGGCCCGTGCATGCGAGCTGGGTGTGGCCATGCAACTGACCAATATTGCACGCGATGTCGGTGAAGATGCGCGCAACCAACGGATTTACTTGCCACTCCAATGGATGCGCGAAGAGGGCTTGGAGCCTGCCACTTGGATGGCTCACCCAGACTGCAACCCAGCGGTGCAACGTGTCATCAGCCGCGTGCTGGACGAAGCCGATCGCCTTTACAAACGTTCGATGGCTGGCATTGCGGAGTTGCCGCGTGACTGTCGCTCAGCGATTTTGGCGGCAGGGTTGATTTACGGTGAGATAGGCAACGAGCTGCGCCGTTTAAGTTTGGATGCGGTTAACCACCGCGCTGTGGTCAGCGGATTTCGCAAAGCGCTTTTACTGGCACAGGCACGGATGCAAGCGGGTTGGATATTTACCCAGCGCAACCCACCGCAACCGTTGGCAGGGATTGCCTACTTGGTAGAGCAATGCCAAGAAACCGCTTCAGCGCGCTTGGCCTTACCGGGCTTTCCCAACCGCGCCATGCCCCAGCGCATCGAATGGATGCTGGCCCTGTTTGAGAACCTCGAGCACAGCCGGTTGGAAAAAAACCAAAAAACCTATAACTGAACGCCTTTGGTCAAGGCACCATCGACCACCAGGTTGGTGCCTGTGATGAAGCTGGCCACAGGGCTGGCCAAAAACACCACCGCATTGGCCATCTCTTGGGGTGTGCCCATGCGCCCAGTGGGGTTCATGCCTAAAGCCACTTTGAAGAAGTCAGGGTTGCCGCTTTCAATTTGGCTCCACACACCGCCAGGGAAATAGGTGTTTCCGGGTGAGACCGAGTTGGCGCGAATGCCTTTGCCCGCCAAGTGGTAAGCCAAGCCTTGGGTGTAATGCACCAAAGCGGCTTTGAATGCGCCGTAAGGACCAGACGCGAAATCGATTTCGCGGCCAGACACGCTAGAGATGGTGACGATTGCGGGATGTTTGCTTTTCTCAAGGAAAGGCATGGCACTGTCGACCAATCGCACACTGCCCATCAGGTCCACTTCAAAACCTTTTTTCCAGCTCTCTTCATCTGCACCAATGGCCAAGGCACTGACGTTGGCAACCACAATATCGATGCCCCCCAAATCAGCTGCCGATTGGGCCACCCAGGCTTTGAGGCTGTCGGCATTGCCCACATCGGCCACCGAACCAATCACCTTGCTGCCAGACGCCGACATGGCTTTGGCGGCATCGGCCACTTCAGTGGCATTGCGCGCGCAAAAGGCAACACTTGCGCCCTCTTTTGCCAATGTTTCGGCAATGGCACGTCCTATGCCTTTGCTTCCGCCTGTCACGAGTGCGCGCAGGCCTTTGAGTTGCATGTCCATCTGGGTCTCCTAGGGTGGGTTTGAAAATGTTCAGTGCTGACTGGACACGCCTGTGTATTCACTGACGGTGTCAAGGTCGTTCAAATGTTCGCGGGGAATTTCGCCAGTGATTTGACCGCGTTTGATGACCAAAACACGTTCAGACACCGATGCAATGAAATCCAAGTTTTGCTCTACCAACACAATGGTGAGCGAGCGCTGCTGGCGCAAAGCTGTCAGGGTTTCGGCAATTTCTTCAATGATGGAGGGCTGTATGCCTTCGGTGGGTTCGTCCAACAACAACAACTGTGGGTCGCCCGCCAAGGCACGCGCCAAGGCCAAGAGTTGCTGCTCACCCCCCGACAAAGAACCGCCCATGCGGTCGAGCAAAGGCTTTAAGCGCGGGAAGTTGCTAAGCAATGCATCCAACTCGTCTGCAGAGGCGCGTCCACGCTTGACCCAACCCATGCGCAGGTTGTCGGTGACAGACAGGTTGGGGAATATTTCGCGGCCTTGCGGCACATATGCCATGCCTA
The DNA here is from genome assembly GCA_947381415.1 of Burkholderiales bacterium. Lineage (GTDB taxonomy): Bacteria > Pseudomonadota > Gammaproteobacteria > Burkholderiales > Burkholderiaceae_C > Limnohabitans. The sequence continues at coordinate 71,987 of CANCVB010000005.1, forward strand.
CTTTGGCACGCTGGTGGGGCGCCATGCGACTGACGTCCTTGCCATTGAATTCGATACTGCCTTGGGTTGGCAACAAGGCCCCGATGATGCTTCGCAACAGCGTGGTTTTACCCATGCCGTTGTGGCCCAAAATACCCACGGCCTCGCCTTGGGTGATATGCAAGTCAATACCATGCAGCACGGGAATACTGCCATAGCCTGCGTGGAGCTTGTGAATGTCGAGCATGCAGGTTCTTTCTGTTAAGCGGCTTTTTTGCCCAAATACACTTGACGCACTGTCGGGTTGTTCATGACCGCGTCAGGCAAGTCTTCGGTGAGGATGGCGCCTTGATGAAATACCGTGACCATCTTGGCAATCATGCGTATGAAGCTCATGTCATGCTCCACCACAATCAAGGCGTGGCTTTTGTTGATTTCCAAAATCAAGTCTGCGGTACGACGCACCTCTTGGTCGCTCATACCTGCTGCGGGCTCATCGAGCAAAATGAGTGAAGGATCGGCGGCAATCACCACCGCCAACTCCACCCATTGGCGTTGACCATGGGCCAATAAACCGGTGGTGGACTTTTGCAAAGCGCTCAAACCGACCCGCTCCAGGGTGTCGCGTGTCACTTCCAGCGCTTTGGCCTTGGGGTACACACGGCAAGCAGATAACCAAACGTTTTCCCACACCGACAAACCATTGAACAAACTGGGCACTTGGGTTTTGATGCCAATGCCCAAGCGTGCAGGCACATGCGGCTGGCAACCGGTGATGTCTTGTCCGCGAAACAGCACTTGTCCCGAGGTAGGACGCAGTTGACCCGTGAGCTGTTTGAAGAAGGTGCTTTTACCAGCACCGTTGGGGCCGATGATGCAACGCAATTCACCGTCACTGAGCTTGAAGTTGACATCACGGGTGGCATGCACGCCACCAAAACGCATATTCAGATTGCGGGTTTCCAACAAAGGGGTGGTACTCATGCGTCTTCTCCTTTGGCAACTTTTTTACCAAAGAGTTTTTGCAACACATCCCCTAAGCTGGGAATGATGCCTTTGGGTACCAACAACACAAACACCACCAAAATCACACCCAAAACCAAGTTGGCGTTAAAGGTTTGTTGGGTACCGATTTGGGTGGTCAACCACTGTATGGCCATACATCCAATGATGGGGCCAACCAAGGTGCCCAAGCCACCCACAATCACCCACACAATGATTTGCGCTGACTGGCCCAAACTGAAAACGGTGGGACTGGTGAACGAACCCCAATTGGCAAAAAAGCAACCGGCCAAACCTGCAATACACCCACCGACGGTGAAGGCAAATAATTTGAAGGCGCGTGCATCAAAACCCAACAAGGTGGCGCGCTGCTCGTTTTCTTTGATCGCCACAATCACATGGCCAATACGTGAGGAAATCAGCCATCGCAATCCACCATAAATGGCAATCAGGCAAAACGCACTGAGGTAAAAGAAGGCCACGGCATCCAAGGTGTCTTCAGGGTTGCCAGGGTAATTGATGGAGGGTATGGACGGAATACCGTTGAAACCACCCAGCGGCGCATTGCCTATGCGCCACTCTGGGCCAGCGGTGGAATTGACCGAGTTGAAAAAAATCAAACTCACGGTGAGCGTGATCACACCCATGTAGACATCGGAGAGGCGACCGTAAAACATAAAGTAGCCCAGCAACAAGGCAAACAGGCCAGGCAAGGCTATGGCCAAGAGCACCGGCAAGGTGCTTTCGCCCATGTTGATGACCGCCAATGCATAGGTATAGGCACCCAAGCCAAAAAAGGACGCTTGGCCAAAGCACAAAATACCCGAGAAGCCCCAGATAAAAGCTTGGCTGATGGCCAAGATGGCCATCACCACATAAATGGTGATTTGAATCAAGGCAAAGTCATCAACCCATTTGGGAATGGCCAAGGTGGCCAGCACCCCTAACAACATCACCAGCACAGCACTCCAGGGGGATTCTCGAAAAGCGGTCACAACGATCCTTTGAAAAAGCGTCCAGTGATACCTTGGGGCAACATGCGCAGCATCACCACGGCTGCGATGAACAGTGCAACCTCACCAAACACCGGTGTGGTGATGAAGGTGGCCAATTGGTTGATAAGGCCAAACAAGGCCGAGGCAGAGACGGTGCCCGCCAAAATCGCGCTGCCTCCGCCAATGACCGTGATAAACGCCTTGGCAATGAATGAGGCGCCCATGGTGGGCACCACGCCCGACACAGGTGCCAACAAACCGCCAGCCAAACCTGACAAGGCCGCGCCAACGGCAAACGTGATGGAGTAGACGCGGGTGGGGCTGATGCCCAACACATCGGCCATGGCGGGGTTTTGCATCGTGCCACGCGCAATCAAACCCCAGTCAGTGCTGCGCAATACCCAACGGATAGCCAACAACAGCAACACTGCAATCACAATCAATGCCATGGTGTACAAACTCACCGAATAAGCACCGATGGAAAAGTTGCCTTCGGGCGTAGACACACCTGAAGTGGTGTTGCCAAAAACAGAAGTCACCAAGCCCACGCACAAAAGCGACAAGCCCCAGGTGGCCAGCATGGTGTCAACCATGCGTCCATACAGGTGACGAATGATGAGCCGTTCAACGACGATGCCAAACAGCCCCACACAAATAGGTGCCACCACCAGCATGGCTATCCATAAATTGATGCCTGCTTTGGTTGCAAAAATTGCACTGTAAGCGCCCAACATCAAAAACTCGCCGTGGGCAAGGTTGATGACGCGCATCATGCCAAAAATCACCGCCAACCCCGAGGAAATAATCACCAGGGTGGCGACGGCGTACAGGACCTGTACGGAAACAATCAGTGCCAGATCCATGTACGCCTTCTCTCTTTCAATCTATCAAAACATCAAAACAATGCTTAAACCTTGATCACGTACTGCTGGTTGTCAGCAGGGTTTTTCTTGAGGTTACACACCGAACTGGTGTCCGATGGGGCTTGTTGGGAGAATGTTTGCAGAATGTCGAGCTTTTTGTTTTTGACTTCGGCCAAACTCACATCCAAGATACAGTGGTGTGAAGCACCATCAACCGTGACCTTACCGCTGGGTGCGTTGATGCTGATACCGCTCTCCAAAGCTTCGATGACTTTCACGCGATCGATACTGCCCGCTTTCTTGACGGCCTCTGCCCACAGCTTAAAGCCTTGGTATGTGCCCATGGCCAACTCGGTGACGTTGGGATAGTCTGCACCAAAGCGCTTGTGGAAGGCGGCCAAGAATGTTTTGTTTTCTGGCGTGGCGATTTTCTCGAAGTAGTTGTAAGACAAGACCATGCCGTTGCACTCTTCAGGTGCCAGCACCACTTGTTCGTTACCCACGGAGAAGGTGGAAGAAGCCATAGGGATCTTTTTCAACATGCCTGCTGCGCCCCATTGGCGATAAAAGGACATGTGCGCACCACCAACCAAGGCAGACACCACGAAGTCAGGCTTGGCAGCTTCGATTTTGGCGATGGTCGGACCAAAGTTGGTCACATCCAAGGGGAAGAACTCAATGGCTTGCACGCTTCCGCCGCCTTCTGTGACGTACTTTTTGACCCACTGTGAAGTGATTTGGCCGTAGTTGTAGTCAGCTGCAATCACATAAACCTTCTTGCCCCATTTTTTCATGGAGTAAGGGATCAGCTTTTGCACGGTTTGGGCAGGTGTCACACCGGTACAGAAAGTGTTGCGATCGCAAACGCCGCCTTCATACTGGGTGTTGTAGAAGTAAAGGGTTTTGTTTTTGGTAAGAACGGGGCGAATCACTTCGCGTGAAGCAGAGGTGATACCACCGTGCACCACAGCAACTTTGTCTTTCAATGCAGCCATTTGGGCGTACTCGGTGTACTTTTGCATGTTCGACTGTGAGTCATAGTTGATCAAACTCACTTTTTTGCCCAGCAAGCCGCCAGCAGCGTTTTGCTCTTCGATAGCCAAAGTCAAAGCGTCGACCATGGGTTTGCCGTAAATGTCCAAGCCACCCGACAAGTCGTGGATGCTGCCGACCAAAATGTCATCAGCGGCAAAAGCCGATGTACCAACCATGCCAGCGGTGCCAGCTGCGATGCCACCAGCGGTGGTTTGAATAAACTTTCTACGATCCATGTTGTGTTCCTCTTTGTGTTGAAAAAACTAACGCTTACCAGTGGAAGCCCTTCTTGCGAAGGGTTCCAATCTGTACTTACATTTTTTTCCAGTCGCCCAGTTGTTCAAAGGCATAGGCACCACGGTAAATCGTGCCCTCGTCCCAATGTTTGCCAATCAGCATCATGCCAACCGGCAAACCGTCCACCAAACCGCATGGCACCGACATGGCTGGATGGCCAGTGACGTCAAACGGACAAGTGTTAGAGAGCATTTCAAACGCACGCTGCACCACTTCTTCCACGGGTGCGCCAGGTTTGGGCAAGGGCGTGGCCGTCAGCGGCAGGGTGGGCATGAGCAGCAAATCGTATTGACCCAGCACATCGTCATAGGCTTTACGCAGTTGACGTGAGAGGTTTTGAGCTTTGGCGTAGTAATGGCCACGGTAGTGTTGAATGAAGTACTCGCCCAACACCATGGTGAGCTTCAAGGTTTCAGACAACTCATCTGCACGCGCTTTCCAGCCGGCGTGGAAGTCCACCATGCTGGTGACGTACAAGCCTTTCCAGTTAAAGCCGTGACCGTTGTCTTTCATCATTTGCTGGGTGGCACCTTCGGCGGCGATAGGCAACCAAATTGCTGGCCCCACCAGGTGCATAGGGATAGACACTTCTTCGACAACAGCGCCTGCTTTGGCCAACGCAGCAGCAGCGGCCTTGACCTTGGCATCAGATGCAGCCATTGAGTTGGGCCAACCAAAGCCTTCCTTGACCACACCAATGCGCAAACCCTTGACGCCTTGCTTCATGATTTCAGAATAGTTTTTGCTGTGCTGCTCGGCATACTGACGGGGGTCAAGCCCGTCGGGGCCGGCAATGACTTCGAGCATGACAGCGTTGTCGGTGACGTTGCGTGTCATGGGACCTGTGTGGTCGATGGTCAACTCGATGGGCATCACACCGGTGTAAGGCACCAAACCATGGGTGGCTTTCATGCCGTACACGCCGCAGTAAGAAGCTGGCATGCGGATGGAACCACCTTGGTCGCCGCCAATGGCCAAATCCACTTCACCCGCAGCCAACAAGGCTGCACTGCCAGAAGAGGAACCACCCGCAGAGTAACCATGCTTGTGCGGGTTGTGCACAGGGCCTGTTGAACTGGTGTGAGAGCCGCCAGAGAAACAGAAATACTCACATACCGATTTGCCCACCACGGTCGCGCCCGCATCCAACAAGCGGGTGACCACGGTGGCATCAATGTTAGGCATGTAACCTTCAAGCGTAGAGGCACCGTTCATCATGGGTACGCCTGCCACACACACGTTGTCTTTGAGCACCACGGTTTTGCCAGCCAATTTGCCCGTGGGCGCACCCTTGATGGTGGACTTGACATACCAAGCGCCGTATTTGTTGTCCTCAGGGGCGGGGAAAGTGCCTGGTGTACGGGGGTACTTCACTTCAGGCACATAGTCGGGCATGGCATCGACGATGTCATAGGCATCGAAATTACCTTGCAACAACGTGTTGTAGGTGTCGGCCTGCTCTTCAGAGAGGTGAATCCCCAAGCTGTAAGCGACTTCTTGGAGCTGGTCGAGGGTGGGACGTTTGACGGCCATGCATATCTCCTAAAGGGTGGTTAATTCGAAGGCACAGTGTTCCATCAAAAAACCCAAACGTCAATGGATTTGTTTGCCTTGGAAAATAAAAACAGAAAATATTTTTTGGCCATTTTGAAAAGCTTGCCTTTAAAAAATTAAAACCTTGTGACGACTTGGAACTGGTGGCCGTTGGCGCGGGCCAGGTAAATCGGGGAGTTTTTGAAATGGTTACCCGAGTAACTGGCTCCCCTGGCGCTTTGGTAGCTTAAATTGCGCTTGGCTATATGGGACCAATGGTCGGGGAGATGCAAGTTGTGATCGAAGACGGCTGCCATGAAGTGCATGCCTTCATAGGCAGACTGGCCCAATGCATTGAGCACAGGGGCTCTTAAGCCATGGCAAGCGCTGAAGCGTTCATGCAAGGCCAAATTGGCGTCGGTTTGCAAATTGGCAAAGTAACTGGCAGCTACGTACAAACCCTCGGTCTTGTCAGCGCCAATACCCATCAGCACATTTTCTTCAATGGCACACGACAAACGAACCGCACGGCGACTCAAGCCGGCATGACCAAATTGGCGGTTAAAAGTGATGGCATCTTGCCCCACCAAGGAAACCAATACCGCATCAGCTTGCACGCTTTGCAGGCGATCGAGCACCGCTGAAAAATCTTGGGTGCCAATTGGCAAGTACATGGAATCGAGCACCTCACCACCGCTTTGCGACACATAGGTATGGGCCAAACGATGCGATACACGCGGCCACACATAGTCGTTACCCACAAACAGCCAGCGCTTGGCTTTTTCTTGGCGACTCAGCCAATCGATTGCAGGACGCAATTGCTGGGCAGGCGTTTCACCCAGTGTGAACACACCAGGCGTGACCTCGCCACCTTCGTACAAAGGGGTATACACATAAGGCAATAAGCCACCCACACTTTGCACAATGCGCTCGCGCACCGCACTGGTGTGCATCCCCACCAAAGCCTCAATGCTGTGGGTATCAATGGCGCGCATCAACTCGTCTTCAAAGTTGGCAGATTCATCACAGGCATTGAGACACACCAAACGCACTTGGCGACCGGCGATGCCGTTGCGTTGGTTGAGTTCAGCCACGGCCAATTCAGCGCTGGCCAATGCCGAAGGCCCCCATATACCTGCAGCCCCGTCCTGGGCCATGCACAAACCGATGGCGATATGCTGCGCATCGCCAGGCAGCGCCAACGCGCGTTGCGCCTGCCAAGCACGCACTTTTTTGGGGTGATGCGCGCATGAAATACGTGCATCAATGCCCCGATAGTGACCATTCCAATGTTTGCCCATGGTGCCTACGCCAATCTTTTCACCTGCAACCCAACAAAGAATGCTCCAAGGTCAACAAAATGTTGTCCTTGGAAAGGAAGTTCATTAGACTAGCAGAAATTCCATTAAATGTAAGCAGGATATATGCCTAGTCCAGACCTCAACCAATACCTCTCCTATCTGTTGGCTTCGGCCAACCGCACAGTCAGCATGGGTTTGGGCAAGGCCATCGCCAAAGAAAAAATGACCGAACAACACTGGCGCATCTTGCAAGTGTTGTCAGATGAAAACGGACGCGCCATGGGGGAATTGGCGGAGCAAGTGCTGATGAACCATCCTGCCTTGACCAAAAATATCGACAAGCTGGTCAGCCGTGGACTCGTCATGCGCAAAACTTCCGCAGAAGACAGCCGCAAGGTACTTGTATTTGTTTCTAACAGCGGTTTGGCCATGGTGCGACGCCTCACCGCCCAGGTCGACGCGCACCACCAATCCATTCACAAAGTACTGGGTGTGCGCAAAACCGCCCAGTTGAAAAAACTTTTAGACGATTTCGTCAGAGACAGCGCTACGCACGGCTAATGCTCAAGGTTGCCGCATCTGCGCCAAGGTCTGCGCGGTGTGGGGCCAAGGCGGTTTTTCGGGCGCATAGCGTGCACGCATGCCGTCCACCAACAGCACCAACTGTGCATCCGTCAAGGCATGGGCAAAAGAAGGCATGAAGCCGATGTCGCGTGATGCCGGCGCTTGAATACCCTCGAGCACAATGCGCAGCAAGTTATCGGGTCTGTCACTGTGCACATTGGTGTTCAAAGCGAGCGGACGCTTGACACCCCATAACTGAGGACCATCGCCGTCGTGGTGACAGGCGCCACAACTGCCATCAAACAAGCGTTGGGCAGCATCGGGCAAGGGTGCTTGCTGAGCCGCAGTGGAAACCACCTTGGCCGCCATGACGGCAAGCTGCGCATCTTCCATGGGCGAGACGGGTTGAAGTGAGGCCAAGTAAACCGCCATGGCATGCAGGTCTTCATCGGGCACTTGCGCCAGGTTACGCACCACCAATCCCATGGGGCCGGCGGCAATGCCATGGTGTTGGGTATGGCCTTGTCGCAGATAGCGGAAAAATTCTTCTTTGCTCCACGGCACAGGCGCAGGATTCAATGCGGTGAGCGCAGGCGCTTGCCAACCATCCACCATGGCCCCTTGCATGTATGCCTGTGTATTGCGTTCCGCCCCCATGGCATTGCGCGGGGTGTGACATGCACCGCAATGCCCCAAGCTGTCCACCAAATACGCGCCACGGTTCCATTCAGCGCTTTGGCTGGCTTGCGGCACAAACTGTTGGGGCGAATGAAACAACCCATTCCACACGGCCATCAGTGGCCGCCATCCCACCCCCCAACGCATCTGCGAGGCAGGCACATGGGAGGTCACAGGGGCTTGCGACATCAACCATGCATACAAAGCCATCATGTCGGCATCGTTGATCTTGGCAAACGAGGTAAAAGGAAACACCGGGTACAAGGCATGGCCATCGCGTGAAATACCTTGACGCATGGCGCGCTCAAATGCTTGGTAAGACCATGCACCTATGCCAGTCTGTGTATCAGGGGTGAGATTGGTTGTGTACACCGTGCCAAACGGGGTGTGCATGGGCCGACCCCCTGCGTTTGGCATGCCGTCTTCAGCGGTGTGACAACCTGTGCAGTTACCCAAGGCGGCCAACTGCTGACCGCGCTGCAACACCTCTGCATTGAAATGCGAAGCTGTGGCGCTGACACTGGGCAAAGCAGCACGCCAACCCACCAAAGCAGCGCCGATGGCAAACAAACCCAAAGCCACGCCGGTCGCTTGCTGCCAGCGTTTGCGCCAACCAGCCACAACACCTGGCTGGGTGCTGCGCGGAGGTTTCACAGTGTCTGCCGTGGGTGCAGGTGCAGGCGTTGGTGCGCCCAAGGGATGCAAAGCTGCACGCACCACTTCAGGGGTGAAGGGCGGGTTGCGAAAGCGAATACCGGTGGCATCAAAAATGGCATTGGCAATCGCCGCCGTGCCTGGAACCGATGCAGACTCACCCGCACCCAAAGGGACGTCGTCACCTGGGCGCGGCATTTGCACCACCTCGATCACTGGCACTTGGCGGAAATTCAAAATGGGGTAACTGCCCCAGTCTTGACTGACCACGTTCCCCTGCTTGGTATCGGTTTGCACTTTTTCAAGCAAGGCACGGCTGGTGGTTTGCAGCACATTGCCATGCACTTGTTGCTCAACACCGCGCGGGTTGACCACCAAGCCGGCATCATGGCCCACCACCACCCGCTTGACATGCACTTCACCGGTGTTTTTGTTCACCTCCACATCGGCAACCCATGCTGACCATGCCGCGCCAAAGCCTGGCCATTTGCTGTGCACATAACGCGCATAGGCCACACCCTGCCCTTGCAACCAATCCCCTTGCGTGGGTTTTTGTTGGGCTTGGTGGTGTACTTGCCACCCCGCGCGATCGGCAGTGGCTTGCAACAATTCCTTGGCGCGCGGATCGCTTAGCCATTGCAAGCGGTAGTGCAAAGGGTCTGCATGCGCCGCCGCCGCCAGTTCATCCATGAAGGACTCATGGGCAAATGCATTGGGCAAGGCCGACACGCCACGTAACCACGATGCCCGTAACAAAGGGGGCATGTCGTGCACAGTGACGCGCAGATCCGCATAGTCGTAAGGCGGTCTGGCGGTTCGGTCGCCCATCTCAAAGGCACGCGCAACCGGCTCAATGGTGCGGGTGAGCAACAAGGCCAAGGTAGGCGCACCATTGGACGGGTAAGCGGTTTGAAAATCGTAGCCTGCAGGTGCACCATTGGCAGAAAGTCCGCCGCGCACTTGCATGAGTTGTGCCGCACCCTTGGGCTCCCATGCATGTTCTTGCGCACGACTGAGTTGCACCCGCACCGGTTCACCCACGGCTTTAGACAACAGTGCCGCATCTGCCGCCACATCGTCTGCCCCATTGCGCCCATAGCACCCAGCCGCCTCCATGCGCACCACTTCCACTTCGGGATCGGTCACGCCACACAACATCGCCAGATCCGCGCGCAAGACATGCGGGTTTTGCGTGCCCGCCCACACCCTTAACTGCACATGAGGGGTGTGTGCATCTGAACCTTGCAACCACCAAGCGACCGCGCATGAGGGGCCAATCGACGCGTGCATTTGGTAGGGCCAAACATACTCACGCTGTAAAAGATGTGCCGCCTCTGACAGCGCGGCATCGACGTCGCCTTCGTTGAGCAACTCACGGGTGGTGCGCGTGTTGTGGCGAATGGCATGGGCCGCGTCTTGCACATCAGGCATGCCCGGCCAAGGCTTCCAGTGCACCACCAACTCACGCATGGCTTGCTCGGCCTGCTCCTCGCGTTCAGCCACAATGCCCACAAAATCGCGCTGCACAACCACGGCACGAATGCCGTCGATATGGGCAATCGATTGCTGATCGACCCGAGCCAAGGTGTTGCCAATGAAATCGCCATGGTCGGCACCTGCATAAGGTGGTCGAACCACGCGGCCGTGCAACATGCCAGGCATGCGCATGTCGTGAACATATATCAAGTCACCAAACACCTTGGCCGCCATGTCTACCCGGGGGGTGCTTTGGCCAATGGTGTGGAAATCAGTCGCAGGCTTTAAGGGCGTTTGGCTGTCTAGCGGCAAGTGCACCTGCTGTTTGGTCAAAACAGCTTGCACGCTGAGGGCTTGGTCTTGCATCAGCAACATGCCGTTTTGCAAAGTGACCTGCTCGGGGGTGCATTGCCAATGCGCGGCCCCCTTGGCACACAGCCAATGCCGAGCTTGTGCGGCCGCTGCACGCAACGGGGCGGCATGGATTTGCAGGGACGTGCTGGCTATGGTGGCGCCTTGGTTGGGTGAAAGCGCGGTGTGCCCCATCAACAGATGCACATGGCTTACGGGCATATTCAGTTCTTCGGCCACCAGTTGGGCCAACGCCGTGCGCAAGCCTGTGCCCAAATCGACATGGCCATGCAAGGCTGTGACACTGGCGTCATCCCACACCGCCAACACACATTCATCGCCTTCGCTGGCCAGGCTTGCGACGAAGCTGGGTTGCCCCACCACAGGCGCAGGTGGTGGCACCGGAGGACGAAGTACCAACAACACACCGTGTGCGGTGAGAAGATCTTCGCGACGCCTTACCTTGGCAGCACGCATCAGGCAGACCCACGGCTCGCTGGTTGCGCCAGCAAAGCAGCGGCCCGGTGAACCGCTGCAATGATCTCTAAATGGGTACCGCAGCGACACAAGTTGCCCGACAACGCCGCTTTGATTTGCGCATCGCTGGGTTGGGGGTGGCGCGCCAGCAAGGCCACCGTCATCATCACCATGCCGTTCAAACAGTAGCCACATTGCGCGGCTTGCGCATCGATGAACGCCTGTTGCACCACATGCGGCTGGTTGGCATGCCCCAAGCCCTCTAGCGTGGTGATGGACCTGTCTTGCATTTCGGTGGCAGGTATCACGCATGCGCGTGCCGGTACCCCGTCAAGCAAAACCGTGCAGGCACCACATTGGCCCAAGCCACAACCGAATTTGGGGCCGTTGAGTCCCAAGTCATTGCGCAGGTAATGCAGCACCGAGGTATGACGGGTTAAGGCCGAGGTTTGGGCTTGCCCATTGACGGTCAGTTTCACCGTTTGGTATTTGCGCGAGGCCACTGCTTTCATCGCGCGTTGAGTCTCAAGCCAAGCGCAAATCAGCGGATTGCAAACGCTGTACCCCTTGGGCTTGCATTTGTGCCCAAGCCGCAGCCAAAGAACCATTCATGTCGATGGCGCGACACGCGTCTTCGATCACGCTGGTTTCGAACCCCGCAGCACGCGCATCCAAGGCGGTCCATGCCACACAAAAATCGGTCGCCAAACCCACCACATAGACACTGCGAATACCGCGTTGCTTCAAATACGCTTCCAAACCGGTTTGGGTCTGGCGATCGGCCTCCATGAACGCCGAATAGCTGTCGATACCTGCGTGGAAGCCTTTGCGAACAATGAGTTGTGCCGTGGGCAAATGCAAATCGGCGTGCAGCGCCGCGTCATGGCTGCCTTGTACGCAATGATCAGGCCACAAAACCTGTGTGCCGTAAAACATCTCGGTGGTTTCAAACGCGGCTTTGCCAGGGTGCGCGCTGGCAAAAGACGCGTGACCTGCGGGGTGCCAGTCTTGGGTGATGACAATATTGGCAAACGCCGAGGCCATGCGATTGATGATGGGCACCACTTGGGCACCACCGGCCACCGCCAAATTGCCACCATCGCAAAACCCATTTTGCACATCGACCACGATGAGCGCTGAATCTGTTGCAGGACTGATCAGAGACATGCTGAAGTTCTCCCCAAGTTAACGCAAACCATCTGTGCCGGTGATTTCATGCACTTGCAAGCCACCGATACGCGGGTGCGGGCGGCCACTGTCTGTCACCACCACAGCCACCACGATTTCGTTGGCACGCGGCGCATCGGCAACCCGCGCCTCCATGGCATCAAAGTGGCTGCGCACAAAGGCCGCATCTTTGTGGCCCAAGGGCACATCAATGGCTGTGCCCAAACCACCTTGCTTTTTGGCAGAGGGCACGAGTGCAGCGCCTTTGCTCACCGCTTTGCGCAAAGGCGCACCTAACTTGGGATGCAAGATGGCTGCGGCGTGTTCCAACTCGCCGGCTTCACCCACGATAGCGGCCTTGCCATAGCTGTGGGCCTCTTCAGGCGCTAGGCCCAAGGCTTTGACGCAGCGCTCACCCAAGAGGCCACCCAACTCTTCACCGATGTCCATGAGTTGGTCCAGGTTCTCGCTGAAGCGGCCTGCATAAGGGTTGGCAATGACCGCCATGGCCAAGGCACGGCGCGTGGGCGGGTTGACAGCTTGACCACCCTCTTGCATCACTTCGTCCACTTGCACAATGATTTTGCGTATCTGTGATTTCATGACTTGCTCCTGCGAGTTAACGCAATCCATTCCATTGACTGATGTCTGATGCCGCCAAACCACCCACGCGTGCATGCACACGTGCGCCGGTGCTCATGGCCAAAATCACCATGAGTTCATCGCTGCGTGGCGCGCCAGGCACGCGCACTTCGATCGCATCGAAATGGCTGCGCACATAGCTGGCGTTGATATGCGTCATGGGCACATCCAAGGCAGCACCGGGTGGGCCGACTTTTTTGGTGGATGGCACGATAGACAAGGCATTGCCAGGTTGCCCTGTGCCAACGCCCCCTTGACCCGCCACATAGGCTGCACGGTCGCCTTTCCAACCCAACAGCTCCCGCATGGCATAGCCGCCAGGCACATGCCACAAAGCCCCATGCTCCAGTTCTCCTGCGGCGCCCACAATAGCCCCTTTGCCGTAGCCTTGAATCGCTTCGGGCAGCACACCCATGGCTTTGCACAATTGCTGGGCCAAGGCAATGCCCAAGGGATTCAAAGCTTCCATCATGGGCAAAATATCGGCGTGGTAGCGACCTGCGTAAGGGTTGCGCAGCACGGCAGCGATGGCGCCCCGCACCAAGGGCTTGTCAACTGGCTCGCCAAATTCATGGTGAATGTCTTCCACATGGGTGAAGACCCGTCGAACATCAATCAAGTTTGTCGTCAAACCAAACACTCCATAGGTTGTGCCACGGCCATTTGGCCTTGGCAACACAAAAAAGCGGCATGGATATGCGCTTTGGCCTGCATGTCACGGGCACAGTCTAGCCCGAGTTGCAAAGCGTCCTGAACCTGCGCTGGCGGCAGGCGGGGCACCTCCAGGGTCACCAGCCGATCGCCCAAATCGGTGTCGTCGCGCACACTGTTGGCGGGGCGACGCACAATGCCAGGGTGATCGAGGTTGACGCGGTTGGCAATCAAGGTGGCGGCCACATCCGCCTGCGCTGCGGTGGCGGCCAACACGGTGACACTGTCGGCCACGCCCAGCGAAAAACTGCGCCCGCGCCAACCACTGGTGGCCATGCCACGCACAGGCATGGCGTGGTCTACTTGAAACTGGCCATCGGTGAGCAACTCGCTTTGCGCATCGCGACCCAAGGCCTGTTGCAAATCACTGACCAAACCGATGCGCCAATGTTCACCGGCTTGCAAATACACCGCGATGTCACCCCCATTGTTGACATAGGCTCGCTGAACACCAGGCTTTGACAAAGCGTTCACCACCTCTTGGGCCACGGCACCTGCCACGGCCGCCATGGGCGTGACAAAACCCTGCGGTGCGGCCCATGACAAAGCCTTGGCTGCCTGCCACATGCGTTGCGCCACCACGCCTGTGAAACTGCCTTCTTGAAGTGAGGCAACCGGTTGTTTGAGCAAGGCCAATTCGGTGACCAGTTCTGGCAAGATGGTTTGAAAACGCCCCCATGCAGCCTCTAGGGCAAGTTGGCAAGCCTGTGGCGCGCCTTCGGCCCGCAGCACGATGTCGATAGGGCCGTGCTGGAAATGCCAACGACCGTCTGACAAAGCTTGGCGTGTGGCTTGCATTCGCTTCAACCCAACATCGGCGGGTTGTCCAAAGGCCAAGGATTGACACCTGTCGGCGGTGTTTCCCAACGCAGTTGGGTGGGGGCGCCGTCGTTGTGCCAAGCCCCTTTGCGCAAGCTGTCATCCAAAGAACGCACAAAGCCCATGTGACCGCCCAAGGCTTGGTAGTCCGACAGCTTCATGCTGAATTCAATGGGCGCCACGATGGCGGGTGTGGGCACCGTGCCAAAACTGTTGGCAGGCATGCGCAACACATCCACCATCAAGGTGATGCCACCTCCTGGCCACACATAAGCAGGTGCGCCGCCACAGGTGACATTGACCAAGGCTTTTTTCACGGCACGTGTCAGTTGAATCGGGTTGTCAGTGACGCCCGAGCGCAAGCTGCCCCCCGCCCCACCCAAGAACAACACCGATACCAACGACGGCTCGCAGTTGTCACCAATGCGCTCGACCACTTGTTGCACGGCCGGCGGCAGGGGTGCGGCTTGAGGCACCAGGTGTTCATCCAAGACAAACCATGCCGCATGCTCGCCAGTGGTCGAGGTCATCAGCAAGCGCAAACCCGGCCATGCTTCCTCGGGGTTCCATTCGCCCAAAATCGACAAGGGGTCGCTGATGTCGGTGCCGCCCCAACCCGTCCCCGCCGCGGCCACCTGAAAGTAGCGTCCAGGCGTGGACTTGCGCCCTTTGATGCGGATACCGCTGGGCTTCATGTGCAAGCAGCGTCCGGCTTGGTGCTCGGTCAGCACACCGGTGATGTGGTCATCGACCACCACCACCTCGTCGCACAAACCCAGGCACTGGCGCGCGAACATGCCCACCGCGGCCGAACCGCAACCCACGCGCATGCGCTGCTCGGTGACACCGTCCACGATGGGTGCTTGGCCTGCTTGCAACACCACCTTGGCACCGTTTTCTATTTGCACTTCGGCCGCTTGTTGGTTACCTAATACATGCATCAATTCCAGTGCCATGCGACCTTGTTTTTTACTGCCACCTGTCAAATGGTGGACACCGCCCACGCTGAGCATTTGCGAGCCGTATTCGGCGGTGGTCACATGACCCACCTCTTCACCTTGGTACATCACCGCTGCACGCTCATCGCCCAGATACCTGTCGGTGTCAATCTTCACTTTCAAACTGCAATAGCTGAAGATGCCTTCGGTCACCACCGTGACCATGTCGACGCCCTTGGACTTGCAAGCCACTATGAAGGGTGCGGGTTTGTAATCGGGGTAAGTGGTAGAGGCACCAATGCCCGTGACAAACACCCCGTGTTCTGCGCCTGCCGTGGCTGGCAAAGCTTGCGCCACGGTCTCTTCGTTCGCACGCGGTTGCAAGTTCAGTGGTTCAGCATGTTGGGGTTGCTGATGCAAGAACACCACCGGGTCAAGCCGCACCAACAAGCCACCTTGGTTGGCGTAGCGATCGCACGCGCCCACACGCCCCTCGGATATGTGGCACAGCACTGGACAGGCGTTGCATTCCACCTTGCCTTCGCGCACCGGTCCGTGGCGTGGTTCCACCCTTTGCAAACCCAGCGCTTGCCCAGAATCTGACGTGGAAAGTCCATCGGTAGGGGTGTTAGGAGGTGAAGCCATGCCCTATTATGCGCGGACGCGTGGCAGAATCATTTTCCTACGCAAGCATTCAGGAGTCACCCATGGCCACAGCCACCATCGAAGAAGCCTCTGGCAAGCTTGTCATCAAAAACATTGGTTTGCTGCTTTCTGGCGACATCGATCAACCGATTTTGCAAGCCGACACCATCGTGGTGGTGGACGGCATCATCACCGCCGTGGGACGGTTCAAAGACCTGGACACCGAGGGCGCCAAGACCACCATCGATGTGCAACAAACCTGTGTCGCGCCGGGCTTGATCGACAGCCATGTGCACCCCGTGTTTGGCGACTGGACGCCACGGCAAAACCAAATCGGCTGGATCGACTCGACCATGAACGGCGGCGTGACCAGCATGATTTCGGCGGGTGAAGTGCACCTGCCGGGTCGGCCCAAAGACATCGTGGGCTTGAAAGCCTTGGCCATCACCGCGCAACGCGCATTCAGCAATTTCCGCCCTGGTGGGGTGAAGGTGATTGCGGGTGCGCCCATCATCGAAAAAGGCATGACCGAACACGACTTTGCTGAACTGGCATCAGCGGGCGTGACCTTGCTCGGTGAAGTGGGTTTGGGCTCGGTGAAGGCCGGCTACGAGGCCAAAGAAATGGTGGCCTGGGCGCGCAAGCACGGCATACAAAGCACCATCCACACAGGCGGCCCGTCCATCCCTGGTTCGGGCTTGATCGACAAAGACGTGGTGCTTGAGGCCGATGCCGACGTGATTGGCCACATCAATGGCGGCCACACCTCGCTGTCAGAGGCGCATGTGTGTGAGTTGTGCGAGAAGTCGAGTCGGGCCATTGAAATTGTGCACAACGGCAACGAGCGGGTGGCCATCGCCGCGGCCAAAGCCGCGCTGGAACTCAAATGCCCGCACCGCGTGATTTTGGGCACCGATGGACCGGCAGGCTCGGGCGTGCAGCCCTTGGGCATGTTGCGCATGATCGCCCTGCTCTCCAGCTTGGCCAACATCCCTGCCGAGTTGGTGTTTTGCTTTGCCACGGGCAACACGGCGCGCATTCGCAACCTGAACTGCGGTCTCATCGAGGTGGGTCGCGCCGCCGATTTTGTGTTCATGGACCGCGCGCAAGAAACCGCAGGTCGCACCTTGCTGGAGAGCGTGCAACTGGGTGACATCCCGGGCATTGGCATGGTGATGATTGATGGTTTGGTGCGCTGCCACCGCAGCCGCAACACGCCACCCGCCACGCAAGTGCCTGTGGTGGTGCATTGAGGTTTTTTGAATTTCGCTGGGCTGGTTGGCTGGTATGGCTGACCACTTGGGTGTTGTTATGGGTTTGTGACGATATTCTGAATTTGGGTAACTTGGCTTTGCTGCTGGTGTTAGGCAGCGCCGTGGGCGGCGTGTGGTTATCGGCAGGTGCTTCTTTATTCACCAATCTGTTGTCGGTATTGGCATTCAATTGGTTTTTTGTACCGCCCCAGTTCACCTTCAATGTCAGCTTTCAACAAGACTTGCTTTTACTGGTATCGATGCTTGGGGTCAGTGCCATGGTGAGTTATTTGATGGCACGCCTACGCACCGTGGCGCAGTCAGAGAGTCAACAAGCGTTAGCGTCTGAAAAACTTCGCACTTTGAGTGAGCACTTTCGCGAAATCAATGGACTGCTAGACCAGGGTCATTTATTGAAAACGGCTTTAGAAGAACAAGTACAAAGCGAAGTCTCTGTGCTGTTGCTACCGGAATCGTCTACAGAGACTTCCCATCATCCACCTTGCATCATTGGGCATCCCAGTGACCAAGACACCCAAGGGTTGCTGGCTTGCGTGAACCAATCGGTTGTAATTGGACCAGGGTCTGGGCGATTTGAAAATCAATCAACCTTGTTTTTACCACTGAGAGGACGCGGACGGGCCTTGGGCGCAGTGGCTATACAAAATTACCACGTACATCTGCGCAATGACTCGGTATTGCGCACCCTTCAGCAAATGTGCGATTTGCTGGGCGTGAACATCGAACGCAATCACAATGTACAAATGGCCCAACGCGCCAAAGAAGAAGTTTCACAGCAACATCTTCGCAATACCTTGTTGACGTCTATTTCACACGATTACAGAACCCCCTTAGCCAACCTGATGGGTGCTGCATCAGCCATCGAAAGCCAATGTGACCGTTTACAAACAGAACACATCCGCAAGTTAGCCACAACCGTATTGGTGGAAGCGCAGCACCTGAACCGAATGACCAGCAATACCTTGCAACTGGCGCGCTTGGATGCAGGCCCTGCTCACATTCACAAAGACTGGGAGTCTTTGCAAGAAATTTTGGGATCTGTGTTGAGTAAAACACGCCTGCGATACCCCTTGCGAACCATTGAAGTGAGCATCCCTGACCAACTACCGTTGGTGGTCTGCGATGCCATTTTGCTGGTGCAGTTGTTTGACAACCTTGTCGAAAATGCCATTAAATACAGTCCAGAAGATGGTGCGATTGAATTGAATGCAAGGTGGCATTCACAGCAGATTGAAGTTCAAGTGATCGACCACGGCTCTGGAATTCCAGACGAGTGGAAAGACAGGGTATTCAAACCGTTTGAACGCATGCACCAAGCCACGATGCCAGCCGATGCCGCAGATCAATTCAGGTTACGCCGTGGCGTAGGCGTGGGCTTAGCAGTTTGCTTGGCAATAGCCAAAGTACATGATGCGCAGATCAGGATTCAAGACTCCCAGCCCAACGGCACCACGGTAAGTGTCAGCCTGCCAATTCATGCACAACCCACCATGCTGGCGACTACGGCAGAGGATGAAGCATGGCGTTAAAGGTTTTATTGGTGGAAGACGACAGGGAATTGCGCCAGACACTGCGTGATGCGCTTACGGTTGAAGGCTATGACGTACAAACCAGTGCAAGTGCTTCTGATGCATCAGCGCTGTTGAAGCACAGCATCAGTTCAGGGGCCGCCTTCGACCTGTTGCTGCTGGACTTGGGGCTGCCAGATGGCAACGGCAGTGATCTTCTTCATCAAGTACGCAACCAGTTCAATCTGCCGGTACTCATCATCTCGGCCAGACACGATGAAGACCATAAAGTGCATTTGCTGGATGCAGGGGCAGACGATTACCTCGTCAAACCCTTTAGCATCAGCGAGCTGTTGGCACGCATGCGTGTGGCGTTAAGGCACCGTGGCACCTCGGTTCAAGCAGCGTTAACTTCTTACCAATCAGGTCATTTGGCCGTGGATGTGACCAAGCACGAGGTACGCATAGACAAGCGACTGGTGAAGTTAACCCCGACGGAATTCAAGCTTCTTGCAAGACTGGTTCGACAAGCGGGGCAAGTGGTGACGCACCGACAATTGTTGAGCGATGTGTGGGGTGTGGAATTCTTGGAACACACCCACTATTTACGTCTTTATATGGCGCAATTAAGATCAAAGCTAGAACATAACTCTACTGAACCGAAGTTGTTATTGACCGAACCAGGGGTGGGCTACCGTCTGTGCGAGCCAGACTGACGCTCGGTACTTATGCGTTCCTGACACGGATACCTGCATGCTGTGAGCTTCTTACTTTGGAGCTTGTTGTATGTCAGCGATTGAGACAGATTCAGACCACACATCATCCTCTGTCAAGCCGCAATCCACCGCTGCGCTGATGCTGGCAGCCATTGGTGTGGTGTATGGCGATATTGGTACCAGTCCACTCTACACGGTCAAAGAAATCTTTTCACCCAGCACAGGTCTGTTGTTATCGCCCGAAAATTTGATCGGCGCGGTTTCAACCATTTTTTGGGCACTGATGCTCATCGTCACACTCAAGTACGTCATTTTGATTTTGCGGGCCGACAACCGTGGCGAAGGGGGTGCTTTAGCGCTCACCGCCTTGGCTGTGCAGGCGGTAAAGAATCGACCGCAATTACAAACTGTGTTGCTGATGCTGGGACTGTTTGGGGCAACGCTTTTTTATGGAGACAGCATCATTACGCCTGCTGTTTCAGTGATTGGTGCGGTTGAGGGCTTGGAGTTGGTGACACCAGCGCTCAGCCCCTTTATCGTGCCCATATCGGTGGTGGTCTTGCTTTTACTTTTTATGATGCAACGCTTTGGCACACATCTGGTTGGTCGATTTTTTGGACCCATCATTCTTGTGTGGTTCATTCTGCTGGGCGTGACAGGTGTTTGGCAAATTGCGCAAGAACCTGCCATTTTGCAAGCCCTCAACCCTTTAAATGCAGCCCATTTTTTATGGAACCGAGGACCCTTCATTTTGGCGGTCGTTGGTGCCATTGTTCTGGCCCTCACGGGAGCAGAAGCACTGTATGCAGACATGGGCCATTTCGGACGAAAACCCATTCAATGGGCATGGATGTCATTGGTACTACCCAGTTTGGCGTTGCACTACATGGGGCAAGGTGCCTTACTGATGCGAGATGCCACCGCGATCGAAAACCCCTTTTTCAGTATGTTTTCCCAAGATTGGTTGATCGCGGCTGTTGTGTTGGCAACCATTGCAGCAGTGATTGCATCGCAAGCCGTGATCTCAGGTGCATATTCCATGACCAAGCAAGCCATTCTTTTGGGGTTTTTGCCACGCATGGAAATCAAATACACCTCTGAAAAGGAGGTGGGTCAAATCTACATGCCTGCGGTGAATTGGATTCTTTTACTTGGCGTTGTCATCGCCGTGGTGGTATTTAAAAGTTCATCCGCACTGGCCGGGGCTTATGGCATCGCCGTTACCTTGACCATGGTGATTACCACCACCATGACTTTTTTCGTGGTGTATGACGCTTGGAAGCTGCCTTTGCCTTTGGCGCTGTCTGCAACTGTTTTTTTCCTTGGCATTGATGCGTTTTTATTTGCAGGCTGCATCATTAAATTTTTTGACGGAGGTTGGTTTCCCATTGCCATGGGATTGAGCTTGTTCCTGGTGATGACCACCTGGTCCAAGGGACGCGCTTTGATGGTGGAATCCATTCGTCAAGATGGTTTGGATTTGAAATCATTCATCCAACACATGAATGCACAAAGCATACATATCGTGAAACGAACGGCTGTTTATGCGGTGGCAAACCCGGAGACTGTTCCACAAGCCTTGCTTCACAACATGAAGCACAACCAAGTGCTGCATGAAAAAAACATCATCCTTACGGTGCGCTTTGACAATGTGCCCTGGGTATCGGACAAACAGCGCATCACTGTTGAAAGATTGAACGACTATTTTTGGCAAGTGGTTTTGCAGTTTGGCTTCATGAATACACCAGATGTACCCAAGGCCTTGCAGCACTGTGCTGCCCTGGGCTTAGACATTCCCGTGTTTGAAACCACCTATTTTTTGAGTCGCGAAACGGTTGTCGCCACACCCAATGGCGGTATGGCGCAATGGCGTGAGATCATGTTTGCCGCCATGACAAGAAATGCAGGTGACGTAGTGGCTTTTTTCCATTTGCCGGATAACTCTGTGGTGGAACTGGGGACACGGGTACAGATATAAGCCCCACTTGAACCGATGGCGATAATGGGTTTTGATTGATTGAATCCTATTTCATGAACCCTGACAGCAATCATCCAAGTACACCACTTCTGCAAATCGCAGAGGGTGTGGCCACCGTCACACTGAATCGGCCAGCGCAGCGCAACCGATTGGAAAACAGCGACCTGTCGGTGTTGTTGCAGCATTTTGACCAGATCAACCAAGACCAGTCAGTTCGGGTGGCTGTACTGACCGCCAACACCCAAGGTCAACCCAAGCCTGTGTTTTGCGCGGGCTATGACATTGGTGGCTTCCAAGAAGACGCGCAAGGTTCCACCGCTTTTGAAAAAGTGCCTGAGGCCTTGGCTCACATGCGCCCCATCACCCTCTGCGCTTTGAACGGCAGCGTGTACGGCGGCGCCACCGATTTGGTCTTGGCCTGCGATTTGCGTCTGGCCTTGGAAGGTATTGAGTGGCGCATGCCTGCGACTGCCTTGGGTTTGCACTTCTACCCCAGTGGTTTGCAACGTTATGTGAGCCACTTTGGCATTGCCGCCGCCAAGCGGGCTTTTCTCACTGCCAGGGTTTTTTCGTCGACGGATTTGCAAGCCTTGGGTTTGTTTGAAAGTGTTTCCACGGCCACCGATTTTTCATCCCAATTGGAAGCCTTTGTCAATGATGTGTTGGCCTTGGCGCCCTTGGCGGCACAGGCCACCAAACGCTCACTCAACGACATCGCCGCCGGTCACTATGACGAAGCGGTGTTGCGCTCCCGCGAAGTGCAAAGCAGTCGCAGCCAGGATTTTGCGGAAGGTCTCAAAGCCTTTGCAGAGAAACGAAAGCCCAGGTTTCAAGGTCGCTGATCACGCTCGTCTGGGCATGCGAAACGGCAACATGGCCTGCACCACGGGCGACGCCAAACGCGACATGGTGATGCTTTCATGAAAGCTTTGTACCTGCTCACCTAACAAATGGTTTTGCAGCAATGCACGTTGGTAAAACGGGGTGTCTTCCAATTGCTCAAGGACATGCACGCTGCCATCGCTGCGCATGCGTCTGCCCAATTGCCACAAGCTTGCGGGCAGGGTTTGCCGTGGTGGTGCCGCAAAAGGCAAGACCTCTCCCTGCGGCGTGAAACGCAGTGCCAGCAGTTTGTCGCTTTGGGTTGTTTTGCCTTGAATGTCATAGATCACTGCGGTACTGCCGTCTTGCATGGGACTGCGCGACCAATCCCATTCGCGACATGAGCGGTCTATGGGTTCATCGCCTTCATTGGAATCCACATACCCCATCCCTGTCCAACTTTGGTGTGGACTCGACATGTTCACTTCAACCCGCGCGCTGGGCGCAATCGGTCCCCAACGGTGCAAGCCTTGGGTATCAATGGCAGTACTGAATGAAAACAAAGCCTGGGGATGCACCCTCACCTGCCCTTTGACACGGTGGGGAAAAGGCATGCCTCTCTCTTGGATGTCGATCACCAAGCTTTGGCCATCCCAGCGCAAGTGGCTGGGACCGATGGTGAACTGTTGCGCATCGCGGTGGCACTGTTGAACACCGCGCTCGGTCATGGTCCAGCGTTTGGCATGGCGTGAATACAGCGCCACATTCAATGCACAAAAATGGTTGGGGTCTGTCGCACCACTGCGCCTGGCCCAAGCGTAATAAGGTGAAAACACACTGCCCACAAACGCGATGATGGTCAGGCCATATTGGCCATCGTCGCTTAATGCGTCAAGGTACCACCAGAGGTAGCCGCCGCTGGGGACGATTTGGTCAAACCGAGGTTGTCCATCAGGGCCGCGGCCGCCAGTTGCCCCGACATGGCCGCCATCGGTACCCCCGGTCCCGGGTGCACGCTGCCCCCCGCCAGGTACAGCCCCGGCACTTGGGCTTTGGCGTTCGAGCGAGCGAAGGCCGCCATCCATCCATGTGTGGCCTGGCCATACAAGGCCCCGCCCGTGGCTGGAAACAGTTGGTGAAAGTCCTGTGGCGTGGTACGTATGCATGATGAGGAAGGCTCCAACTGTAATGACAAGCCACAACGCGCCATCAGCTCTTGGCTGCTGGCGGTGCAGTCAGCCAGTTCTTGGGGCGTCAAGCCGCGTTTGTCGCCATTGGCTGGGGCATTGACCAAACACAGTATGCGCTCGGGACCATGCACAGGCTCACCCGTGCCGCGGTCTTGGGCGCAAACATAGACCGTGGGTTGTGCAGGCAAACGTCCTTGCTCAAACACGGCTTCGAATTCTTGCTTGTAATCGGACCGGAAAAACACATTGTGTCTGTCCAAAGCCAAACCTGTGGTGGGTGTGTACATGGACCATGTCACAGCGGACAGAGAGCGTGATTGTTTTTTGGTGGTGACGGCACCTTTGACACTGGGCCCGAGCAAACCTTGGCGCAGCGCGGCAATGTCACCATTGAACACCACACTGTCTGCGCGCAAACTGTCGCCACTTTGCAAACGTACACCGGATACACGCCCCTGGGTGAGCTCTATGCGCTCACAGGTTTGCTTGAGCATGAACTGAACACCGCGCGCTTGCGCCAGTCGCATCAGGCATTGGGCCAGTGCATGCATGCCGCCTTGTACCGCCCAAACACCATCCATTTCGACTTGCGCTATCAACATCAAGGTTGCAGGGGCTTGCCAAGGTGAAGAACCACAGTAGGTGGCATAGCGGGCAAAGAGTTGGCGCAAACGTGGGTCGGTGAAATGCTTGCCCAAACTCTCCCACAAGGTACGCATCGGGCCTGCAGAGGCCAAGGTGGCCAAACCGCGTGGGCCCAAGCTGCTCATCATCTGTGCCATGGTGGGAGATGGTGAACGTATAAAGGGCCCCTCCAACGCGTCATACACAGCGCGCGTGGTTTTGCAAAACTCGACAAAGCGTTTGGCTTGCGCAGGACCCGCAAAACGGGCGACCGCATCCACCGAGCGCTCAGGGTCTGCATACAAATCGAGTTGGGAGCCATCTTCCCAAAAATGTCTTGCCAACACTTCCAAACGCTGGACAGTCAATTCGCTGTCCAAGCGCGTACCTACCGAGGCCATGATTTGGTCAAACACCCAACGCATGGTGAACACCGTGGGACCACTGTCAACCGCAGCACCCCCCACCTTCAGTTGTCGCATCTTGCCGCCGACTTGATCGCCCTTGTCAACGACAGTCACCGACAAGCCTTGGTGCGCTAACTGCAATGCGCTGACCAAACCAGCAATGCCTGCACCAATCACCACGACTTTGTGTTCAGCCATGCGCAGACTCCCTTGCTGGCATGTCCCATTCACCGACGCTGCGCAAAACCCGCATGCGCACAAACATGGACTCCGAAAAAAAATCGTTTCTGTAAGCAGCCGCTATGGCTTGTTGGTGCGCTCCCGTGTGGGCGTAGTCCAGCATCGCCTGGGTGTCACGCCAAACGCTGAACGTGCACTGGCGCACCAGTGGCGCTTCTCCCAACCCCATGGCCACCGAACAACCGGGTGCTTGGGATAAATCATTTTGCGCAGCAGGCGCGTAACGCCAAAAAGCCACGGCCTTGGCAGGACGAATACTGGCGCGGGTAATGGCGGCCATCGATGGATTGACCGCATCGAAAGCGTAGGCACCCATTTTTTCCGCAGGGGTAACTTCCCATGAACGGCCGTCCCAGGTACCCTTGCATGAGGTGATGGCCAGCACACTGGCTTGGCATTGTTTAGCGCGTTCACGGTAGGCCGACAACCATGGTCCCGCCAAAAATTGGTCTGCATGGTCGGCATGGTCAAACACACAAATCAAACCTTGGTGGGTGGCACTGGGTCGCAAACTGAACCCCCCTTGGTGGCCACTGCCCATGACTTTGGTGAACAGCAAGCCGGGCGTGTCTTTGAAGGCAGATGCACCTTGCACTAAACGCAACCAACCCCAAGCTTGGTGTGCGCTGAGGTAGTCCACCAAGATGACCACCACCACCCCCGAGACGGCGAGAGACACAGGATCTTGGTTGACCATGGTTGCCTCATGCCGCTGGGTGCTTGACTGCGGTGATCAGCTATTTGCCAGCCACTTGTGCGGCCTTGCCAGCTGGCGCAGACAACTCTGGAAAATCTTTGAGCATGGGCGCTCCATTCAAGGGCTTGTAGGCGCCTTGGTGGCAGGTGCCACAGTTGATTTTCGCAACATCACCCAACTCGCCTTTGCGATGCTCTGGGAAAACGTCGGTCAGCGAAGTCATGTAGTCGTTGTTGAGTTCGCGTGCCATGCGGATGCCGTGCCATGCGGTGGCGCGCTGCGGCGGGCTGTTTTCCCAACTTTGGAAAGAACGAGAGTTATGGCAATAGGTGCAGTTCACGCCCAAGGACTCTGACATGTGCGTCATCAGCCCATAGGTCCACTCGGCTTGTTTGATGGACTGGCGGTTACCTGTGGGCAATGCTGTCGGGCCATTGACGCGGATGTTTTGCGCTTCGAGCAAAAACGGCGTGAACGGATCGTTTGGCAATGAGGACAAATTCACCACTTTGGATGGTTCGTTTTGACCGGCCTTGTCGCCCATGAAATTTGAACCATAAGGCTGTGGGTTGGACTTGAACCACAACGCAGTGGGAACGGGTTGACCACGGTGACAGGTGTAACAAGTCACGCCTGTGTCGGCCACATGGGTTTTCCATTCGCTGTTGATGTTCTGTGTCATCTGCAGCATGCGGCGTGCAACCACTTTGGTGTATTTCTCATCATCGGCAAAATTGGCGGGGTTGTGACAGTACACACAACCGCCTTCATTGGGTGCCACCCATGTCGCCATCGATGCCATCAAACGGTTGAACTGTGCAACGCTCAAGTCACCCAGCACTTTGACATTTTTGTAGGTCTGACCTGCTTTCGGGCCTTCGCCAGGCGCAGCAGGCAAAGCCACAGGCGCTTGATTGGCCTCGGTTTTGACAGCCAACATGCGCGGGTTGTAGACCTGCACCATGCCAGTCCCTCGGTAACCGTGTTGCACACTGTCTTGGAAGGGTCGTTCACATGCCGTGAGTAACAACACAGCAGACAAGCCAGCGGCATAGGCAGCCATGCGTCGTAAGAAAGACAGGGACTTCATGGTTTGACTCCCAAGCTCAGAGCCGGATCAATCACCGGCGGAAATACATTTGGATAAGGCGGTGCGACACCGTGTTTGATGGCCCACAAATACCAGTTATCCACCACGGTACCGGTCAGCAAAATACCAATACCACCGGTGATGGGACACAAGACCGCAAACCACCAAGCCCAACGGTGAATCGATTCCATGGTGGCGTTAAAGCCCATGGTCCAACGCCAAAACAAGGCGGCACGTTCAGAGGCTGTGCCGCGGTCGACAATTTGCTCGATCTCGCGCTCGCCGCCAAAACGGGTGACCGCCAAGATGGTGGCGCCGTGCATCGCGAACAACAACACCGAACCGTACAAGAACACGATGCTCAAGGCATGGAAGGGGTTGTAGAACAGGTTGCCATAGCGAATGGACAAAGCAGCCGTCCAGTCAAGGTGCGGAAAGATGCCATAAGGCACGGCCTCGCCCCAAGAACCCATAAGTATGGGGCGGAAGAAACCCAAGACAAACATCAGCCACAAAGCCGCGGCAAACGCCCACGCCACATGCGTGCCCAAACCGAGTTGGGTCGCGCGACGGTACATCCGAGCCCACCACAGCAACACCGATGCGCTGAGGAAAATTCCGCAAATCAAAAACCAGCCGCCTTGGTTCAGCGGAGGCCAAGACAAACCGTACTCAGGCGGGGGTGGCTCAAGGGCCAACCAAAATAATTGACGCACAAACTGAATAGGGTCGTAGTGCACCGAGTCCAGCATGTTCATGCCGATGATGGTGAAAGCAATCAAGCCACACACCAATGAAGCCAGTCCTAAGCCACCCAGGTAAATGGGGCCGAGTTGGGCGTTACCAATCTTGCCCAAGATCCAGTAGATCGCGGGATGACCGGTGCGTGGACTGTTGCCTGGGCCCAAGGGCTCGCCGTGGTGCACAGGCCCGCTGGCCTGCACAGTGGTAAATAGATTTTGATAGTCAGCCATGCTTGTGTTCCTCGCTTTTCATTAAGGCCACTGAGACCAAATGGGCAGGTTCAACCACCAGCCCCACCATTCAGGCCAACCACGGCTCCAAAACGGTCCACTGATGACAATACAAAGTGCACTGAACAACACCGCCGCCAAGGCCAAGAACACACCCAAGCGGTGAATGCCCAAGGTACCGATGGAGTAGCCAATGGTGTCGCGGAAGAACGTGTCTTCATGCTCAGGCGTCTTGACCACTTGGCCATAGCCAGGGTTGGTGGCCGACAAAATCAAAGCGCCGTGCAAAGACAGTGCAAAGGTGGTGGCAAAGAAAAAACTCACCGCCAACATGTGTGCAGGGTTGTAGTGGAAATGCAGGTACTGGTAGCCGACGTTGGACACCCAATCGAGGTGGCTGAAAATACCGTAAGGAAATCCATGGCCCCAGCCGCCCATCAAGATGGGACGCACCACATTCAAGGTGACATACGCCAAGATGGCAATACTGAACATGAAGGGCACATGAAAGCCCATGCCCAGTTTGCGGCAAATTTCCACCTCACGCAAGGCCCAAGAGCCGAAGGCTCCAATGGCACAAATGGTGATGATTTGCCACAAGCCCCCCTCTTGCAAAGGTGCAAAACGCAAGCCATAGGACAGGTCAGGTGGGGCAATGCTGATTTGCCATAAATTCCATGTGGGGCCCAATGCGGCGCCCCACAAAATCATGGCCGTACCAATGAATGAGAAGAAGATGGTCGTGATGCCGAAAAAGCCGACATAAAACGGACCGATCCAAAAATCGAACAAATCACCTGCTAGCAGCGTTCCGCCGCGCACTCGGTATTTTTTTTCAAAACTGAGCATGGCCATGTGTTAGCCCTCCTGCCGCAAGTGATGGGTAAAAGAAAAATTCAAAAAGCAGATGCTGCAAACCTGAAACAGATTGGCAGCACCTGCGGTACTGCCAACAATCAGGACTTTGCTGCAGGAACTGCGGCGGGCATGGGCGAGTTTTGCGCCGATGCTGCTGCGGGTTTCTTTGCGCCGTCGAGCCAGTTGTATTTGTTGGTGCTGAGCAAAATGAGGTGAATCATCGCTGCCAAGCCAAACAGGAAAATGCCTTGAACGACCATTGCACGCAATGGATCGTAAAGTCGCCAAATTCTCCACATGGTGAGATCTCCTAAATGATGTGGGACATGAACGTATAAACCGATGCTTTCACACCCCCAATGACATTGGTCATGTTCTCGGCACCAGGCAGCCAACTCTTCCATCGCAGCCCGACCAGTTGGCCAAAAACCGCAAATGACAAAAGCACGACAAAGCAAGGTACAAAAATCAGGACAAAAGCAATCTTGTCGTCCCAACCGCTGGGCTTATGGGTGACATGAGAAGTGGTATGTGACATGGTTTAACTCCGTTCGGTGAAAAAAACCTACCTCAGACGAACCAGGGCCGCCATGCCCAGACCAGGATGTGGGCTACCACAGCAACTGCTGTGAAGCCAACCATGCCCTGAATCCAGTAATGGTGGAACTCCTGAGCCTCTTCGTCAGTCATTCCGGATATGGAATTCGGATGGTTTGACATGCGATGCTCCTTCTTCAATGTGGCCGCGAGGCCAACGCTGCGCCCAACCTGCGCAACCTAGGCAGCCGCAGCTCTCGCCACGACATCGGGGATATTTCGCACGCTGCAGCATGCGAAAGGTGTGTGTAGGTGTTCATGCAGGCTCTCCCAAGCCCAACTCGGCACCGGCTTGTTGCACATGGTCCAAGGTGACCAGTTCTTGGCCTTGGGCGCGCGCCTTGCCTTCGGCCAAATCGCGCAAGCGCTTGGCCGCAGAAATTTGCACCAACACCGGTTGACCAGCCACGATGGCGTGCAGTCGGTGTTGGGCGTCGTCGTTCCAGGGTGTGTTTTCTTGCGCACCGCTGATGCCGCGTGCCAGGGTGGCGTCCACTTTGTCCATGTCGGTGCCCAGCGGCAAGATATGGAACAAGGCGTCAAACAAACAATTGCAACATTCCTGAATCAAATAGGTGGCACCGCTGTAACCCATGAAAGGGGTGCCGGTGTGGCGGCGGATGATGGCGCCAGGAAATGATGCAGGAATGAACGAGGCTTTCATGGGGCCGCTGCTGCCCGCCTCGGCCAGGTACATGCGTTCGTTGTAGCTGCCAAACAAGATGAGTGGCATTTGCTTGTGGACCAACTCGCGCACCTGCGCGTTATCGGTTTTTTGGCCAGGCAAGCGCGACACCGAAAACTTGCAGGGCATGCCCATTTCGGTTTCCAAGAAGTGGCGAATTCCTCTGGCGTAGGTGTCGGTGGCCACCACCGCGAAACTGGCGGTGGCGAAGAAGTCTTGGGTGACTGAGCGCCACAGGTCCCACACCGGTTTGATGGTGGTGTGGCGTTCGCGCTGAATGAAGGGCTCGGGGTCCAGGCCCAACAACTCACCGAGCTTGCGTAAAAATTTGGTGGTGCTGTGCAGGCCAATCGGCGCTTGCAAGTAAGGGCGGTCCAGCGCCTCGCACAACATGCGGCCAAACTCGCGGTACATGCAAATGTTGACATCGGCTTCCACCAACTGCGACACCTCGGCCAAATGGCTGCCCAATGGAAACACCATGTTGATGTCAGCGCCAATGCCTTGCACCAGGCGGCGAATTTCAGCCAAATCGCTGGGGCTGTTGAAGGTGCCATAGCAAGGGCCGATGATGTTGACGCGTGGTTTTTCACCCTCTTTGCGAACCCGTTTGGGCACTTTTTTCATGCCGTATTCGGTCCACAACCAATACATGGCGCGGTTGGCGCACTGCCACTGGTCTTCATCGATGGTGCGCGGCAAAAAGCGCATCAGGTTGGTGCCCTCGGGGGTCACGCCGCCGCCAATCATTTCAGCAATAGAGCCGGTGACCACCACTGCTGGCAAATCAGGATCGAGCACCTGGTGGGCGCGCTTCATCGCTCCTTCGGTACCTTCACGGCCCAATTGCTCCTCGGCCAAACCGGTCACCACGATGGGCAACTCATGCGGTGGCAAGGCATCGGTGTAATGCAGCACGGAAGTGACAGGCAGGTTTTCGCAACCGACGGGTCCGTCGATCACCACTTGCAAACCCTTGATGGCGGTGAACACATACACCGCACCCCAATAGCCGCCTGCACGATCGTGGTCGAGTACAAACATCAGCCCATCTCCTCGGCTTTGCGTTTCTTTTGCTTCTTCTCGAACTGGCGGCGCACTTCTTTTTTGAAGTCGGGGTGCATCACAGGCACTTCTTCCCAAACACCCGCTTCATCGCCTTGCCCAACCGAGCCGAAAAACGCCTTCATCTCGTCAAAGCGGGCTTGGTTGCCCATGGCGGCATTCACCACCTGAATGAGCGAGCCTGCACCTGCGACACCCATCAAGGGGCGCGCTGAGATGAGGTTGGTGAAATACAAAGAAGGAATGCACAACTCTTTGGCCGCTTGCACCACGGGCGTGGTGCCAATCGCCAACTGCGGCTTGAACTCGTGCATGGCGGCCAAGTCTTGCTCCAGCGAAGCGCGGAACTGCACATGCACGCCTTTGGATTGCAGCCATTCGGCATCGTGCGCATTCCAAGGCGTGGCAGGACAGGCACTGCCCACATAACGCAAGTCCGCACCGCATTCGATCAACAAGCGCGCCACCAACAACTCGGAGCCTTCGTAGCCACTCAGGGTGATGCGGCCATTGATTTTTTGCGAGGCCAACACGCCGCGCATGGCACCCAAGGTTTGGTTGCGCGCTGCGTCGATTTTTTCTTGAGACACACCGCAAGCTTGGCCAATGGCACCCAGCCAATGGTTTGTGCCTTCGATGCCCACGGGGGCAGAGCCCACCACAGGACGGCCTGCAGCTTGAAACTCGCGCACACTCGCGGTGTAAAAAGGATGGATAGCGGCCACTGCTTTGCAGTCCAGCGCCGCGTACAACTCGCGCCATTCGCGGGTGGGGACCACCGTGCCCACGGCCAAGTCCATGGGCGCGATCATTTGCGCAATGATCATGGGGTCGGCAGGGAACATTTCACCCAGCAAAGTGATGGTGGGTTTGACGCTTCGGCCTTGACGCGGCGCGGCCACAGGGCCAGCCATGGCTTCTTGACGGGCGTAATGCAACATGGCACCAGCGAGCACGTCTTTGGCCTCGGCATGGGTGGGCACACCGAAACCAGGCACGTCAATGCCGATCACGCGCACACCGTTGATTTCTTTGGGCAGCAACTGCAGCGGCACACCGCTGGCGGTGGGCACACACAGGTTGATGATGACGATGGCGTCGAGCTTTTCGGGATCGGCCTGGGCGTAAACCGCCTCGCGGATGTCCTCGAACAACTTGCCCGTGACCAAGGTCTCCGAGTTGAACGGCACATAGCCCACGGTGCGTCGTGCGCCGTAGAAGTGAGAGGTGAAGGTGAGGCCATACACACAGCACGCCGAGCCACTGAGGATGGTGGCGGTGCGGCGCATGCGCAAACCCACGCGCAGCGAGCCGAATGCGGGACACATGCTTTGCGGTTGGTCGTGCGGGCCTTTGGGGTAATCAGCGGCGTACTGCGCCAGCACCTCGCTCTTGCCGGCTTTGGCCGCAGCGTCTAGCAACTGGTCTTTACCCGCGTGGCAACCCAAGCCATCCGCGGTGGCTGCTGCCGCATTGGGCAAAGGGGTGATGGGGATGATGTCGCTCATGGCATTCAGACTTCGTCGTAAACCACTTCGAGGGTGGGACGGTCGATGACGGTTTTGCCCGTCATGTCGACCTCGGTGGCGGCAGTCATGACAAAGTCGCGCCCTGTCACGTCCGAGCTGAAGAGGCCCAGCAACTCGTCTTGGGTTTGCGGCTTGGGACGCACGGGTGGCGCATCGGCGACGTTTTGCGCGAGTTCGGCAAACAAAGCACCCCACTCGCTCTCGGGCTTGCCGATGATTTCGTAGCTGGCGCTCTTGCGGCGAATGTCTTCATTGGCAGGGATGGCGGCCAGCACGGGAATGCCCGCGTTGGCGGCGAAGGCCTGCGCCTCGCCCGTGCCGTCGTCCTTGTTGATGACCATGCCCGCCACGCCCACGTTGCCGCCGAGCTTGCGGAAGTACTCCACCGCCGAGCACACGTTGTTGGCCACGTACAGAGACTGCAAATCGTTGGAGCCGACCACGATGACTTTTTGGCACATGTCACGGGCGATGGGCAGACCAAAGCCG
Source organism: Burkholderiales bacterium (assembly GCA_947381415.1). GTDB lineage: Bacteria > Pseudomonadota > Gammaproteobacteria > Burkholderiales > Burkholderiaceae_C > Limnohabitans. Next base: position 104,857 of record CANCVB010000005.1, read on the forward strand.
CCACACACCACGTCGCCCAAAAAGTCGAGCAACACATAGTCGAAGCCCCACTCGTGGAAGCCGAGTTTTTCCAGGGTTTCAAAGCCGTGGATGATGCCGCGACCGCCGCAACCGCGACCCACCTCGGGGCCACCGAGTTCCATGGCAAACACGCCATCGCGGATGAAGCACACGTCGCCGATCTTGACTTCTTCGCCAGCGAGTTTTTTCTTGGAAGAGGTTTCGATGATGGTGGGACAGGCCTTGCCGCCAAACAGCAAACTGGTGGTGTCACTCTTGGGGTCGCAACCGATGAGCAGTACTTTTTTGCCTTGCTGGGCCATCATGTAACTGAGGTTGGCCAAGGTGAAGCTTTTGCCAATGCCGCCTTTGCCGTAAATGGCGATGATTTGGGTTTCTTTGGTGACCTCACCGGTATGCACGGCGTCAGGTTCGACAAACGCCTCTTGGCGCAGGCGGTCTACAAATTGAACAGGTTTTTCGTTGGAACTACTCATCAGTTTCTCCAGTCCATGACCATCTTCAAACAGTGGGGGTCGCCAAAGGCGACTTCATACGCTTCGAGTGCTTTATCAGGCGTTTGGGTGTGGGTCAGCAAACCATCCAAGGACAGGCGTCCGCTGTGGATGAGTTCGGTAATAGCCAACAAATCGGGTTTCTTCCATTCGGTAGCGACACGTATTTGCGCTTCCCGCATGAATGCGGGTGGGTAGGAAAACGACAAATCTTGGGTGTAAAAACCGGCCAACACCACCTCGCCACCATGGGCCAAGCGGGAAATCAAGCCATTGAGCAAGCTGGCGTCACCACTGACGTCATAAATCGCTTGGTAGTCCTTGCGACTGTCTTCGTTGGGATGGATCACGCGATAGCCTTCACCACCAAGTTGGCGCACGGGCTGGGTTTCCCATACAGTGGGTGCAGGCAAGCCTGCAGCCACCACCAATCGCGCCAGCAAACGCCCCATGACGCCATGCCCCACGATCAGGTCGGGGGCAATGATGGGATCGCGCTTACCGCCTATGGAAACCGCATGGTAAGCGGTGGCCGCCAAAGCCAACAAGATGGCATGTGCGCCTAGGCTTTCATCCACTGGAATGACGCGGCTGTGTGGCACCACCATGGTGGCCCCTGCACCACCAAACAGGTTGTGCGCGCCCGTGAAGGTGTAAGAGCCGGGCACAAACACCCATTCGCCCTCTTTCACGGGAGAAGCCGCAGGCGCATGGCTGACCACGCCCACGGTTTCATAGCCAGGTACCAAGGGATAGGCCAATCCGGGAAATGCGGGCATGGTGCCGCTCCACAGCAATCGCTCGGTGCCCGTGCTGATGCCACTGTAGGCAACCGTCACCACAAGGTCTTGCGCACCCGGCTCGCGCAGGTCAAGCTGCTTGACAGACAACTGTCTGGGTGCGTCAAATACGATGGCTTGGGCTCTCATAACTTGTATTTTTAGGTTGACAGCGTATTGTGTCAACTTATATTGACGTTTTTAACGCCTACCTAGGGAAAACACTTAATTTTTCTGCGCCAGCAGCAGGCGCGTGTGCAAAGGCATGGGGTTGGCCACATCCATGACCGTGCCAAATCCGGCCTCGCTGAGCAGGGTTTTCAGCTCTTCGGGGGAGCGCAGGCGGCCACTGCCCATGGCCAGCAAATAAAAGTGGAAATAGGCGTCACCCACCGAATGGGGGCCGGTGGCCTGGGCCATAGGTTCGGCCAATAACAGCATGCCGCCCACAGGCAGGGCCTGGTAAATGGCTTTCAGCAAAGCTTTGACGGTCGCGTCTGGGTGGTCGTGCGCGACCCGCACCAAGGTCACCAAATCAGCCCCTGTCGGCAAAGGGTCGCTGATAAAGCTGCCCCCATGCGCACTTGCCCTGCCACCTAAACCGTTGGCCTCAAAGCGAGCTTGTGCGAGCGCAGCCACGGGTGGCAAATCAAACAATTTCAGTTGAAGCTGGCCATGGTGCTGACCCAAGGCTGTGATCCAACCACCTTGTCCGCCACCGACATCCATGACACAGCGGTGTTGCGAAAAATCGTAAGAAGCCAATAACTCTTCAATGACAAAGCGCTGTGAGGTCGCCATCAGTTCCGAGTAGCGCGCCACTTTGTCCACCTCCCACGAGGGCGGTTTGTCGCCATCCATGTAAGGCCAATACGCTTGCATATGCGGCTGAATTTCGTCTCGTAACAAAGCCACCGTGTCGCGCATGTCGTCAAACAACACCGCGTTGTGCTCGATCATCAAACGCAAACCCACGTCGGCTGCCACAGGCGCGCCCAGTGCGCCCAAGCCATACACATGGGGGCCTCTGAGCTCTAGCAAACGCAAGGAGACTGCCGAGTGCAGCAAGCGCTGTAAAGCGGCAGGGCTCATCTGGCATTCCTGTGACAACACCTCTAAGGATTTCGGTCCATCGCGCAGACTCTCGAGCAGGTGCAAACGCACACAGGAGAGCAGCACTTGTGAATGCACAAAACCCGCCATGATTTGAAACAACTGGGCTGCCCGACGGCGCGTTACCCAACGGGTGATGGGGTTGCCTATGGCCCACCGGTAAAAGCCCGGCGAACTCATCCAACCATCGATCAACTTGTCTAGCTGGCTACGCCATCCTGGGCGCACAGCAGCTGATGGCAATCCAGCGTTGGCAAGGTCAAGGCTTTTCATGGTGCTGAAGGCGCGTTCAGGCGTTGGCCTTGAGGCCGCTGACGGCGACATGACGCTGGATGTGTTCATAAGCCGACTGCGGCACCAAGCGCTCTGACTCCATGCGCACCAATTGCTGCATCGCTTGTCGGTGTGCACACGCAGGGACCGACTCGACAGCCGCATCCATCAATTTTTGAAAGTACGACAAAGCGCCAGCCAAGCCCAAATCGGCGGCGGCGCTCGGGCGTCCATGCTGCGCGTCTTGGCCCACAGGCTTGCCCAAGCTTTCGGCTTGACCCATGACGTCACGAATATCGTCAGCGACTTGGTAGGCCTCGCCCAGCGCCTCACCCAATGCGCGCCAAGGTGCCGGATCGACACCCGCGGCTTGGGCGCCAGCGCATGTGGCGGCAACAAACAAGGCGCCCGTTTTGGCGCGCTGGTATTGGCTCAAAGCCACCTTGGTTTCACATTCCCACGCTTGACCTGCCACGATGCCATCGGGCGCACCCACGCCATCACTGACGGTGGAGATCAAATCGACCAAACGGGTAGGCTGCATGCGCCCTGCCCTGGCCAGCACTTGGTAAGCCATCACGATCAAACCATCACCGGTCAGCAATGCCAAAGGTTCGCCATACTGTTTGTGAACCGTGATTTGGCCGCGCCGGGTGTCGGCATCGTCAAAACAGGGCATGTCATCGTGGACCAAGGACGCGCAGTGCATCAACTCAATCGACACGGCGGCGGCGTCTGACAGCGCAGGGGCATCATCGCCGCAGGCTTGGGCGACCGCCAGACACAGTTGTGGTCGGATGCGCGCACCGCCAGGAAAGACCGCATGGCGCATGGCAGACAACAAGCGCGGGGGCGCGCTCATGGCTTGAATATGGGAGAAATGCAGTTCTAGCGCGGTCTCTATGCGTTGTTGCATGCGCATGGCAGCCCCTTCAGCTGGCGTGGCAACCATCGCATCGACCCATCGAGGCGACATCCACAGTGTCAATTTAACATGACACTACGAATTGTCAATGCATACTTTGTGCAAACCTAGGGTTTACCAAGGGGGTTTACATTCCCAATGGGCTGACCCCAAAGAGCCATGCATGGCCATGGGATAACAAAATCGCCCAAACCACCACACCAATACCCACTGCACGCCAAGTCGCGGCGCTGGAAACCTCCGCGACCAAGGAAGCAGCCTCAGCGCTGGCCTCTGAAACTTCAGCCGCTAAGCGGTCACGCTGGCGGGCGGCGCGAAAGTTGAGCACCGACCAGAGCAAAAAAGCGCCAAACAAAACCATATCCGCCAAGCGCGGATTGGCCAGCAAATGGGCCAGGGCCCAGACCTTGACCGATAAGACCATGGGATGCCGCAACTTGGCTTTGATGGCATTGCGCGGCGCATGGGCGCAAGACAGCAGGACCATGGACAACAGCATCAGCACCACAGCAGCATGCTTGGCCCACACGGGCGGCGCCCACAACAACGGACTGTCCCAACGCACCTGATCAAAACCAAAGATCAGCAAGCCAAAACCCACCAAGGACACCAAGGTATAAGCGCCCTTATAGGCTTTGTCGCCCAAGCGCGCCAAGGTGGCTTGCCGCCAATTTTCCGCAAAGATGCGGGTGGAATGTGCGCCCAAAAACAAGACCAAGCCAAGTACCAACCATGCCATACCGTGTCCTTTTGTTAATGTTTGCGGTGCAAAACCCAATCAGCCAATGCCCGCAGGGCCTGGGTGTTGGGCAAGGCACTTTTGATCAAGGCCGATTGGGCCTGCTCGGCCAAAGCCTTGGCTTCTTGGCGCGCTCCCGCCAAACCCAGCAATGACACATAGGTGGGTTTGTTGTCTGCCGCATCTTTGCCTGCGGTTTTGCCCAGCACCGCGGAGTCCGTGGTGACATCCAAAATATCGTCCACCACTTGAAACGCCACACCCAGCGCTTGGCCAAAACTGTGCAAAGCCTCGTAGGCGCGGGCACTGGCGTCGCCGCACACCGCGCCCATCAGCACACTGGTTTCTAACAAGGCACCGGTTTTGCAGCGGTGCATGTGGCGCAAAGCGTCGGCATCCAATGCCACACCGACACTGGCCAAGTCAATCGCTTGACCGCCAGCCATCCCTGCATGGCCCGAACCACGCGCGAGCAATGCACAGAGCTTGGTCTGCACCGCATACGGAATGTCGCTGTCGTCGGGGGTTAAAAACTCAAAAGCCAAGGTCTGCAAAGCATCGCCAGCCAACAAAGCCTGCGCTTGGCCAAACTTCACATGCACCGTGGGCTTGCCACGGCGCAGCACATCGTTGTCCATGCATGGCATGTCGTCATGCACCAAGCTGTACGCGTGAATCAACTCCACCGCGCAGGCGGCACGCATGGCCGCATCTTCCATCCATGCCACTTGCTGGCCAGCGGCACTGGCCTCCATGCTGGCCAAAACCAACAGCGGGCGCAAGCGTTTGCCGCCATCCAGCACCGCGTAACGCATGGCCTCGCCCAAACCAGCCGGCGCATACGCAGGGACACCGTCGTCCAAAGCCTGCTCAATGGCAGCCAAGTGCGTCTGGCTCCATTGGTTGAAATTGAACGCTTTCATTCGACGTCTCCCCAGGGCTTGAGTCCACCCGCTTCCAACACCTTGATTTGTGCTTCAACCGCTTGCAGTTGCGAGCGGCAATGGCTGAGCAAAAAAGCACCACGTTGATAGGTTTGCAACAGTTGCGCCAAGGGCAATTGGCCCGATTCCATTTGGGCCACCAAATTTTCAAGCTCTTGAAGACCGGCTTCGTAGCTAGGCGGAACCGCTTGCGCAGCAGTGTCAGCGGGTGGAGGCGTTTTGGTTTTGGTCATGCAACGGTGTCAGAGAGGGGGTTGGAAACCATTGTAGGGGGGTGAATTAAACTTCAAAAATCGTGAATTTTGTTAAAACTCGGGGCTACAATCCGCTTCCGCCTGGGTACCCCCCAGTTTCTTTCATTCTCCCTGTGGGGAGTCTTTAGGTCAGGTCACCCATGTCTGATTTAAGTCTTCAACTGCAGCAGGCCTCTGGCCAACTACCAGTTTCAAGCTATTTTGATGATGCGCTCTACCAGCGCGAAATCGAACAACTGTACAAACGTGGCCCCCGCTACGTTGGCCATTCGCTGGCTGTACCTGAAGTAGGCGACTACCAGGCGCTGGCGCATGAAAACGAGGGGCGCGCCTTGGTGCACACCCCACAAGGCATTCAACTGATCTCGAACGTCTGCCGCCACCGGCAAGCCGTGATGCTCAAGGGCAAGGGCAATTTGAACGACCCTGCACGCGGCATGGGTGGCAACGTGGTTTGCCCCTTGCACCGCTGGACCTATTCAGGCCAAGGTCAATTGCTGGGTGCCCCCCATTTCCAACAAGACCCCTGCCTGAACCTGCAAAACTACCCCCTGCAGGAATGGAACGGCATGCTTTTTGAGGCCAATGGCCGCGATGTGGTGCGCGAATTGGCCGGCATGGGGCCACGCAAGCAACTCGATTTCAGTGGCTACGCCCTTGACCATGTCGAAATGCATGTCTGCAATTACAACTGGAAAACCTTTATTGAGGTCTATCTGGAGGACTACCACGTCGGCCCCTTCCACCCCGGTCTTGGCAATTTTGTCACCTGCGACGATTTGCAGTGGGAATTGAAAGTCGATTACTCGGTACAAACGGTGGGTGTCGCCAATCGCCTGGGCAAAGCCGGCAGTCCCATTTACGAGCGTTGGCACAACGTCTTGTTGCAATACAACCAAGGCACTGTGCCTCAGCATGGGGCCATTTGGCTGACCTATTACCCGCACATCATGGTGGAGTGGTACCCGCATGTGCTCACGGTGTCGACCTTGCACCCCATGGGTCCACGCAAAACCATGAACGTGGTGGAGTTCTTCTACCCTGAAGAAATCGTCGCCTTCGAACCTGAGTTTGTGCAGGCCCAACGGGCGGCTTACATGGAAACCTGCGTGGAAGACGACGAAATCGCAGAGCGCATGGACCAAGGCCGTTGGGCCTTGATGCAACGCGGCGACAACCAAGTTGGCCCCTACCAAAGCCCGATGGAAGATGGCATGCAACATTTCCACGAGTGGTACCGACGCCGCATGGACATGCCTGATTAAATGCAAGCCCTTTGGATGCTGCTGGCCTCCGCATTTCTGGCCAGCATGGGGGTATGCGTCAAATTTGCCTCTGCTTACTACCATGCCTCTGAACTGGTGTTTTACCGAGGCATCATCAGCTTGTTGATGATGGGCTTGTACGCCCGTTTTGCCGGTACATCGCTTTACACGCCTGTTCCCATGATGCATTTTTGGCGCAATGTGGTGGGCGTGTTTTCGCTGGGCGCCTGGTTTTATGCTTTGGGCAAACTGCCCTTGGCCACCGCCATGACGCTCAACTACATGAGCAGCGTTTGGATTGCCGCCTTTTTGGTGGGCGGCACCTTGATGGGCACGCTGACGGGTGCCAGCGCTGACATGCGTCGCCAAGGACCTTTGGTGCTGGCCGTGCTCAGCGGCTTTGTGGGCGTGGTGATGATGTTGCGCCCGACCATTGAGCAAGACCAGGTGTTTGCCGGCTTGGTCGGTTTGATGTCTGGCTTTGTGGCCGCCTTCGCCTATATGCATGTGATGGCTTTGGGGCGCGCGGGTGAACCCGTGGTTCGGGTGGTGTTTTATTTCGCACTGGGCACCACGTTGGCGGGGGGCACGGGCATGCTGATCTATGGGGTATCGCCTTGGGACTGGTCGCACACTGTTTGGTTGGTGCCCATCGGGGTATTGGCTTCTTTGGGACAAATGTGCCTGACCCGCGCCTATTCCCGAGGCGCCACCTTGGTGGTGGCCAATTTGCAATACGCGGGCATTGTGTTTGCGGCTTTGTATGGCGTATTTTTGTTTGATGAACAATTACCAACCATCGGTTGGTTAGGCATGTGGCTGATCATCGCCAGTGGCATCGCCTCCACCGTGCTGCGCACCCGCGCGGTACCCGATTCACCTGCTGAGGATCACTGAACATGTTTAACACCTTGATGTCTGTGCAAACGCTAAAGACCACCCCTGCGGTCGTCATCGATTGCAGCGCCGACCTGGCCAAACCAGAAGCGGGGCGCGCGCAGTTTGAAGAACAGCACATCGCGGGCGCCTTGTTCGCGGACATCAACACCGATTTGTCCACCCACGACCCGGCCTTGGCGATCAATGGTGGGCGACACCCACTGCCCTCGCGCGAACACTTTGCGCGATGGCTAGGCGCCTGTGGCGTAGGTCCACACACCCAAGTGGTGGTGTACGACCGCCAAGGCATGAACTATTGTGGTCGCCTGTGGTGGATGCTCAAATGGTGCGGTCACGATGCGGTGGCGGTGCTTGACGGTGGCTTGCAAGCTTGGCTGGCTGCCGATGGTGAGGTGGCTTCGGGTCCGGCATTGCCTGTGACCCCAACAACATTTGTGTTGCGCGATCCCTTGGTGGTGTTGAAGCACACCGCCGATGTCGCCACCCATTTAGGCCGACCCGCACAAACCATTGTGGATGCCCGCGCAACTGCCCGCTACAAAGGGGAGACCGAGCCCTTTGACCCTGTGGCCGGTCATATTCCTGGCGCACTGAATCGGCCCTTCAACAGCAACTTCACAGCCCAAGGTTTGATGAAAAGCCCCGCTGACTTGCGCGCTGAATTTGATAGCTTGCTGCAGGGCCGAGATGCCAGCAGCGTGGTGCATCACTGCGGCAGTGGCATCAGCGCCATTCCCAATGTGCTGGCCATGCAAGTCGCGGGCTTGGGGACCACCGCGCTGTACGCCGGCAGTTGGAGTGAGTGGTGCAACACGCCAGGCTTGCCTTGTGCGCAGGGCTAAGACATCTCATGGCTGGCTCATACGCAGGGGCTATTTTTTTGCTGTCGTTGGTACGTCTACCAGCAACCACTGGACTTGCCCGCCTTGGTTGGCATCGGCTTGATTTGTCTCGGGGTGGTGGTGATACAGGTATTTTCTAAGTCGGTAAGCGCGGTGTGAAAGGCCTCAGTGCTCGTGCATCCATTGCACCGCGGCCGTCACCATGGCGATGCCGGCGAACAGCCAAATGATTTGCATGGCCGTTGCCGAGGCAGACAGTCTTTTTTGCAATTGCGGAATCAAATCTGCCAAAGCCACATACACATAGCTGCTACTGGCCACAACCAGCAAATACGGTAACCACGCTTCGTGACCTTCAATCAGAAAAAAGCCCGCCAAACCACCCACCACCGTCACGCCGCCAGCCAAACACAACTTGAGCAACGCGTTACGGCCCTGTCCCAAACCCTTTTCGAGAACCGCCAAATCGCCCATGTGGTGAGGAATTTCATGGGTCAGTACCGCGACCGAGGCTGCCACACCCAAGCTGAAATTCGTCATGAAAGCGGCGGCCACCAAGACGCCATCGCCAAAGGCGTGCACGCTGTCACCTGTCAACACCGCCCAGCTACCGGTAAAGCGGGCGTCAGAAGCCAAGGCCTTGTCAGGGCCATGGTCGTGGTCGTGCCCGTGGTGGTGATCGTGCCCGTGCTCATGGCCGTGGTGCCACAACTCGGCTTTGTCTAACAAAAAGAAAAACACCAAACCCACCAACAAGGTCAAAAACAAGCTGTGCGGTGGGGTCGCGGACTCGAAAGCCTCTGGCAGCAAATGCAAAAACGCTGTTGCCAACAAGGCACCTGCCGCCATGCTGAGCAAATGCTGGGTGAATCGTGCCAGCAAGGCACGCGCAAGCAAAGCGGCAAGCAAAACGCTTCCCACGCCTGCACACACAGTGCCCGCAATGATGGTCCAAACTGAGATCGTCATGCCACGTCTTGGTAAGTGAAGAAGCCCCGTCTAACGGACTTGGGAAGGCAAAAGGGCGATTATGCGCCCCGCCCAACCCTTGGCGATTCAGCGTCCCACCTTCACTTGTGGCCTAAATATGTCGCAATTTAGCAAAATTCACAAAAAATAGGTATCTAGGTATTCACTTCGAGCCAAAAAATCAATTAAAGTAACTTTAAGTAGTGTTTTTTGAGGTTACCAAGATGTATTTGTTATTCATTTTGTTTATTTCTAGATTTTTCCGACTTTCTATGGTCTTGGGTGTGGCCACAGGTTGTTGGAGCCCTGTCTTTGCCAACGCTTCATCGCAGACCAGTGGTCAACCCCTGAACCAATGCATAGCAAGTGCAGCCCAGTACCACGACGTCAACCCCTCTTTGTTACGCGCGATTTTGGTGGTTGAAAGCCAACTCAATCCCAAAGCCATCAATGTCAATGTGAATGGCACACGCGACATTGGTGTGGCCCAAATCAACTCGGTTCACTTGCCTGCGCTGCAAAACCACGGCATCAACGAAAGCAAATTGATGGATGCTTGTGTCAACACCTATGTCGGCGCTTGGTTATTGCGCAAACAAATCGCCCGGTTTGGCCTGAATTGGTATGGCATTGCGGCTTACCACTCGACCACGCCGGTGAAAAATTACCGCTACCAAGTGCTTGTCTACAACGAGATGGTGCGAAGCGGCGCCATTCAAAACATCGCATTGACCGTGCCGCCTGTGAGCAAATAAATGTCAATGGGCCTGGTCCCAATTGGCCCCCACCCCCACCTCGGCGAGCAGGGGCACTTTGAGTTGAGCCACCTCGGCCATGAGGCGAGGGACTTCCACTTTGAGCCAGTCCACTTGGTGCTCAGGCACCTCGAACACCAACTCGTCGTGCACCTGCATGATCATGCGAATGCCGCGCTGCTCGGCGTCCAGCACCTGCTGGATTTTCACCATGCTGAGCTTGATCAAATCGGCCGCCGTGCCTTGCATGGGTGCGTTGATGGCGGCCCGTTCGGCCCCTCCTCGACGCGGGCCGTTGGGTGAATTGATTTCGGGCAAATACAAACGCCTGCCAAACACCGTCTCCACATAGCCTTGCGCCTTGGCTTGCGCGCGGGTGTCGTCCATGTAGCGTTTCACACCCGCAAAGCGTTGGAAATAACGCTCGATGTAGTTTTTGGCGGCCGTGTTGTCGATGCCCAGTGCTTTGGCCAAACCGAAGGCGCTCATGCCGTAAATCAAGCCAAAGTTGATGACCTTGGCATAACGGCGCTGCTCGCTGCTCACCATGTCTGGCGTCAAGCCAAACACCTCGGCGGCCGTGGCTTTGTGCACATCCAAGCCATCGTGAAAGGCTTTGAGCAAGGCTGGGTCGCCGCTGATGTGCGCCATGATGCGCAACTCGATTTGGCTGTAGTCGGCGCTGGCAATCACATGGCCAGCAGGTGCCACAAACGCCTCGCGCACTTTGCGCCCCTCGGGCGTGCGAATTGGGATGTTTTGCAAATTCGGGTCGTTGCTGGACAAGCGCCCTGTCACCGCCACCGCTTGCGCGTAATGGGTGTGAACCCGTCCTGTGCGGGGGTTGGCCAGTTGCGCCAGTTTGTCGGTGTAAGTGCCTTTGAGTTTGGAGAGCGAGCGGTGCTCCAGAATTTTGGCGGGCAGCGGGTAATCTTCGGCGAGTTTTTCCAACACCTCTTCATCGGTGCTGCGCGCACCCGTGGCGGTTTTTTTGATGACGGGCAAACCGAGTTTGTCAAAGAAGATTTCACCCAATTGCTTGGGCGAGGCCAAGTTAAACGGCTGACCGGCGATGGCATAGGCCTCTTGCTCGAGTTGCATGATGCGTTGGCCCAAACTGTGGCTTTGCGCGGCCAGCGTGGGCGCATCGATCAAGACGCCATTGCGCTCGATGCGGTAGAGCGCCTCGCTGCTGTCCATCTCCAACTGGTAAATGAAGCCCAACTTGCTGTCCGCTTGCAAGAGGGGCCACAAGCGCTGGTGAACAGCCAAGGTGAAGTCGGCGTCTTCACAGGCATAGTGCGAAGCCTTGGTCACGTCCACTTGGGCGAATGAAATTTGATGCACCCCCTTGCCGCACAGGTCTTCATACGACAGGCCTTTGCGGCCCAAGTGACGCAGCGCCAAACTCTCCAAGCCATGCGGCTTGTGCACTTCCAGCACATAGCTTTGCAGCATGGTGTCGTGCACATAGCCCTGCACTTCAATGCCATGGTTGGCTAGCACATGGCGGTCGTACTTCACGTGCTGACCCAGCTTGTGCTTGTGGGGGTTTTCCAGCCAAGGTTTCAAGCGGTTCAACACCTCTTGCAAGGGCAGTTGGCTGGGTGCATCAGCGGCGTTGTGTGCCAACGGGATGTAAGCCGCTTCGCCAGGTTTCACGCAAAGACTCAAGCCCACGATCTGCGCTTGCATTTCCACCAGCGAGGTAGTTTCAGTGTCCAAGGCCACCAAATCGGCGGCTTCTATTTTTTGCAACCATTGTTCAAAACTGGCCCAATCGAGCACGGTGTCGTAATGCACCTCGCCCACCTCGGTTTCAGGCAAGGCGTCGAACAACACACCCACTTCACCCAAACCACCTGCTTGCTGCGCCTTGTTGGCGGGTGGCGCATCAGCGCTCAAGGCCGTGACCAGACCTTTGAAGCCATACTGCTTGTAGAAATCCACCAAACCAGTTTCATCGGGCGCTTGCATCAGCACACCATCCAAGGAAGGCCAGCCAGGCACATGGCTTTGCAAATCGCAATCGGTTTTCATGGTGACGAGTTGCCGCCCTGTGGGCAACCAGTCGCGCGCTTGGCGCAGGTTCTCACCGGCCACACCTTTGATCTCATCCGCACGTGCCATCAAAGCATCGAGTGAGCCGTATTCTTGCAACCACTTGGCAGCGGTTTTGGGGCCCACCTTGGCCACGCCAGGCACGTTGTCCACGGTGTCACCGACCAAGGTTTGGTAATCAATCATCAAGGATGGCGGCACACCAAATTCCGCGGTCACGCCGGCCACATCGCGTTTCTTGCCATTCATGGTGTCGATGATGGTGATGCGTTCGTTCACCAATTGGCTCAGGTCTTTGTCGCCACTGGAGACCACCACATTCATGCCTTGTTCGGCGGCGATGTGGGCCAGTGTCGCGATCACGTCATCGGCTTCGACACCAGGCACATCCAACAGCGGCCAGCCCATGAGGCGCACCAAGCGGTGGATGGGCTCGATTTGGCTGCGCAAATCGTCGGGCATGGGCGAGCGGGTGGCTTTGTACTGCGGGTAAATCTCGTCGCGGAAGGTGGGGCCTTTGGCATCAAACACGCAGACCGCATGGTTTGTGGGGTAGTCACGGCGCAGGCTTTGCAGCATGTTGACCATGCCGCGAATGGCGCCCGTGGCCTGGCTGCTGGGGTCGTTGCGGTCGGCGCGCAAATCGGGCATGGCATGAAAAGCGCGGTACAAATAGCTGGAACCGTCAACCAGCAACAGGGTGGATGTGTCTTGCATGGGGAGGATTGTGCCTACAATCTGCCATCAACTCTCAGCAGCTGCTCGTCTTATTCCACCATGGCCGTTTTTACCGAAGTTTCCGAGCAGCAAGCCCGCGAGCTATTGACGCAACTGTCTATTGGCGAGTTGGTGTCGCTTGAAGGCATCAGCAGCGGCATTGAAAATACCAATTACTTTCTCACCACCGACCAAGGCGCGTTTGTTCTCACCTTGTTCGAACGGCTGACCCGCGAACAACTGCCTTTTTATTTGCACTTGATGAAGCATTTGGCGGACCAAGGCATTGCTGTT
>CANCVB010000006.1 GCA_947381415.1 Burkholderiales bacterium
CATGGGCGGGTGAAACCTTTGGTGGCCACGCAGCGAATTGGTCTGGCAGCAAGCCCTTTTGGCCTTGTCTGTTGATTGCACACCCACCAAGGAGCTTTTTCATGCAAACCCTGTCCCACACCACCTCCCCCTCTGGCAAAGCCCTGTTGGCCCTGGCCCTGGGTCTTGCCTTGAGCCTGTCCGCTGTCCCTTCACAGGCCAAAGACGCCAAGACCGAGAAATGCTTTGGCGTGGCCCTCAAAGGGCAAAACGATTGCGCTGCGGGTGCTGGCACCACCTGTGCGGGCTCCTCCGCCAAAGACCACCAGGCCAATGCTTGGAAGTTGGTGCCCAGCGGCACCTGTGTGAAAACCGCCTCCATGACCTCGCCCACGGGCTTTGGCCAGCTCCAAGCATTCAAAGCCAAAAAGGGCTGAACCCCATGGCACTGCCTGTGGGCGTGGGCATCGGTCTCAAGACCGCCTATGTGAACGAGGTGCTGAGCGCGCCCATTGGCGCTTTGGGTTTTGTCGAGGTGCATGCCGAAAACTACCTGGTCGCTGGCGGTCCGTTTCACCGCCATTTGAGCGCGGTACGCAGCCAGAGGGCTTTGTCTTTGCATGGCGTGAGTTTGTCGTTGGGCGGCAGCGAAGCCTTGGACACCCAGCACCTGCAAGACCTGCGTCAGCTGATCGACCGCTACCAGCCGGCGCAGTTCTCTGAACACCTGGCCTGGTCCACCCACGGCGCACATTACCTGCCCGACTTGCTGCCACTGGCTTACAACGACGCCAGCTTGGCGCGGGTGTGTGCCCATGTGGACCAAACCCAAGAAGCGCTCGGCGTGCGTTTGCTGCTGGAGAACCCCGCCACCTATGTGGCGTTTGAAGCCAGCGAACACGCCGAGGCCGATTTTTTGAGCGAGGTGGTGCGGCGCACCGGCTGCGGCTTGCTTTTGGACGTGAGCAACGCCGTGGTGTCCTGCACCAACCACCAGCGCGATTTGCACCGCTATTTGGGCGAACTGCCTTTGGACGCGGTGGAGCAAATTCATTTGGCGGGCTTTGCCACTGAAGAGGACTCGTTGGGCGAAGCCTTGTTGATCGACAGCCACGACGCAGCCATTGCCGATTCGGTGTGGGCGGCGTATGAATGGGTGCTGGCACGCACAGGCGCAGTGCCCACCCTCATCGAGCGTGACCAACAGCTACCGCCCTTCGCCTTGTTGATGCATGAGGTGCAAACCGCGCAAACCTGTCTGGCGGCTTTGTGAAAACGCAGGCCATGTCATCCCCGGTGCGCGAGCGCCAGCGCCCGCCCACGCCAGACAGTGCGGCGGCGTGGGTGCGGGCTTTGCAAGACAGCGAGGCCCCCTTGCCCAGTGGCCTTGTGAGCGCCAACGGCTCCAGTGTGGCGCAGCGTTTTGCCATCCACCGCAACAACGTGCTCAGTGCCTGCGTGCAGGCCTTGGCCGACACCTTTCCCGTCTGCCAAGCCTTGGTGGGCGAGGCTTTTTTCTCTGCCATGGCGCTGGCGTTTGCCCAGCAACACCTGCCGCGCACGCGCAAGCTGGCTTTTTATGGCAAGGGTTTTGCAGCGTTTGTGCGCGGGTTTGCACCTGCGCAGTCGCTGCCGTATGTGGCCGATGTGGCGCAGCTGGAAATGGCGCGGGTACAGGCCTACCACGCAGCCGATGCCGAGGGCGTGTCCCCCGCTCTTTTGCACGCGGCGCTGCACCCCGACGCCGACCTGCCCGCGTGGCGCTTGGCCTTGCATCCCAGCTTGCACCTGATCGATTCGCCCACGGCCGCGCGCTCGCTGTGGCAAGCCCACCAGCACGGTGCAGCGCAACGCGACGCCTTGTTGGCCGACATCGATCTGCGCCGCCCCGAATGCGCAGCCGTGTTTCGAAGCGGCGACGCGGTGTTGTGCATTCCCCTGGCTGCCGCCGAGATGGGCTTGCTGCGCGGCCTGCAAGCCAGACAGACCTTGGGCGAGGCCATGTCCCAAGCCACCGCCAGTACCGAGGGCGATGCCCTTGACATGACCCACACGCTGGCGCTGTTGCTACAGCACCACCTCATCACCGATGTGATGCCACCCCTTTCTGAACACCCCCACGGAGACTGAGATGAACAAACCGAAGACAAGGCCCCAACACCGGTTGGTGCAGCTGTACCAAGGCTGGCTGGCCCCCGTGGTGCAGCAGATGAACCACTTGCCCTACAGCCCCTTGGCTTTCTTGGCGCGGTTTTCCATCGCGGCGGTGTTTTGGCAATCGGGCCAAACCAAGGTGCAAGGTTTTGCCATCAACATCATCAGCGGCACCTACCAACTCGGCTGGCCGCACTTGGCCGATGGCGTGGTGGATTTGTTCGAGTCCGAATACCACTTGCCCCTGCTGCCCCCCGAACTGGCCGCCACCCTGGCCGCGCTGGGCGAGCATGTGTTGCCCGTGTTCATCTTGCTGGGCTTGGCCACGCGCTGGTCGGCACTGGCGCTCTTGGGCATGACCTTGGTGATTCAGTGGTTCGTTTACCCCAGCGCTTACGCCACCCATGGGGTGTGGGCCAGTGTGCTGTTGCTGCTCATCAGCCAAGGGCCGGGCAAGTGGTCGGTGGACCAGTGGCTTGACGCCCGATTCAACTGACGCGCAGGAGCCCTTGACTCAACCAGCTTTGCAGCCAAGCGCCCAGCACCTCGGGCGTGGGCAAAACATCGGTGTCGGCAAAGCGCTCTGCGGCTTCTTGGATGGACGCGCCTTCAGCCAGCGCTTGCATGAAGCGGTATTGCGCGGCGTCCAAGCGCATGAAGTGGGGTTGAAAGTGCCAGCGCCACACCACCAGGCCCGCGCCGCTGTCATCGCGTTGCACCGCGGGCACCTCGGTGTCGTCGTCGATGGCTCGCCACAATTTCACCGCGTTGCTTTGGCTGTGGCGCAGCACCACGCTGGGGTGCAAAGGCGCGGCCATGGTCAAGCAGGCGACCTCGCCCTCGGCGTCGGGCTGCAGTGCGTCAAGGGCAAAGGCCGGTACATCGGCCCCGTCAAAGCGGGTGCGCAAATCCCAATCGAGTTGCGCCAACTCAGCCAGCTCGAGGTTGTCGGGATAGGTCTGTTGCAAAAACGCGGGCAACTTGTCGCCATAGCGGCCCAGGTTGCGCAAGGCGGGCGGCTGCGCCACTGCGAACTCGCTGGCGTGCTGCTCGAACAGCTCACCCATGTAGGCGCTGGTTTTGGCAAAGCTGTCGCGCAGCACCTCACACAAGCGCAAGCGGTAGGCGCGGTGGTAAATGCCCAAGCGCGCATGTGCGGTGTCGCTGACGCTTGGGGCCAGGCGCAGCAGGGCTGGCGCTTCTTCGGGAAGTGGGTCTTGCAACACGCTGGTGACCCAGTCCTTTTGTAACGCCAGCAGATCGGGGGCTTCGGAGCCGTCATTGCGGCGTTGCGCTCGCTCCTCGACATGACAGAACACAGAGGGCTTGGCCATGCTCGCCATGACGCTACCTGCCGTGCCGATATTCGCTTTGGCAATCGCCCTGGCTTGGTCCAACTCCGCCAGCAACGCAGGCAGAGGCGGGATGTCGTCATCGCGCTCGATCATGGTGGCCACCGCGCCAAAACGGCGGCAGGCGGCGGCGTACAAAGCCCAGACCGCGTCACACACCGGATGGTCGTGGGTGTCGATGATGTGGGTGGGGTTGCGGCTGTGGCCAGCCAAATGGATTTGCTGCACCCGGTGCGCGGGCAAGGCGTTCAGGTAGTCCAACGGGTCAAAGCCGTGGTTCACGGCTGAGACGTAAACATTGTTCACATCGACCAGCAGCAAGCAGTCGGCCTCTTGCGCCACATGGCTCAAAAATGCCCACTCGGTAGCGCCGCTGTGGGCAAAGCTCACATAGCTGGAGACGTTTTCCACCACCAAGCGGCGTTGCAAGATGTCTTGCGCTTGCGAGATGTGCGCGATCAAGCGTCTGGCGGCCTCTTCGGTGTACGGCAAGGGGTTCAAGTCATGCAACACGGTGTTGCCCAAGCCGCTCCAACACAAATGGTCGGACACCCACAGGGGCTGCACACGGTCAGCGAGTTGTTTGACCTGTTGCAAATAGGCCAGGTTCAGGCCATCGGCGCTGCCCAGGGACATGGCCACGCCGTGCATGGCCAAAGGATGGTCGCGGCGGATGAAGTCCAGCATCTGGAGAGGCCGACCCCCCTCGACCAAAAAATTGTCGGTGATGATTTCCAGCCAATCCAGGGGCTGGCGCTCGCGCTGGAAATCGGGGTAATGCGGGGTGCGCAAACCCAGGCCAAAGCCTGGGCTTGCGACGCACAAAGACGTCAAAGACTTCACAGGTCGCCGATGGTGCCTTTGGAAGACAGGCATTTGGCGGCGCTGACGGCTTTGAAGCCATGGCCTTTGCAAGCGTTTTGGCCTTTGCAGCTGTTCTCGGCCGTTTTGCAATCGCTGTTGCCTTTGCAGTCGTGGATGTTGTAGCAATGCACGGTGTCGTTGGCGGCAACGGCTTTGCCCATGGAACCCATGGGGGCGTCAGCGGCAAATGCACTGGCGGACAAGGCCAAAACCGCAGCGGCCATGGCGAAGGAAGTGGTGGAAGTGGTTTTCATGAAAAGCTCCAAAAGGACAAGGTTGAGAAATGGCCGCAGCATGCATCGCCTGATGTGGCCACGGTCATGAAGCAATTCGCCACACCCTGTCCAGAAGTTACAGTGGCGAGCCTCTTTTGCGCCTGCTTTTTTTCAGGTGTAATGCCTCGTCAATTTGAATCCGCGTAACCTTTTCTGCCTTTTCCACGAAGTAGTCTCTGATGCAACAAGACATCCATTTGATTGAAGTGCAGTTGCATGCCCAATGGCTGCGCGCCATCGAAGGTGATGGCGCGGTTTACACCCAAGTGTTGTTGGCCTTGAGCCATTTGCTGCGCGGCTTCATGCGACGCCGCATGCAAACCCACCCCAACGACGTGGAAGATTTGGTACAGGAAACTTTGATGGCGATTCACCAAAAGCGACACACCTACGACACCCAACAGCCCTTGACGGCCTGGGTGTTTGCGATCGCACGCTACAAATGGATAGACCATTTGCGGGTGCATGGCCGGCGCACGCCGCCCATGGAGGACATTGACGACTGGGCCGATCTTCTGAGCACAGACAATGAACACCATGACTGTGATTCTCGACACGACTTGAAGCACATGTTGTCTGAATTGCCCGAGAAACAGCGTGTGGCCATTGAGCACACCCGCTTGCAGGGCGCGTCCATCGCGCAAACGGCTTTGCTGACCGGACAAAGCGAGGCAGCGGTCAAGGTGAACGTGCACCGTGGTCTGAAAACATTGAGTCAAAAGTGGAGCACCTCATGAAAACCCATGAATTGATTGGCTTGTTGGCCAGCGACGCGGCCCTTCCCACGCAAAGCCAGTGGCGGCTGCCTGCCTCCGTCCTGATGGCTGGCTTGCTCAGCCTGGCCTTGGTGGCGGGGGTCTGGGGCTTGCACCATGACTTGCCTGGCCTGTTTCAAAGCGACAGCTTCCAACTCAAACTGCTGTGGGTGTTGGTGCTGATGGTCGGCAGTGCCTGGGTCTTGCGCCGTGTCGCGCGGCCATCGCAACGCATGGGCCAGGGTATTTATGTGCTGGTCTTGGCCTTTTTGGCCATGGACCTGGCCGGGGCCAATGCCATGCTGCAGGCGCAACCCGATCAGCGCCTGGCCTTGATGCTGGGCCGCTCTTGGTGGGCCTGTCCTTTGAGCATCACCGTCATCTCTTTGCCTTGGATGGGCGTGTGGATGCAGTACCTGCGCCAGATGGCACCCACCCGCCTAGCACTGAGTGGTGCGGTGGCCGGTTTGCTCTCGGGCGTGACGGCCACGGCTTTTTACAGCCTGCACTGCACGGAAACCTCGTTTGCGTTTTTCAGTGTGTGGTATTTCGCCGGCATGGCCCTGAGCACCTTGTTGGGCGCGGTCTTGGGTGCGTGGTTTTTGCGCTGGTGACTTACAGGTTGGGCGCGAGCAAGCGCTGCAAGTCTTTCTCGGCCACGCCTTGGCGCTGGGCCAGGTCGTGCACCTGGTCGTCGCCGATGCGGCCCACATTGAAATACCGGGCCTCGGGGTGGGACAGGTAAAAACCACTCACGCTGGCCGCAGGTGTCATGGCCATGCTGTCGGTCAGGGTCATGCCAATGTCTTGGCATTGCAGCAACTCGAACATCTGTTGTTTCACGCTGTGGTCGGGGCAGGCGGGGTAGCCCGGTGCAGGGCGTATGCCTTGGTATTGTTCTTTGACCAGTGCTTCATGGCTCAACTGCTCGGCGGCGGCATAGCCCCACAGATCGCGGCGCACACGGGCGTGCATGCACTCGGCAAAGGCCTCGGCCAAACGGTCGGCCAAGGCCTTGAGCATGATGGCGCTGTAGTCGTCGTGGTCGTCCATGAAGTACTTTTCTTTGGCGTCCACGCCCAAGCCCGCGGTCACCGCGAACAAGCCCACATGGTCTGCGCCTTGGCCCACAGGCGCCACAAAGTCGGAGAGACAGCGGTTGGGGTTGTGCGCGCCATCGCGCAGTGGTTTTTCGGTTTGCTGGCGCAGGCCGTACCAGGTGAGCGCTTTGTGTGTCCGACTCTCGTCGGTCCAGAGCACGATGTCGTCGCCCACGCTGTTGGCCGGGTACAGGCCCACCACCGCATGGGCTTGCAACCAACGCCCTTCAATCAGGCGCTTCAACATGCGCTTGCCGTCACTGAAGACGCGCTGCGCCTCGGTGCCCACCACCTCGTCTTTCAAAATGGCCGGAAACGGTCCTGCCAGGTCCCAGGTTTGGAAGAACGGGCCCCAGTCGATGAAGGGCTCGAGTTCGGCGAGGTCAAAGTTTTTGAACACCCGCTTGCCGATGAACTTGGGGGCGGTGGCTTGGTAAGACGCCCAATCCAAGCGTGGCGCATTGGCACGCGCTTTGGCCAGTGGCAACAGGGGAGTTTGTTTTTTGTTGGCGTGTTGCTCGCGCACTTTCGCATAGTCGGTGTTCAAGTCTTGGATGTACTGCGCGGCTTGGTCGCTCAACAAACCTTGGGCCACGCCCACGCTGCGTGAAGCGTCTGGCACATAGACCACCGGGCCTTCATAGTGCGGGGCAATCTTCACCGCCGTGTGCACACGGCTGCAGGTGGCGCCCCCGATGAGCAGCGGGATTTTGCGCAAGCGAAAGTAATCGTCCTTTTGCATTTCACCCGCCACATACTGCATCTCTTCCAAGGAGGGCGTGATGAGGCCAGACAGGCCAATGATGTCGGCACCTTCGACCTTGGCTCTGGCCAAAATTTCGTGGCAAGGCACCATCACACCCATGTTGACCACGTCGAAGTTGTTGCACTGCAAGACCACGGTGACGATGTTCTTGCCAATGTCGTGCACATCGCCCTTGACGGTGGCGATGACGATCTTGCCCTTGGTTTTCACATCCTCGCCAGCGGCTTCTTGCTGGCGTTTTTCTTCTTCGATGTAGGGAATCAGGTGGGCCACGGCCTGCTTCATCACGCGCGCGCTTTTCACCACCTGTGGCAAGAACATCTTGCCCTGACCAAACAAATCACCCACCACGTTCATGCCGTCCATGAGTGGGCCTTCGATCACATGCAGCGGCCGCCCGCCACGGGCCAACACCTCTTGATAAGCGGCTTCGGTGTCTTCGTTGATGAAGTCGGTGATGCCATGCACCAGCGCGTGGCTGAGTTTGTGCGACACGCTCACGGGTGCTTCGGGCGTGCCACGCCAAGCGAGTTTGGCGCTGTCGTCCTTGGCCGCACCTTTGGCGCTCTCGGCCACTTCAATCAGGCGCTCACCTGCAGTGAGGTGCTCTTCGCCGTCTTTGTATCGCGGCGTTCTGTTCAAGACCACGTCTTCGACACGCTCGCGCAGCCTGGGTTCGAGGTCGTCGTACACCCCCACCATGCCCGCGTTGACGATGCCCATGTCCATGCCCGCTTGAATCGCGTGGTACAAAAACACGGTGTGTATGGCTTCGCGCACCGGGTCGTTGCCACGGAAAGAAAAACTCACGTTCGACACGCCACCACTCACCTTGGCGCCGGGCAGGTTCTGTTTGATCCAGCGCGTGGCGTTGATGAAGTCCACCGCGTAGTTGTCGTGCTCTTCAATGCCGGTGGCGATGGCGAAGATGTTGGGGTCAAAAATAATGTCTTCGGGCGCAAAGCCCACCTCGTCCACCAACACGCGGTAAGCGCGCTCGCAAATCTCCACTTTGCGTTGGTAGGTGTCGGCCTGGCCTTGTTCATCGAAGGCCATGACCACAGCGGCCGCACCATAGCGCTTGATCAATTTGGCTTGGCGTTTGAATTCGTCCAAACCCTCTTTCATGCTGATGGAGTTGACGATGCCTTTGCCTTGGATGCAGCGCAGCCCCGCTTCGATCACGCTCCACTTGCTGCTGTCGATCATGATGGGCACACGGGCGATGTCGGGTTCAGACGCAATGAGATTCAAAAACCGCACCATGGCCGCCTGACTGTCGAGCATGGCCTCGTCCATGTTGATGTCGATGATTTGCGCGCCGTTTTCCACCTGTTGCCGCGCCACCGCCAAAGCCTGCTCGTACTCGCCATTCAAGACCATGCGGGCAAAGGCCTTGGAGCCGGTGACGTTGGTGCGCTCGCCGATGTTGACAAAGGTGGCTTGCTGCGCCGTGCCTGTGCCGTGATCGCTGGCGGTCACGCCAATGCGAACCGGCTCCAGGCCTGAGAGCAACATGGGGGGAACGGCTGTGTGTGGGGTCGTCATGGGCTCACCTGAGAGGGTTCAAGCTGGGAATAGGCGGCCCAGCGCTGCACCCCACGCGGCTGGAGTGGCGTGACCGCGTCGCCAATCGCGGCGATGTGCTCGGGGGTGGTGCCGCAGCAGCCGCCCACGATGTTGACCAAGCCTTGGGCCGCAAACTCGTGCAACAAGCGGCTGGTGACGTCGGGGGTTTCGTCAAAGCCGGTCTCGCTCATGGGGTTGGGCAGCCCCGCATTGGGGTAGCAACTGATAAAGGTGTCGTCTGCCACTTTGGCCAGCTCTTGCAAATAAGGGCGCATCAATGCCGCACCCAAGGCGCAGTTCAAACCCACCACCAAGGGCTTGGCATGTCGCACGCTGTGCCAAAACGCGGTGACAGTTTGGCCACTCAGGATGCGCCCCGAGGCGTCGGTGACCGTGCCGCTGATGATCAGGGGCAAGCGCTCGCCGCTGGCCTCGGCATACTCGTCAATCGCAAACAAGGCGGCCTTGGCGTTGAGGGTGTCAAAGATGGTTTCCAACAGCAGCACATCCACGCCCCCTTCGACCAAGGCCTGCACCTGCTCGTAATAGGCCGCTCGCAACTCTTCAAAGTTGACATTGCGCGCGCCGGGGTCGTTCACATCGGGGCTGATGCTGGCGGTTTTGGGCGTGGGGCCCAAGGCGCCCACCGCAAAGCGCGGTTTGTCGGGGGTGGAAAACTTGTCGCACGCCGCGCGGGCGATGCGGGCGGAGGCGCGGTTCATCTCCACCGCCAAATCGGCCATGTCGTAATCGGCTTGGGAAATCGTGGTCGCGCCAAAGGTGTTGGTCTCGATCAGGTCGGCACCCGCAGCCAGATAGCCCTCGTGGATGTCGCGGATGATGTCGGGGCGGGTCAGGCTGAGCAACTCGTTATTGCCTTTGACATCGCGGGGAAAGTCGGTGAAACGCTCGCCTTGGCTGCCTGCACCGCTGTAGCCCTGGCCCCGGTACTGGGCCTCTGAGAGCTTGAAGCGCTGGATCATGGTGCCCATGGCACCATCAAGGACAGCGATCCGTCTGGCCAGCAGTTCGGGCAGGGCTTGGGCGCGGGTGTAATTGGCGTGACGCATGGTCAGGATTCTAGAAGCTTACCGTGGTTAGAATCCACATCCCATTGATGGAGTACCCCTATGTCAGATGCACACGACCATGCCGGCGAAGAACAAGATGTTGTTGAAGCCATTGTTCCCATGATGCCTTATGTGTTGCCCATTGGTGGCGGCATTTTGATTTTCTTGCTGGCCTTTATCGCCATCTTCATGGCCTGAGTTCCCTGGCCACGCATCTTCTCTCAGCGCCTCTTCCACGGCGCTTTTTTATTGGCTTGAGGTGAATTCCTTGTCTTGCCTTTAAGGCAGGGCATTGACCTTAACCAATTGAAGTTAGGAGTTCTCCATGAATGCACCCGTCCCCCAAGGAACCGGGCTGAATACCCCGTCTTTTGTCAAAAACCCCAAGCTCATCGCCTGGGTCGCCGACATGGTGGCCTTGTGCAAACCCGCTGCTGTCCATTGGTGCGACGGCAGCCAGGCCGAGTACCAACAGCTGTGCCAAGTGCTGGTGGACGCGGGCACCTTCAAACAACTCAACGCCGCCAAACGCCCCAACTCCTTTTTAGCTTGCTCCGACCCCTCCGACGTGGCCCGCGTCGAAGACCGCACCTACATCTGCTCCGAACACAAGGAAAGCGCCGGCCCCACCAACAACTGGATGGCCCCCGCCGAGATGCGCCAAACCCTGCAACCCCTGTTTGACGGCTGCATGGCGGGACGCACCATGTACGTGGTGCCCTTCTCCATGGGCCCCTTGGGCAGCCCGATTGCCCACATCGGCATCGAACTCTCGGACAGCGCCTATGTGGCGGTGAACATGAAGATCATGACCCGCATGGGCCAAGCGGTGTATGAGGTGCTGGGCGAGAACGGCGAGTTCGTGCCCTGTGTGCACACCGTGGGCGCACCGTTGAAAGCGGGCGACCAGGACGTTCGCTGGCCTTGCAACAAGACCAAGTACATCGTGCACTACCCCGAGACCCGCGAGATCTGGTCTTATGGTTCTGGCTACGGCGGCAACGCCTTGCTGGGCAAAAAATGCTTTGCCCTGCGCATCGCCTCCAACATGGGGCGCGACCAAGGCTGGCTGGCCGAGCACATGCTCATCTTGGGCGTGACCAACCCCGAAGGCCAAAAATACCATGTGGCCGCGGCCTTCCCCAGCGCTTGCGGCAAAACCAATTTCGCCATGCTGATTCCACCTGCGGGCATGCCGGGCTGGAAAGTCACCACCATCGGTGACGACATCGCCTGGATCAAACCCGGTGCCGACGGCCGCTTGCGCGCCATCAACCCCGAAGCGGGCTACTTTGGCGTGGCCCCTGGCACCAACACCTTGACCAACCCCAACTGCATGGCCAGCTTGGACCGTGACGTGATCTTCACCAATGTGGCGCTGACCGACGACGGCGACGTCTGGTGGGAAGGCATGGGCGAGGCGCCCGCCCACTGCATCGACTGGCAGGGCCAAGACTGGACGCCTGCCATCGCCAAAGAAACCGGCGCCAAAGCCGCCCACCCCAATGCCCGCTTCACCGTGGCCGCCACCAACAACCCGGCGCTCGACAGCGCTTGGGACGACCCCGCTGGCGTGGTGATCGACGCCTTCATTTTTGGCGGTCGCCGCTCCACCACCGTGCCCTTGGTCACCGAGGCGCGCAACTGGGTGGAGGGCGTGTACATGGCCGCCACCATGGGTTCGGAAACCACCGCAGCCGCTGCGGGCCAGCAAGGCGTGGTGCGCCGCGACCCCTTTGCCATGTTGCCTTTTGCGGGCTACAACATGAGCGACTACTTCCAACACTGGCTCAAGCTGGGCCACCAACTGCAGGCCAGCGGTGCCAAATTGCCCGCCATTTACTGTGTCAACTGGTTCCGTAAAGGCGAGGACGGCAAGTTCGTCTGGCCAGGCTACGGCGAGAACATGCGCGTGCTGAAGTGGATGATCGACCGCATCGAAGGCAAAACCGCTGGCAGCGAGAACGTGTTCGGCATCAGTCCCCAGTACGCGGAGCTCAACTGGAACGGCCTGAGCTTTACCGCGGAGCAGTTCAACACCGTGACCCACATCGACAAAACCGCTTGGCAAGCAGAGTTGGACCTGCACGAAGAACTGTTCCAGCAACTGGCCCACCACCTGCCGCCAGAGCTGCCCGCCACCAAAGCCGCCATCGCCCAGCGTTTAGGCGCTTGACAAGCTGCTGGCGCTGACGCGCTGTGCCAGCAGCACATACTCGGCCACAGGCACTTCTTCGGCGCGGCGCTGCACATCAAAGTCAGGCGCCACGCCGCGGTCTTGCAACCACTTGCCCAAGGTGTGTCTGAGCAGTTTGCGCCGCTGACTGAAAGCCACTTGAACCAATTCACTCAGCAGCGCCACAGGCAAAGGCGCGGGCTGGGAATGCGGAACCATGCGCACCACCGCGCTGTCCACCCTCGGTGGCGGCTCAAACGCCAGCGGGCCGACGGCCAACACCATCTCCATGGCATAGCGCCACTGCAGCATCACACTCAAGCGCCCATAAGCCGCGCTGGACGGTTCGGCCACCATGCGCTCGACCACTTCTTTTTGCAGCATGAAGTGCTGGTCTTGAATCACCGCCACATGGTCTAACAGGTGAAACAAAATGGGCGTGGAGATGTTGTAAGGCAAATTCCCCACCACCCGTAGTTGTGGTGTTCCCAGACTGGCGGCCAGTGCGGTGACATTCACTTTCAACACATCGGCTTCATGCACCGTCAGCTGTTTGTGCTGGCGCAAACGCGCAGCCAAATCACGGTCCAACTCAATCACATGCAAATGACCCAAGCGCTCTGCCAGTGGCTGGGTCATGGCCGCCAAGCCAGGGCCAATCTCCACCATCAACTCCCCGTTGTGAGGGTTTATCGCATCAACGATGTCGGCAATGACCGCTTGATCGGTTAAAAAATGCTGACCAAAACGCTTGCGGGCTTGGTGTTTCACTTATTGCGGGGTTTCGCGGTATTCGACATAAGCACGGCCACGCACTTCGCGTTCCCAGTTTTTATAGGCTTCTTCAAATTTTTTATCACGCAAAATATTGCGTGCCATGTCTTGCTGCTCGCGCAAACTCAAAGGGGCCTCGCGCCTTTCCAGCACTTGTATCAAATGCACTCCAAAGCGCGAAACCAACGGGTCGCCAACTTGACCTGGCGCCAATTTGCCCATGGCTTCTTCAAATTCAGGCACCATCATGCCGGGGTTGGCCCAGCCTAAGTCGCCACCTTGGTTGGCGCTGCCGTCTTGGGAGTGCTCTTTGGCCAAGGCCTCAAATTCGGCCAAACCCAATTCGATTTGTCGCTTGAACGTGGCCAGTTGGGCGCGCGCAGCGTCTTGACTGAGTTTGCCACCAGGCCGCAACAAAATGTGGCGCGCGTGGGTTTGCGTGACCGTGGTTGGCAGGGCATTGGAACTGCGTCTGTCCAAGAGTTTTAACAAATGAAGCCCAGCAGCAGATCGCACGGGGCCCAGCAACTGACCCACCGCGGCGTCTTTGACAGCTTCCACAAACAAACTGGGGTAGCGGCTGGGGGGGCGCATGCCCAGCACACCACCATTGCTGCGGTCTGCCGCCTTGGAAAATTGCACCGCCAACCTGGCGAAGTCTTCGCCGGCCTTGAGTCTGCGCATCACTTCATCGGCTTTGGTGAGTTGTTGGGCCACTTGGTCGGCGCTGGCGTTTTCAGGAAGTTCAAACAAAATATGCGCGATATTGATGTCGGCATTGGGGTTGGCGGCGTTATTGCGCTCTTGCAAAAAGGCATCGATCTCGTAGTCTTGGATTTTGATGCGTGCATTGACCTCTCGCTCGCGCACCCTTTGCAACAGCATTTGGCGGCGCACTTGGGTCCGGTATTGCTCCCACGACAAGCCTTGTTCTTGCAGGCGCTGCTGCAATTGTTCAATATTCAGTTGGTTGCGCTGAGCGGTTTTCTCAATGGCCAGTGCCAACTCATCGCTGCTGATTTGCATACCAAATTGTTTGGCAACGCCCATTTGAGCCGCCTCATCAATCAAGGTCTCCATGGCTTCCATCAACAAATTGGTGCGGCCCAGTTTGGCCGCAGCGGGGTCGGCCATGGCAGCCAGCCGGTTGACCTCTTGGTTGGTGATGGGCTCGTTATCAACCACGGCCACAATGAAGTCTGATGCACGCGAGCCCTCGACAGACAGCGCCAATGACGAGGGCGACGCGCGCATGCTCAAACCCGGTGCGACCGCACCGGGGGCAGGTTTGATGGTTTGCGATTGGGCCACCATTGAAGCACCCACGCAGTACACACCCAAGCAGGCTAAGCGCAAACAATGCGGCAAACGGGTCATAGAAAAATCAGTCATATTGGCCAAATCGGCTGGGGGTTTGATGCAGGTTTTCACGCAAGTTTTGGTAGCGCGGGATATTGTTTTTCAAGGTCGACAAAGGATTGATGCCGACACGAGAAAAGTCGTTGAACTCCAATTGGAACATCAAACGGCTGTTGGGGCTGTCGATCAACGACACTTGGCTGCGCGAGACCACCACACGGCCCACCCAACACCCCGCATCGTATTCAAGACCCGCCAAGGTTTCAATGAAGCGTTTTTCAATCATGCTGTAGTTGCCACGCCCGACGCTGAACCAGCGCTGATCACCCAGGCCGCGACCCCGGCCATTGTCGACACCACGGTCGCCCCATAAATCATTCAAGGGCCACTGCCACGCGACATCCAAGGTGGTCGAAATCGAACGCTGGTAGCGGTAAGACGCCGTCAACACACGGTAGCTGCTGGGGTTGTAGCGCATGCCCACGGAAGAGCGCTCGGAGATCGCCGTCTCGGGGTTGTATTGAACAATGCTGTCTAGCGCCCAACGCGGCGTTAAGTAGGTGCTGGCACCCAACAATATGTCGCTGTAACTGTCCGTGACTGGCGTGTCGTTGGGGGTCAGCAATACCTTTTGGTCTTTGAAGCGAAAGCGCTGCGCCACACCAAAACGCGCACCCTCACCGCCTGTTTCAGGGTCAATCAAACGCGAAGTTGCACCCAACGTTAAGGTATGGCTGTCTGATACACGGTCTTGTCCCGAGAACGCATTTTCGGTGAAGATGGTGGCGAAATTAAAGTCATTCGAGCCCGTGTCGTAATTGGGCAAATCACTTTGTGCACGAAAAGGTGTGTTGACGTAATAAGCACGCGGCTCTAAGGTTTGTGTCCATGCCGAGCCAAACCATTGGCTGGCGCGTTCAAATACCACCCCGCTGTCAAAGCTAAAAGTAGGCACAGTGACATTGGCGTTGTCGCTGGCTGCGCTGGTACCGTAAGTGCCTTTGTAGGTTTCGTCGTACTGGTATTGACGACTCTGCAGCATCAACTTAGGCGTGATGTAACCATAAGGTGTGAGCATGGGTGCGCTGACCTGTGTGAGCAAGACCATGCGCTGCGCATTGGGTTGCTTACATGCTGCAGCAGAAGCGGTTGAAGTTTGGGCGCAATACCAGACCCTGTCCGCACTGAAGCGCGTGGCTTCAGCACCCACAGACATGTCTAAGCCCCCCACATCCGAGCGCAAATAATTGGCATTGACCTGTGGCAAGCGATTAAATGGGGGCGCAATCGGGTCGGTGACGTCTTGCAAAGTCTGGTACTGCGTCACCGCGGTCGATGTGCTGAAAGTGCCCTTGGCCCAAGCCAAGGTGGCCGATGAAGGCAACAAGCGTTGTGTCAGCGGTCCGCCTGACACAGTAGAGAAGTCTTTCCAATAATTGTCGTCACTGACGCGGTTGATATTGAACCCAAACCCTATGGGTTGACTGGTGTCGGCCCAACCATTGTGCTGATGCGAATAGCCCCAGCGGTCCTTGCCACGCAAGGCGTCTTGCGGCATGAGGTTGAGTTTGGCCACGCCGTCAAACGGTGTGTTGGGTATTTTTCGCTCTAGATAGCGAAATTCTGTGTCAAACCGGGTGCCACGCTTGGCCATCGAGGTGGTGGTGATGGTCATGTCGCGGTTGGGTGCGAGGTTGACATAGTAGGGAATGCTTGCCTCTACGCCGCCTTTGTTGTCAATCGCAAAAGCGGGTGGCAACCAACCCGATTTGCGTTGCGCACTCAAAGGAAAGCTGAACGACGGTATGGGCAACAACGGCACGTCCATGAAACGCAACACCCCATCTTGTGCAACGCCTTCGTTTAAATCGTTGTCAAAGCTGATTTTTTCTGCCTGCACAACCCAATCGGGCAACCACGATGGCCCAGGCTTGCGTGTACACGTGGTGTAGGTGGCTTTTTTGGCAACCGCATGTTTGTCGTCAATAAAGTCCATGCGTTCGGCTTGCCCATGCCCTTCAGCGCGTAAGAAGGTGTAAGACGGGTTGAGAAAAAAACCGCTGAAAGCGTCCACCTGCAAATCCAACAAGCTGCCTTGGTAACGGTTGCCACCACGGTTGAGGTAAACATTGCCACTGGCACGCGCTCGGTCATCGGGTTGGTAATAGTCAATCGCGTCTGCACGGATCAAGGTATCGCCTTTGCGCAACACACTGTTGCCCTGCAAAGATATATCCAAATCACTTCGGCCTGTTATAAAGTCACTTTCTACAAAGCTGGGCAACTGTTGGCGGGTTTGCGGTGTCAAACGCTCGACCAAGCCCGTGCTAGGCTTGAGTTTGAGGGACGGTTCGCCTCCCTGCGCCAAAGCCGGCAAACATTTCAAGCCAATGCAAGGCAATACGCTGATGAACACTGACAATCGAAAAATATTGCGCATGAAAGAAGACGATGGCGCCCGAATGGGCTGTTTGTAGAATTTAGATTATCCATGAGCCCAACTGCCCACAACTTTGCTGCTGATTCGTCTTTGGGTGCTGCCATCCAAGGGCTGGGTTGGCAAGATAACTCCCGCGCCCAAGCTTTCGCAGATTGGCTGGGGTCGCTGGTCTTGCCCCACAGACTGCAAGCTGACAGCGTGCGAGCAGCCAGCGCGGACGCCAGTTTTCGCCGATATTTCCGGGTAGATGCGCAAGGCCACAGCCTCATCATCATGGATGCCCCACCTGACAAGGAAAACAGCCAACCGTTTGTCGCAATTGCGTCTTTGATGCAAGCGGCTGGTTTGTTGGTACCCACCATACGGGCATGGGATGAAGAAAAGGGCTTTATGTTGCTCGACGATTTGGGGCAGCACACCATGATGCAAGTCTTGGACACGGCGCATCCCGATCGCAACACCGGCTTGTTCACCCGCGCAATAGATGCCCTGTTGACTTGGCAGCAAGCATCGCGTGCGCAGGTACTGCCACCCTACGACGCCGCGCTGTTGCAGCGTGAATTACAACTGTTTCCCGATTGGTACATCACGCAGTACCGCGGCAAACACTTGGACGCGGCGCAATCACAGGCTTTGCAAACCAGTTTTTCTTTGTTGGTGACACGCAATTTGGCCGCGCCCATGGTGTTTGTTCACCGCGACTTCATGCCACGCAATTTGATGATGCCTTGGGACGCGCAAGAGACGCGCTTGGGCGTGCTGGATTTTCAAGATGCCGTGTATGGGCCCATCACCTATGACATTGCCAGTTTGATGCGTGACGCATTTGTCAGCTGGGAGGAGGATGTCTGTCTTGATGTGACTGTGCGGTATTGGGAGCGCGCCCGTGCATTGGGTTTATTGGACCATGAGGGTTGGCACAGTGATTTTGGCGCTTTTTACAGCGCGGTAGAGTGGATGGGCTTGCAACGCCATTTGAAAGTTGCCGGGATTTTTGCGCGCTTGACCTTGCGCGATGGCAAGCCTAAATACTTGGCAGATACGCCCCGCTTCATCAGCTATATCCGGTCCACTTGCAGCCGTTACAGAGAACTCAAGCCGCTGTTGCGTTTGATCGACGAGATTGAAGGCCACCAGTCGGTCAGTGGTTTTGCTTACGGTCGGATGTAAACAAGGTGCCCCGCTTCTTTTGCGCTTTGCCATTGCAAACCGGTCTGTCTGTGGACTTGCCCGACGATACCAGTCGTCACATCCAAGTGCTGCGCATGCAACCCGGCGACACGGTCACGCTTTTTGATGGCTTGGGTGGGGAGTACAGCGCCTGCATCCTTCATATGGGTCGGCAAACGGTACACGCACGCATCGATACACACCTCGCCACCGAACGAGAAAGCGCTGTTCACAGCCATGTGGTGATGGGAATGCCCGCTAACGAACGCATGGACTGGTTGGTGGAAAAGGCCACCGAGTTGGGTGTGTCACGCATCACACCGCTCATGACGGCCCATGGTGTGTTGCGGCTGAATGCCGAAAGAGCGGTAAAGAGGCAGCTGCATTGGCAAGCCATTGCGCAATCGGCCTGCGCACAGTCAGGGCGCAACCGCATTCCCACCATTGATGTTCCCATGCATTGGTCTGTGTGGTTGGATGCTTTGCGCCCCGATGAAACGTCACATCGTTGGGTGCTTTCCTTGTCTGTCGATCAAACACCCTTGCCTGTGCTTAACTCACCAGTGATGGTGCTGAGTGGTCCAGAAGGCGGTTTGAGCAGAGAAGAAGAAGCCCAAGCCATTGCCAAAGGGTTTCAACCGTTGCGCTTGGGGTCAAGGGTGTTGCGCGCAGAAACCGCGCCGCTTGCCATGCTGTCGCAGTGGCTTTAAGACACGTAGCGCGCATCTAGCCACGCCAACAATTTCGCGATGACCGAGGCTTTTTCGGGATCGTTGAAAATTTCGTGGTACATCACATTAAAGCAATGCGATTGCACCACGCCTGAGGGCGCCAGACGGGCAAATTCCGCACTGGCTTGCGGCAAGACCAATTGATCCTGCCCGGCGTACAGCAACAACGTGGGTGTTTGCCACGCGTGAGCTTGCAAAATTGTCTTGGCGCCTTCTTTCAAAATCCAAGCAGCCAAGCCCGCAGCGATTTGGCGATGTACCAAGGGGTCTTGTTGGTAGGCGCGTACCACCTGTGCATCGCGTGCCACCCATGCTGTTTTAACGCCGTTGTCGACCCGCAGATGGGGAAACAGCTTGGGCAAGCTTGCGAGCAAGATTTTTTGAACCAGATTGGTTTGTGCGCCCAGCGCAGGTGAACTCATGACCAGGCTGTCGATGTGCGGTATGCCATGCGCCACTGCACTTGCCGCAACCAAACCGCCCATGCTGTGCCCCAACACGATGATGGGTGAAGGCGTCAAACTGCGGACATGTTCCAAGACAAACGCCAGATCCTCAACCAACTGTTGGGGGTGTGTCAAATTACCGCGTACGCCGCTGGACAATCCGTGGCCATGGTGGTCATACCCAAACACCGCATAGCCTGCAGCCTGTAAGGCACTGGCCACATGGCCATAGCGTCCCATGTGCTCGCCAAGACCATGCACCAAGAGAACAGTCGCACGCGGTGTCTCTGGCGCTTGAGGCCAAGCGTAAAACGCCAAGTTGTCATCCCCTCTGACGAGCAGGGTGGTTTGAGGCTTTTGTGCCAATTGTTCAGCAATGGAAGACATGGCGCATTAGAGAGTAGGGGAAGACAATTGGAACACAGCGGTTGTTGCACGGGCATTGGGCCACCAACGCACCACGGCATCATCTTGCAGGCCAAAAGCATCTTGGATATGCAACTGGTTTTTTTTCGCCAAGGCTAAAAAATCTTGATAGGTTGCTACGCGGATATTGGGGGTGTCATACCACTGATAGGGTAATTTTCGCGTCACAGGCATCCATCCTTGCAACACACTTAGCCGGTTGGGCCAGTGGGCGAAGTTGGGAAATGTCACTATGCCCATGCGCCCAACCCTGAGGGTTTCTTGCAGCATGGTTTCAGCATTGCGTAAATGCTGCAAAGTGTCTATTTGCAAAACGACATCAAAGCTTTGGTCACCAAACATCGGCAGGCCTTGGTCTAAGTTCAGCTGAATCACTTCCACGCCGCGTTGTATGCACGACAGAACATTGGCGTCATCGATTTCTACGCCATAACCGCTACACCCATGGTGGTGCTGCAAATGTGCCAGCAGGGTGCCATCCCCACAGCCCAGATCGAGTACCCGGCTGCCATAAGGCACCATGCGGACCACTGCGTCTCGCAAAACAGTGTTCATGCCAAGTCCTCTTTAGCGATGCGCTCAAAATACGCACGAACCAATGATAAGTAGCGTGGGTCTTCCAGCAAAAATGCATCATGGCCATGGGGTGCATCTATCTCTGCATAACTGACCTGGCGTTGGTTGGCAACCAATGCCTCTACCATTTCGCGGCTGCGGGCGGGTGTAAAACGCCAATCGGTGGTGAAACTGACCATCAGGAAATGGGCTTTGGCACGGGCCAAAGCTGCTTGTAAATTTCCTTGGTACGCTGCCGCAGGGTCAAAATAATCTAAGGCGCGGGTGATCAGCAAGTAGGTGTTGGCATCAAAATATTCACTGAATTTTTCACCCTGGTAGCGCAAATAGCTTTCGATTTGAAACTCAATGTCTTGGGTGCTGTATTTGAAAGCTTCGCCTGATTGAAGCTTGCGACCAAATTTGCTGTTCATCACATCATCACTCAAGTAGGTGATGTGGCCCAACATGCGTGCAATTCTTAAACCACGATGGGGCACCACCTCATGTGCATAAAAATGACCGCCATGAAAGTCCGGGTCGGTGACGATGGCGCGGCGCGCTACTTCATTGAACGCAATATTTTCTGCATTCAAATTGGGCGCACTGGCAATCACCACGGCATGGCGAATGCGCTCTGGGTATTGCAAACTCCAGCTTAAGGCCTGCATGCCCCCAAGGCTGCCACCCATGACGGCGGCCAATTGCTCAATCCCCAAAGCCTGCACCAAACGCGCTTGGGCATCGACCCAATCTTCGACCGTGACCACCGGAAAGTCAGCGCCATATATCCGACCGGTGAGTGGATTGACATGCATGGGCCCGGTAGAACCAAAGCAAGAACCGAGATTGTTCACCCCAATGACAAAAAACCGGTTGGTATCCACGGGCTTACCGGGACCGATCATGTTGTCCCACCAACCTTCGCTTTTTTCCTGCCCTGGGTACACCCCTGCCACATGGTGTGAAGCGTTCAAGGCATGGCAAATCAAAACGGCGTTGTCTCGCTTGGCATTGAGCGAACCATAGGTTTCGTAGGTAAGTTGGTAAGGCGCCAGAGTGCCCCCACTTTGCAAGGGCAAAGCTTGGTCAAAAGACATGACTGAAGGCGTAGCAATGAATGACATCAAAAACCCAACATGGCTAAAAACGGCATGCTTGGTGTGTCGTCTTTAGCTGAACTTGTTAACGCGCCCGCAAGCTGAAGCAAATCGGCGCCTTTAAAGTATAGCGAAACTTGTACCTTGTAACTACAGCATAGACGCAGCTTTGCGTGTTCACCCAAGCGAGCGCCACGGCTATTTATGTGTTTTGCTGGTTGCTGTGGCTTCCTTCAAGAATGGTGTGGATTTTGCTTTATTTTGGTGCAGTTCTGTTTTATCGCTGTTTTTTGCACCAAAATTAACCATTATTCCCTCGGAGATCTCATGGACGCACCCAAACAGGGCATTGACGCTTTGTTCATTTTGCTTGGCGCCATCATGGTTTTGGCCATGCACGCTGGTTTTGCCTTTTTGGAACTGGGCACCGTACGTAAAAAGAACCAAGTCAATGCCTTGGTAAAAATTCTGGTGGACTTCAGTGTCTCGACCGTGGTGTATTTTGTGGTGGGCTATAGCGTGGCTTATGGCACCACGTTTTTTGTCAGCGCCAGCAGTCTTGCCCAGCAGAATGGTTATGAGCTGGTCAAATTTTTCTTTTTACTCACCTTTGCCGCGGCCATCCCCGCCATTGTATCTGGCGGCATTGCTGAACGTGCTCGCTTTTATCCTCAATTGCTTGCAACTGCTGTTATTGTTGGGTTTATTTACCCTTTCTACGAAGGCATCGTCTGGAACCAACACTGGGGATTCCAAGCATGGTTGAAAGCAATGACTGGCGAAGAGTTTCATGATTTCGCAGGCTCTGTGGTGGTTCATGCGGTCGGCGGCTGGATTGCACTGCCTGCTATTTTGCTGCTTGGCGCCAGAAGCAACCGCTATAAAAAAGACGGGGCCATTTCAGCGCACCCCCCTTCAAGCATTCCTTTTTTGGCTTTAGGCGCTTGGATTTTGTGTGTGGGTTGGTTTGGGTTTAATGTGATGAGCGCCCAAACCATAGACAAAGTTTCCGGCTTGGTCGCTGTCAATAGCCTCATGGCCATGGTTGGCGGCACCCTGACCGCTTTATGGGTAGGCAAAAATGACCCTGGTTTTGTTCACAACGGCCCTTTGGCCGGCTTGGTCGCAGTCTGTGCGGGCTCGGACATCATGCACCCCTTTGGCGCACTGGTAGTCGGCGGCGTGGCCGGTGCTTTGTTTGTTGCCATGTTCACATTGACGCAAAACCGCTGGAAAATTGACGATGTCTTAGGTGTTTGGCCACTGCATGGACTGTGTGGCACATGGGGCGGCATTGCTGCTGGGATTTTTGGTCTACCCGCCTTGGGTGGATTGGGTGGCGTGAATCTTTCAGCACAAATTGTGGGTACGTTGGCAGGCATTGTTTGGGCTGTGGCTGGTTCATGGCTTTTGTATGGCCTGCTTAAATCCACGCTGGGCTTGCGCTTGAGCCAAGAAGAAGAGTTTGAAGGCGCTGATTTAAGTATTCACCAAATCAATGCCAGCCCTGAGCGAGAGGTTAGTTGGTAGTTTCTGTGGTTTTTTGCTCGTTATTGTGGCAAATTGAGGATAAACACTTGGTTTTTAGCCCCAAAACTGTCTCATAATGGTTCGGACTGTGTGAGGCACTTGGGTGCTGGCACGGCTTGCGGGTGATAGGTTAGTTTCGCTTCTTGACTTTCGTGGACAGGTGCAATCGGGACTCCGTCGCTTTTTTATTTGTTTTTATGGAGTCCCTGAATGGGCAACAAACTGTACGTTGGCAATTT
Organism: Burkholderiales bacterium; assembly: GCA_947381415.1. GTDB lineage: Bacteria > Pseudomonadota > Gammaproteobacteria > Burkholderiales > Burkholderiaceae_C > Limnohabitans. The sequence continues at coordinate 22,831 of CANCVB010000006.1, forward strand.
GCCGTATTCCGTGCGCGATGGCGACTTGGAACAATCTTTTGGTCAATTTGGCACTGTCACCAGCGCCAAAGTCATGATGGAACGCGACACAGGTCGTTCCAAAGGCTTTGGCTTTGTTGAAATGGGCAGCGATGCCGAAGCACAAGCGGCTATCAATGGCATGAATGGCCAACCACTGGGAGGTCGCAGCCTGGTGGTGAATGAAGCCAGACCCATGGAACCTCGTCCCCCTCGCAGCGGTGGTGGTGGTTACGGCGGTGGCTATGGTGGTGGCGGCGGCCGTGATGGCGGCGGCGGCTATGGCGGCGGCGGTGGTCGTCGTGAAGGCGGTGGTGGCTACGGTGGCGGTGGTCGTCGTGAAGGCGCCGGTGGCGGTAACGATGGCAACTTTCGCAGCCCCTACGGTGGTGGCGGTGCTCGCCAAAACAACAGCTCTTCTGGACGCAACGACTATTAAGTTACTCGCTTGACTTGATACCCAAAGGGCTTGGTATTCCAAGCCCTTTTTTCATGGCCGCTTTTGCGGCACCAAAAGCGCTTTCACCCTGCCTTGGAGCTGAAAGCGTTGATGGAGGTTATCTGCGTTTAAGGTGTTGGCAGAAAAGCGATTCTCGCCTCGCTCAATTTTCACAGGCGCATAAGTCACCAATCGGTCCGTGTTGGCAAACATATGAATAAACTCACTCCGCAATGTCAATGCGGGCTCTTGTCCCATACCCTCTTTGCGTACAACAGCTTGGCCAAAAAGTTGTATTTCCGAACCGTCTTCGTTAGACAAAGAACGCTTGGCCGAAGCGGTGGTTAATCGCCCCGTTTGTGAAACCGCATAAACCACGGGCTGCTCTATCAGATTGGTCAAGGTATCAGGGTAATGCACAGACGAACCACCTTGAAGAAAAGACTTCAGCTTACCTTCCAGTGAATACACTTTCAATGTGAATTGATGGGCAAAATAATCTGGCTCGTGCGACGGCGCCACCGCAAATCCGGAGGTCACTGCCTGTGGCGCATTGCGCACCAACCACACGCTGACCCATAACAACACAGCCAGCAACAGCATCGGCAACCAGGCCACAGCTGCTTCCAATTGCGCGCGCCAAACACTCGTTTTGGGTGACGAAGACAAGCGGGGCAAACTGTTCACTGCAGCGCCTCTTGCAACAAGACATCGTAATGTCCGTTCGCTTTCAATAGAAGGTCACAAAGCTCTCGCACAGCACCCTGGCCAGCCAACTGACGCGTCACCCAATCCACACGATTTAAAACCTCGGGATGTGCGTTCGGTGGTGCACAAGAAAACACGGCAGGAATCAGCATAGGCAAGTCAGGCCAATCATCGCCCATGGCGGCCACCTGCGACCAAGAGAGGCCTAGCTTTTGAAGCACTTGTTCAGCCGCAGGTTTTTTATCATGCACGCCTGCATGGATATTTTCAACGCCTAAATCTGACAAACGCTTGCGCAAAGCAGGGCTGTCGCGCCCAGAAATGATGGCCACTGAAATACCGCTGGCTTGCAAAAGTTTGATGCCGTGACCATCTAAGGTATTGAATGTTTTGGTTTGCTCGCCTTGGTCTGTGTAAACCAAATCCCCACGCGTTAAGACACCATCAACATCCAGTAGCAAGAGCTTGACTGTTCGTGCCTTCTGTAGCAGTTCAGGTGATGCAACGGCGTATGTAGACATCAAATCACCTTGGCTCGCATCAAATCATTGCTATTGACAGCGCCACACAAATGGTCATGCGCATCAACCACCAATAAGCAGGTTATTCGCTTTTGCTCCATTCGTTGTGCGGCTTCGGCCGCTAAGGCATCGCGGTGTATGGTGCTGGCTTGGGTGTTCATCACGTCTTTGGCTTTTAAGGCTCTGACATCGACGCCTTTTTCAATCAAGCGTCTCAGATCACCATCGGTAAAGATACCCAATATGTGCCCTGCTGCATCCACCACGGCGGACGCCCCAAGGCCTTTTTGACTCATCACCCGCATCAGGTCCAAACAGTCTGTGTCTGGCGCAACACTGGGCACGGCGTCCCCACTTCGCATGACATCACTGACATGGGTCAATAGTCGACGCCCCAGTGATCCACCAGGATGTGAGCGTGCAAAGTCAGTCGATTTGAATCCGCGCGCATCGAGCACCGCAACCGCCAGCGCATCTCCTAACGCCAATTGCGCGGTTGTGCTGGCAGTAGGTGCCAGGTTCATCGGGCACGCTTCTTTCTCTACGGCGCTGTCCAACACCATGTGGGCATGTTTTGCCAGTGTCGAATGTGGATTGCCCGTCATGGCAATCAACACAATGCCTTGGCGCTTGATCATGGGCAAAATGGCCGAGAGCTCTTCGCTTTCACCGCTGTTGGAGAGCGCTATCACCACATCGTCTTTGGTGACCATGCCCAAATCGCCATGGCTGGCTTCAGCAGGATGGACAAAGAATGCTGGCGTACCCGTTGAAGCCAATGTGGCGGCAATTTTTCTGCCGATATGGCCACTTTTACCCATGCCCATCACAACCACGCGTCCTTTGACATGGAGCAACGCATAAACCGCTTGAACAAAATCAGGCCCGAGCCGAGACTTCAGCGCGATGAGCGCGTCGGCTTCGATCGTGAGGACTTGGGCAGCCAATGTCAATATGGCTTCACGCTGTTCGCTGGTGGGGGAGTTCATCGCCATCATTATGCTGTGGCCTATTTTCCAATGCAAAACTTTGAAAAAATATGGCCCAATAAATCATCTGCATTCATGGCACCCGTCAGCAAGGAAAGCTGTTGTTGGGCACAACGCAAATCTTCTGCCAGCAAATCCAGTGCAGGTGGATGGTGTTTCAAATGCGTCAACGCATTGTCTGTATGGGTTTTGACAACGTCTAATGCTTGCACATGTCTGTCGCGCGCCGAGAAAACCCCTTCTTGGAAATTGGCTTTCCAACCCACACTTTTAAGCAAAAACGCTTTCAAAGCATCAAGGCCTTGCGCCGTTTTCGCTGAGATGCAAATGGCATTGTCCTCAGGCACAGGGTATTCTTGCGTGTCCACCAAATCGGACTTGTTAAAGACATGTAGCAAAGGCGTGTTGTTGAACTTTTTTTGCTGTATTTGCCTGTTCAGCAGGCTTTGTGCATGCACATAGTGTGTATCTTGCATGCGGCTCAAGTCATAGACCAGCAAGACCACGTCCGCGTCTTCTACCTGAGACCACGCGCGTGACATCCCTATTTTTTCAACTTCATCTGCGCTTTGCGCATCACGCAGGCCGGCCGTGTCCACCACATGCACGGGTATGCCTTCAATCGAAATGGTTTGGGTCAATACATCACGCGTGGTGCCTGGAATGGACGTCACGATGGCCGTGTCTTGTCCCGTTAAAGCATTCAACAAAGAGCTTTTACCCGCGTTCGGCTGCCCCGCAATAACCAATTTCATGCCATCGCGCAACAATGCGCCTTGCCTGGCTTGTTCAGCCAGTTTTTGCACCTCAGCCACGATGGCACGGAGTTGAGAGGCGACATCTGCTTTCTCTACAAAATCGATGTCCTCTTCTGGAAAGTCCAGACAGGCTTCAACCAGCATTCGTATATGCAATAAGCGGGCTTGAAGCTTATCGACCTCGACTGAAAAGCTGCCCACCAATGACCGATTGGCCCCCCGTACCGCGAGTTGCGTTTGCGCATCGATCAAGTCCGAAACCGCTTCTGCCTGTGCCAAATCCATTTTGTGATTTAAAAAAGCGCGCTGGGTAAATTCACCAGGCATGGCTCTTCTCAAGCCCTGGAGCGGAGCCGCACCGCTGGCCGCAAATGCCATGCAGCGTTCAACCAGCATGGCCAGCACGACCGGGCCCCCATGCCCTTGAAGCTCAAGCACATCTTCGCCCGTGTAACTGTTCGGCGCCGGGAAATACAGCGCCAACACCTGGTCCAGATTCAGACCTTCTGCATCCTTAATCCATACCAAGTGTGCATGTCTGGGTTGTAAAACTTGCGCACAAAGGGCATTGGCATATGCGTGCAAATCTTTACCGCTGATGCGAACCACCCCCACAGCGCCTTTGCCAGCAGGCGTGGCGATGGCGATGATGGGCGCATCGCGTTCGCTCAGCATGGTTTAATTCAAAACACCCAACTGCTTATTGATCATCCACTGTTGGGCAATCGACAAAATATTGTTCGACAACCAGTACAAAACCAATCCTGCAGGGAAAAAGAAAAACATCACGCTAAAGGCCAGCGGCATGAACCACATCATTTTGGCTTGCACAGGGTCTGGCGGCGTGGGGTTTAACCAAGTTTGCAACAATGAAGTGGCTGTCATCAGCAAAGGCAGAATAAACCAAGGATCAGGTGCGGCCAAATCGTGTATCCACCCAATCCAAGGTGCATTGCGCATTTCAACGGATGACAGTAAAACCCAGTACAGCGCGATGAAGAAAGGAATTTGTACCGCAATAGGCAAACAGCCGCCCAGCGGATTGACCTTTTCCTCGCGGTAAATTTTCATCATCTCCATTTGCATTTGCTGCGGGTTGTCCTTTAAGCGTTCGCGCATTTCCATGATTTTGGGATTGATGGCTTTCATTTTGCCCATGCTTTTATAGGCTTGCGAGTTCAACCAGTAAAAGCCGATTTTGAGCAGCACCACCAATGCAACGATAGACCAACCCCAGTTGCCAATCAAGCCAAACAATTTGTCTAACAACCAATACAGTGGCTTGGCCAAAATAGTGAGCCATCCATAATCTTTGACCAGCTCCAAGCCTGGGTATAAATTCTCAAGCAGTTTTTCTTCTTGCGGCCCAACAAACAAACGGGTCTGATGAATCAATTTGCTGTCATTTGCCACCGATGGCAGGGGTACCACCATGCCCACGGAATACAGGTTGTTGTCTATCTTTCGCGCATAGAGGTCGCGGTTTTGCGCGTCATCCATCAACCATGCTGTTGCAAAATAATGTTGAACCATGGCGACATAACCCAGTTCAGATTTCTTTTCGAAATCAGCCTTGTTTTTCTCGATGTCGGAAAACTCGATTTTTTGGTATTTCTTGCTGCTGGTGTAGACCGCCGGCCCTGTAAAGGTGGAGTAAAAGGAAGATTCACCTTCAGGCTTATTGCCATCTCTGACCAGTTGCAAATACATTTGCGGCGCGATGACTTGGCCTGATTGGTTGACTATTTCGTGTTGTACACCGATGACGTAGCTCTTTTTTTGCAGCGTATAGGTTTTGATCAGTTTGACGCCACCAGAGACGTCAGACTCAAAACGCAAAACCAAACTGTCTTCACCCTCTTTGAACTTGCTTGAGGAAACAAGGTGCATCGGGCTTTTATGGGTAGGCCAGGTGTTGCCGGCAGGTGCGCCGACCAAGCCTGTTTGCGCCAAATACACGCGCTCTTTGGAGTTGTCCATCAGCACGACATTGCTTTCTGGATGGTGCGCGTCTTTGTGTTGAAGTAACTCGGCGCGCGTCAAGCTTGCGCCGAAGGCGTCAAATCGCAATTTCAAAACATCGGTTTCAATTTCCAGTGCTTGTGCATGGGCTGGCGTGTCGGCACTCGTGAGCTCAACCGGCAGACTTGCCGTCGCTTCTGGCGTTACAGGGTTGGGGGTGGTTCCGCTGGCAGCTACGCCAGCTGTGCTGGTTGCAGTCGGATTGACACTGGGAAAAAACGTTGGTTTTTTGCCGTTATGTATCTGCCACTGATCCCACAGCATCACCAATGAAAAACCAAAAACAACCCAAAGTATGGTGCGGCGAATATCGTTCATGGTGTGTCTGCAATCGAAGGCGATGTGGATGAAAGGGTATGGGTGGTGCTGTTCGGGTTGGGTACGGGGTCATGTCCCCCATCACACCATGGATGGCAACGACTCAAGCGGCGAAAGCTTAAGTAACTTCCTTTTGCTGCGCCGTGTAAATCTAGCGCCTCTAAAGCGTAGGCTGAACAAGTTGGTGTGAAGCGGCACGATGAGCCAAGCCAAGGGCTGAGCAATAAGCGATAGCCTTTGACCAAGAAAACCAAGATTTGTTGCATCATGCTGCAACACCATGCTGCATCAGTTTGTACAGCTCGGTCCTGACGGCGTGTCGCAAGTTTGGCGAGCTTGCACTGATGAAGTGCTTGGTATCAAAGGTTTTGCGCAAGCGAATGACACGGTCCGCGGTGGGCAAGTCTGTTACCCATGGTTCACGTCCCAAGGCGTAAATTTGTCGCTTGATCAAATTTCTTGTCACAGCTTTGCGTGCCCATCGTTTGGGCACCACGGCGCCAATGCGGCTTTTTTCGCCGCTGGTTTGCTGGTGCAAAGCGAAATGTGAAGTCACTGCAACAACGCCCGCAGACATGACTGCATCAAAGTCGGCGCGCTGTGTCAGTTTGTCCACGAGGCAAGGCAAGAGGCTCGCAAACCTAAACGCACGGGCTTAAACAGCCAAGCGTTTGCGGCCTTTGGCTCGACGAGCGTTGATAACGGCGCGTCCTCCACGGGTTTTCATGCGCACCAAAAAGCCATGGGTGCGAGCGCGTCGGGTTTTAGAGGGTTGGTATGTGCGTTTCATGTGAGATAGCCAAAAGCGTATGGGAAACCTGAGATTATCCCTCAAATAAAAGGCATCACCAAGCTTTCTTCAAGCAATGCTTGAAGAAGCAGTGGTTTCCGTCGGTGATATTTATTTTTCTGTGGATAATTTTTTAATAAAGCGTCTCATTCCACGTTTAAAATACGATTTATCCACAGATTGGTTTTGCCTTGAACGATCCTTTGCTACCGCCGCGACCAACAAGCCCCTCCTCTGATGCGGGCGAGGCTTTATGGCAAGCGTGTGTGGATCAATTGGCTCAAGAATTGCCAGAGCAGCAGTTCAATACATGGATTCGTCCCTTAAGCGCCAAATTTTCTGACGACTTTTCTCGTATTCAAATCGAAGTTGCCAACCGTTTTAAATTAGATTGGATACGCGCCCAATACGCGGGGCGTCTGTCAGAGCTGCTGTTGCAGTTGTATGGGCAATCGATTCACATTGATTTTTCCCTGGCCCCTAAAGAGGCGCCCCCTCGCCAGTCTGTGACGCGTATTTTGGCTGATGTTGAAGAGCTTTCGCCTGTTGTCAACGCCCATTCTGATGGCGGAATACAAGGCTTTAAAAACCGCATCAACACCAGTTTGTGCTTCGACAATTTGGTAGAAGGCACGGCAAACCGCATGGCCCGAGCCGCCGCCATGCATGTGGCCAATGTTCCCGGCCAGCTCTACAACCCCTTGTTTATTTATGGCGGTGTGGGTTTGGGCAAAACCCATTTGATGCATGCTGTAGGTAACCAATTGCTGCTCAATCGCCCAGATGCCAAGGTTTTGTATATCCACGCCGAGCAATTTGTGTCAGATGTGGTCAAGGCCTATCAACGAAAAACCTTCGATGAATTCAAACAGTATTACCACTCTTTGGACCTGTTGCTGATTGACGATGTTCAATTTTTTGCCAATAAAGACCGCACACAAGAAGAGTTTTTCAATGCGTTTGAAGCGCTATTGACCAAAAAATCACATATTGTGATGACCAGTGACACCTACCCCAAAGGGCTCACTGATATCCATGAGCGCTTGGTTTCCCGGTTTGACTCGGGTTTAACGGTGGCCATAGAGCCGCCAGAGCTTGAAATGCGCGTGGCTATTTTGATCGCCAAGGCGCGCAGCGAAGGCGCCGAGATGCCTGAAGAAGTTGCTTTTTTTGTTGCCAAAAATGTTCGCTCCAACGTGAGAGAGCTCGAAGGCGCACTGCGTAAAATATTGGCTTATTCCCGATTTAACCAAAAAGACGTCTCTATTCAATTGGCCAGAGACGCATTAAGAGACCTATTGTCGATTCAAAATCGCCAAATTTCAGTAGAAAATATCCAAAAAACCGTCGCGGACTATTACAAAATCAAAGTTGCAGACATGTATTCAAAAAAGCGACCTGCGTCGATAGCCAGGCCGCGTCAAATTGCCATGTATTTAGCCAAAGAATTGACCCAGAAAAGCCTGCCAGAAATTGGTGAACTCTTTGGTGGTCGCGACCATACCACCGTGTTACATGCGGTTCGCAAAATCTCTGCAGAACGCCAAACACTGAGCGACCTGAACCAGCAGTTGCATGTACTTGAACAAACACTCAAAGGATAAACCGATTGGCTGCGCATGCAAACCCTGTGAACAGTTTTGGCATAACCCTTGGGTTATCCACAAGACCAGGCCGAATTCTGAAGTTATCCCTGTTGGCGTTTGTCGATCGAGGGGTGTTTCACACACGGTTTGCAGGTCATCAAGTTGTTGAAATAAAAGTGGAAAATACACTTTTCCACACCGATTGATGCCCCTTACTACTACCACTATTGAGATATAAAGACATTAAAGAAGAGGATGACATGATTGTTTTGAAGGCCAGTCAAGAAAACATTGTTGCTGCGTTGCAATCCGTGGTGGGTATTGTTGAACGCCGTCACACATTGCCTATTTTGGCCAACGTGATGATTCAAAAAACGCCACAATCGGTTCAACTCACCAGCAGTGATTTAGAGATTCAAATTCGCACAGATGCAGATCTGGGTGGTGACAAGTCCAGCTTCACGACCACAGTTGGTGCGCGTAAATTGATGGATATTTTGCGCTCTATGCCCAGTGACCAAATGGTCAGCTTGGAGTCGCAGCAAAGTAAATTGATTTTGAAAAGTGGCAAAAGCCGCTTCACTTTACAAACCTTACCTGCTGAAGATTTCCCTTTGGTGCAAGAGTCACCCAACTTTGGCCCGCTCTTTAGCATTCCTCAGAAAACCTTGAAAGAGTTGTTGCATCAAGTCTCTTTTGCAATGGCTGTTCACGATATTCGTTACTACCTCAACGGTATTTTGTTTGTCGCAGAAGGCAAGCAATTGAGTTTGGTTGCAACCGACGGCCACCGCCTGGCCTACACATCGGCCACCCTTGAGGTGGAAGTTCCAAAGCAGGAAGTGATATTGCCGCGCAAAACGGTTTTGGAATTGCTGCGTTTGTTGAGCGACAAAGAAGGCATGATTGACATGCAATTTGCCAACAACCAAGCCAAGTTCATTTTTGAAGGCAAGGAATTTGTGACCAAATTGGTCGAAGGAAAATTTCCAGACTACAACCGCGTTATTCCCAAGAACCACAAAAACACCGTTACGCTAGGTCGCTTGAGTTTGCTGAGTACTTTGCAAAGAACCGCTATTTTGACCAGTGACAAGTTCAAAGGTGTGCGTATCAGTTTAGAAATAGGCATGCTTCGTGTTGCGGCCAGTAATGCCGAACAAGAAGAGGCGGTGGATGAAATCGAAATTGATTACAACGGTGACAGCATTGAAATTGGTTTCAATGTCACATACCTGATTGATGTATTGACAAACATGTCACAGGACATGGTTCGCATGGACTTGGCTGATTCCAACAGTTCAGTGCTTGTCACCATGGCGGAAAATCCCAATTTCAAGTACGTCGTCATGCCCATGCGCATTTAATGCATTGCCCCTTTTGTGCTTTTGGCACAGTGAATTGAGTTATGAATCCCTCACAAGAATTACCAGAAGAAGGCGTAGCGCCTGTACAACCCTTGGTCGATCAGGCCTATGGTGAAAGTTCAATTCAAATCCTCGAAGGCTTAGAGGCCGTGCGCAAACGCCCGGGCATGTACATCGGCGATACCTCTGACGGCACTGGTTTGCACCACCTGGTGTTCGAGGTGGTGGACAACTCGATTGACGAGGCCTTGGCCGGCCATTGCGATGACATCGTGGTCACCATCCATTCTGACAACTCCATCAGCGTGACCGACAACGGTCGTGGCATTCCCACGGGCGTGAAGATGGACGACAAGCACGAGCCCAAGCGCAGTGCTTCAGAGATCGCACTGACCGAACTGCACGCAGGCGGCAAGTTCAACCAAAACAGCTACAAGGTGTCAGGTGGTTTGCACGGCGTGGGCGTGTCGTGTGTGAACGCCTTGTCCAAATGGCTGCGTTTGGTGGTGCGTCGCGACGGCAAGGTGTACACCATCGAGTTTGCCAAAGGCTTTGTGCAAAACCGTCTTCTGGAAATGGTGGATGGGGTGGAAGTGTCCCCCATGCGCATCACCGGTGAGACCGACAAGCGCGGCACCGAGGTGCATTTCCTGCCCGACACCGACATCTTCACGCAAAACCACGATTTCCATTACGAGATTCTCAGCAAGCGCCTGCGCGAACTCAGCTACCTGAACAACGGTGTGCGCATTCGGTTGATCGACGAACGCACCGGTAAGTCGGACGACTACTCGGGCGCGGGCGGCGTGGCTGGCTTTGTGCAGTTCATCAACTCGGGCAAAAAAATCCTGCACCCCAATGCGTTTTATGCCGAGGGCGAGCGCCCTGCAGAGACGTATGGCGGCATTCCAGGCACCCACATTGGCGTGGAAGTGGCCATGCAATGGAACGACGGCTACAACGAGAGCGTGCTGTGCTTCACCAACAACATCCCGCAACGCGACGGCGGCACCCACTTGACCGGCTTGCGTGCGGCGATGACGCGTGTCATCAACAAATACATTGAAGAACACGAGTTGGCCAAAAAAGCCAAGGTTGAGGTCACGGGTGACGACATGCGCGAGGGTTTGTGTTGCGTGTTGTCGGTGAAAGTGCCTGAACCAAAATTCAGCAGCCAAACCAAAGACAAGTTGGTGTCCAGCGAAGTTCGCGCCCCCGTGGAAGACATCGTGGGCAAGGTGCTGGGCGACTATTTGCAAGAGCGCCCCAATGACGCCAAGATCATTTGCGGCAAGATCATCGACGCGGCCCGCGCCCGTGAAGCGGCCCGCAAAGCACGCGAGATGACGCGGCGCAAAGGCGTGCTCGATGGCATGGGTTTGCCCGGCAAGCTGGCCGACTGCCAAGAGAAAGATCCGGCGCTGTGTGAAATCTACATCGTCGAGGGTGACTCTGCGGGTGGTTCTGCCAAGCAAGGCCGCGACAGAAAATTCCAAGCTATTCTCCCTTTGCGCGGCAAAATTTTGAACGTGGAAAAAGCGCGTTACGAAAAGCTGCTCACCAGCAATGAAATTTTGACCCTCATCACTGCCTTGGGCACCGGCATTGGCAAGGTGAGCGCCGAGTCGGGCAAGTCGGGCACGGATGACTTCAACATCGACAAATTGCGCTACCACCGCATCATCATCATGACCGATGCCGACGTGGACGGCGCGCACATCCGCACCTTGCTGCTCACCTTCTTCTACCGCCAAATGCCCGAGTTGGTCGAGCGTGGCCACATCTACATTGCGCAACCGCCTTTGTACAAGGTGAAAGTAGGCAAGGAAGAGCAGTACTTGAAAGACCAGTTGGCCTTGGACATGTTCCTGCTCAAAGTGGCCTTGAAAGACGCCACCTTGCACACGGGTGGCCCCAACCCGCAAACCCTGACAGGTGACACCTTGGCCGAGTTGGCCCGCAAACACCAGGTGGCCGAAGCGGTGATCGCCCGCTTGAGCAGCATCATGGACGCCGAAGCCTTGCGCGGCATGGCCGATGGTGTGGCCTTGAACCTGGACAGTTTGGAGCAAGCCCAAGCCTCGGCTGCCGTCTTGCAAGTCAAGTTGCGTGAATTGGGCAGCGGCTCGGAAGTGGCGGCCGAATTTGACGTGCGCACCGACAAACCGCTGTTGCGCTTGAGTCGCCATCACCATGGCAATGTGAAAAGCAGCGTCATCACCCAAGACTTCGTGCATGGCGCGGATTACGCTTCATTGGCGGAAGCGGCCAACACCTTCCGCGACCTGATTGGCGAAGGCGCGCGCATCGAGCGCGGCGAGGGCGAGCGTCGCAAGGAAGAGAAAATCAGCGACTTCCGTCAGGCCATGAAATGGTTGATCGGCCAAGCGGAAAACGCAACCGCCCGTCAGCGCTACAAAGGCTTGGGTGAGATGAACCCCGAGCAGTTGTGGGAAACCACCATGGACCCTGCGGTGCGGCGCTTGCTGCGCGTGCAAATCGACGACGCGATTGAAGCCGATCGCGTGTTCACCATGTTGATGGGTGACGAGGTCGAACCACGTCGGGTATTCATCGAGACCAACGCTTTGCGCGCGGCCAATATCGACGTTTGATTATTCGCTTAAGCAGCCCTTACGCCACTGAGTCGGTGTTGTGTAATGCTTTGGCTGATGGCCTGGCGTTGAGCGGTAAGAAAATCTTGCAGCCCTGCTTTGACGGCATTGCTTTGACCCGGATGACAGCCCATGGCTTGGGCAATGGCCATGAAGGGGGGACTTAACATGTGCAGTTGCGGGTGCGTTTCCAACACCTGAGACAGTGCGTGTTGCAGGCCCGCCGCGACCGCATGTCCCTCGGCCAAAAACAGCGGAACCACATCCTGTGTCGATGCGGCGCGCACCAACTGGGCTTTTTGAATATGACGGCTGAGGAACAAGTCGTAAGCGCTGCCCAGCCCTACAACGATATGCTTATCGACCTGATCGACCTCTTGCACTGTTGTTATGCCCATGTCTTTTCTCACCAGATAGCACGCATCGATATGCAAATAGGCTGATGTAAAAGCAATGTCTTTGGCGCGTGCAGGGTCGATGGCAAAAAACCCAATGTCTGCGGTTTTGTTTGCGACTGCGGCAACCGATGCTTTGGCCGTTTGAACCACCTGCATTTGAAGATCAAGGCTGTGCTCGTCTGCCAAGGCTTGCGCCAGTTCCACGCTGATACCTTGCAGCTGATGGTTGTCTGGGTCTTGCTGTGCCAGCAAGGCGTTTCCCAAGTTAATGCAAACGCGAAGTACACCGCTGGGTGCAAGTTCATGAATCCAAGTCATGGTGTCAGTGGATGTGGCTGGTGTGATCGCAGATTGTGTCATTGAAGCCCGACGCATAAAATCGTCTGTTTCGTTCAAGGCGTCCATGATTTATCCAGAGAGTTTCGATGTGTTGGTGGTGGGTGGTGGCCATGCGGGCACAGAAGCGGCACTGGCTGCTGCGCGCATGGGCTGTCGCACCTTGCTGCTCACCCACAATATTGAAACCTTGGGTCAAATGAGTTGCAATCCGTCTATTGGTGGTATTGGCAAAGGCCATTTGGTCAGAGAGTTGGATGCCATGGGTGGTGCGATGGCCTTGGCCACCGACATCGCCGGCATACAGTTTCGGATTTTGAACCGCTCCAAAGGTCCGGCGGTTCGCGCTACCCGCGCCCAAGCCGACCGTGTTTTGTACAAAGCAGCCATTCGGCGTCGGCTGGAAACACAGCCGAATTTGTGGCTTTTCCAACAAGCGGTGGACGACCTCATGCTTGAGGGGTCAAGGGTTGTTGGCGCAATCACGCAAGTGGGTATATGCTTTCGCGCCAAGACCGTGGTTTTAACGGCCGGTACATTTTTGGATGGGAAAATCCATGTCGGCTTGGACAACTATGCCGCAGGCCGCGCAGGAGACCCGCCCTCTGGTCGACTGTCGGCCAGGTTGAAAGAACTTCGCTTGCCGCAAGGCCGATTGAAAACAGGTACCCCGCCCCGCATTGATGGCCGCAGCATTGACTTCTCCAAATGCACCGAGCAGGCGGGGGACGGCATGCCAGGTGGAGAGTCTGCGCAGGTGCCGGTCTTTAGTTTCATGGGGCGTGCAGACATGCACCCCGAGCAACGCCCTTGTTGGATTACCCATACCAATGAACGCACCCATGACATTATTCGATCAGGCTTTGACCGAAGCCCAATGTTCACCGGCAAGATCGATGGTGTTGGGCCCCGTTACTGCCCAAGCGTTGAAGACAAAATCAACCGTTTTGCCGACAAGACCAGCCACCAAATTTTCCTTGAACCCGAGGGCTTGACCACAGACGAGTATTACCCCAATGGCATTTCTACCAGCCTGCCTTTTGATGTGCAGTTGGGCTTGGTTCGCTCAATATCGGGTTTGGAAAACGCCCATATTTTGCGGCCCGGCTATGCAATTGAATACGATTATTTTGACCCGCGTGAGCTCAAACTCAGCTTTGAAACCAAGGCGATAGAAGGCTTGTTTTTTGCTGGACAAATCAACGGCACCACCGGCTACGAGGAGGCGGCTGCACAAGGCTTGTACGCCGGCACGAATGCCGCCTTGCAATGCAAGGGCCTGCCCGCATGGACGCCAAAGCGTGACGAGGCCTATCTGGGTGTATTGGTTGATGACCTGGTAAGTCAAGGTGTTGTTGAGCCGTATCGAATGTTTACCAGCCGAGCCGAGTACCGACTCAAATTGCGAGAAGACAATGCCGACATGCGCTTGACAGAGCTTGGGCGAAAAATGGGCCTGGTTGGCGATGCGCAGTGGGACAGTTTCAACCGCAAGCGTGACGCTGTTTCACGTGAAACGCAGCGTTTGCGGACTTTGTGGGTGAGCCCTGCCAATCTGTCTGCGGCGGAGTCTGAGCGCGTTTTGGGTAAAGCCATTGACCATGAATACAGCTTGGCGGATTTGCTGAGACGGCCGCAAGTGGGCTATGCTGATTTGATGGCCATGGACGGTGGGCGATTTGAGTCCCCCGACATTGCCGCCCTTGACGCTGTTTCACGTGAAACAGTGATCGAGCAAATCGACATAGCAGCCAAGTACGCGGGCTATATTGACCGCCAAAATGATGAGGTCGAGCGTGCGGCCCATTATGAAAACATGGCGCTGCCCGCAGACCTCGACTATTTGGCCATTGCGGCGCTGAGTATTGAGGTGCGGCAAAAGCTTGATAAACACCGCCCCGAAACCTTGGGCCAGGCCTCACGTATATCGGGCGTGACGCCTGCCGCGATTTCATTGCTGTTGGTGCATTTGCGCCGTGCGCGCATGGGCCAATTTGCGGACCGTGGCAAGGCGGCGGCTTGAGCGCTGACTTGGCGTTGCGGCTTGGGCGGGGGTGTGAGGCCCTGGGTTTGCGATTGTCCGATCTGCAAAACCAGCAGTTGCTCGGTTATATGGAACTGTTGCAAAAGTGGAACCGGGTCTACAACCTGACATCGGTGAAAGACCCCGAACAGATGCTGACGCAGCATGTATTGGACTGTTTGGCCGTGGTTCGCCCTTTGCAAGAAAAATTGCCACAGGCCAAGCGGATCTTGGATGTGGGTGCGGGTGGCGGTCTGCCGTCGGTGATCTTGGCCATCGTTTGCCCGCAGTGGCGCGTGTTAGCGGTAGACGCGGTCGCCAAAAAAACAGCGTTTATACAAAGCTCATCCCATGCTTTGGGCTTATCGAATCTACAGGCGCGGCATACACGGGTGGAGTCCCTGGACCAAACCTTTGACGTGGTGTGCTCGCGGGCCTACGCCTCCTTGACAGACTTTGTGCGCAGCACGCGCGGTTGTGTGGCGTCGGACGGTTGGTGGATGGCCATGAAGGGGCAGGTTCCGCAAGAGGAAATCCAAACGCTGCCTAGCGATATTGAGGTGGAGCCAGTGCAGTTGTTGACGGTTCCGGACCTAGACGCGCAGCGCTGCTTGGTGTGGATGCGCCCTAAAAAGACCTAGCAAACCTTGTTGCGCTATTCAAGGTTTCACGTGAAACAGTGAAAAAACAAGTCAACTTGCGCGGCATTGGCTTACACTCTGCCCTCCCCGCAAAAGGATAAACCCATGGTTGGTATCGCAGACTATCCCGCATTTGTGCTGGCGGTCATTGTTTTTTTGGCCATTCCAGGCCCTGGCAATTTGGCCTTGTTAACCTCGACCGCCAAAGGGGGTTTGCGCGCAGGCTTGGCGGCCACCTTGGGCGTGATGGCTGGCGATCAGGTGTTGATGTGGGCGGCGGTGGCAGGTGTGGCCGCTGTTTTGGCCACGCA
Organism: Burkholderiales bacterium; assembly: GCA_947381415.1. Lineage (GTDB taxonomy): Bacteria > Pseudomonadota > Gammaproteobacteria > Burkholderiales > Burkholderiaceae_C > Limnohabitans. The sequence continues at coordinate 38,671 of CANCVB010000006.1, forward strand.
GCCAGAACTGTTTCAAGCTTTTCAGTGGTTGGGTGCGGCGTATTTGTCTTATGTGGGTTACAAAATGTGGACGGCCAAAGAAGGCGATGCGCCCGTCATTGACATTGCGGTTGGCCAGTATTTTCGACAGTCACTGTGGATCACCTTGCTAAACCCCAAGGCCATCATGTTCTACATGGCATTTTTCCCATTGTTCATCGATCCACAAGCACACGCTGGCGTCCTCACCTTTGGCTTCATGGCCTTGACGGTTGCTGCCTTGACTTTTTTGTATGGTTTTTTGGTGTGTTTGCTGGCGCAACGTTTGTCCTCACGGTTGCAGCAGCGTCCTTGGATAGGCCGGGCGCTACAAAAATTGGGCGGTGGTTTGTTGGTGGGGTTTGGTTTGAAACTGGTGTTGAGTAAATAAACATGGCCAAAATATTTTGTGTCGCAAACCAAAAAGGCGGCGTGGGCAAGACCACGACCACGGTCAATTTATCTGCGGCGCTGGCCGCCATTGGCCAACGTGTTTTGATGGTTGACTTGGACCCCCAAGGCAATGCCACCATGGGCTCTGGCGTTGACAAACGTCAGTTGGCCAACACCGTCTATGACGTGTTGCTGGGTGAAAGCAGCATTGCTCAGGCGCGGGTGAGCAGTGCATGGGGCGAGGCTGCGGCCAAACCCCAGTCGCCCAAGTACCATGTGCTGGGCGCCAACCGCGAATTGGCTGGCGCCGAGGTGGAGTTGGTCAGTCTTGCGCAGCGCGAGATGCGACTCAAACTTGCGTTGCAAGAAGTCGATACCGAGTACGACATTGTGCTTATAGATTGCCCGCCCTCGTTGTCTTTGCTGACCCTGAATGGCTTGTGTTCCGCAAACGGTGTGATCGTGCCCACGCAGTGTGAATATTTCGCGCTCGAGGGTTTGACCGATTTGGTTAACACCATCAAACAGGTGCATGCCAACCTCAACCATGATTTGAAAATCATTGGGCTGTTGCGGGTGATGTTTGACCCACGCATCACCTTGCAAATGCAGGTGAGCGACCAACTCAAAGCGCATTTTGGTGACAAGGTGTTCAATACCTTGATACCGCGTAATGTGCGTTTGGCAGAGGCGCCCAGCTACGGTCTGCCATGTGTGGTGTTTGACCCCAGCGCCAAGGGCAGCTTGGCCTTCATCGACTTTGCCAAAGAGTTGGTCGTTCGTTTCGAATCTTTCTGATCCACAGGACAAGCATGGCAACCAAAAAAATCAAAGGACTGGGCAGAGGACTCGAGGCATTGTTAGGCCCGACGGCCAGCGACACCCCCAAAGCGGCTGACGATCGAGAGCCATCGAGTTTGTCACTGGAGGTGATGGTCGCCGGTGTGTACCAGCCACGTACCCGAATGGACGAAGGCAGCTTGTACGAGTTGGCCGAGAGCATCAAATCGCAAGGCATCATGCAGCCGATTTTGGTTCGCAAGGTGGTGACGGGCAGCCATGCCGGTAAATACGAAATCATTGCCGGTGAACGTCGTTTCAGGGCGGCGAAATTGGCAGGCTTGACCGAGGTGCCGGTGCTGGTGCGTGATGTGCCCGACCAAGCGGCGGCGGCCATGGCCTTGATTGAAAACATGCAACGCGAAAACCTCAACCCTTTGGAGGAGGCGCAAGGTTTGCAGCGCCTGATCAAAGAGTTTGGTTTGACCCATGAAGACGCAGCGCAAGCCGTGGGCCGCTCCCGCAGTGCGGCGAGCAACCTGCTGCGTTTGCTGAATTTGGCAGACCCTGTGCAATCCATGTTGATGGCGGGCGACTTGGACATGGGCCATGCCAGAGCCTTGTTGTCTTTGGACAAAGCCGCACAAATCACCGCGGCCAATCAAATCAGTGCGAAAAAACTCTCTGTGCGAGAGGCGGAAAGCTTGGCGAAAAAAATTGGCGCAGAGTTTTCCTTGGTGGCGCAAAAACCCCAAAAAGAAAAATCTCGTGACTTAAAACGCGTCGAAGAAGAACTGGCCGATCTGCTCACCGCGCAAGTGGAAATCCGCATCAAAAAAACCGTTAAACGCCATGGGCGGCGCGAGGAAATGGGCGAGGTCGCGATCGCATTTGGCTCATTGGACGCGCTCAATGGCATCATCGACAAATTGCGCGCGGTTTAAAGGGCTTTCGCGTTTTCCTTAGCAGACATGTTCTTGTATACAGAGAATAATTCCCAACCACCTAGTTCACACAAACACCCATGATCACCACATTCACCCGTCGCACCCTTACCGCTTCTGTGTTGGCTTTGCTGGCACACACGGCCCTTGCCCAAGAGACCTTCAAAATTGGCATCGTCAGTTTCTTGTCTGGCCAAGCCGCGGAAAGCTTTGGCATACCGGCGGTCAATGGCGCCAAGGTCCTGGTCGAGGCTTTCAACAAAGGGCAAGCGCCTGCACCCTACGACAAACCCGGCATCGGCGGTTTGCCCATCGAGGCGATTTACCTGGACGAAGCGGGCGGTGCAACCAAGCAGGTGCAAGAGTTGCGCAACCTTTATGAGCGCGACAAAGTCGATGTGGTGGTGGGCTATGTGGGCTCAGGTGACTGCTTGGCGGTCGCACCCGTTGCTGAAGAACTGAAGAAATTTTTGATTTTGTACGACTGTGGCACGCCACGGATATTTGAAGACAACACGTTTCGCTATGTGTTTCGCACCGCGGCCCATGCCACCATGGACAACGTGTCCATGGCGCGCTACCTTAAAGCGCGCAATATTCCGGTGAAAACCTATAACCTCATCAACCAAGACTACGCTTGGGGCCAAGATTCGCGCAAAGACTTTATGTTATCGATGGCCAATTTGTACCCCGAAGCCAAGCCCGGCGTAGACCAGTTACCCAAGTTTGGCGCGGGTCAGTACGGCACGGAAATTTCTGCGCTGATGTCCCAACCCGCTGATTTGGTGCATTCGAGTTTGTGGGGCGGTGATTTGCAAGCCTTTGTGTTGCAAGCGGGACCGCGTGGTTTATTCAAAAAATCACAAGTCGTCTTGACAGCAGGCGACCATGTTTTGCCGGGTCTGGGCGAAAAAATGCCCGACGGCACGATTTTGGGCGCTCGCGGCGCATACGGTTTGATGGCGCCTCCCTCACCGCTCAACACCTGGTTTTGGGACCTCTACAGCAAAGCCAATAATGTTTATCCCGTGCAAGCCCCTTACCGCATGGCGCAGGCCCTCATGGGCTTGAAGCTGGCTGCCGAAAAAGCCATGGCCGCCAACAAAGGCAAGAAACCGTCTACCGAAGTCTTGGCCGCATCCTTGCGCGGCAGCGAATGGATGTCACCTGGTGGCAAGATTCGCATGGCCCTCTCCAACGGTCAGCAAGCCATTCAAGACTCGGCCATCGGGCGCACCCAATGGGACCCTGCGAAAAAAATGGTCGTGCTCAACGACATTCAACGCTTTGATGCAGAGTGCGTGAACCCGCCGCTCAATGTCAAATCGGAAGACTGGCTGAAGTCGGGTTTTGCGGGTGCCAAGTGCGACGCCAAGCCTGCCGCGTCGGACGCGAAAGCGGTCGACAAAAAGCCCGCGAAAAAATAAGCCGTTGTGAATTTAGCGCTCACCATTGCGATTGATGGCGTGACCTATGCGTCATGGTTGTTCATCGTTGCCTTGGGCCTCACCTTGGTGTTTGGGGTCTTGAAGATTCTCAATATCGCCCATGGCAGCTTTTATGCGTTGGGTGCCTATGCGACCGCGACCTTGGTCACCATCGCTTCGACGTGGGCCTTGCCACCGGCCATGTCTTTGGTCGCCATGTTGCTGGCAGCGGTCTTGGTCGCAGTCTTGGTCGCCCCCCTGACAGAGCGCGGCTTGCTGCGTTTTTTTTACGGCCGTGATGAGGTTTTGTTGGTGTTGGTCACCTATGCCATGTTTTTGATGATGGAAGACATCACCAAACTGGTCTGGGGTGCCAACCCCTACTATGTGTCAGAGCCCTATGGCTTGTTTGGCAATATTGAAATTGGCAGCCAAACCTATGTTGGCTACGACTTCATGTTGGTCGCTTTGGCATTGGTGGTTGGCTTGGGCGTGTGGTGGGGTTTGAACCGCACACGCTTTGGCAAGATCGTGACCGCCGTGATTCACAGTGCCGAGGTGGCATCAAGCATGGGTATACAGGTTTCGCGGGTCTACATGTTGGCATTTGCGGTGGGCATCTTTTTGGCGGCTTTGGGTGGCGCATTCACCGCGCCTATGCTGTCGGTGCAACCCGGCTTGTCGGTTGGTGTCATCATCATTTCGTTTGCGGTGGTCATCATCGGTGGCTTGGGCAGTATCGAGGGTGCGGCCATCGGCGCATTGATCGTCGGATTGGCGCGCGCATTGGCGGTACATGTTTGGCCTGTCGCCGAACTGTTTTCGGTGTATTTGGTCATGGCCTTGGTGCTGATGTTTCGTCCACAAGGTTTATTTCAGCGCATCCAAGCGCGGAAAATTTAAGCCATGGCAAGCAAACAATTGTCAGGGCGTGCAGGCTTTGCTTTGCTGGTGTTGGCGGGCTTGGGCTATGCCCTGCCCTCATGGATGCAATTCATGTTGACCCTGGCCATGGCCAATGGCTTGGTGTCCTTGGGCATTGTGTTGCTGATGCGAGGCGGCGTGGTCGCCTTTGGTCAGGGCTTGATGTCGGCCATTGGCGGCTATGCCGCGGCACTGGTGTTTTTGCATTGGGGCGTGACGGACGCGGTCTTGCTGGCCGTGTTGGGCGGCGCGAGTGCCATGGTCCTGACTGCCCCGTTTGCGTTTTTGCTGGCGCGTTACCGCGGCATTTTCTTTTCTATGCTGAGCCTGGCTTTGTCCATGGTGGGCTATGGTTTGCTGGTGAAAACCGAATCCTTGGGCGGCTCTGATGGTTTCAACATGGGCCGCGTCACGCTGTTGGGCCACACATTGGCAGATGGCGACGTGCGCTTTGGCTTGTATGCCACCACCTTGGTCTTGACGGTGGTGTGTGCGGTCTTGGCGCGGATGTATTTTGTATCCAGCCGAGGCGTGGTCACCCGCGCGGTGCGCGACAACGAATTGCGTGTCGAGTATTTGGGCGGGTCGGTCAGCCAAATCATGCGTTTGAACTTTGTCTTGGCGGCCTTTTTGGGCGGCATGGGCGGCGCCTTGGCCGTCATGGCGCTCGGGCATATCGATCCCAATTTCAGTTACTGGACCACCTCGGGCGAATTTGTGTTTGTCGCGATTTTGGCGGGCAGCCAAAGCGTGGTGGCGGTGATGTTGTCGTCCCTGGTGTTGGAGGTGGTGCGTTCGTTTTCCAGCGCTTATTTCCCCAACACCTGGCAATTGGCATTGGGTATCTTTCTGTTGCTGGTGATTCGTTTCATGCCCTTGGGCTTGGGCTCGTTATGGAGCAAGACCGATAAACCCTCGGAGAATCAAGCATGAGCCAAGAACCCTTGTTACACGCCCAAGGCCTGAACAAACAATTTGGCGCAGTGGTGGCGGCCCACGATGTGGATGTGCGGGTCAATGTCGGTGAGCGCGTGAGTTTGATTGGCAGCAACGGCGCGGGCAAAACCACGTTTGTGAACATGATCACCGGCTATGTGCGTGCCGACAGTGGCCGCATTTTGCTGGGCAACACCGACATCAGTCGCCTGGACCCGCGAGAAATTACCCGCATGGGTGTGGCGCGTTCGTTTCAAATACCGCAGCTCTACCCCAGCATGACGGTTTTGGAAAACATGTTGGTGGCCTTGGCGTGCCATGAAGCCCGCTTGTCGAGTTGGTTGCCAGCGGCCTCGCCAAAGCGCGTTCAACGTGCGGATGAGGTGTTGTCGCGTTTTAAGCTTTTGCGTCATCGCGAGCGCTTGGTGGCGGAGCTGCCGGGCGGGTTGCGCAAACTCATTGACATCGCTTTGGCCATGACAGGTTCGCCGCGTTTATTGCTGTTGGATGAGCCCACCAGTGGCGTGGCAGCCGAGGAAAAATTTCCCATGATGGACACCATCATGCAAGCTTTACAGGGCCAAGCCTTGACCGTCTTGTTTGTCGAACACGACATGGACATCGTCAACCGTTACTGCGACAGGGTGGTGGCGTTTTACAGTGGTCGCATCATTGCGGACGATGTGCCCGCGGTGGCGCTGGCACAAACCGATGTTCGCCGTTACGTCACTGGCGAGCGTTTGCCTGAGGATGCGCCCCATGCTTGAGGTTCGCGAGTTGCATGTGGATATTGCCTCGGCGCAAGTCTTGCGCGGACTGCGCTTGCAAGTGGCCAAGGGGCAGATGGTGGGTCTGGTCGGGCGCAATGGCGCGGGCAAAACCAGCACCTTGCGCAGCATCATGGGTCATTTGACGCCGCACCAAGGGCAGATACTTTTTGAGGGGCAGGATTTGCTGAAGTTACCTGCGCATGCGCGGGCGGGTTTGGGCATTGGCTATATGCCTGAAGACCGTGGCTTGGTGCCAGAACTCACGGTAGAAGAAAACATGGTGTTGCCATTGTGGGTCAGTCCCACGCTGGACGTGAGAGAACGCTTGGTATGGGTGTACTCGGTTTTGCCCGAACTCAAAGCCATGTCGGATCGGCGTGCGTTGCTGCTGTCGGGTGGACAACAAAAATTGGTGGCCTTGGCGCGTGCCTTGGCCGTGGGTACACGTTTGTTGTTGCTCGACGAGCCTTTTGAGGGCGTGGCGCCAGCCTTGTCTATGCGCTTGTCCGAAGTGATTGGTCAGCTCAAGTCCACCGATTTGTCGGTCTTGATTGCCCAATCAGATGTCAACCACGCCAATGAACTGCTGGACGCGCAAGTCGTGATTGAGCGCGGCGCAAACCAGGCTTAGTACAAAAACACCTTGCCCGGGTTCATGATGTTGTGCGGGTCCAGCGCATGCTTGATGGTGCGCATCATGGCCACCGCACCCACACCCGCTTCAGTGACCAAGAAGTCCATTTTGTGCAAACCAATGCCGTGTTCACCTGTGCAAGTCCCCTCCAAGGCCAAGGCGCGGGCCACGAGTTGGTTGTTCAGGTCTTCGGCCGTGGCGCGTTCATGGTCGCTGTTGGGGTCGATCAAATAGCCAAAGTGGAAATTGCCGTCGCCCACATGGCCGACCAGGAAATACGGGATGCCAGAGGCGTCCACTTCAGCCACCGAGTCCAGCAGGCAATCGGCCAATCGAGAGATGGGCACACAGGTGTCGGTGCTGATGGCACGGCAACTGGGGCGGCTTTGGATGCCTGCGAAGTAGGTGTTGTGCCGCGCGGTCCACAAGCGGGTGCGTTCCTCGGGGGTGGTGGCCCATTCAAACGCATGGCCTTCATGCTCGGTGGCAATCTCTTGCACGGTTTCGGCCTGCTCTTTCACGCTGGCCGGCGAGCCGTGGAACTCCATGAGCAACATGGGTTGTTCGGGCAGGCTGAGCTTGGAGTGGGCATTGACCATGCGCACCGCGTTGGCGTCGATCAACTCCACGCGGGCAATGGGAATGCCCATTTGGATGATTTGAATGGTGGTGCGCACCGCGGCTTCAATGCTGGGGAAGGAGCAGGTGGCCGCCGACACCGCTTCAGGCAGCGGGTACAGCTTGACGGTGATCTCGGTGATGACGCCCAAGGTGCCCTCGCTGCCCACCATCAAGCGGGTGAGGTCGTAGCCTGCAGACGATTTGCGCGCGCGCGTACCGGTGCGAATCACCTCGCCGCTGGCAGTGACGACCTCTAAGCCCAGCACGTTTTCGCGCATGGTGCCGTAGCGAACCGCGTTCGTGCCACTGGCGCGGGTGGCGCTCATGCCGCCGATCGTGGCGTCCGCGCCAGGGTCGATGGGGAAAAACAAACCGGTGCTTTTCACTTCCTCGTTGAGTTGCTTGCGGGTGACGCCGGCTTGCACCGTGACCGTCAGGTCTTCCGCATTGATGGACAAGACCTTGTTCATGCGCCCCATGTCGATGCTGATGCCGCCTTGTACCGCCAGCAAATGGCCCTCTAACGAGGTGCCCACGCCAAACGGGATGATGGGCACCCGGTGGGCCGCTGCCATGCGCACGGTTTGCGCCACATCGTCGGTGCATTCGGCAAACACCACAGCCGCAGGGGGTGGCACGGTGGTGTAGGCCGACTCATCGCGCCCGTGCTGCTCGCGCACCACCAGTGCGGTGCTGCAACGCTCACCAAAGTGGGCTTTGAGTTCAGCGATCAGTGCGGGTGGCACTTCGCGTTGGTTGACCTCGGGGATCAAATGTTGGACGGCGGTAGGGGCATTCATGGCGGCATCTCCTTAGGCGTTTCGCATTCTATGTAGGAAGCCGCTGTTTGGCTGTCACCTGAGATGCACGGCGTCAAGGCTTGGGGGGTAATTCAATGCCAGGGAATATTTTGATCACTGCGCTGTCGTCTTCTTTGGCAAAACCCGCGCTGCTGGCTTGCATGAACATTTGGTGCGCGGTGCTCGACAGCGGCAAGGGAAATTTACTCGCCCGCGCCATGTCCAACACCAGCCCCAGGTCTTTGACAAAGATGTCGACCGCAGACAGCGGCGTGTAGTCGCCGGCCAACACATGGGCCATGCGGTTTTCAAACATCCAGCTGTTGCCCGCGCTGTGGGTGATGACCTCATACAAAGCCGCAGGGTCCACACCCTCGCGCAAACCCAGTGCCATGGCCTCGGCCGCAGCCGCGATGTGCACACCGGCCAACAGTTGGTTGATGATCTTGACTTTGCTGCCAGCACCCGCGCTGTCGCCAAGTTTGTAGACCGAGGCGGCCATGGCTTGCAACAACGGCTCGCACAGTGCATAGGCCTGCGGTTTGCCAGCCGTCATCATGGTCATTTGCCCACTGGCGGCCTTGGCCGCGCCACCAGAAATCGGCGCGTCCACATACTGCAAGCCCAGAGTTTCCAGACGCGCCTCCAAGGCCACTGACCAGTTGGGGTCGACGGTAGAGCACATCACAAACACACTGCCCTTGGCCAGGGTGGCCGCCGCGCCTTGCGCGCCAAACAGCACATCCTCGGTTTGGGCGGCATTCACCACCACACTCACCACGGCTTGGCATGATTTGCCCACCTCGGCGGGCGAGGCGCAGGCCACACCGCCTTGGGCGGCAAACGCCTCGGCCACACCTGGGCGCGCGTCACACACAAACACCTCGAAACCTGCGCGTCGCAAACTGCCCGCCATGCCTTGACCCATGGCGCCCAACCCGATCACACCCACTTGTTTCACTGTTTGCATGCATCGCTCCTGAAAACCCCTAAGCGTAGCCGAGTTGCGCCGGTGCTGAGAGAATGCAGCCAATCTCAGGGACAAGCACATGGCGAATCGACTCACACAAATTGCTACGCGCACAGGCGACGATGGCACCACCGGCTTGGGCGACAACCGCCGCGTCAGCAAAAACAGCTTGCGCGTGCATGCCATGGGTGAGGTCGATGAACTCAACTCGCACATCGGTGTTTTGTTGTGTGAAGACATGCCCGAGGGCTTACGCAGAGTGCTTATCGAAGTGCAGCACCAGTTGTTCAACCTGGGCGGCGAACTGAGCATCCCGGGCTTTGAGTTGCTGAAAGCGGCCTCGGTGGTGGCGCTCGACGATGCGCTGAATGAACACAATGCATCCTTGCCCAAACTGCAAGAATTTATTTTGCCCGCGGGCTCGCGGGCGGCATCTCTCGCACATGTTTGCCGTACCGTGGCGCGGCGCGCCGAGCGCGCGGTGGTGGCCTTGGGTGCAGAAGAGGCCTTGAACGATACCCCGCGTCAGTACCTCAACCGTTTATCGGACCTGATGTTTGTGTTGGCGCGTGTACTCAATCGCATGCATGGGGGTGATGATGTGTATTGGAAAAGCGAACGCTTGAACAGCCAGCAGGCATGACACCGATGACGCGCATGGCTTGTGGCCTGTACCTGGCTTGTCTGTCGGCCCACAACTGGGCAGACACCTATCACTTGCTTTGCGAAGTGGCTTACATGCCTACCCGCAGCACATGGGCGCGCGAGGTGGCGCTCGATGTGCTGGACGCGACCCCCACCCGCGTCGTCATCGATGGCGTTCAGGCCTATAGCTTTGCCATCAACGGTGCGCAACTGTTGACCGCGATTGACAATGAGCGCATCGCGCTGGACTTGGACGCCTTGACATGGCAAAGCGATTTTCGTGACATGGCCTTTGGGCAAGGCCGGTGCAGCGCGCAAACCCCTTAGCCACCACAGGAGCACAGTGTGTTGACCGAATGGAGCTTGTTGTTGGCCATGGCCAACCCCGCGTCTGCCGCCTGCACCCAGGCTGGCGGCACTTTGACGGTGGTGCGCACAGACAAAGGCGAGCAGGGCATGTGCACCCTGCCTTCGGGTGTGGTGTGCGAAGAATGGGCGTTCTTCAAAGGGGCGTGCCCCGCGCCTTCACAAGCGCCACCGTCAGCATCCGCGCCGCCTGTGCGTCGGCGTGACTGAGCCGCGTTAGCGCGGCGCCAACACCGACAAGGTCAGGCGCGAGACGCAGCTGGTGCGGCCTTGGTCGTCGGTCATGTCAATTTGCCACACCTGTGTGCTGCGACCGATGTGAACGGGCCGTGCAATGCCATTCACCCAGCCCTCACCCACGCCGCGAATATGGTTGGCGTTGATGTCCAGGCCCACGATACGGTGGCCAATGGGTGTGGAATAGTCCGCGCCACACGAGCCCAGCGTCTCGGCCAGCATCACGCTTGAGCCGCCGTGGATCACGCCATAAGGCTGGCGCGTGCGCTCGTCCACGGGAATGCGCCCACGGATAAAGTCGGGGCCGATTTCAAGGAACTCGATGCCCAAGCGCTCGGCGGCGGTGGCGATGTGGGTAGTGGTCAATATCTCGGTGCTGATGGGCTTGGTCCAAATTGCCATGACAATGCGCTTCTCATTCAAAACAAAGCCACATCTTAGTAGCCATGAACACCTCTGCCAGCGCCTCGCCACCCTTTGTCCCGCAAATGCGCCTGTACCAGCAATGGCTGGCTGAACACCGGCAGTTGCAGTTTGACGATTACCCATCCATGTGGCATTGGTCGGTCACCCACCTGGAGGACTTTTGGCAATCGGCCTGGGATTACCTGGGACTGCAGTCGCCCACCCCCCACTCGGTGGTGCTGGAGCGCAATGTCATGCCCGGCGCGCGCTGGTTTGTCGGCGCGCAGGTGAACTACGCCCAGCAGGTGATGCGCCATGTGGATGCGGCACATGCGGCAGGCATGGCCGCCATCATCAGCAACAACGAACGTGGCGAGCGGCGTGAAATGTCGTGGCCCGAGCTCAAGCGCCAAGTCGCGGCGCTGGCTTTGCATTTGCAAGCCCAAGGCGTGCAGCCAGGCGACCGTGTGGCGGCGTATTTGCCCAATATTGCGCAAACCATGGTGGCGTTTTTGGCGGTGACCAGCATTGGCGGTATTTGGAGCGTATGTGCGCCCGACATGGGCACCAACGCGGTATTGGATCGGTTCAAGCAGATCAGCCCCAAGGTGTTGATCGCCATCGACGGCGTCACCTATGGTGGCAAAGATTTGGAACGCCACAGCGTGGTGAGCGAGTTGCGTGCGGCTTTGCCAAGCATCACGCATGTGGTGGTTTACCGCAACTTGGGCGGCGTACCCGTGCCGGATCACTGCACCGATTGGGGCGACATCATGCAGCGCAATGACGCAGCCACCCAAGCGTTTGAACCCCTGTGGATGCCCTTCAACCACCCGCTGTGGATTGTGTATTCCAGCGGCACCACCGGCTTGCCCAAGCCCTTGGTGCATGACCATGGCGGCACCATGCTCAACGGCATGGCGCACAAAAACCTGCACTACGACGTGGCCTGCAGCTACGAGCCCAATTCCTGGGGTGAGAAGTTTCTGTGGTACTCCTCCACCGGTTGGGTGATGTGGAATGCCCAGCTCAGTGGCTTGCTCAGCGGCACCACCTGCGTGATTTACGACGGCAACCCTGGCGGCTCTAAAGACAAGCCCGACTGGGGCGTGTTGTGGCGTTATGCCGCGCAAGAGGGCGTGACGTTTTTTGGTGGCGGTGCGGCGTACTTTGCCAACTGCATGAAAGCCGGCATCGATCTCGCGGCCATAGACGGTTTGCACACGGTGCGCGCTTTGGGCACCACGGGCTCACCATTGAGCGCCGAGGTGCAGCAATGGGGCACCACGCAGTTTCAACAGGTGTATGCCAAAGCGGGGGTGAGCAAGCCCGATATTTGGTGGTGCAATATTTCAGGGGGTACCGATGCCGGTGCCTATGTGGGCGGTCACCGCGAACTGCCCATGGTGGCGGGTGAAATGCAGTGCCGCTTATTGGGCGTGAGTGTCGAGGCATGGAACGAGCAAGGTCAACCAGTGATCGACGAGGTGGGCGAGTTGGTGGTGACCCAGCCCTTGCCCTGCATGCCCCCCTTCTTTTGGGGCGACACCGAGAACCAGCGCTACCTGGGCAGTTATTTCGACACCTACCCGCCAGGCGTAGGCCGCCACCCCGGCGGTGGCAACTTGCCCGCCGAGGCGGGCGCGGTGTGGCGGCACGGCGACTGGCTCAAGATCACGCCCGAGGGCCGCGCCATCATTTACGGGCGCAGCGATGCCACCATCAACCGCCACGGTTTGCGCATGGGCACCAGCGAGTTGTACAGCGCCGTCGAAGCCCTGCCCGAGGTCTTGGACAGCATGGTGGTGGACTTGGAGTATTTGGGCAAAGACAGCTACATGCCCTTGTTCGTGGTGCTGCGCGAAGGCCTGACCTTGGACGACGCGTTGCGCCAGCGTTTGAGTGGTGCTATTCGTACCGCACTCAGTCCCCGCTTTGTGCCCGACGAGATGTTCCAAGTGGCTGAAATTCCACGAACGCTGTCGGGCAAAAAACAAGAGCTGCCCATCAAGAAGCTGATGCTGGGTCAGCCGCTAGAGAAAGTGCTGAACAAAGACGCCATGGCCAACCCCGGTTGCTTGGATTGGTATGTGGCGATGGCGAAGCGGCATTTGGCGCGGGTTTGATGGGGGTCAGGTTTCAACGAGGTTGAACCATCGTTGCCGCTCTAGTGCCTCGCAATGCCAGCAGAAGAAAGATGCTGGAAGCTACCGCAATGGTTACGGGCAAGCCCGTGCTGGGGTGCAAGAGTGTTGCACCGCCAGCAATCAGGGGGCCGACCAAGCTACCAACTCCCCAAGCAAAGCCGGCAGATGCGTTCGCTGCTACTAAAGAGTGCTTACCGAACCGCTGGCCAATTTGAATTAACGCAAGTGTGTAGACACCACCGGACACAGCACCTAATAAGGCTAGTGCAGACCACAATATCCAAGGAAATCCCATAAATGTGGGCAGCAGCAGACTCAGTGTCAAAGTTCCTGAACCACACAAGATGAACAGAACGCTCGCTTTCGTGCGATCAGCCAGCCATCCTATGCCCGTCTGCAGTGCAGCATCGCCTAAAAGTACCACTGGGACCATTAGAGTTGCGACTCCAACGACATATCCGTGGTGCAAACCATAGATGGGTAACAGTGACAGTATGACTGCATCGAACAGCGCAAAGAACAAAACCCCGGAATAGAGGTCCGGCGCCGTGCGGACGCACTCCCAAATCGATCCGTTCGCGGACTCCTCGGAATGCACAACTGGATTGATTCGAAAAAGAGTACAAAACAGAGCGGCTGAAATCAAATGAATCGTCAACGACATTGCTCCAGGCAAGAGGCTATTGATATCAATGATCGTCAGAACAGCCGATCCGCAAAGTTGGCAAATCGTGAAAGTCGTTGTGTAAACCGCAACGGCTCTTCCACGGTAAGTATGCGGTGACAGCTCAATAACCAGCGTTTCTCCGATGGCAATCAAGATGCCAGCCGCCGCACCCATAAGAACCCTCAGCAAAAACCAGGCAAAGATATGTGCGGTGACATCTAGAAGCGCGATGCTGACGGCAGACACCCCAATGCATGCAAGCATCGTATAGCGCTTGCCGAGTGCAGCAGATATGCTGCGCACGAACGGTGCAGTCAACACAAAACCCAGCGCTGGTGCTGCCGCCATCAGCCCGATCAACAACTCACTATTCCCATGCATGTTGAGTCTCAGCGATACAAGAGGAATGGTCAGTCCAGTGGAAAATCCTGCAACCGCGACACTCACAACCACTGCTATAAGCATTCCCATTCGACCCTGCTGAATAACTTCGCTATGGAGGCGCGAATCCACCAAAGCCGTTTCCGTCGGCCCACTTGACGGCGTAGGTAGATTACTCAAGGGGCGACACTTTCAGCTTCGGTTACGAAAGGTGCTACCAAATGCATATAAATATCCCGCTGAGGAAGAGTTGCACCAGAGGGAGAGAGACCAAAGCCCGCCGAGAAAGCCACAAAATCGTCGTGTCTTCGGCCTGACAAACTTTGACGCGCAACCCTTTCGGCGATGGCATCGGCCTCGCGCTCGCACCACGCTTTTTTAGAACACATTTTTTACGCTTTCTGTATTACCGAAAAAAAGAAAAGTTTTTATAAACTAGTTCTAAATCTGTGACCTTATTGGTGAGTGCAGTTGTCTTCTGAGTACCCAAGAGTTTGAGCGGTACCGGGCCAGGCTAGCCTATTACCAAATTTATAACACGAGACCCAATATTTTCATCAGAAGTGTTGATTTCAGCTTCAATCTGAGCAATTTTGAATAAATCTTGCGGCTGCTGCCAAGTCTAGACGATTGGGATATGTGCTCTGGCCGGTATGTTGCGGCCAAATAGCAAAGTCGCCCCATACACAGGACATGGCCAGCCAATTAACATTACCGGTCAAGCACACAGCAGCCAACCGGAGCATTCATGGCCAAGACCGCATTCCACTGGGACGACCCGTTTTTACTGCAGCAGCAGCTCTCTGAAGACGAGCGCATGATCCAAGAGGCCGCTCGTGCCTATTGCCAAGACAAACTGCTGCCCCGCGTCACCGAAGCCTTTCGCCATGAAAAAACCGATGTCGCCATCTTTCGGGAAATGGGCGCGCTGGGCCTGATCGGACCGACCATCCCCACCCAGTACGGCGGCCCGGGCCTGAGCTACGTGGCCTATGGCTTGATTGCTCGCGAGGTCGAGCGCGTCGACTCTGGCTACCGCTCCATGATGAGCGTGCAGTCGTCCTTGGTGATGACGCCCATCTTCGAATTCGGCACCGAAGCCCAGCGCCAAAAATACCTGCCCAAACTCGCCACTGGCGAGTGGATCGGTTGCTTTGGCCTGACCGAACCCGACCACGGCTCGGACCCGGCCAGCATGGCCAGCCGTGCGCACAAGGTCCAAGGCGGCTACAAGCTCAGTGGCAACAAAATGTGGATCTCCAACTCGCCCATTGCCGATGTGTTTGTGGTGTGGGCCAAAGAGGTGAGTGAGTCGGGCGCGGTCGGCCCCATCCGTGGCTTTGTGCTGGAAAAAGGCATGAAGGGCTTGAGCGCACCGGCCATCCACAGCAAAGTGGGTTTGCGCGCCTCCATCACTGGCGAAATCGTCATGGACGGTGTGTTTGTGCCCGAGGACAACGCCTTCCCCGAGGTGCAAGGCTTGAAAGGCCCGTTCACTTGCCTCAACAGCGCCCGCTACGGCATTGCTTGGGGCGCTTTGGGCGCGGCCGAAGACTGTTTCCACCGCGCGCGCCAATACACCTTGGACCGCCAACAGTTTGGCCGCCCACTGGCCGCCAACCAGCTCATCCAAAAGAAACTGGCCGACATGCAAACCGACATTTCACTCGGCTTGCAAGGTTGCTTGCGCTTGGGCCGCATGAAAGACGAGGGCACGGCCAGCGTGGAAATCACCTCCATCTTGAAGCGCAACTCCTGC
Source organism: Burkholderiales bacterium (assembly GCA_947381415.1). Classification (GTDB taxonomy): domain Bacteria; phylum Pseudomonadota; class Gammaproteobacteria; order Burkholderiales; family Burkholderiaceae_C; genus Limnohabitans. The sequence continues at coordinate 54,495 of CANCVB010000006.1, forward strand.
GGCAAGGCGCTGGACATCGCCCGCATGGCGCGCGACATGATGGGTGGCAATGGCATCAGCGACGAGTTTGGCGTGGCCCGCCATTTGGTGAACTTGGAAGTGGTCAACACCTACGAGGGCACGCATGACATTCATGCACTCATCCTGGGGCGTGCCATCACCGGTATCGCGGCTTTCGCCAACTGAAGGGGCGCGCCCCCGATAATCGGGGCATGAGCAAGAAGCAGCGAATCGTGGTGGGCCTGAGCGGCGGCGTGGACTCGGCCGTCACCGCCCTCTTGCTCCAACAGCAAGGCCACGAGGTGGTCGGCATCTTCATGAAGAACTGGGAAGATGACGATGACGACGAGTACTGCTCGTCCAACCAAGACTTCATTGACGCAGCGGCCGTGGCCGACGTCATCGGCATCGAGATCGAGCATGTCAACTTCGCGGCCGACTACAAAGACCGTGTGTTTGCCGAGTTCTTGCGCGAGTACCAGGCGGGTCGCACCCCCAACCCCGATATTTTGTGCAACGCGGAAATCAAATTCAAAGCGTTTTTAGACCATGCCCTGCGCTTAGGTGCTGACAAAATTGCCACCGGTCACTATGCGCGTGTGCGCCACAACCCGAACACCGGTTTGCACGAATTGCTCAAGGGCGTGGACAGCAGCAAAGACCAAAGCTATTTTTTGCATCGCCTCACCCAAGCCCAGTTGTCGCAAACCTGGTTCCCCGTGGGCGAGATTGAAAAAACCGAGGTGCGCCGCTTGGCCGATGAGGCAGGCCTGCCCAACGCCCGCAAAAAAGACTCCACCGGTATTTGCTTCATTGGCGAGCGGCCCTTCAGAGAATTTTTGAACCGCTACATCGCCAAAGCTCCAGGCCCCATCAAGTCGGACGCGGGGCGTGTGATTGGCCGCCACGAGGGCCTGAGTTTTTACACCTTGGGCCAGCGCCAAGGTTTGGGCATCGGCGGCATCAAAGAAAAGGGCGCGCAGCGCGGCGGCGGCGAGCACGCCCCATGGTTTGTGGCGCGCAAAGACATGGCGAACAACACCTTGTGGGTGGTGCAAGGCCACGACCACCCGTGGTTGCTGTCGCCACAGTTGCAAGCCGATGACCTGAGTTGGATCGCGGGCAGCCCCCCGCTGGCCGGCGGTTTTCAGGCCAAAACCCGCTACCGCCAGCAAGACGCGGCATGCGTGTTGTCTTGGCCAGGTGCGCACATGCAACTGGATTTTCCCCAGGCGCAATGGGCGGTCACGCCAGGGCAGTCGGCCGTGCTGTACGACGGCGAGGTGTGTTTGGGCGGTGGCGTGATCCGTGCGGGTGCGGGCACTGTTATGAATTGATAAATATTCAATTTCAGATGTTGAAGCACACTTAAATAGCAGCTTAAACTGTGGCGTCATTCCTTGCTTTGAGAAAGCGCAGCCATGAACCGTCGACAGTTTCACACCAGCAGTTGGCTCAGTGTCATCACCCTAGCCGCTTGGGCGCGCAACGCCCAGGCACTGAATCTGGCGGATCTGAGCAGCGCGGACGCCTCCTCGGGTTTGAAAGCCGCTTTGGAAAAAGGCGCGATCGCCGCCGTGGGTTTGCTCGGCGTGACCGACGGCTTCATGGGCAACGACAAGGTGCGCATCGCTTTACCGGGCTATTTGAACGATGCCGCCAGTTGGATGAAAAAACTGGGGCAAGGCAAGAAAGTCGATGAACTGGTGTTGGCCATGAACCGCGCCGCGGAAAGTGCGGTGCCCATGGCCAAAGACTTGCTGGTGGATGCGGTGAAAGCCATGAGCGTGGCAGACGCGAAATCTATTTTGCAAGGCGGCAATACGGCCGCCACCCAATACTTCAGCAGCAAAACCCGCGAGCCTTTGGGCGCCCAGTTTTTACCCATCATCACCCAAGCCACGGCCAAAGTGGGCTTGGTCAAGCCGCAAGACGCGTCTTTGGAGCATTACGTGACGGGCAAGTCGTTGGATGGCTTGTATTGGATGATTGGCGAGGAAGAAAAAAACCTTCGCCAAGACCCCCTGAGCGCGGGCAGTGACTTGCTGCGCAAGGTCTTTGGTGCCTTGAAATAGGCAAGAAAAAAGCCCCGCATGGCGGGGCTTTGGGGCTGGGAGACCGTTGAGGCTTTAAGCCGCTGTCAGCCAGTAACCTGCATTGAAGGGGCTGCTCATGCGCAAGGCCAAGGGAGACACATCCACCAATTTGTCGGTGGGCATTTTCTCGCCGTCGCCCAAATCGATGCCAGCCGTTTGTGTGGCGTCGGCAGGGCGGTCAGCGGCCGCGGCGCGTGCCACAGAGAACGAATAGAAACAGCGGAAAGAGATTTTCCGCTCGGACCAGTACTCTGCGGCCTCGCGGAACACGTCGAGGAGTTGTTCACGCGCTTCTTTGTCAAATTTGGCGTGGGCTGGAATGTGCTCTAACACCAAGACGAAGCCAGGCTGTACACCAGATTTGTGCAAAGCGTCGGTCATGTGGTCGAACAAGGCGTCAAAGTTCTTGCTGGCCAGGCTGGGAAAGGTGAACTGCAAAGCCGTCATGTCCAAAATATCTTGCTTGCTTTGGGCGCCGGCCAAATTGGCGTACAGAAAGTGATAACCCAGTTGAGCAGCCGAAGATTGCAGGTCAGCCACGCCAAAGGCGCGGATAGACTGAACAATATTGGTTTTTACCGTACGAAGAGGCAGGTCTGTTGCCACAGCAATCCCTTAAGTTGAGTGTGGGGAAGCGGAGGCTTCCCCCGAGTTAACCCGAGTGTTGAAGCCGTGAATTATCCGGCAACACGCACAAATTTGCAAGGATTGACAGACTTGGCTATGGCCTCAAGAGGGTTAAACCCCTCAGTCAAGTTGGCGACCACTATCTCAATAAAGCTTATTTTATAGAGTTGATGTCGGCGACGGTGATCGCAGTCATATTGACAATCCGGCGAACCGTGGTGCTGGCGGTGAGAATTTGCACGGGTTTGGCCGCCCCTAACAGCACCGGGCCGATGGCAATATTGCCGCCAGCCGCCGTTTTGAGCAGGTTGTAGGCGATATTGGCCGCGTCCAAATTGGGCAAAACGAGCAAATTGGCATCGCTGTGCAAAGTGGTGTTGGGCATGAGGCTGCGACGCGCGGGGGTGTCGATGGCGACATCGCCATGCATTTCGCCGTCAATTTCAAGCCAGGGGGCCTGCGCTTGCACCAGCGCCAAGGTGTGGCGCATTTTGACGGCGGTGGCGTGGTTGCTGCTGCCAAAGTTGGAGTGCGACAGCAACGCGGCTTTGGGCACCACACCAAAGCGCTTCATTTCTTCAGCTGCCATGAGGGTGATTTCGGCCAGTTGCTCGGCAGTCGGGTCGTAGTTGATGTGGGTGTCGACCAAAAACACCTGGCGATCAGGCAACAGCAAGGCGTTCATACAGGCATAGGTGCTGATGCCTTTGCGCAAACCGATGACTTGATCGATGTAGTGCAAATGCGCGTCCGGCGTGGTCCAGGTGCCGCAAATCAAACCATCGACCTCGCCCTTGTGCAGCATCATCGCGCCGATCAAGGTTAAACGCCTGCGCATATCGATTTTGGCCAACTGCTCCGTCACACCTTTGCGCGCGGTGAGCTGGTGGTAGGTCTGCCAAAAATCTTTGTAACGGCGATCGTCTTCCACATTGACCACCTCATAGTCAACGCCTTCGGTCAAGCGCAAGCCAAACCGCTCGATGCGTTGCGCGATGATGGCGGGGCGACCAATCAAGGTGGGTTTCGCCAAGCCTTCATCCCACACGATTTGTGCGGCACGCAGCACCCGTTCGTCCTCGCCCTCGGCAAAACAAATGCGCTTTTTCAAGCCCCGCTTGGCAGCGGCAAAAATGGGTTTCATGGCGGAGCCAGACGCATACACCAGCGATTGCAATTTCTCGCGGTAGGCGTCCATGTCGGTGATGGGGCGTTGTGCCACGCCGCTGGCAATCGCGGCTTGCACCACGGCTGGCGCGATCTTCATCATCAAGCGCGGGTCAAAGGGTTTGGGAATCAGGTACTCGGGGCCAAACGCCAAGGTCTCTCCTGCATAAGCGGCGGCGACCACCTCGCTTTGCTCGGCTTGCGCGAGTTCGGCGATGGCGTGCACCGCCGCGATTTCCATCTCTGAGGTGATGGTGGATGCGCCCGCGTCCAAAGCACCTCGGAAAATGTAGGGGAAGCACAAAACATTGTTGACTTGGTTGGGGTAGTCGGTGCGGCCCGTGGCCATGATCGCGTCGCTGCGTACTTTCAGCACTTCCTCGGGCAAGATTTCAGGCGTGGGGTTGGCCAAGGCCATGATGAGCGGCTTGGCGGCCATCTTGGCCACCATCTCGGGTTTCAAGACGCCGCCTGCGGACAGACCCAAGAACACATCGGCGTCACCGATCACGTCGTCCAACGTGCGCTTGTCGGTGGCTTGAACGAATTGAATCTTGTCCTCGTCCATCAACTCGGTGCGACCTTCGTAAACCACACCCGCCAAGTCGGTGACCCAGATGTTCTTGCGCGGCATGCCCAGCTTGACCAACATGCCCAAGCAGGCCAGAGCCGCTGCGCCCGCGCCAGAGGCGACCAATTTCACTTGGGCAATGTCTTTGCCCACCACTTTCAAGCCGTTCAAGATGGCCGCACCCACCACGATGGCGGTGCCGTGTTGGTCGTCGTGAAACACCGGAATCTTCATGCGCTCGCGCAGTTTGCGCTCCACATAAAAACAATCGGGCGCTTTGATGTCTTCCAAATTGATGCCACCAAAGGTGGGCTCTAAAGCGGCAATGATGTCGACCAGTTTGTCCGGGTCTTTCTCATTCACCTCGATGTCAAACACATCGATGCCCGCGAACTTTTTGAACAACACGCCCTTGCCTTCCATCACCGGTTTGGCGGCCAAGGGGCCGATGTCACCCAAGCCCAGCACGGCCGTGCCGTTGGTGATGACGGCGACCAGGTTGCCACGGCTGGTGTACTTGTAGGCGTTGTTCGGGTCTTTGACGATTTCTTCGCAAGGTGCGGCCACGCCAGGGGAGTAGGCCAGCGACAAATCGTGCTGGTTGAGTAACTGCTTGGTGGCTTGAATCGCCACTTTGCCGGGGGTGGGGAACTCGTGGTATTCCAATGCAGCGCGGCGCAATTGGGCGCGGGCTTGCGCACTGGTGTGGTCGGTCGGGGGAAGGTTGGGGCTGGCCATGTGGAACTCCAAAGGCCGCCAGAGGCAGGGTGTCTGGCAAGCCGTGCCGATTCTAGGCGGGTATGGTTGTCAGAATTTGTAGGTGTATTCAGCGATCAAGGCATCGCTGTCGCGCTTGCGGGTTTGCACATTCCATGCGCGAACAAAACGAAACTCTATTTCATGGTGCGCATCAAAATCGTAGCTGGGACCCAGACGAAACTTGTTCATGTCGTGGCCAGACGTGCCATCCAAGGTGCGTTGAAAACGCAATCCCGCCATGAAGCCGAAAGCGCCGCGTTCGAAATGGATGCCGGTATCCACGTAGGTGTAATTGAAGTTCTCAACGGTGGTGAGTTCTCGCCCCACCAGACCACGCACAAACAGCGCCCAAGTGTCATCCAGCTCAAAATTCTTGCGCACACGCAAAGCCAATTTTTTAACATGCACTTTTTCATTGACACCGTCTTGGATGTTGTTCTCGCGCTCACCTTCAAGCAGCACATCCACTTTGTGGATAAACCCCTCTTCAAAACGCAATCCAGGCACCAAGGTGAGCGAATTGGCATGGCCCGCACCAAAGGCCATTTTTTGATGCTCAAACTCCAAACCCAGCGAAGGCTTGCCGCCCCACAGTTCGGTATCAGCCCAAGCATGGCCAGAAAGCAAAACCACCAGTGTGGTGATGCACAGAACGCGTAAAGAATTGGTCATCCGAGTCACCCTGCCATCAAGGCTTCAATCTCAGTCACTTCTACCGGTACATCGCGGGTGATGAGCTCGCACCCTGTCGCCGTGACGATGGCGTCATCCTCGATGCGAATGCCGATGTGCCAAAACGCCTCGGGCACATCGTCCGAAGGGCGCACATACAGGCCAGGCTCGAGTGTGAGCACCATGCCGGGGTGCAAGACGCGGCTGGGGCGGGCTTGCACCATGACGCCTGTGAGCGGGTCGGCCTTGGGCGCAGAGGTGTTGGCCTCGCCAGGCTCCACATAGCTGCCGCAGTCGTGCACGTCCATGCCCAGCCAGTGGCTGGTGCGGTGCATGTAAAAAGGCGCATAGGCTTTCTTTTCCAGCACGTCTTCCAAGGAGCCGTGCTTGGCGGTTTGCAGCAGGCCCAGGTCCAACAAACCTTGCGACAAGACGCGCAAAGCGGCCTCGTGCGGGTCGTTGAAACGCGCACCCGCTTGGGTGGCAGCCACCGACGCATGTTGCGCGGCCAGCACCACTTGGTACAGGTCTTTTTGCGGGCCGCTGAACACACCGTTGGCAGGGAAGGTGCGGGTGATGTCAGACGCGTAGCCATCGAGTTCACACCCGGCATCAATCAACACCAACTCGCCATCGCGAATCGGTGCAGCGTCTGCGCGGTAATGCAGCACACAGGCGTTGGCGCCTGCGGCCACGATGGAGGTGTAGGCGGGGAACTGAGAACCCTGTTGTCGAAACGCGTGCAACAACTCGGCGTCCAAATGGTATTCGCGCACATCCTGACCCGCACGCAACATGCGGGCGCTGGTTTGCATGGCGCGCACATGGGCATGGGCGCTGATGCGCGCTGCACGGCGCATGGTGTCTTGTTCATGCGCATCTTTCACCAAGCGCATTTCATCGAGCAAATGGCACAGGTCTTGTTGCGCGGATGGGCAGGACACGCCCATGCGCACCCTGGCACGCACCTTGGACAACCAGCTGTCAATTTGTGTGGTCAAGCCCTCGTGCGTGGCAAAGGGGAACCAGACCGTGCTTTGGTTTTCCAGCAACTTGGGCAGTTCGCTGTCGAGCTCAGTCACCGACACGGCCTTCGTCACACCCAAGGCAGCAGGCGCGGCTTGCGGTCCCAAACGGATGCCATCCCAAATCTCGCGCTCCAAATCCTTGGGTTGGCAAAACAAGGTGGTGTGGCCATTGGCCGCGATGACCAACCAGGCGTTGGGCTCGGTAAAGCCCGTTAAGTAATAGAAGTAGCTGTCGTGTCGGTAAGGGAAATCGCTGTCGCGGTTGCGCGCGCGCTCAGGGGCGGTGGGGATGATGGCGACGCCGCCAGCGCCCTTTTCACGGATGAGGGCAGCCAATGCGGCGCGGCGTTGCGTATAAATGGAAGTCATGGCGGGATTGTAGGAGGGGTGTCAAAGTCGGCTTGACTGGAGCTTGAATGTAAAACGAGTGTGTGGTTGTTTGCGCAATAAAGCCACGCGCAGGTTGCTAAGTCATTGCCACAAGTCTTTTAAAAGACTATATTCAGTCCATGCATTACTCCACCCAAATCAAACCCATCAGCTACCTGAAAACCCATGCGGCACAGGTGTTGGCACAAATCACGGCTGACCGCGAACCCTTGGTCATCACACAAAACGGCGAAGCCCGGGCGGTGCTGCAAGACGTGGCCTCCTATGAGGAAACCCAAGACACCTTGGCCTTGTTGAAGCTGTTGGCCTTGGGCAATCAAGAAGTGGCTGATGGCAACACCAAACCGCTGACCGATGTGGTGAAACGTTTGCGGGCCAAACACCCCAATACGTGAGAAATGAAGCGGGCATGGCTGATCCGTCAAACGCTTATGAAGTGCTGCTCACCCAGGGGGCAGAGCAAGATTTGGAAGCCTTGTTTGACCACATTGCAGAAAACGACAGCGTGGCCAATGCCCACCGTTTGTTGGACCACTTGATAGAGGTCGCGCAAAGCTTGTCCAAACTGCCGGAACGAGGCAGCCGCCCCAAAGAGTTGCTGGCTGTTGGCATCAAAGATTACCGCCAAGTGTTTTTCAAGCCCTACCGCTTGATTTACCGTTTGCACGGCCAGCAAGTGGTGGTGTATCTCATAGCGGACGGGCGGCGCGACATGCCTGCCTTGTTGAGCCGCAGGTTATTGGGGCACAGCGTCCGATAAAGAGGGCCTAGTCGCTTGTTTGTTGCAAAGAGGGTCTGATGACCCGCGCCCTCAAGCGTTCAACTGCGCCAATCGCTCAGGCGTGCCCACATCGACCCACAGGCCTTCATACAGAGATGCACTGACCAAGCCCTGATCCATGGCGGCCCTGAGCATGGCGGCCAAGGGGGCTTTCACGCCTTCGGGGTTGCCGGCAGGAATGGGGCACCAAGCAGCCTCAAAGAAAGCACGTTTGTAAAGCGCGATGGTGCTGAAAGTGAAAAGCGCTTGACCCTGGGCCTTGGGCAAATTCAAGGCCAAACCCTCAGCCGACAAACCAAAGTCGCCGCCGGGGTTGTGCGCAGGGTTGGGGACCAGCCAGAGATGCGCCAGTTGTGAGCTGGCTTTGAAGCGGTCATGAGCGTCTGCGGCAAACACAAAGTCGGGCGCAAACACATCGCCTGCCGCCACCCAAAACACCTCAGCCAACTGCGGCAAGGCGCGCACAATGCCGCCCGCGGTTTCCAGCGCCCCGCCAAAATCCCGGCCTTCGTGGGAGTAAGACAAGTTCACCACCCTGTGGTCGGGCGCCACAAACTGTGCGCCGAAATAAGTTGAAATCTGCTCACCCAACCACGCGGTATTGATCACCGCATCACGCACCCCCCCCGCTGCCAAGGCCTGCAAGGGGTAGCACAGCAAAGGCTTGCCCTGCACTTGCAGCAAGGGTTTGGGCGTGGAGTCGGTGAGCGGGCGCATGCGCTCGCCCCGCCCGGCGGCCAGCAGCATGGCTTGGGCGGCTAAGGTCAAAGTCGGGGGCATGTCGGGCATGTGGCGCAGTGTAGCCAGCCGCTTAGTCTTGGACAAAAAAGATTTGGTTAAAATCGCCGACCCTCTACCCCCCACTACATACACGGAGCTTCCATGGCCAACCACCAACAAATGGCCAGTGCGATTCGCGCACTGGCAATGGATGCGGTACAACTTGCCAACTCGGGGCACCCCGGCGCGCCCATGGGCATGGCAGACATCGCAGTGGCCTTGTGGGGCGAGCACCTGAAACACAACCCCCAGCATCCTCACTGGGCCGACCGCGACCGCTTTGTGCTGTCCAACGGCCACGGCTCCATGCTGATTTACGCACTCTTGCACCTCACGGGCTACGACCTACCCATGAGCGAGCTGAAAAACTTCCGCCAGTTGCACAGCAAAACCGCAGGCCACCCCGAGGTGGGCATCACTCCAGGCGTGGAAACCACCACCGGCCCGCTGGGTCAAGGCATCACCAACGCGGTGGGCATGGCGCTGGCTGAAAAACTCTTGGCCAGTGAATTCAACCGCCCCGGCCACGCCATCGTCGACCACCACACCTATGTGTTCATGGGTGACGGTTGCATGATGGAAGGCATCAGCCACGAGGCCTGCGCTTTGGCAGGCGCTTGGAAACTGAACAAGCTCATCGCCTTGTACGACGACAACGGCATTTCCATCGACGGCAAAGTCACGCCCTGGTTCATCGACGACACGCCCGCGCGTTTCAAGGCCTATGGCTGGAACGTCGTGACCGTGGACGGCCACGATGTGCAAGCGGTGAGCCGCGCCATCGCCACCGCCAAGCACAGCGCCGACAAGCCCACGCTCATCGCTTGCAAAACCCACATCGGCCAAGGCAGCCCCAACCGCGTGGACACCGCCAAGGCCCACGGCGAACCCTTGGGCGCGGACGAAATCGCGCTCACCCGCGCGGCCATCCATTGGCCCCATGCCCCCTTCGTCATCCCCTCCGAGGTGTATGACGACTGGAGTGCCAAAGACAAGGGCGCACAAGCCGAAGCACACTGGAACCATCAGTTCACCGCCTACGCCTCGGCCCACCCCGAATTGGCGGCTGAATTCAAGCGCCGCATGGCCGGCGATTTGCCAAAAAACTTCCACCAAACCGTGGTTGACGCCGTCGTGGCAGCCAACACCAAGGCCGAAACCGTGGCCAGTCGCAAGGCCAGCCAATTGGCCTTGGAAGCGTTGACGGCGGCCATCCCCGAGTTGCTCGGCGGCAGTGCCGACCTGACCGGCTCCAACCTGACCAACACCAAGAGCACGCCCAACTTCCGAGTGGACCTTGCGGGCCACGTGGTGAAAGACGAGCATGGCCATGGCGGGCGCCACATCAATTACGGCGTGCGCGAGTTCGGCATGGCCGCCATCATGAACGGCATCACCCTGCATGGCGGCTTCATCCCCTACGGCGGCACCTTCCTCACCTTCTCCGACTATTCACGCAACGCCATCCGCATGGCCGCGCTCATGAAGCAGCGTGTGGTGCATGTGTTCACCCACGACTCGATTGGTTTGGGTGAAGACGGCCCGACACACCAGTCCATCGAGCACGCAGCCTCTTTGCGCTTGATCCCTGGCTTGGATGTTTGGCGCCCTGCCGACACCGCCGAAACCACCGTCGCTTGGGCCGTGGCTTTGCAAAACGCGAACCGACCCACGGCGCTGCTGCTCAGCCGCCAAAACCTGCCCTACCTGCCCAAAGGCGACAGCGCGGCCAAGGACGCCAGCGGCTTGGACGCCATCAACAAAGGCGCTTATGTGCTGGCCGAACCCGCTGAAGTGGGCCTGAAGAAAAAAGCACAAGCGGTCATCATAGCCACTGGCTCCGAAGTGCAACTCGCCATGAAAGCGCAAGCCCTGTTGGCCGAACACAAAGTCGCGGTGCGCGTGGTCTCCATGCCCAGCACCACCACCTTTGACCGCCAAAGCGTGGCCTACAAATCCGCCGTGTTGCCCAAAGGCATCCCCCGCATCGCGGTGGAAATGGGCTCCACCGATGGTTGGTGGAAATACGGCGTGTCTGCGGTGGTCGGTATCGACACCTACGGTGAAAGCGCACCCGCCCCCGTGCTGTTCGAGCATTTTGGCTTCACGCCCCGCAACGTCGCCGACACGGTGTTGAAGGTGTTGCAAGGCCTTTGAACGTCTTTAGCCGCTGGGTTGGTGTGATGCCAACTGAGCGCCTCTCGCATCTTTGAAACTGGAAACAAGAAAGGCCCATCATGACCATCAAAGTAGGCATCAACGGATTTGGCCGCATCGGCCGCATGGTGTTTCGCGCCGCGGTGCAAAACTTCAACGACATTGAAATTGTCGGCATCAACGATTTGTTGGAGCCCGACTACCTGGCCTACATGCTCAAGTACGACAGCGTGCACGGTCGCTTCAAAGGCGAGGTGTCGGTGGACGGGGGCAACCTGATCGTCAACGGCAAAAAAATTCGCCTGACCCAAGAGCGCGACCCCGCCGCTTTGAAATGGAACGAGGTGCATGCCGATGTGGTGATTGAAGCCACGGGTTTGTTCTTGGACAAACCCACCGCCGAAAAACACCTGGCTGCTGGCGCCAAAAAAGTGCTGCTGTCGGCGCCCTCCAAGGACGACACGCCCATGTTCGTGTATGGCGTGAACCACGCCACCTACGCGGGTCAAACCATCGTCTCCAACGCCTCTTGCACCACCAACTGCTTGGCCCCCGTGGCCAAGGTGTTGAACGACAAATGGGGCATCAAGCGCGGCCTCATGACCACGGTGCATGCCGCCACCGCCACCCAAAAAACCGTGGACGGTCCGTCCAACAAAGACTGGCGCGGCGGCCGTGGCATTTTGGAAAACATCATCCCTTCCAGCACGGGTGCGGCCAAAGCCGTGGGCGTGGTCATTCCTGCCTTGAACAAAAAACTCACCGGCATGTCGTTCCGCGTGCCCACCTCTGACGTGTCGGTGGTGGACTTGACGGTCGAGTTGGAAAAGCCAGCCAGTTACGCCGAGATCTGCGCCGAAATGAAAGCGCAAAGCCAGGGCGCTTTGAAGGGCGTTTTGGGCTATACCGAAGACAAAGTGGTGGCCACCGACTTCCGTGGCGAACCCTGCACTTCCGTTTTTGACGCCGACGCCGGCATCGCCTTGGACAGCACCTTTGTGAAAGTGGTGTCTTGGTACGACAACGAATGGGGCTACTCCAACAAGTGTTTGGAAATGGTGCGCGTCATTGCCAAGTGAGTTTGCCCACCTTTGACGATGTGCAAGCCGCCGCACAGCGGCTTGCAGGTGTGGCGCACCGCACACCGGTGCTGCAGTCGTCGACCTTGAACCGCCAGTTGGGTGCCGAGGTTTTTTTCAAATGCGAAAACTTCCAGCGCATGGGGGCTTTCAAATTTCGCGGCGCCTTCAATGCCTTGTCGCAATTCACACCCGCACAACGCCTGGCGGGGGTGGTCACGTATTCATCAGGCAACCATGCCCAAGCCATTGCCTTGTCGGCGCAGATTCTGGGCATGCCTGCCACCATCGTCATGCCCCATGACGCCGCACCCTTGAAGCTGGCCGCCACCTTGGGCTATGGCGCAAACGTGGTGCATTACGACCGTTACCAAGAAGACGCGCAGGCCATCGCACAGGACTTTTGCGCGCGCGAGGGGCAGGTGTTTATTCCGCCTTTTGACCATGCCGATGTGTTGAGTGGGCAGGGCACGGCCGCCATGGAGCTTTTGCAAGACACAGGGCCTTTGGACAGTTTGTGGGTGTGTTTGGGTGGTGGCGGTTTGCTCAGCGGCAGTTTGTTGGCTGCCAAAGCTTTGTCGCCCCACTGTGCGGTGTTCGGCGTCGAGCCCGAAGCCGGCAACGATGTGCAGCAATCTTTGGCCAAGGGCGAACGTGTACGCATCCCTACACCGGTCACGATCGCCGATGGCGCACAGTCGCCACAGGTCGGGGCCATAACCTTTGAAATTATTCGGCGCCATGTCACAGCGGTACACACGGTCAGCGATGCGCAGCTGGTGGATTGCATGCGCTGGTATGCCGAGCGCATGAAGTGGGTGGTGGAGCCCACCGGATGTTTGTCCTTGGCCGCACTTTTACAGGCTGCACCTGCACTGCGGGGACAGCGCATAGGGGTCATCATCAGTGGCGGCAACATTGACAGCCAGCGCTTGTCGCAACTCTTGAACAGCTAACATCTGCCCCCTATGTCTTCCGAGATCGAACATTTTCAAGCGCACATCCGCCAAGCCATTGCGGCCGGGCAAACACTGCGTATCCAAGGCGGCAACAGCAAGCATTTTTACGGCGACACCCATGCAGACACGGCGCTGCTGGACACCCGCGCCCACAGCGGCATCGTCAGCTACGAGCCCAGTGAATTGGTGGTGACGGTCAAGGCCGGCACGCCATTGGCCGAGCTTGAAGCGGCATTGGCCGCGCAAGGCCAGAGCCTGGCCTATGAACCCCCACACTTTGGCGCTTCGGCCACGGTGGGTGGCATGGTCGCTGCGGGTTTGGCTGGTCCTGCCAGGGCCAGTGTGGGTGGGGTGCGCGACCATGTGCTGGGCGTGCAACTCATCAACGGTCTGGGCGAAGCCCTCACCTTTGGCGGCCAGGTCATGAAAAACGTGGCGGGTTACGACCTGTCGCGTTTGATGGCGGGCAGCTTGGGCACCTTGGGCCTGATCACCGAACTCTCGCTCAAGGTCTTGCCCGTCGCCCCGGCTGAAGCCACGCTCATGTGCGCCTTGTCTCAGCAAGATGCCTTGGACCTCTTGCACCGCTGGGGTGGTCAAGCCCTGCCACTGAACGCCAGCGCCTGGGTGCACGACAACAGCGCCCAACCCGCGCAAGACCTGTTGTTCGTGCGCTTGCGTGGGGCCGTGGCAGCGGTGGAGTCGGCTTGCCCGCGCATGGTGGCCGATGTGCACGCCTTGGGAGGCCACGCCACCCGCATGGACACGCATGTGGCTGCCGCGGATTGGGCCGCCAGCCGAGAGCACACCTTGGCCTTTTTCAACGCACCTGATGCAGAGCAATGCCTGTGGCGTTTAAGCCTGCCGCAAACCGCACCCGTCTTGAGCCTGCCTTATGCCACGTACATCGAATGGCATGGCGCTTTGCGCTGGCTGTGGGCGCCTGCAGACGCTGCCGCCCAACTGCGCCAAGTCGCGTCGGCAGCGGGTGGGCATGCCACCTTGTTCCGTGCGGCCCAGGCCATGGCCGCGCCCGCGCCGGCGGTGTTCTCGCCCTTGCCCGCCGTGCAACAACGCATTCAACGAGAACTGCAAAAGCAGTTTGACCCCCATGGTGTGTTCAACACCGGACGCACTGGCTTACGCTGAGCACCATGCAAACCAACCTCGCCCCCGAATACCAACACACCGCCGACGGCCAAGAAGCCGAGGCCATCTTGCGCAAATGTGTGCACTGCGGTTTTTGCACCGCCACCTGCCCCACCTACCAATTGCTGGGTGACGAACTCGATGGCCCACGGGGTCGCATCTACCTCATCAAGCAGGTGTTGGAAGGTGTGGAACCCACGCGTGACACCCAGTTGCATTTGGATCGATGCCTGACCTGCCGCAACTGCGAAACCACCTGCCCCAGTGGCGTGCAGTACGGCCATTTGGTCGACATTGGGCGCAAGCTGGTGGACGAGAAAGTGCCACGCCCTGCGGTGGAACAAACCGTGCGTTGGGCTTTGAAAGAAGGCCTGTCATCTCCCCTGTTTGCACCGGCCATGAAACTGGGGCAAAGCGTGCGCGCTTTGTTGCCCAGCGCACTCAAAGCCAAGGTGCCCGAGAGCCGCGCTGCGGGCGCATGGCCCACCGCCACGCATGAGCGCAAGGTCTTGATGCTCGCTGGCTGCGTGCAGCCCAGCATGAGCCCCAACATCAACAGCGCCACCGCCCGTGTGTTGGACGCTTGCGGCATTCAAACCGTGGTTGAACCGCTGGCGGGCTGCTGTGGCGGTGTCAAGTTTCATTTGAACGACCAAGACGGCGCCCATGTGCAAATGAAGAACAACATCGACGCTTGGTGGCCGCATGTGGCGCAAGGTGTGGAAGCGATTGTGATGAACGCCTCGGGTTGTGGCGTGACCGTCAAAGACTATGGCCACATCTTCAGAAACGATCCCGCCTATGCCGAGAAGGCTGCGCGCATCAGCGCGCTCACCAAAGACCTGAGCGAGTTGCTGCCTGACCTGGTGCCAACGCTGCAACACAGCATCAAACCGCAACAGGCACAGCAACAAGGGCTGTTGGCCTTTCACCCGCCTTGCACCTTGCAACACGGCCAGCAACTCAAGGGCGGCGTGGAAACACACCTGGGTGCGCTGGGCTTCAAGGTGCGTGTGGCCGCTGCAGAGGCGCATTTGTGCTGTGGTTCAGCGGGCACTTACAGCGTGCTGCAACCTACCCTGTCCAAGCAACTGCGCGACCGCAAGCTGGGTCATTTGGGCGAGATGCAGCCCAGCGCCATCATGAGCGCCAACATCGGTTGCATCACCCATTTGCAAAGCGGCACCGAGTTGCCTGTGCGGCATTGGGTGGAAGTGGTGGACGCAGCACTTTAAAAGGTGTGTTTTTCGTCTGCCAAGCGTTGCAAAAAATGGCTGGACGACAGCAACTGCTCTTCAATCAGGCTACACAGTTTCAAGCGGTCAAAGGGTTTGACCATCAAGGCGTTGATGCCGGCCCGCAAGCCACGCAAATGGTCTTGCGCATTGACGTTGGCCGTGAGCAAAATCACCGGCACATGTTGCATCGGTGAGTCCAGGTCTTGCCGAATGTGCTCGGTGGCTTCGATGCCGTCCATCTCGGGCATGACCATGTCCATCAACACCAAATCAAAAGCTTCACGGCGCAAACACGCCAAGGCCTCTTCGCCTTGACTGGCTTGGCACAAATAGGCCTTGGGCCACTGCGCTTGCACGATGCTGCAAGCCAGTAAGCGGTTGACCGGGTTGTCGTCCACCACCAAAAACCGCAAGGGCATGTTTTGCCAATGCTGAGCGGCAGGTGTTGTGGCGGGAAGCGGCAAAGACGCCGACGCCTCTTGCAAGGGCAGGCGCACCCAAAAGCGTGAGCCTTTGCCGAGTTCGCTTTCGACACCAATCGTGCCCCCTAAGCGCTGGACGAGTTGGTGGCAAATCGACAAGCCCAAGCCATTGCCACCATACAAACTGGCGGTCTGAATATCAGCTTGTTCGAAGCGCTCAAAAATTTTGCCCACACGGTCGGACGCCACACCAATGCCGGTGTCTTGCACCTCAAACAACAAGGCAGTGCCCACCCGGCTGACCCGCAAACTGACCGCGCCCTTGTGGGTGAACTTGATGGCATTGCCAAGCAAATTCACCAAAATTTGGGTCAAGCGGTGGCGATCGGTGACGATGGTCTGGGGCACATCGTCGTCAACCTGCAAGCGGTAATCAATGTCCATGCTGTCGACCTTTTGATCAAACAGCGTGAACGCACTGTGGACCGTGGTACGCAGGTCAAACGGTTCAGGGTTGATGCTGAGGTGACCCATTTGCATTTGGGAGAAGTCCAGCACATCGTTGATGACGGTCAACAAGTGCTCGCCGGCCTGGTGTGAAAGCTTGACCAAGGAAAGCGCCTGCGGGTTATGTTGCAAAGAACCGACCAGCAAATCGTTGAAGCCCAAAATGGCATTCAAAGGCGTGCGTAGTTCGTGGCTCAAGGTGGCAATGAACGAATTTTTAAAGTTTTGCGAACGCAGCAAATCGACACGCAGTTTCAACAACTCTTGTTCACGGGCATGGGTGCGCATCAGGTTGTTTTGAAACACGCGCTCAGACAACAAGGGCAAGCTCACCATGACCAAGCAATTGATGCTGTAACTCAGACCACTGTAAATATGGACCGCCAAATGGGTGGAAAAGTTTTGGGGGTACCAGCCTTGGTAGGTCGCCCACCACACGCCCAGGTAAAACAGCAGGGTCAGCATGAACCACACCACCGCATGCGCCACACCGATGGCAAACAAGGGCAACAAGGGCAACAGTGGAACCCAAGCCAAGGCGACCGAAAACACCCCCCCCGAATGAAACGCTTCTATGAAAAGATGCAAACTGCTGATGACCAAACCGATGTGTACCGCCACCCCGACACGCAAACCTGCAATGGCCGCCGCGCTTAACACCACGTAGGCCAAAGCGGTGAGCTGCAGCGTGGTTTGCGCGGTCTTGTGGATGCTGACCGCTGACAGCAACAACAGGCTTAAAGAGATCGACCAAACAATCAATAAAAAAGGGCCTAAATGGGTGGTGCGAAATTTCTCGGGCAACCAAGACGGCAACACCAACTCCCACCAGGTGGATTTGAAAGTGGCGGGCTGCTCAACCGACATGGTTGCCCTTTTCCGCCATAGACCTGCGCAGTTGCTTTTGCACGGCCGTGACCAATTGGTGCTTGTCCATGGGTTTGGACAACACCTCGTTCATGCCGGCATCCAAGCAGGTGGCGCGATCTTGCGCATGGGTACTGGCTGTCAGGCCAATGATGGGGATATGGCACACAGGTGCAGGTTGTTGGCGAATGCTTTGGCAGGTTTGCGGGCCACTCATGCCAGGCATGAACATGTCCATCAACACCACATCAAAAGGGGATTGCGCAAGCAGTGCCAGACACTGCGCGCCGCTGTTGGCATCCGTGATGTGCGCTTGGGGCCAAATGCTTTGGCACATGAAGCGTGCCACTTGCAAATTGATGGGGTTATCGTCGACCAACAGGAGGCGAATGGCCATGTTGCCGAGGTCGGGCGCGTCGGTGGGGGACGCAGGCACATCGGGCGCCTCACAGGCTTGCAATGGCATGCGAAACCAAAAGCGTGACCCTTTGCCAAGCGTGCTTTCAAGCCCCATGGTGCCACCAAACAAGCTCACCAGTTGTTTAGAGATGGCCAAGCCCAAGCCGGTGCCACCAAACTGACGCAAGGTGGCTTGATCGGCATGCTCAAAGCGTTTGAAGATGTGCTCTTGGAGCTCAGCGGGAATGCCCGAGCCGCTGTCTATCACCTCGAATTGCAAGGCATCTTGCTGGCGTGTGACGCGCAAACGCACCTCGCCCTGGCTGGTGAACTTGAAGGCGTTGTCAATCAAATGTCACAAAACCTCTTTGACGCGTAACGCGTCTAGCATCACCCACGCAGGTATGTCGGGGTCAAGCGCAGTGACAAATTGCACAGGGCTTGATGGAGGGGTCTGGAAGCTGTCTTGGCACTGTGCCAAAGCGCTGCTGATTTGAACCGGTGCCGGATTGAGTACCAAGCGACCCGCCTGCAGTTGCGAATAATCCAAAATTTGATTGACCAGCTTTAACAGCTTGTCTGTCGACTGGCGGATCAAGCGCACCACTTCAAGCTCTTTGGGGGCAAGCTGCATGTCTGTTAGAAGAACGTCGTTAAAGCCCAAAATAGCGTTCATCGGCGTGCGCAACTCGTGGCCAACGGCTGCAACAAACTCATCCTTGTAGGCCTCGGATTGCAGCAATGCAAGCCGGTTTTTTTCAAGCTCCAGGTTTCTTTCTTTGAGGTTGATCAGTTGCTTTTTGTTTTGCGCGAAATAAAAAAGCGGCACCCAAAAAACATTGATCGCAATACAGATGAGTGAAATCAACGCCCAATCGATGTGTTGCGCAGAAAACGTCAGATCGCTGGGAAGCGTCCCCCAAAGGGTGAAGCCAAACAAACTGCCAATGGCGCTCATCACCACCGCCACCCAAAAAAGGGTCTCTTTGTAGCCCATCAACATCAAGCACGGCAGCGGCAAAATTCCTAACCACAGCAATTGTGGAGACGCCAGGCCACCGGTGTGCCAGCTGATGAAGTACAGAAAACAAAAACAAACGCCAAGCAAGGCATGGGTGGTGGCTGCGATGGGCCACTGCCGCCAGAGATACATCAGGCCAATCACGGCCAGTGCAGCCATGCACGCCAAGCTGGAGGGCACTTGGTTGAAAGGGCCGTGAAGAAAAGAAAAGCTGCCGACGGTCAACAGCGCAATGCACAGATAGCCGCGCAATATCCAATGCCGTTGACGCGTTAAATCATCCGGCCAGTGGCTGACTATGGACTCCAGCGAAGCATGCATCACTGCATGATAACGATGTGACCCTGTATTTAGAACCTAAATAGTTACTCAGTATTTAAAAAGCATTCAAGCAGCCAAGGCGGCGGCGATGTCTTGGCTGACCGAGGCGGGCGTGTCCATGGAGCCATAGCGTTTGACATGCACACCATCCTTGGCGACCAAGAACTTGGTGAAGTTCCATTTGATGCTTTCGCTGCCCAACACGCCAGGGGCTTGCGCCTTGAGCCATTGGTAAAGCGGGTGCGCTTGACCACCATTGACCTCGGTTTTGGCCATCATGGGAAAGGACACGCCGTAATTTTTTTGGCAAAACGCGCCAATCTCTTCGTTGCTGCCGGGGTCCTGGCTGCCAAATTGGTTGCAGGGAAACCCCAGCACCACCAAGCCTTGGTCGGCATAGGTTTGGTGCAAGGTTTCAAGTCCTGCGAATTGGGGAGTGAAGCCGCAGGCGCTGGCGGTGTTGACAATCAACAGCACTTTGCCTTGGTAGTCGCTGAGCGACACCGTGTGGCCGTCAATGGTTTGGGCTTCAAAGTCATATACCGTTGGCATGGGGTTGTCTCCACAAGTGATGCGGCGATTGTCGCTAATCTGGGGTTTTGCCGCTGGGCCAAGCCGCCAAGGCCGCCGCCACCACAATCAGCAAGCCACCCAGCACTTTGCGACTGGTTAGTTCGGAGGCACCCAATGCCACCGAGGACAGCGAGGCAAACACGATTTCAGACAGCATCACCAAGGCGGTGGTGCTGGCGGCCAAGCGGGCAGCACCAAACTGCAAACTGAGGTTGGAGGCCAGCATCAGCATCGCCAAGCCCAGTGCAAAAGGCCACCATGCATAGTCTTGCGGCCATGCCACCCAACCAAAGGGTGCGCCCGCAAGGGCCGCCACTGCTGTCAAAGCCATGCCGCCGCCAAACATGCCAGCCATGCGATCGACCTCTGGCAGATAGGCAAGTTTTCTCAGCATGGCGTTGTTCAATGCAAAGCTCGCACCCCCTAAGAGGGCCAAATAATCCATGGCTGAAGAGGGCCAGGGCCAGTCCATGTCGGGCGTTTTGAGCACCAGGGCCACGCCGCACAAAGCCAAGACCAAGCGCAGCAGCGACATGCGGCTTGGGCGTTCATCCAACAACAGCCATGCAAACAACACCGACCATGCCGGCATGGTGTAGAACAGCAGCACCACCCGCACCACATCGCCGAAAGTGACGGCCCAGTTAAAGCCCACATTGGTCAAACCCGAGCCTAAAAACAACCACCACAGCGCTGGGTGTTCGACCAAGCTGCGCCAACTGCGGGGCTTGACCACGGCGATACAGAGACAAGCGAAACCGTACATGAAGGCGGTGGCCCACAAGGGATGCAAACCCCGTACATGCATCTCGCGCAATGGCCACCAACTCAGGCCAAACACCAGGGCATTGAAGACCAAGCCCAGCACCGGGCCCCAAGTGCGCGTCATGGCATCAATGCGAGGCGTCTTGGCGCGCGATGTCGAGCAAGCGCTCAACCTCTTGGGCGTGGTGTTTGCAGTTGCTTTGGTGCCAACGCTTGATCAACCACATATTGCCAGCCACAAAAACGCCAAAGCACACAATCGCGTTGAAGGCGCTCAAGCCTGCAGCGGAGGCCATGGCGTACAAGCCCCCCAAAGCCAAGATGCAGGCTTGCTCGTTGAAGTTTTGCACCGCGATGGAGCGGCCTGCACCCATCAGGTTGTGGCCACGGTGTTGCAACAAGGCGTTCATGGGCACCACCAAAAAACCACCCAAACCACCTAGCAAAACAAAAAATGGGGCGGCTACCCAGACATTGTCGATAAAGTTCATCACCAAAACCAACAAACCCATGGCGATGCCTAAATTCATCAAGCGCGGCGCGTCGCTCAAGCGGCTGCGCATCGAGGCCATCACCGCGCCGGCGGCAGTGCCCACGGCAATCACGCCGACCAAAGCGGAGGCTTGGGTGGTGCTGTAGCCCAAGGCCACCGCACTCCAAGCCAGCACGATGTAGCGCAGGTTGCCACTCGCACCCCAAAACAAGGTGGTGGTTGCCAAAGAAATTTGTCCCAGTTTGTCGCGCCACAAGCGTTGGTTGCAGTGCCAAAAATCGGGCGCCAACGCCAGCAAGTGGTAGAGCAAAGAGTGCTCGGCATCGGCCTTGAGCGGAATCAGCGGTGCCCCCGTGTCGGGAATGCGGGTGTTAAACCATGCCGCCAAACCGTACAAGCCCACCAACACGGTAATGGCCGCTTCTGGCGGAGTGTCAATCGGTGTGTCTATCCAGGGAAAGTCAAAGCCCAGCAAAAAGCCGGAGATGTGGGCCCCTACCAGTTGTCCCCCCAGCAACACCCCCAAGATGATGGAGGCGATGGTCAGGCCTTCGATCCAGCCATTGGCTTTGACCAACAATGATGCTGGCAAGAGTTCGGTGAGGATGCCGTATTTGGCAGGTGAATACGCCGCAGCGCCTAAGCCGACGATGGCGTATGACAGCAAAGGGTGCGAACCAAACAACATCATCAAACAGCCCAGCACCTTGATGCCATTGCTGAGAAACATCACCTGCCCTTTGGGTCGCGAATCCGCAAACGCACCGACAAAGGGTGCAAGCACCACATAAAACAAAGCAAACATGGGCACCAAGGCGGCGCGTTGCCACTCTTGGCCACCATTGGCTTTGATCAATTCCACCGCCGCGACAAACAAGGCGTTATCAGCCAGTGAGCTGAAAAACTGGGCAGCCATGATGGTGTAGAAACCGCGCTTCATACGGACACAGCAAAGGCGGAGAGGCGGTGCAAGAAAAAGGGCATGAGAGGTGAATGGCGGGCGCGAGCCCTGAGTGCTTGCGGGTTATATCACGCCGTTTGTGAGGCACAGAGCCTGCGACAATCTTGACCATGCCACGTCCCATCCAAGCCACCATTCACCCCGAGGCTTTGCGTGCCAACCTCGCGCGGGTGCGGCTGGCCGCCCATGATGCGCGGGTATGGGCGGTGGTCAAAGCCAATGCCTATGGCCACGGCGTGGCGCGGGTCTTTGAGGGTCTGCGTGGCGCCGATGGGTTTGCGGTGCTCGACCTCAGCGAGGCCCAAAGCTTGCGCGCACTCGATTGGCGCGGCCCTGTGTTGCTGTTGGAAGGCGTTTTCGAGCAGCGCGACTTGGAGTTGTGTTCGCGCCTGGACCTCTGGCATGTGGTGCATACCGAGGCGCAAATCGACATGCTGAGTCGCCACAAAACCCAGCTGCCCCAGCGTGTGTTTTTGAAAATGAACTCGGGCATGAACCGTTTGGGCTTTGCACCCGAGCGGTTTCGCTCGGCATGGGCCCGCTTGAACGCCTTGCCGCAGGTCGAAGAGATTTCCCTCATGACGCACTTTGCCCACGCCGACGATGCGGTCGGTGTGCAGGCGCAAATGCAGGTGTTTCATGACACCAGCCACGATTTGCTTGGCGAGCGCAGCCTCGCCAACAGTGCAGCGGTGTTGCGCCACGGGGCCGACCCCCAGGTGGCGGCCGATTGGGTGCGCCCTGGCATTGCCTTGTACGGCAGCTCGCCTGACCATGGTTTGCACAACGCCGCGCATTGGGGCTTGCGGCCCGCCATGAGTTTGCGCAGCCAGTTGATTGGCTTGCAGGCCTTGAAAGCCGGTGACGAGGTTGGCTATGGGGGTTTGTTCAAAGCGCCGCAAGCCATGTACATCGGGGTAGTGGCCTGTGGTTATGCCGATGGGTATCCGCGCCATGCGCCCAGCGGCACGCCTGTGCTGGTCAATGGGGTGCGCTGCCAAACCGTGGGGCGTGTCAGCATGGACATGTTGTGTGTGGACCTCACACCTGTGCCGCAAGCCTCGTTGGGCAGCGAGGTCACGCTGTGGGGCCAAGCCACGGCTGGCCAAGTGCTGTGTATTGACGAGGTGGCCGCCGCCGCCGGTACCTTGGGTTATGAACTCATGTGCGCCTTGGCGCCACGCGTGCCTGTGGTGGTAGAAGCGTCAGCGGAATCTGATCGCCACTAAGCATGTGCTGCGCGTTCAAGGCGGTCGCGCACGCCGTCCCAGTCTTCGCCCACAGGCGGCGCCTCCACCCAAATGTCTTGCACCCCCAGCGCATCGATGGTGCGCAGTTGCGCAAACAAGTCGTGCGCGCAGGCGGTGGCGTCGTTGGGCATGGCCAAGCAATGCACACCGGCAGGTGCTGCCACCGCGCTGCGCGACCACACCGCCACCGAGGCATCGGCGCTCGCTAACCGCGCCGCCAATTGCGCCATACCCATCAGGTGCACACGCGCGCGCGGCGCATAGTGCGAGGCCAAGGTGCCTGGCGCAGCAGCTGTGGCTTGCGGGTTGGGGTCGGCCGAGGGCGGCAAGGCATTCAGCACGGGCACGCCGCCTGCAGCGCTGAGTTGCGACAGGCTCAACATGCCGGGGCGCAACAGCACTGGCGTGTCACGGCTGCAGTCGACGATGGTCGACTCGATGCCCACCTCGCAAGCGCCGCCGTCGAGCACCAACAGTTGCGCAAAGGCTTCGCGCACATGCGCGGCGGTGGTGGGACTGACGCGGCCAAACAGGTTGGCACTCGGTGCGGCGACACCTTGCACACCCAGGTGTTGCGCTGCTTGCAGCAGTGCCAGCGCCATGGGGTGTGCCGGACAGCGCAATGCAATCGTGTCATGGCCACCGGCTGCAGCATCGGCAACACCGGCACGGCGCGGCAAGATCAGGGTGAGGGGGCCGGGCCAAAAAGCCGCCATCCATTCACGCGCAAACACCGGTACAGCGCGCGCAAACAACGCAACCTGCCCGGCATCTGCCACATGCACGATGAGCGGGTGGTTGGCGGGGCGGCCTTTGGTCTGGAAGATGCGCGCCACCGCCTCGGTGTTGAGAGCGTCTGCCGCCAAGCCATACACGGTTTCGGTGGGCAAGCCCATCAGTTCGCCGCGCGCCAAGGCTTGCGCGGCTTGCCACACCTCGTCTGAATAGGTGTTCACCACGCGGCGATGCCCAACACAGCGGCGGCTTGCAAAGCCACGCGGCGAGCAACGCTGGGCGTGGCGGCGGTCACCGTGAGGTGGCCCATTTTGCGGCCGCGCCGCGCCTGGGTTTTGCCATACAGGTGCAGATGCACACCGGGCAAGGCCAGCACCTGCGCCCAGGGCGGCTCGCTGGATGGCGCACCGTTGGCAAACCACAAGTCCCCCAGCAAATTGAGCATGACGCTGGCGCTGTGCAAGCGCGGCGTCACCAATGGCCAACCCGCCATGCAACGCACTTGCAACTCAAACTGCGACACATCGCAGCTGTCGATGCTGTGGTGGCCGCTGTTGTGCGGACGGGGCGCAATTTCATTCACCACCAAGGGGCCCAAGGCATCGCGCTCGGGGCCGGCTTGCAGCACGAAAAACTCCACGCACAACACGCCGACATAGTTCAAGCCGCGCGCCACTTCAAAGGCGGCTTGCAAAGCTTGTTGCTCGGTCTGTGCGGGCAAGGCGTTCTCAAACACCTCGGTGACGGCCAAGATGCCGTCGCGGTGCAGGTTCACTTGCAGCGGCGCATGCACCATCTGCCCATCAAATCCGCGCGCCAGCACCACCGAACATTCGGCGGCCAGGGGCAGGCGTTTTTCCAAGATGCACACCGTGGGCCCAGCGCTTTGCAATGACGCCCAAGCCGCAGGCAACTCGGCCAAGGACGCCACCCGCACTTGGCCCTTGCCGTCGTAGCCCAAGCGGGTGGTTTTCAAAATGCCAGGCAGTAAATGCGCGGGCACGCTGTCCAGATCGGCCTCGGTGTGCAGCACCTGGTGCGGGGCCACGGGCACGCCGCATTGCACAAAATGGGCTTTTTCGCGGGCGCGGTCTTGCGCCACCGACACAGGCTGGTCGCCGGGGGCGCAGGGCAGGGTCAAGCCCAATTGGCGCAAGGCCTCGGCGGGCACGTTTTCAAACTCGGTGGTGATGGCCTGGCATTGCGACGCCATTTGCGCCAAAGCCTCGGGGTCCAGGTAGTCGGCGCACACATGCACATGGCTGACCAGCCCTGCCGGGCTGTGGGCATCGGGGTCGAGCACGGCGGTGCGAAAACCCAGGGCTTGTGCCGCATGGCTCCACATTCGGCCCAATTGACCGCCACCCAAGACGCCCAAGGTGGCGCCTGGCTGCAAAGGCGTCACAGGGCGGGGGGCACGTGCATGGCGCGTGCGTCTTCGGTTTGTCGTTGGCGAAATGCTTGCAAAGCCTGCTGCAGTTGGGGTTGGCCGTGCGCCAGCATGGCCACCGCGAACAAGGCCGCATTGGCCGCGCCTGCTTGGCCGATGGCGAACGTGGCCACGGGCACGCCCTTGGGCATTTGCACGATGCTGTGCAAGGAATCCACCCCTTGCAAGTGCTTGCTGGCCACGGGCACACCCAGCACGGGCAGCGTGGTTTTGGCGGCCAACATGCCTGGCAAGTGCGCTGCGCCGCCAGCGCCCGCGATGATGGCGCGCAAGCCCCGCCCGTGCGCGGCCTCTGCATAGGCAAACATGTCGTCGGGCATGCGGTGTGCCGACAAGACCTGGGCCTCAAAGCCCACGCCAAAGTCGTGCAAGATGTGTGTGGCGTGCTGCATGGTGTCCCAGTCTGAACTGGAGCCCATGACCACACCGACCAGAATGGGGTTCATAAGAGTGGGCAGTGAACTGCGGGTAAGCTTGCGGTTAAGAGAAAATAGATTTTATTCCCCTGGAACCTTAGCCCATGATTGATGTCACCGTAGCAAATTTTGAAGAAGAAGTCATCGTGGCTTCCACCCAAGTGCCTGTGTTGGTGGACTTTTGGGCGCCGTGGTGTGGCCCCTGCAAGTCACTTGGCCCCATCCTTGAAAAACTCGAAGTCGACTACGGCGGCCGTTTCAAGTTGGTGAAGATCAACTCTGACGACGAACAGCAACTCGCCCAGGCCTTTGGCATTCGCTCCATCCCCACTTGTGTGCTGCTGATAGGTGGCAAGCCCGCCGATGGCTTCATGGGTGCGCTGCCCGAGGGCAAGGTGCGTGAGTTTTTGGACAAGCACCTGCCCAGCGAAGGTGAGCGCATCGCCGAAGAAGACCTCAATGAAGCCGAGGCTTTGCTGGCCCAAGGCGATACACAGTCTGCGCTGACCAAATTGCAAGAGGCCTTGGCGGTCAATCCCGCCAATGACGATGCGCGTTTTGATTATGTGAAGCTGCTCATGGCCATGGGTGAACTGGCGCACGCCCAGACCGCCTTGGCCCCCGCTCTGGCACAAATTCCTTTGCAATTGCGCTTTGAAGCCTTGAAGCATTGGGGCGAGGCCCTGCACTTTGCCCATACCGACGAGCGTGCCCATTGGACCTTGGACCAGTTCGATGCCGCCATTGCGACCAACAAACGCGACTTTGACACCCGCTTGGCCAAAGCCCGTTTGCTGATGGCTGCCGCCGAGTGGACCGCTGCCATGGACGAACTGCTGGAAATCGTGATGCGCGACAAGGCCTGGGGCGAAGAGGCTGCGCGCAAAAACATCGTGGCCATCCTCGAGCTGCTGACGCCGCCCAAGTCCAAAACCGAGCAGCCTGTTCCGGGCAAATCGGCCGGCGGCATCGAATTGACAGGCAAGGCCGCGGCCTTGGAAGACCCGCAAGCCGAGCTGGTGTCCAAATACCGAAGACGCCTCAGCATGGCCTTGAACTGAAACCGTTCTTTTGGGCACATATTGAATAGGTGGCAAGGCGCTCAGTTAATCATTAAATATCAATTATAAGTATTGATAAGTTTAAATATTAAATATATAGTTCACTTCATCACACGATGGAGACATGAACATGTATTCAATTCAAGCCAAGGGTTCGATCTCACCCTTGAATGGCCCCCAATCACTCAACCGCCGAACCTGCCTCTTGGCGGGCGGTGCATTCCTGGCCCAATTGGCGGGCTGCGGTGGCGGCGGCGGTGACCTCGGCACCACGACGACGCCAGTGCATGTGAATGGCGGGGTGGTCAGCACTTTGTCTGGTGACCCTGTTGCTTCGTGGGGCTTGGTGTTTAACGCCAGTGGCAATTTGTTTGTCAATGACTACAGCAACCACGTTATTCTCCAAAGAACCCCTGCGGGCGTGTTCACTACGTTTGCCGGCATCAAAGGCAGTGTGGGACAAAACGACAGTCCCAATGCCACTTTCGATTATCCGAATTGCTTGACCATGGACAAGAGCGGCAATTTCTATGTGACGGACTACCTCGCCCACACCATCCGCAAAATCACACCTGCTGGCGAGGTGAGCACCTTTGCAGGCCAAGCCTATGTTTCTGGGGTCACCAACGGTAATCGAACAACACAGGCCCTGTTTAACCAACCCAATGACATGGTTTTCGATAGCACGGGCAACTTGTTTGTCGCGGACTTCGCCAACCACACCATCCGCAAAATCAAACCCGATGGCGAGGTGAGCACTTTCGTTGGGACACCCGGGGTAGCAGGCTTCAAGGATGGCAAGCAAACTGCGGCTTTGTTTAACGCCCCAAACTACCTGGCCATTGATGCCAGTGGCAACCTTTACGCCACAGAATCCAATAACCACACCATTCGGAAAATCACCCCCGAGGGCGATGTCTCCTTGTGGGCAGGTCAAGTAGTCGAAGCGGCGGGGGTCTCTGCAGGGGTGGAAGGTTATGCAGATGGCCATCGTCTTTCAGCAGCCTTGTTTTCCAAACCCCAAGGATTGTTGCTAGACGCTGCAGGCACCATGTATGTGGCCGATTCTGGCAATGATGTGATTCGAAAGATTTCGACTGACGGGGTGGTGTCAACACTGGCTGGAAAAAAAGGTAGTCAAGGCTCAAACAATGGTACAAAAGCGGACGCACAATTTGACTTTCCCACTGCCTTGGCCTTGAAGGCCAACGGGGAGATTTACATCGCCTCAGACCCCATCCTCCAAGATGCCCAAGGCGTCCAAGTAGTCCAAGGCATCCGCGTGATGACTTAAGCCCGCAACCGCGCCCAAGCCTCTTGGTACTTATCTGCGGTCAGTGAAATCACCTCCGACGGCAGCACTGGTGCAGGCGCGGTTTTGTCCCAGGCCGCGCCGTCCACTTGGGCTGTCTCTAACCAGTCGCGCAAATACTGTTTGTCAAAGCTTGGCGGGTTGGCCCCTTCGCGGTAGGCGTCGGCTGGCCAATAGCGCGAGGAGTCGGGGGTCAGCACCTCGTCCATCAGCACCAAGCTGCCTTCGGGGCTCAAGCCGAACTCGAACTTGGTGTCGGCAATCAAGATGCCTTTGGCCGCTGCGATGTCGTAAGCCGCTTCGTACAAGGCGATGCTGATGCTGCGGATGCGCTCGG
Organism: Burkholderiales bacterium; assembly: GCA_947381415.1. Taxonomy (GTDB): domain Bacteria; phylum Pseudomonadota; class Gammaproteobacteria; order Burkholderiales; family Burkholderiaceae_C; genus Limnohabitans. The sequence continues at coordinate 82,838 of CANCVB010000006.1, forward strand.
CCAGGTCTTGTCCAATCATGGCCACGGTTTGCTCGAAGCTGATGTTCTCGTCGTGCTCACCCATCTCGGCCTTGGCCGCAGGGGTGAAAATGGGCTCGGGCAGGCGCGAGGCGTTTTTCAAACCTGCGGGCAAGGGCACACCGCACACCGATTGGCTGTCTTGGTATTCCTTCCAACCACTGCCCGCCAAATAACCGCGCACCACCGCCTCGACGGGAATGGGCTTCAAGCGGCGCACCAGCATGGAACGCTGGGTGACAAAGGGTTTTTCGGCGTCGCTCACCACGCTCTCGGGGGCGTCCCCTGTGAGGTGGTTGGGGCAAATATGGCCCAGTTTGTCAAACCAAAAAAGCGCCATTTGCGTGAGCAAGGCGCCTTTGCCGGGGATGGGTTCGCCCATGACCACGTCAAACGCACTGATGCGATCCGAGGCCACCATCAGGATGCGGTCCTCGCCCACGGCGTAGTTGTCGCGCACCTTGCCGCGCGCCAGCAGCGGCAGGGAGCCCAGGGTGTGGGTGTGCAGGGTGGGGTTCAATGCACCACCTGCGCCAACAAACCTTGCTGGTATTTGGCTGCCATCATGGGCAAGGGCGTGTGGTGAATCTTCGCGCCTTGGCCTTCACAACCAAACTCTAAGTAGCGTTGTTTGCAAATCTGCTTGGCGGCATCGCGCGCCGGTTTGAGCCATTCGCGGGCGTCAAATTTGTCGGGGTTTTCTGCCAAAAATTGCCGCACAGCAGCCGTCATGGCCAAGCGAATGTCGGTGTCGATGTTGATTTTGCGCACACCAAACTGAATAGCTTTTTGAATTTCAGCCACGGGCACGCCGTAGGTTTCTTTCATCTTGCCGCCATACTGGTTGATGGTGGCCAACAGGTCTTGCGGCACGCTGGAGGAGCCATGCATCACCAAGTGGGTGTTGGGGATGCGGGCGTGAATGGCTTTGATGCGGTCAATCGCCAAAATGTCTCCGGTGGGCTCGCGGGTGAATTTGTAAGCGCCGTGGCTGGTGCCAATGGCAATGGCCAAGGCGTCGAGCTGCGTGGCTTTGACGAACTGCGCGGCCTCTTCAGGGTCGGTGAGCAACTGTTCGCGCGTCATGGTGGCGTCGGTGCCGTGGCCATCTTCTTTGTCGCCTTTCATGGTCTCCAAAGAACCCAAGCAGCCCAGTTCGCCTTCAACGGTGATGCCGAGCTTGTGCGCCATGTCTACCACTGTTCGGGTGACGTTGACGTTGTACTCAAAGCTGGCAATGGTTTTGCCATCGGCCTCCAAGCTGCCGTCCATCATCACGGAAGAAAAGCCCAAATCGATCGCCCCTTGGCAAACCGCTGGGCTTTGCCCATGGTCTTGGTGCATCACCAGCGGCACATGGGGATAGGCCTCGACGGCGGCTTGAATCAGGTGCTTGATGAAGGACTCGCCTGCGTATTTGCGTGCACCTGCGCTGGCTTGCAAGATGACGGGTGCGCCGACCTCGTCAGCGGCTGACATGACCGCCTGTACTTGTTCTAAGTTGTTCACATTGAAGGCGGGGATGCCGTACTGATGTTCTGCCGCATGGTCGAGCAGTTCGCGCATAGAAACCAAAGCCATGGCTTTATCCTTAACGATTCAAAAAGAGGAATTTTAAAAGTACGGCTGATACCCGCCATGCCACCCAAGCACTTAGGCGACGCGGCAGATTTTCAGCATATTGGTGCCACCGGGCGAGCCCATGGGTTCACCGCAGGTGATGGCATAAACATCGCCCGCATCCACAATGCCGCGCTGTTTCAAATGCGCTTCGGCCTGCGCCAGTGCGGTGTCACGGTCGGTGCTGGTGTCCATCAGCAAGGCACGCACATTGCGGTAGAGCGCAATGCGCCGTTGTGTGCCCACCTTTGTCGTCAAGGCGTAAATGGGAATGCGTATGTGGTGACGGCTCATCCACAGCGGGGTAGAGCCCGATTCGGTGAGCGCCACAATCGCCTTGGCACCCAGGTGGTGGGCGGTGAACAGCGCGCCCATGGCAATGGTTTGGTCGATGAACGCAAAGGTTTTGCCAGTGAAATCGTTGTCGAGCACGGTTTCTTCGGCTTCTTCGGCCGCAAAGCAAATTTGCGCCATTTGTTGCACCGTTTCCAGCGGGTATTTGCCAACCGCTGTTTCAGCACTCAGCATCACCGCGTCGGTGCCGTCGAGCACCGCGTTGGCCACATCACTCACCTCGGCGCGCGTGGGCACGGGGTTGGTGATCATGCTCTCCATCATTTGGGTGGCGGTGATGGCCACTTTGTCCATCTCGCGGGCCATTTTGATCATGCGCTTTTGCAGCGCGGGCACGGCCGCGTTACCGACCTCGACAGCCAGGTCACCGCGCGCCACCATGATGCCGTCGCTGGCAGCCAAAATTTCTTCCAAATGCGGGATGGCCTCAAAGCGCTCGATCTTGGCAATCAAACCGGGTTTGTGTTTGAAAGGCTCGGCCGCCACATTGCACAACTGGCGGGCCATTTCCATGTCGGTGGCGCTTTTGGGAAAGCTCACCGCCACATAGTCGGCTTGGAAGGCCATGGCGGTTTTGATGTCTTCCATGTCCTTGGCGGTCAGCGCAGGCGCGGTCAAGCCGCCGCCTTGTTTGTTGATGCCTTTGTTGTTGGAGAGCTCTCCCCCCATCTTGACCGTGGTGTGCACCTGCTCGCCTTTGACCGCATCGACGGTGAGCACGATCAAGCCATCGTTGAGCAGCAGCAAATCGCCAGCTTTGACGTCGCGTGGCAACTCTTTGTAATCCAGCCCCACGCCTTGCAAGTCGCCAAGTTCGGTGCGCGAAGCGTCAAGCACAAATGCTGCACCGGCTTCGAGCATCACCTTGCCTTGGGCAAATTTGCCCACGCGAATTTTCGGACCTTGCAAATCGGCCATGATGGCCACCACGCGGCCCGCCCGGTGCGCCGCCTCACGCACCAAGGTGGCGCGGTCAATATGGTCTTGTGCCACGCCGTGGCTGAAATTCAAGCGCACCACATTGACACCAGCGCGGATCATGTTTTCAAGCAAAGCAGGGTCGCTAGAGGCGGGACCAAGCGTGGCAACAATTTTGGTGGCGTGTTTGGGCATGGGTATCTCGGTTAAATGTCGGTTGCATTCTCCCATGCGAATGTGACCGAATGCATCGTTTGTTCAGCCGCCAGCGCCAAAGAAGTGCCACGCACAAAAAACGACAGTCTGGCTAACGCCAAGCCACGCGAAGCGGGCCTACATTGCCGCCATGAACCCAAGCTTGACACCCCCGTTTTCATTGCTCGATGGCCTGGAGCCCGAGGGACTGCGCCGCTTGGCCCTGCAAGGGCAGGTGCGTTACTACCGAAAAAACAGTGTCCTCATCCATGAAGGCGATGAGGGCATGCAACTCTATGTGGTGCTGCAAGGTTGCTTGCGTGAATTTGCCATGTCCCAAGACAGCAAGCCGCGTGAAATCACCTTGGCCATGGCTGGCCGCGGCGATGTGCTGGGTTTGCTGGCCCTGCAAGGGGGCCAGCATTGCGCCAGCGTCATCACCTTGGGCCCGGCGGTCTGTGCCGTGGTCAGCGCCGACAGCGTGCGGGTGTTGTTACAACACGACCCCGGGTTGGCCATGGTGTTGTTACAACGCGCCTTGCAGCGTTTGCGCTTGGCCACGGAAACCACCTGTTTGGCCTTGTTTTCCGATGCCTACAGCCGTTTGAGCGCCTTGCTGCAAAGGCAGCAAGCGCCGCTGGGGGCGTCCTTGCCCAGCGCTTCGCCCATGACACACGCCCAAATGGCGCAACAAATAGGCTGTAGCCGAGAAATGGTCAGTCGCATCATGAAAGAGCTGGTTCAAGGGGGCTATGTGGTGCGTGAGCCCGACAAGCTTTACCGTGTGTGTCGGCGTTTGCCCGCGCGTTGGTAGGGGTAAGTTGCCGAAAAGGGTCAGTCGCTACAATCCTTCGGCTATGAATACCCAAGAACACCCTATTCCTCTGAATGAGCCCATGCCCCACCGCAAGGTGATTCGCGAGTGGCTGATTCCCTTATCTAACCGCGTGACGGTGAGGGCTGTGTTGCTGTTGCTCATGGACTATGCCATTTGGGCCGCCTTTTTAGCAGGCACCGTGTTTTTCGAGCCTTTGTGGGCCAAGTTGCTGTGTGGCGTGGCCATGGGTTTCACCATTGGCCGTTTGTTCATCATTGGCCATGACGCCTGCCACCAAAGCCTCACCCCCCACCGTGGTTTGAACAAATGGATGGGGCGCATCGCTTTTTTACCGTCACTCACCACTTACAGTTTGTGGGACATCGGCCACAACGTGGTGCACCACGGCTATACCAACCTCAAAGGCTTTGACTTTGTGTGGGCGCCGCTGACCAAAGAGGAGTTCGCCAAACTCTCGTGGATGGGTCGCTTGTTGGACCGTGCCTACCGCAGCGGTTGGGCACCCGGTCTTTACTACATGATTGAGATTTGGTGGAAAAAAATGGTGTTCCCCACCGCCAAAGAAATGCCTACACGCCGCCCCATCTTTGTCAAAGACAGCATCCTTATCACCGTGTTTGCGACCCTTTGGGTGGCTGGCATGGTCGCCGCCGCCATGGCTACATCGCAGTCGGTTGCCTTGGTGTTGTTGTGCAGTGTGGTGGTGCCGTTTTTGTTTTGGTGCGCCATGATTGGTTTTGTGGTCTATGTGCACCACACCCATGTCAAAGTGTCTTGGCACGACGACCGCAGCGCTTGGGCCAAGGCCCAGCCTTTTGTGTCCACCACGGTGCACCTGACCTTTCCCTTGAAGATTGGCGCGTTGATGCACCACATCATGGAGCACACCGCACACCATGTGGACATGAGCATTCCGCTCTACCATTTAAAACAAGCGCAAGCCAAGCTCGAAACCTTGCTGCCCGGTCGCATCATTGTTCAGCCCTTCTCTTGGCGCTGGTATTTCCAAACAGCGCGGGACTGCAAGTTGTATGACTTCACCCGCCAGTGCTGGACCGATTACAAAGGGCGCGCCACCAGCCAGCCCTCTATGACACCCGCTTGATGATGGGGTTTGCACAGCGTTTGGCGTGGCTGTGCGCACCGCTGCTTGGTGTGGCCATGCCCAGCTTGGCGCAAGACACCCCAACCCGTTCGGCGGTGACTGTTTGCGCCGAAGCCGCCAACAGCTATGCCTTGCAAACCGAGGTTTACAGCGACGCCATCAAACTGCTGATGTACGAGAGCCGCAACAACCCTGCCGAGCAAGCCCAGCGCTTAGCCGCACTCCAACCCCGCCATGACGCTTTCAAGCCAACCGCCTTGGACCAAGAGCAAACGCGGCGTCAAAGCCAAACCTGGAGCGCAGCCGATGTGCGCAATGACACGCAGATCAAAACCTGGGTGATCGACAACTTGCTGGCCTTTGCCACCGACAAATACGGGCAAGACGCGTTGTTTTTTAAGTTTTATATCGTTAACCGCTGCAAAAAGCAGTTCGCGTCTTAAGCCGCGCGCTTCATCAAGATTTCAAACGCGGGCAGGGTTTTGCCCTCCAGCACCTCCAAGAATGCGCCGCCACCGGTAGAGATGTAGCCCATCTGGTCTTCAATGCCGTACTTGGCAATGGCCGCCAAGGTGTCGCCACCGCCTGCAATGCTGAAGGCGTCAGATTCTGCAATCGCATGCGCCACCACCTTGGTGCCGTTCTCGAACGCCGCAAACTCAAACACCCCCATGGGGCCGTTCCACACGATGGTGCCCGCCGCTTTGAGCTGCGTGGCCAAACGCGCCGCCGTGTCGGGGCCGATGTCCAAAATCAGGTCGTCGTCGGCCACTTCGCTGGCTTTCTTCACGGTGGCTGGCGCGTCGGCACCAAAGCTTTTGGCGCAGACCACGTCGGTGGGAATGGGCACCTCGGCGCCACGCGCCTTCATGGCCTCGATGACCGCTTTGGCTTCGCCCACCAAGTCGGGTTCGGCCAAGGATTTGCCGATCTTCAAACCCGCCGCCAGCATGAAGGTGTTGGCGATGCCGCCACCCACGATGAGTTGGTCCACGTTCTTGGCCAGTGCTTGCAAGATGGTGAGTTTGGTGCTGACCTTGCTGCCCGCCACGATGGCGGCCAGTGGGCGTTTGGGGTTGGCCAAGGCCTTGGTGATGGCGTCGATTTCGGCCGATAACAAGGGGCCGGCACAGGCGATGGGCGCGAACTGCGCGATGCCGTAGGTGGTGCCCTCAGCCCGGTGGGCGGTGCCAAACGCGTCGTTGACATAGATGTCGCACAACGCGGCCATCTTGCGCGACAGGTCTTCGCTGTTTTTCTTTTCGCCCTTGTTGATGCGGCAGTTCTCCAGCATCACCACCTGGCCAGCGGCGACAAACACGCCATCGACCCAGTTGGCGACCACCGGCACCTCGCGGCCCAGCAACTCGCCCAAGCGTTGGGCCACAGGTGCCAAGGAATCTTCGGGCTTGAACTCGCCCTCGGTGGGGCGGCCCAAATGGCTGGTGACCATCACCGCCGCACCTGCCTCCAAGGCCATGCGGATGCAAGGCACGGAGGCGCGGATGCGGGTGTCCTCGCTGATGTGGCCTTGGTCGTCAAAAGGCACGTTCAAGTCGGCACGGATGAAAACGCGTTGGCCCTGGGCTTTGCCCTGGGCGCAAAGGTCTGCGAAACGGAGGATGTTCATGGTTTGTCTCTGCGGTTGGTTTTTGGGGGCATTCTATTCAGGATGTCAGGCTTGATTACCAACCCAGCCCAATGTGCAGCGGCAAATACACCGCCATGCCCACCACAATCGTGCCCAACACCGCTTGGCCTTGACCGCGGCGGTAAGCGTAATACCCCACACCGGCTGCTGCGCCCATGAGCCGCGCATCCAGCAAGGTGCTGATGAACTGCCCTTGCGTGACCAACACCTCAGGGACCACCACCGCCGCCAAGGCGGCAATGGGCGCGTATTGCAAGCCGCGTTGGGCCCAGGCGGGAAAAGGCAACTCGCGGTTCAAAATGAAGAAAAAGCAGCGCGCCAATACCGTCATGGCGGCCAGTCCCAGCAGGGTGAGCAGTTGAAACCCATCGATCATGAAGACGCCTTGTTCATGCCGGTGGTGGTTTCAATCATCAAACACATCGCCACGGCCGCAGCGATGGCCACCAAGATGTTCAAGCGCAAAGGCAAGGCATAGGCCGCTATCGCCGCTGCGCCCGACACCACCAGCGACACGGTGCGCATGCGCGAACTGGCCAAGGAGCACAAAATGCCCACCAAGGCCAACACACCCGCAAAGCCCAAACCCCAAGCAAGCGGCACTTGGCTGGCCAACACAATGCCCACAACGCTGGCAATTTGCCAGCCCAACCAGGTGAGAAAACAATTGCCTGAGAGGTAGGCCATTTCCGCGCGTTGACCTGCGGCATCGGTGGCGGGATGGGGGTGGTTTTGCACAAACTGAACATAGTTCAAATCGGCAATCAGGTAGCCAATGGCCAAGCGTTGCCAGCGTGGCCAAGCCATCATGTAGCTACGCAAATGCAAGCTGAACACGGCAAAGCGCAGGTTCACACAAAACGCGGTGGCCAACACCACCCACACCGGTGTACCCGCTGCCAGCAGGGGGGTGACCGCCAACTGCGCGCTGCCGCCGTACACCAACAAAGTCATCCAGGTAGACATCGCCGGTCCCAAGCCCGCTTGCACCATGGACACACCCGTCATCAAGCCCCAAGCCCAAATGCCGGGGGCGACGTTGAAAGCGTCCGCCATGCCTTTGCGAAAAGCAGGATGGCGAAAATTGGCGGGGTCTAGGAACATGGGGGCTGCGTGTTCACTGGCCGAGCATGGCGCCTTGCCAATCACCTTGGCCGCGCAAGACTTCGGCAAAAGGCAAGCGTTTACCACCGGGTTTTTGGACTTGCAGCACCCGCAACACCTGCTCGCCGCAGGCCACGTCCAAGCCTTGCGCGCTGGCTTGCAAAACGGTTCCAGGGGCCTGGTTCGTGGCTTGGGGCACAAGCTCTGCCGACCACAGTTTGAAGGTTTGCCCTTGCCACAGCGTATGTGCACCGGGGAAGGGGTCGAATGCGCGAATGCGACGCGACAACACCGTGGCGGGCAAGTTCCAGTCGATCAGGGCTTCGTGCTTGTCAATCTTGGCGGCATAGGTCACGCCTTCTTCGGGCTGTGCAACCGCGGTCAGCCGCCCCAGTTGTGCCAAAGTGTCTGCGATGCCTTGCGCACCCAAGCTGGCTAGCTTGTCGTGCAAGCTGCTGCTGGTTTCATCCACTGCGATGGGAAGTGCTTGGCGCCACAGCACCGGGCCAGTGTCCAAGCCCTCTTCCATTTGCATGATGCACACACCGCTTTGGCTGTCGCCCGCTTCAATGGCGCGCTGAATCGGTGCCGCTCCGCGCCAGCGCGGCAACAGTGAGGCGTGAATATTGAAGCAGCCCAAGGGCACGCTGTGCAGCGCCCACATCGGCAAGATCAAACCATACGCCACCACCACCATCGCCTCGGCCCCGGATTGGGCGATGGCGGTTTGTGCGGCCGCTGCTTCATCGGGATATTTGCCATCCAAGCGCAAGCTGGTGGGTTGGGCCAAGGCCAGCCCATGAAGCTGCGCATACTGTTTGACGGCCGAGGCTTGCAGCTGCATGCCGCGTCCTGCGGGGCGGTCAGGTTGGGTCAGCACCAAAGCAATGTCATGGCCGTGTGCATGCAATGCGGCCAGCGCGGTTTGCGCAAAAACCGGCGTGCCGGCAAAGACCAAGCGCATGGCTTAGCGCTCGAGGTCGCGTTGTGCTTTAACGAGCTTGCCGCGGATGCGGGTGCGTTTGAGCAAGGACAAGTATTCGACAAACACCTTGCCCATCAGGTGGTCCATCTCGTGCTGAATGCACACCGCCATCAAGCCATCGGCTTCGTAAGTTTGCAGCTGCCCATGCGCATCCAAAGCCTGCATCTTGACTTGCGCTGCGCGTTCGACATTGTCAAAAACGCCGGGCACCGACAAGCAACCTTCTTCACCTTTGATGCGCTCGTCACTTTTCCAAAGCAACTCGGGGTTGATCATCACCAAAGGCTGGTTGCGCTCTTCGGACACATCCATCACCACCACGCGTTCATGCACATCGATTTGGGTGGCCGCCAGTCCCACGCCTTTGGAGTCGTACATGGTTTCAATCATGTCTGCCGCCAAGGCGCGAATACGGTCGTCCACCACGGCGACGGGCTTGGCCACGGTGTGTAAGCGGGGGTCAGGGTAGGAAAGAATGGTAAGTAACGCCATGGGGCTGTATTGTCGCTTTTTTAGACACCAAGGTGAAGTCTGGCTCAGGAATAACCGCAGAGCGCCTCAAGCTTTGCAGGGGCCCGGTTGTCTAAGCTGGCAAGCCAGTCCGTTCAAGGTGCCGACATGGCTCATTTCCCACCCTCCCAAGCAAGTTGGCCGCTGGCCTTGCGTTTGTCACTGACCCCCGGCTTAGGCCTGCAAGGCGCACGAAAGCTGTGGCGTGCTTTTGGTTCCTTGCCCGCAATTTGGGCCCAGCCCATCACCACGCTGGCCCATGAGACAGGTGATGCGCTGGCCACGGCGTTGCACAACGAGCCACCCGGATGGGCGGCACAGTGCGAGCGCACCCAAGCCTGGCTAGAGGAAACGCACCAAGCTGTCGCGCATGCCGTGTGGACATGGGATGACGCTGCCTATCCCGCAGGCTTACTGGCTTTGCCGGATGCGCCAGTGATGTTGTTTGCGCGTGGGCAATTGCAGCGTCCCTTGGGGGCTGCACTGGCGGTGGTTGGCAGTCGCAACCCCACGCACCAGGGCCGCGAAAACGCCAGGGCTTTTGCCTACAGTTTGGCAGCGGGCGGTTATGCGGTGGTCTCTGGCTTGGCCATGGGCATAGATGCAGCCGCACACACAGGGGCCATGCAAGCCAATGTGGACACGCATTGCCCCACGGTCGCCGTGGTGGGAACCGGCTTAGACCAGGTCTATCCGCGGCAACACCAAGGGCTGGCACACGACATCGCATCGTGTGGATGGGTGCTCAGTGAGTTTCCCTTGGGCACCCAAGCACTGCCCCACCATTTCCCGCAGCGAAATCGCTTGATCGCGGGTTTAAGTCTGGGTGTGTTGGTGGTTGAAGCGGCTTTGCCATCGGGCTCGCTCATCACCGCGCAACTGGCCTTAGACCAAGGCAAAGAGGTGTTTGCAATTCCTGGCTCTATCCATTCCGCACTGTCGCGTGGATGCCATGCCTTGCTGCGCCAAGGAGCCAAATTGGTGGAAAACCTGCAAGACATCAGCGAAGAGATGCCGCCCTTGGACCGTCTCAGCCCCCAGCCCTTCACAAGCACCCCGCCAGCGGTGTTGCAAGATGCCAATGCATGGGCCATTTGGCAAGCCTTAGAGGACGATGCAGCCGTCAATTTGGATGCATTGGTCATGCGCACAGGGCTGCCCGTGGCGCAACTTTTGGCACTGTTACACCTGATGCACAACCAAGCCTGTGTCGCCATCACCGCAACAGGGGCTTACCAACGCGTCCATCTGAATCGCTGCGATACGCGTTCATAAACAAACACAGTCTTTGCGATAGAAACAAGCAAGCATTGTTGCGTGCTGGCAAGGGTTTTAAAACAAGGTATATTCACTGCATATGTTCGATGTCCTTGTGTATGTGTACGAACACTACTGGCGCGGTGATGCCTGCCCAGAGTTACCCCTTTTAGGCCGCAAACTCAGTGCGGCCGGCTTTGAAGCCGACGAAATAGAACAAGCACTTGCTTGGTTGGCTGGTTTGCACACTGCTGCACAAAACGCAGAAACCATTCGCATCGATGCACCCAAAACCGCTTGGGAAACTGCTTATGTGCAGTCACCTGACAGCATGCGGGTGTTCTCGGTGTCGGAGCAACAGCAATTGGGCTCGGCCGGCTTGGGCTTTATCACCTTCATGGAAGGTGCTGGCGTGTTGCCACCGCAAGTACGAGAAATTGTGGTTGACCGCGCCATGGCGGTCAACACCCACCCCATCAGCTTGGACGACTTGAAGATCATCGTCTTGATGGTTTACTGGAGCGCGGGCATCGAGCCCGATGCCTTGGTGCTTGATGAGCTGTGTGACGATGTCGCAGAGCGCATCGCCCACTGAAACGGCTTGAAGCCGCTTAAACCACAGCACCCGCGTTAGGGTCGTTGGGGTCTTCTTCAGGGCCGTCTTTTTTCACCGCTTTGATCAAGTCTTCGCGGCGAATACCCAGCCACATGGCAATTGCTGCAGCCACAAACACCGAAGAGTAAATGCCAAACAAAATACCAATGGTCAAAGCCATGGCGAAGTAGTGCAGGGTGGCACCACCAAACAACAGCATGGACAACACCATCAATTGGGTGCAACCGTGGGTGATGATGGTGCGGCTGATGGTGGAGGTGATGGCGTTGTCGATGATTTCGACCGTGTTCATTTTGCGAAAACGGCGAAAGTTTTCACGCACACGGTCAAAAATCACCACCGACTCGTTGACCGAATAGCCCAGCACCGCCAGCACCGCGGCCAACACCGGCAGCGAAAACTCCCACTGGAAAAACGCGAAGAAGCCCAAGATGATGACCACGTCGTGCAAGTTGGCGATGATGCCGGCCACGGCGTATTTCCACTCGAAGCGAATGGCCAAGTAAATCATGATGCCAATGACCACACAGGCCAAGGCTTTGAGGCCGTCGATGGCCAACTCATCGCCGACTTGTGGGCCGACAAATTCGGTGCGGCGCAACTCGGCACTGGTGTCCATCTCTTTGAGACTGCCCAACACTTTGTTGCTGAGCTCGGCGGAATTGGCCCCCTTGGCCGCAGGCATGCGAATCAGCACATCGCGCGAGGAGCCAAAGTTTTGTACCTGCACATCTTTGATGCCCAAGGCGGCGATGCGCTCACGCATGGGGTCAAGCGCGGCGGGTTGTGCAAAGCTCACCTCCATCAAGGTGCCACCGGTGAACTCCACCGACAAATGCAAGCCTTTGCTGAAGAGAAAAAACACCGCGGCTAAAAACGTGATGAACGACACCGCGTTGAACACCAAGGCATGGCGCATGAACGGAATGTCTTTGCGGATTTTGAAAAATTCCATGGCAGGCTTTCGTTAATCGGCTTTGGCTTTGGCAATCACGTCTTGGGTGGTGGCGTCAGGTTTCCACACCGTGCCAATCGAGACGGTTTGCAAACGTTTTTGGCGGCCATACCAAAGGTTGACCAAACCGCGTGAGAAAAAGACCGCCGAGAACATGCTGGTGAGAATGCCCAGGCAATGCACCACCGCAAAGCCGCGTACCGGACCCGAACCAAAGGCCAGCAAAGCCAAACCAGCGATCAAGGTGGTGACGTTGGAGTCCAAAATGGTTGACCAGGCACGGTCGTAACCCATGTGAATGGCGGTTTGCGGTGCCGCGCCGTGGCGCAGTTCTTCCCGCACGCGTTCATTGATCAGCACGTTGGCGTCAATCGCCATGCCCAAGACCAAGGCCATGGCAGCCATGCCTGGCAAGGTGAGCGTGGCTTGTAACATCGACAGCACGGCCACCAACAGCAGCAGGTTGACGGCCAAAGCGATGCTGGAGATCACGCCAAACAAAGCATAGTAAATGCACATGAAAGCGGTGACAGCCACAAAGCCCCAGGTCACGCTGTCAAAACCTTTGGCAATGTTTTCAGCGCCAAGGCTTGGGCCAATGGTGCGCTCTTCAATGATTTCCATGGGCGCGGCCAGTGAACCCGCGCGCAACAACAAAGCGGTGTCAGCCGCTTCTACCGTGGTCATGCGACCAGAGATTTGTACCCGCCCACCGCCGATCTCGCTGCGAATCACAGGCGAGGTGACGACTTCGCCCTTGCCTTTTTCAAACAACAAGATGGCCATGCGTTTGCCGATGTTTTCGCGGGTGATTTCTTTGAAGATGCGCGCACCCTTGGCGTCCAGTGTCAGGTGCACCGCGGCTTCTTGGGTTTGGTTGTCAAAACCGGGTTGTGCATCGGTCAAGTTCTCGCCGGTCAGCACCACGAGCTTTTTCACAATGACGGCTTGGCCGTTGCGGTCAAGGTATTTTTCTGCGCCAAAGGGCACCGGCCCGCTACCGACTTCGGCCAAGCGTGCTTCGCTGCCTTCTTCGACCATGCGAATTTCCAGTGTGGCGGTGCGACCCAAAATGTCTTTCGCTTTGGCGGTGTCTTGCACACCAGGCAGTTGCACCACGATGCGGTCCAAGCCTTGTTGCTGTATCACAGGCTCGGCCACACCCAACTCGTTGATGCGGTTGTGCAGCGTGGTGATGTTTTGCTTGAGCGCTTGCTCTTGCACCTTGCGCGCGGCTTCGGGCTTCAAGCTGGCGCTGACTTTGACTTCATCACCTTGTGAACTGCTGACCAAAAGCAAATCGGGGAATTGGTCACGCATGAGCGACTGCGCTGCCTCGGCAGTGGCTTGGTCGCGAAACGCCATTTGTATGTTTTGTTGCTCGCGCGAAATGCCGTTGTGACGCAAGCTTTTTTCACGCAAGGCACTGCGCAGATCGCCGCTCAAGGCGTCCAGCTTTTTGGTCAAAGCCGCTTGCATGTCCACTTGCAACATGAAGTGCACGCCACCGCGCAAGTCCAGTCCCAAATACATGGGCGCGGCACGCATGGCAGACAACCAAGTGGGTGTGCGGGGAATCAGGTTGAGCGCCACCACATATGAAGGGTTGGCAGGGTCGGGGTTGAGCGCGTGTTGCATCGCGTCTTTGGCTTGCAACTGTTGTTCGGTGGTTTCAAAGCGCGCTTTGAGCGAGTTGTTTTCAAGGCCGATCAAAGTAGGTGTGAGATTGGCCGCTTTGAGCGACTCTTCCACTTTGCCCAGCGTGCTGGTGTCGACCTTGACGCTGGCACGCGCGGCAGAGACTTGAACCGCAGGCGCTTCGCCAAAGAAATTGGGCAAGGTGTACAAGCCACCAATGCAAAAAGCGATCAAGATGACCAGGTATTTCCAAAGAGCGTAACGGTTCATGGCGCGGGCTGACAAGTTGGTTTATTTGATGCTGCCTTTGGGCAGCACTTGCACCACCGCTGAGCGCTGCAATTGCACGGTCACACCATTGCCCACTTCCAGGCCAATTTGGTGGTCGCCCAGTTGTGCGATCTTGCCCAGCAAGCCACCGGTGGTCACCACTTCGTCACCTTTGGCCAGCGCGTCCAGCATGGCTTTGAGCTCTTTTTGACGCTTCATTTGCGGGCGGATCATGATGAAGTAAAGCACCACAAACATCAGCACCAAGGGCAACATGCTCATGAGCGAGGAACCAAGGTCACCGCCAGCAGTGGCAGCGGGCGCGGATTGGGCGTAAGCAGAGGACATCAACACGGGGAATTCTCCAGATTCGGGCAACCGGCGATTGTATGCGTTCGGGTTTTGAATGCACATCAGGCTGAACGAGCAGGGCTGGCTTGCCCGCCGCTCACCGCCGCACAGCGACGATGTTCGCGGCCAGCCAAGCCCGCCCTGCTCGCTCAGACAAAGTGAAGGCTTGGGATGGAAAGTAGCTGAAGACTTAAAAATGATTATTAAAAGAGAATAAATAGACAAATAGTTGTATTAAATAGCTAATATGTCGGGTCTGATTCCCCGCCCCCATGCTGCCTGAACCCCCTCGCCCCGACCTGCACCAAGCCATCCGCGCTTTGCTGTTGGCTGCCCGTGCGCAGGTGCGGCAGACGGTGAATACCGCCATGGTGCAGACCTATTGGCACATCGGCCGCATGATTGTGGAAGACGAACAAGGCGGGCAAAAGCGAGCGGCCTATGGCAAGCAGGTGCTGCCAGAGTTGGCCAAGCGTTTGAGCGAGGAGTTTGGAAGCGGCTTTTCTGTGCAAAGCCTGTGGAACTATCGGCAGTTTTACCAATGCTTTCCAATTCTCTCCGCGGTGCGGAGAGAATTGACTTGGACCCATTACAAGTCGTTGCTAAGAATTGAAAACCTTGCTGCCCGCGACTGGTACGCCAAAGAAGCCGTCGAGCAAGGTTGGAGCGTGCGGGCGCTGGGTCGGCAAATTTCCACGCTGTATTACGAGCGCCTCCTCAGCACGCAGGACCAAGCCAAAGCGCAGTTGAAAGACGAGGCCGCACACCACATCGCCAAAGACGCAGCACCCGACCCGCGTGACTTCATCCGCGACCCCTATGTGCTGGAATTTTTAGGCGCACCCGCTGTGCCTGCCTTGTACGAAAAGGACCTGGAGCAAGGCCTGCTGGACCAGTTGCAAACCTTTTTGTTGGAGTTGGGCAAAGGCTTTGCCTTTGTCGCACGGCAAAAACACCTGCGGGTGGAAGGCGAAGACTGTTTCATCGACTTGGTTTTTTACAACTACCTGCTCAAGTGCTTTGTACTGGTGGACTTGAAGGTGGGCAAGTTGGCGCACCAAGACGTGGGGCAAATGGACATGTATGTGCGCGTGTTTGACGAGCAACACCGCAACGAGGGCGACAACCCGACGCTCGGGCTGATTCTTTGTTCAGAGCGCAACGCGGCCGTCGCCAAGTACTCGCTGCTGGCCGACAAAGCCCAACTGTTTGCCAGCAAATACCAAGCGGTCATGCCCACCGAGGCGGAGCTGCAAGCGGAGTTGGAGAGGGACAGGGCTTTATTGGAAATGCATAAGGAATAAATGCATTCAAAAGCAACTAATTTGATGCCAAAAAATCAATATCTATTCACCATAAGCGAAAGGATTGCAAATGCAGAAAGTCACAACACTAAAAAAGGCATTGATGCATCGCCTTTTGCTCGTACTGTTAGCCATGCTGACGGCTGGCTTGGCATGGGCCGGTCCGGAAGACGATGCACTTGAAGCTTATTTGCGCAAGGACTACGCCGAAGTACTAAAGATTGTGAAGCCAGCGGCACTAAAGGGCGAAGCGTGGGCGCAAGGAGGGCTTGCTGACGCTTATCGTAACGGCGAAGGTGTAAAGCAAGATTACGCCGAAGCAGTTAAGTGGTACAGACTTGCTGCTGAGCAGGGCAATTTGTCAGCGCAGAACAGCCTGGGGATCATGTACTACAACGGCCAAGGAGTGGTGCAAGATTATGTTGAAGCAGTTAAGTGGTACAGACTTGCCGCGCAGCAAGGCTATTCGTGGGCGCAGAATAACTTGGGAAGCATGTACACCATAGGCAAAGGCGTGATGCAAGATTATGCCGAATCGGTCAAGTGGTACAGGCTTGCCGCGCAGCAAGGCTATTCGTGGGCGCAATACAACTTGGGGTTTAGGTATGCCAACGGCGAAGGCGTGGCACAAGACTATGTTGAAGCGGTCAAGTGGTACAGGCTTGCCGCGCAGCAAGGCAATGAGAACGCGCAGAATAACTTGGGGTTCATGTACCACAACGGCCTAGGGGTGGTGCAAAACTACGTCAAGGCGCACAGTTGGTTCAACTTGAGCGCGGCCAGTGGTGTTGCAATGGCCGTAGAAAACCGCGATGGTCTTGCCAAACTAATGACACCTCAACAAATCGCAGATGCGCAAAAATTAGCACGGGATTGCCAAGCACGGCACTTCAAAGGGTGTGACTGATGCAGCTAGGGTCTGTGCGGAACGCCCAGCCCGACAAAGGCGCATGAGGCAGGTCGGCCGCAGCCGACGTTGTGCAAGCATGGAGGCGAGGCCGAGCCTGCTCAGGCGCCGTGATGAGGTTGCTCCTCGCAATGCCGACGCCTATCCCAAGTGCGCCCCAATCAAGCCCGCCAACTCAAACATCCCCACGGAGTCCTTGCCAAACACGGTTTTCAGTTTCGCGTCACATTGGATGGTGCGTTTGTCTTTGGGGTCTTGCAGGTTTTGCGCCTTGATGTAGTCCCACAGCTTTTTCATCACCTCGGTGCGGGCCACGGCCTCGGGGCCGATGACCGCAGCCAAGGCCGCGCTGGGCGCTTTGCCCTCGGCGGGTTTGCGGGGCTTTTTGGGCTTGGCTTCCTTCTCCGCTTTGGCCGCAGCTTTTTTGGCCGCAGGTGTTTTCTTGCCGGGCATGGTTTTGCCAGCCGCTTTGGCCAAGGCGCGGGTGGTGGGTGCGCCGCCTTTTTTCGGGTACTTGCTGGGCTCGAAGGCAAAACTCACCTTGCCAGCCTCGGCGTCGTAAGTCAGGTAGGCTTTGAAGGCGCGTCGGGTGCGCATGGAGACAAACTTCTCTAGCAAATCGGTTTTGCCCTCGGCGAGCAGCTTTTTCACTTGGTCGTGTTCGATCACCTGTTGCAAGATGACGCGGCCTGTTTTGAAGTCGCAGCTGGGCGTGGGTTGGGCGTTGGTAGGCACGGATTTGCTGCACATATAGTTAGAGCCGTGCTCATGCACAGGCGAGCCGCACTTGGGGCACGCGCCTAAATTTTCGGCGTCGCCAAATTCCACAATCTCGCCGCTCTCGGCGTTCTTGTCTTCGCCAAAGTCGAATTCCAGCTTCCAGTTCTTTTCTTCTTCGTTGAACTTGAGCGCAATTTCGGCGGTGAATGGCCAGCCCGCTTTGGAGCGGAAACCTTCCAAGGGGCCGATCTTTTTGTCGTGCAAAAACTGCTCCACCTCGGCGGGCTCGAAGGTGCGCCCTGCCGGTGTCTTGCCAAACGAGAAGCCGCAGCCCGGTCCTTCCACCTCGCCGTCGGCGTTGGTTGTGGCCACCGCCCCAGGCTTGCCCATGCAGGTGTAGCGGCGGTAGTTTTCCTTGACCACGCCAGCGCAGGTGGGGCAAGGTGTGGTGAGTGTGGCGTAGTCGCCAGGGATGGTGTCGCGGTCGTATTCCTTGGCTTTTTTCACCATGCGACCGGTCATCTCGGCGATGTCTTGCATGAAGGCCTCGCGCGACAGCAGGCCTTTTTCCATTTGCGAGAGCTTGAACTCCCAGTCGCCGGTGAGGTCTGCGCGTGAGAGTTCTTCCACGCCCAAGCCACGCAAGAGCGTCATCAGCTGGAACGCCTTGGCGGTCGGGATGAGTTCACGCCCTTCGCGCAACATGTATTTTTCGTTCAGCAAACCTTCGATGATGGACGAGCGTGTTGCTGGTGTGCCCAAGCCTTTTTCTTGCATGGCCTCGCGCAGTTCGTCGTCTTCCACCTGCTTGCCCGCGCTCTCCATGGCGCCCAGCAAGGTGGCCTCGGTGTAGCGCGCGGGTGGGCGGGTTTTCAAACCTTTGGGGTCGGCCTCAGCCACCAGTGGCTGTTCACCCGCGTTGAGCTTGACCAAGATCTTGCCCGACTCTTTGTCTTCTTCCTCGTCCACCTCTTTGCCGTAGATGGCTTGCCAGCCCGGCTCCACCAGCACACGGCCCGTGGTTTTGAAATGCTGGGTCTTGCCAGCCGCTGCCACTTGGCTGATGCGGGTGGTGTCCATGAACTGTGCAGCGGGATAGAACACCGCAATGAAGCGGCGCACCACGAAGTCGTATAGCTTTTGCTCGGCGTCGGACAAACCACTGGGGGCTTCCAAGGTGGGGATGATGGCAAAGTGGTCGCTGACCTTGCTGTTGTCAAACACCTTTTTGCTGGGCTTGATGTAGCCCTGCGCGATGGCGGTTTTGGCAAACGGCGCCAAGTGACCCATGCCGCTGTTGGCCAGCATCTGCAAGGTGTCTTTCACCGTGGGAAGGTAGTCCTCGGGCAGGTGTTTGGAGTCGGTACGCGGGTAGGTCAGGGCCTTGTGGCGTTCGTACAGGCTTTGCGCCAGCGAGAGCGTGGTTTTGGCGGAAAAGCCAAAGCGGCCATTGGCCTCGCGCTGCAAGGTGGTCAGGTCGAACAAGCCTGGGCTGCCCTTGCTGCTGGGCTTGCTTTCTTCGGTGACGGTGGCGGTTTGGTGGCGCACCGCATCGGCAATCGCTTGCGCCTCGCTCAAGGACCACACACGGTCTTCTTTGATCTCTTTGTCGTCAGCGTGGGCCTTGTGCGTGGGGTTGAACCATTTGCCCGCATAAGCACCTGCTTGGGCAGCGAAGCTGGCGTGGATTTCCCAGAAGTCGCGGCTCACGAACTTGCGAATCATCTCTTCACGTTCCACCACCACGCTCAAGGTGGGGGTTTGCACCCGACCGACGGTGGTCAGGAAAAAACCTCCATCGCGCGAGTTAAAAGCGGTGAAGGCACGGGTGCCGTTGATGCCCACCAGCCAATCGGCCTCGGAGCGGCTGCGCGCGGCGTCGGCCAGGCCTTGCATTTGTTGGCTGCTTCTCAAGCTGTCAAAACCGTCGCGAATGGCTTGCGGCGTCATGGACTGCAGCCACAGCCGTTTGACCGGTTTGTCCAAGGGCTTTTTGCCGCCCGCGTATTGCTCGATCAGGCGGAAGATGAGCTCACCCTCGCGGCCCGCGTCACAGGCGTTGATGATGGCTGAGACGTCTTTGCGCTTGGCTTGTTTGACCACAGCGGCCAGACGGGATTTGGTTTTCTCGACTGGTTTCAAGTCGAAATAAGGCGGGATGACGGGCAGGTGGGCAAAGCTCCACTTGCCACGCTTGACGTCGAATTCTTCGGGCGCTTGGATTTCCACCAAGTGACCCACCGCGCTGGTGACCACGTAGTTGTCGTTCTCGAAATGATCGTCGTGCTTTTCAAATTTACCAGCGCTGGGCGTCAAGGCGCGAACGATGTCTTGGGCCACAGAGGGCTTCTCGGCGATCACCAGTGTCTTACTCATGCCAAATTTCCTTGTCTACAATCCGCTGTCTCGCGCGCACGCGCGCACATGTACGTATTTAACATAGCAGATTTTTTCCAACAGGCTCCCATGACCTCTTCCAGCAACAGCGGTAAACGCATTCAGGTGCGCCGCTCAGGTGTTCACGGCAAAGGGGTGTTCGCCCTCACGGACATTGCCAAAGGCGAATTCATTATCGAATACGTGGGCGAGGTCATCAGCTGGAAAAAGGCGCAAAAGCGCCATCCGCACAACCCCAAAGACCCCAACCACACGTTTTATTTTCATGTCAATGACAAGCATGTGATCGATGCCCTCTACGGTGGCAATGACGCGCGCTGGATCAACCACTCATGCAAGCCCAACTGTGAAGCCGATGAAGCAGGTGGGCGTATCTTTATTCGCACCCTGCGCAAAATCAAAGCGGGCGAAGAGCTCAATTACGACTACGGCTTGGTGATAGACGAGCCCTACACCCCCGCCCTGCTGGCCGAGTACCCCTGCCGTTGCGGCGCGTCCGCGTGCCGCGGCACCTTGTTGTCGCCCAAGTCTTGATGCGTGCAGGTGATGCCACTTTGCATTGGCCATTGGCCGACTTGCACAGCGCTGTCGCTGTGCTTGGCGCCACGGCCCATGCGCAGGCGGTGTCTTCCATTGACTCCACCAACAGCGAACTCGTGCGCCGCGCGCGAAGTGGCGACACCCGAGCGTGTTTGTTGGTGGCTGAGCAACAAACCGCGGGTCGCGGCCGACAAGGGCGCACATGGCAAGGACTGCGCGCTGATGCGCTCACGTTTTCTTTGGGACTGATGCTGGCCCCCGTCGATTGGTCTGGCTTGTCATTGGCGGTTGGCGTGTGTCTGGCCGAGGCGCTAGATGCGCCACACCGCGCGGGCTTGGGTTTGAAATGGCCTAACGATGTATGGGTGGACGCACCGCTTGCGCCGCGCAAACTGGCAGGCACTTTGATCGAGACCGTCTGGATCGAGGGTGACAGCAGCGCAGCGCGGTACACCGTGATAGGCGTAGGCATCAATCTGCATGCGCCTGTGGGCAGCGCATTTGGCATACCTGCCGCAGGTTTGTGTGAATGGATGGGCGAGTCCTTGCTGCCGCCGCAAGTTTTGCAAAGCGTGGCAGCGCCCTTGGTGGCAGGCGTGCAGTTGTTTGCATCCCAAGGCTTTGCGCCGTTCAAAGCCCGCTTTGCCAAGCGCGATGTGTTGCATGGCCAAACCATTCGGCTGAGCAATGGAACAGAGGGCGTGGCTTGTGGTGTCGATGCCAGTGGCGTTTTGCAAGTCGATACCGCCCAAGGGCGTGTGGCGGTCAGCAGTGACGAGGTCAGTGTGCGCCTGGCCGCAGGGGCCGTATGAAAAAACACCTCACCACCTTGGCGTGGCTGTTGGTGCTGGCCAATGGGCTGTTTTGGGTTTGGTCCCACGGTGGTTTGCGGATGTTGGGCTGGGGCCCGAATGACCCGCGCGAGCCGCAGCGGGTGGAAGAACAGTTAAAACCCGATGCGGTGCGCTTGCTTGAAAGCAACGTCAATCGCTAGCGTGCCCCGACAGCGCCTCATCCCCAACCCAGCGCCAGCGCCACGTGGTAGGTCAACCAAGCCGCTGCATAGGCCAAGACAAACAAATACGTGGCCGTTACCAATGGCATCTTCCAGCCACCGGTTTCCCGTTTGATGGCCGCCAAAGTAGACAAACACTGCGGCGCAAACACAAACCACGCCAACAAGGACAAGGCGGTGGCCAAGCTCCACTGCGCGGCCAAGACGGGGGCCAAGGCCTCTGCGGTGTCTTCATTGTTGGCTGACAAGGCGTAGACCGTGGCGAGAGAGCTCACCGCCACTTCGCGCGCTGCCATGCCGGGCACCAGCGCAATGCTGATTTGCCAGTTAAACCCAATCGGGTCAAACACCTTTTGCAGTGCATACCCCATCGCTCCCGCATAGCTGTACTCAATGGCGGGTCGGTCGGCGTTCTCGGGCGCGCTGGGGTAGCTGGCCAAAAACCACAGCGCCAGTGTCAAAGCCATGATGGTGCCGCCCACCCGGTGCAAAAAGATGCGTACCCGTTGGCGCAAGCCAATGGCGACATTGCGCAAGCTGGGCAAGTGGTAGGCGGGCAACTCCATCATCAAGGGGCGACTGTGGCGGCCAGCGTCGCTCAAGCGTTTCAGCACCCAAGCGACCAACATGGCACCCAAAATGCCCGCCACATAAAGCCCGAACAGCACCAGCCCTTGCAACTCCACGCCCGCGACCACACGCTGCGGGATGAAGGCGCCGATCAGCAAGGCATAGACGGGTAAACGTGCCGAGCAGGTCATGAGGGGCGCAATCAGAATAGTGACCATGCGGTCGCGCTGGTTGGCAATCGTGCGTGTGGCCATGATGCCGGGGATGGCGCAGGCAAAGCTCGACAGCAAAGGGATGAAGGAGCGTCCTGACAAGCCCACCGAGCCCATGATGCGGTCCAGCAAAAACGCGGCACGCGGCAGGTAGCCCGACTCCTCCAAGACGAGGATGAAGAAAAACAAAATCAAAATTTGTGGCAGGAACACCACCACGCCACCCAAGCCGGCAATCAAACCGTCGGTCAGCAGGCTGCGCCACCAGGTCTCAGGCAGGTGGGCCACCACCAGATCGGCCAGCCATGTGGTGGCGAATTTGATCGCGTCCATCGGCGCCACAGCCCAACTGAACACCGCTTGGAAGATCAAAAACAGCACCACCAACAAAATCAAAGGACCCATGGCTGGGTGCAGCAACACGCGATCAAGGCGGTCGCTGAAGGCGTCGGGTACCGCCGTGTCCAAGGACAGGCGTCGCAGAATGTCTTGCACCACTTTATGGTCGGCCTCGGGCGAAGGCGAAGCGACACTGTCGGTCGCAGGCGCGGGCGTTTGGCTGTCCAGCCAAGCGGCGTTTTCCAGCCAGTCGCGCAAAGCGGTGTGGCCGTCGTGTTGGATGGCGACGGTACCCACCACTGGCAAGCCCAGCGCGTCCCCCAGGGCTTGGCTGTCGATGTGCAGACCGCGCTTGGCGGCCAGATCGGACATGTTCAGTGCCACGATACACGGCAGGCCCAAGCGTTTGACGGCCAGCACCAAACGCAGGCCCATGCGCAAATTGGTGGCATCTACCACGCAGACCAATGCTTGCGGGCGCTTTTCGCCCAAGGCGCGACCCATCAGCACATCGCAGGTGATGCGTTCATCCTCCGAGCGTGGGTACAGGCTGTAGGTACCAGGCAGGTCCAAGATGCGCAAGGGTTTGCCATCGGCCAAGCGCATCAAGCCTTCTTTGCGCTCGACAGTGACGCCCGCGTAATTGGCCACTTTTTGTCGACTGCCGGTGAGCAAATTGAAGAGGGCGGTTTTGCCGCAATTGGGGTTGCCCACCAACGCCACCAAGGGGCCGCTGGGGTGCACATAGACCTTGTGTTCACGCATGGTCAATTGGCTTGCAATTCAACGCAGCGGGCTTCCGCACGCCGCAGGGCAAAGGTTGACAAGCCCACGCGCACGACCAGCGGGTCACCGCCGGGAAAAGCGCGCGCCATCACGGCGACTTGTTCGTCTGGCAAAAAGCCAATCTCTTCCAATTGGCGGGCTTGCTCTTGGTTCAAGGCGTCACTGAGTACGCGCTTGACCCGCAGCGGGGTGGTCAAAGGGGCGGTATCTAGGTTCATGCCCTCATGATAAACGAGAATCATTCTTGTTTAGATTGATCTGTGTCAAATCCCTGCTGCGCGCAATGGCAGGGGCGGCCAGACGCTGCGGTGTCAGCCGCTGAAAACCACGTTGAACTGTGCCCCTGGCAGGTGGTGACCGGGGTGGGTCTCATGCAAATGCACCGTTGCCCCATGTTTGTGGGCAATTTCCAGCACGATGGACAAGCCCAAGCCCGAGCCATCGGCTTCGGTGCCGAGCACCCGGTAAAACGGCTCGAACACGCGTTCGCGCTCGGACTCAGGGATACCTGGCCCCGAGTCCTCTACCTGCAACACCAGCGCATTTTTGACATTTCGGTACACCCGTGCCGTCACCACGCCCGGGCGGCTCGGCGTGGAGGGCGTGTAGTTCAAGGCGTTTTCGATCAGGTTGCGTGCCATTTCTTTGAGCAAGGTGGGGTTGCCTTGCAGCAAGGCGGAATCGCAAGCGGGGTCAAAACCCAGATCGATGTGCTTGTCCATGGCCAGAGGCAAGCAGTTTTTCACCACCTCCATGGTCAAGGCGATCAGGTCACAGTGTTGCTTGGCGATGGGCGCGCCGCTGCTTTCTGCGCGCGCCAAGGCCAGCAATTGGTTCACGGTGTGGGTGGCACGGATGCTGGCGCGCCCAATGTGGTGCAGCGATTGCTTGAGGTCATCCGCGTTGGCGTCTTTGCGCAAGGCCAGGTCGGCTTGCATGCGCAAGCCTGCCAACGGGGTTTTCAGTTGGTGGGCCGCGTCAGCGAGAAAGCGTTTTTGGGTGGCGATAGAGTCTTGCAAGCGTTGCAACAAATCGTTGATCGAGGACACCAGCGGCGAGACTTCAATCGGCACCACGCTTTCGTCAAGCGGGCTCATGTCATCGGGTTTGCGCTGGCGAATGCGTTGCTCGAGTTCGTTCAAGGGCTGGATGCCGCGCGCCAGCGCCAACCAAATGAGCAAGACCGCCAAGGGCAAGATCACAAACTGCGGCAGCATCACGCCTTTGATGATTTCATTGGCCAGTACCGAGCGCTTTTCCAAGGTCTCAGCCACCTGTACCAAGGCAGGGCGTGCACTTTGCGGCTTGACCCGCACCCAGATGTAGGCCACGCGTATGGGCACGCCTTTGCGCACATCGTCGCGCATACGCAATTCGTCAGTGACCAGTTTTTCATCTTCTTGCGGCAGGGGCAAATCGGCGTCGCCGCTTAAAAATTCCCCCTTGGCGCCCAAGACTTGGTAGTAAACCTCGTCGGTTTCATCGGCATGCAAAATTTCATTGGCGGGTTGCGGGAAGGAAAAGCGCACCGCGTTGTCATCGCTTTGAACCAACTGGGCGATTGCGCGGGCGTTATGACCCAGGCCGCGGTCGAAGGGCACACGCGCAATGCCCTCGGCAATCAACCAAGTCAACCCGAAAGTGATTGGCCACAGCAGCAAAAAAGGCGTGAGCATCCAATCGAGAATTTCGCCAAACAAAGAACGTTGGCGGCGTTGGAACAGCTTCACGGGGTGTGCGGTAGCGAGTCAGTCGCAGGGTGGATTTTTTCCAGGCAATAGCCCAAGCCGCGCACGGTTGCAATGCGGATGGGACCCTTTTCAATTTTTTTACGCAACCGATGGATATAGACCTCGATCGCGTTGTTGCTCACCTCTTCGCCCCATTCGCACAAGCGCTCCACCAACTGGTCTTTGCTGACCAAGCGCCCCGAGCGTTGCAACAAGACTTCGAGCAAACCGAGTTCACGTGCCGACAACTCCACCATGCGCCCGTCGATGGTAGCGACACGCCCCGCTTGGTCGTAGACCAAGGGACCGTGGTTGATGGTGGCGGTGGTGCTGCCCATGCCGCGGCGCGTCAAGGCGCGCACACGCGCTTCCAACTCTTGCAGGGAAAACGGTTTGGCCATGTAGTCGTCTGCACCGTAGTCCAAGCCCTTGACCCGTTCTTCCACGCTGTCTGCGGCGGTGAGGATGAGCACGGGCAGATTGTTGCCGCGTGCACGAAGACGCTTCAAAACTTCAAGCCCGTGCATTTTGGGCAGACCCAGGTCCAAGATGATGAGATCGAATTCTTGCGAAGTCATCAAAGCCGCGTCAGCCTCGCTGCCATTGGCGACATGGTCGACAGCTGCGCCTGACGCGCGCAGGGTGCGAAGCAAGCCGTCTGCCAGCACCTGGTCATCTTCAGCGATCAGTATGCGCATGCGCCGTCTCTCCTCGACTGTGTGGTGTCCATTCTAGGGTGAGCCTACACGCAGATGCGTGGTAAATCATGGGGGTTAACGCCAGTCTGCAGCGTAGGCTTCAAGTCCCAAGCTGACCACCGTGGCTATGTCCGCCCCCACCTCTTGGCGAAATTCGTCTTCGGCTTGCGCAATGGCGGCTTCAAACGCCTTGAGCCATGACAAGCCGGTTTCGGTGAACACAATGCGCTTGGCGCGCGCGTCGTAGGTGTCGTCTTCGCGTCGCACCACGCCCCAAGCGACACATTGGTTGACCAAGTCGCCCATGGCTTGCTTGCTCATCCCCGCCATGGTGGCCAGCTCGTTCAGGCGCGCGCCTTGCAATGGCAGGTGTCGTGTGATGTGAATATGTGCCGCGCTGACCTTGTCACGTGCAGCCAAATGGGACAAGGCCAGTGGCGCGTCAATGTGCTGCGCCATCAAGGTCAACACCCTTGCGTCAAAGCGACGCATGGCGTGACCCAGCAGACGACCCAGGTGTGATTGGCGCCAGTCTTGTGCAGAAGCAAGGAGGTTGAAAGCCATGTCTATATAGTAAGGCAAACTGACCAAAAAAAAGGTTTACAGAAAGATACAAGGCAGATAAAGTACTGTTCAAGCATCCAGCCTGTGTTTCGAAACAGTCTTCGATGACCCCAACAACCCACTGAATTTAAAGGAGATTTCCATGGACAACGTCAAAAGCATCGCCGCCGCCGGCGAAAAAGCCAAGGCCTTGCAGGCAGCCTTGGCACAAATTGAAAAGCAGTTTGGCAAAGGCACCATCATGCGCTTGGGCGAGGGCGAGGCCATTGAAGACATACAGGTGGTGTCCACCGGCTCGCTGGGCCTGGACGTCGCTTTGGGCGTGGGCGGCTTGCCACGCGGTCGTGTCATCGAAATTTACGGCCCCGAGTCTTCAGGCAAAACCACCCTCACCTTGCAAGTCATCGCCGAGATGCAAAAAATGGCTGGCACCTGCGCCTTCGTCGATGCCGAGCATGCACTGGATGTGCAGTATGCGCAAAAGCTGGGCGTCAACCTGCAAGAACTGCTGATCAGCCAGCCCGACACGGGCGAGCAAGCGCTGGAAATTGTCGACAGCCTGGTGCGCTCGGGCGCGGTCGACCTCATCGTCATCGACTCGGTGGCCGCACTGACACCCAAGGCCGAATTGGAAGGCGAAATGGGCGACTCCCTGCCCGGCCTGCAAGCCCGCCTCATGAGCCAAGCCTTGCGCAAGCTCACC
>CANCVB010000007.1 GCA_947381415.1 Burkholderiales bacterium
AAACCATCACCTATGGGGTTAATTGGATTCTCAACCCCAACTCACGGGTGATGTTCAACTACGCCACCACCCAATTTGATCGTCCGGTTTATCTTCTCAGCAACACTGACACCACTACCCGCATTTCTAAAGAAAATATTTTCTCAATCCGAACCCAACTCAATTTCTAAAGCCAAACGTTCCGCGCAAACCATTGCCAAGGTAAGTCCCCGAGACCCTAAAGCTGTCAGCACATACCAAGAGGGCAACTTGGCGGGGTTGAGGGCTCGACACACAGGCATCCGGTTAACCGACGTACAGCGAACCCCAGACCAACCACGAAGGCTGTCTGGGGTTCGCCATTGGGCTTCAAGTTGTCGCGCCGCTTGGGGCAATAACTGTTGAAATTTGGCATAGTTCTCTGCATGGTCTTGCGGCGTCACCTTGGCCCCTGTTTGCCCTCGGTGAAAGGTGGCGCCGCTGTACCAAGCCCATCCTTCGGCGGTAGGCACATGGTTGACAAAACCGCCATAGCCATTCACAGCGAACGCAGGGAATGCCTTGTTCGTCGCATCATGCAATCCCCAGCTGATTTGTCCTGCCACCGGCACCAAAGCAAGATCGGGGGCATGAGGTAAATCCGCCAAGAAGTCGCTGGTGTGCGCGCCCAAGGCCAGCACCACTGTGGGGTAGCCCAAAGCGGCCACCTCAGTCGCCTTGAGCGTTTGCCCGCCTTGAAAGTGAATCGATGGATGGTTGAGCAGTGCTTGTATCAGCGACAGCGGTTTGATCCAAGCGCCACGGGCTTGCCACAACTGGTCATGGGCAGCGTTGAGGTCCAGTCCGGCTTGCGCAAGCTGCAGCGCGGTTGGCGTGCTTACCCAGCCATGCCAAACCGAGTCGGCCGTCACCGCTTGCCATGTCTTTTTCTTGGAATGACCGTCTAGGCGACGCTCTAAGACGCCGCAGTCCAACCAGTCTTGGCCTTTGACAAGGTGTTTCTCTGCAAACGCTAGGACGCGTTGAACGCCCGCACGGGTGAGCTGGGACAAGGGGTTGTCGTCCACCGATACATGACAAGACACCACAGCAATGGGCACGCCTGAGGCGCCCGCAGCTGGCGTAGCGGCCTGTTCAAATACATCTACCTGCCAACCCTTGTCCGCCAAGGCGCGCGCGATGGCCGCACCGGCAACGCCTGCGCCCACCACCAAGCAGTGGCGAGAAGCAGTCACTGCTTACGCGGCAGGCGGAGGCACGTAACCTTGCGCGGCGTCTGCGCCATCACCAAAGAAGTGGTTTTCCATCTGTCGGGCAAGGTATTGACGGGCGCGCAAATCCGCCAAGTTGAGTCGGTTTTCATTGACCAGCATGGTTTGGTGCTTCAGCCAAGCGGCCCAAGCGTCTTTGCTGACGTTTTCCCAAATGCGTTTGCCAAGGTCACCAGGGTAGGGAGGGAAGTCCAGGCCTTCGGCCTCTTTTTCAAGCTTGATGCAGTGGACGGTGCGTGCCATGAAGTTCCTCTGAGGGTTTTTCTAAAACCGCCGACTTTAGCAAGCTTTCTCTGCGCGCATGGGACGTGTGGCTATGGGGACAAAGTGAAAGCGCTAGACTGAAGCCTTCACACATGGGTTGATGTCATGCTTTTTTCTAGGTTGCGAATGCTGTCACCTCGCGTCACCTGGGGCTTGGTGGCCTTGGGTTGCTTGGGTTTGTTGGGCTTTGGTTTGTATTTGCAGCATGTGGTGGGCCTAGAGCCTTGCCCCATGTGCATTGTGCAGCGCTATGCCATGACGGGCATCGGCTTGGTGGCACTGTTGGCGGTGTTTTGGCATGCCGCTTGGGTAGGTTATGTGCTGACAGCCTTGGGAACGCTCTTGGCCTTGGGTGGCGCATTTGTCGCCGCGCGGCAAAGTTGGTTGCAGTGGTACCCGCCACAAATACAAAGTTGCGGACGCGACTTTTACGGCATGGTTGAGTCCTTCCCCCTGCAACGCGCCATCCCCATGATTTTTCGCGGCAGTGGCGACTGCACCAAGGTCGACTGGACGTTTTTAGGCGGCTCTATCGCCAACTGGTCGTTTGTGGCTTTTGTGGCCATGGCTGTATGGATAATGGCGTTTGCGGTGTTGCACCACGCCAGGGGCAGGGCAGAAACCGAGCCGCAGGTTTAAGCCAATTTCTTGACCAGCACCACGCTTTTGCGGTCGAGGTTGTATTTGCGCTGACGTGCTTCAGGCAACCAATCGATAGGAACTTGTACGAAACCGCGCTTTAAAAACCAGTGCATGGTGCGGGTGGTGAGTACAAAAATACTTTCCAAACCCTTGCTGCGGGCGCGTTGCTCGATACGGCGCAATATCTTTTCACCATCGCCTTGGCCCTGGGAGTGGGGCGAAACCGTCAGGGCGGCCATTTCGCCTGTGCGGTTTTCAGGGTAGGCGTAAAGCGCGGCGCAACCAAAAATCACGCTGTCGTGTTCGATCACGGTGTACTCGGCAATGTCGCGCTCGATTTCTGTGCGCTCGCGGCGAACCAAGGTGCCGTCGTTTTCAAACGGTTCGATAAGTTGCAAAACGCCGCCCAAATCGTCCGAGGTGGCTTCGCGCAGGCTCTCCAAGCGCTCGTCCACCACCATGGTGCCAATGCCATCGTGCACATAGATTTCCAGCAGCAACACACCATCCACCGCAAATGGCAGGATATGGCTGCGATCCACACCCGATTTACAGGCTTTCACGCAATGTTGCAGATAAAAGCCGATGTCCGTGGGCTGGGTGGCCAGGGGCAGTCGGGCCAAGAGTTTTTCGGCCTCGTCCAAGGGCATTTCCGTGTCAATGGGGTTGTCTTCACCCGCTGGCTCGGTGGGTTTGCTGCGAATACCCGCAACCTCGGTCACGAAAATCAATTTGTCAGCGTGCAAGGCGGTAGCCACCGAGGTGGCCACTTCTTCCATGGTCAGGTTAAAGGCTTCTCCCGTGGGTGAAAACCCAAAGGGTGACAGCAAGACCATCGAGCCGAGGTTGAGCGTTTGCACAATGCCCGCGACATCGACTTTGCGCACCAGGCCCGAATGTTGAAAGTCGACACCGTCAACGATGCCCACGGGTTTGGCGGTGATGAAGTTGCCCGAAATGACACGGATGGTGGCACCCGCCATAGGCGTATTGGGCAGGCCTTGGCTGAACGCCGCCTCGATTTCATAGCGCAGCTGGCCCGCGGCTTCTTGGGCACAGTCCAAGGCCACACTGTCGGTGATGCGCATGCCGTGGGAGTATTTGGGTGCATGGCCTTTGGCCAGCAGCTGCTCGTTGACTTGCGGGCGAAAGCCGTGCACCAGCACCACTTTGACCCCCATGCTTTGGATGAGCGCCAAGTCTTGCACCAGACTGGGCAGCTTGCCCGCTGCGATGGCTTCACCTGCGATGGCCACCACAAAGGTTTTGCCACGGTGCATGTGGATGTAAGGCGCGACCGAGCGAAACCAAGGGACAAAGGTGAAATTGAAGACAGTGGACATGGGCGCAGATAATCGTGTGTTTAAAGCCAGTGTTGTCCATTGTCACTCAACTACCTGCCATTTTGAATCCCAGCGCTGTTTTGAAAATTGAATTCCCCCCCGGCCTGCCCGTTAGCGAACGGCGCGAGGAGATCATGGCAGCCATGCAGGCCCACCAGGTCATCATCGTGTGTGGCGAAACGGGCTCGGGGAAAACCACCCAGTTGCCCAAAATGGCTTTGGCGCTTGGGCGAGGGGGCATGAATTGGCGCAACGACCCTCAGCGCAAAGGCCGTCGGCCCATCATCGGTCACACGCAACCGCGCCGCATTGCCGCCACCTCGGTGGCCAAGCGGATTGCCGAGGAGCTGAAAACCCCGCTGGGCGAGGTGGTCGGTTTCAAGGTGCGTTTTCAAGACAAGCTGTCGCGCGACGCCTCGGTCAAGTTGATGACCGACGGCATTTTGCTGGCCGAGACGCAAACCGACCCGCTGCTGCAGGCTTACGACACCCTCATCATTGACGAAGCCCACGAACGCAGCCTGAACATCGACTTTCTGCTGGGTTACCTCAAGCAAATACTGCCGCGCCGTCCCGATCTGAAGATCATCGTCACCTCGGCCACCATCGACGCCGATCGCTTCGCCCAGCATTTCGCCAGCATCAAAGGGCCTGCGCCTGTGCTGATGGTGTCGGGACGCACCTTCCCGGTGGAGATGCGCTACCGCCCATGGGAGGAAAGCCGCGAGCACGACTTGGGCAACGCCATCGCGGACGCGGTGGACGAGCTCTGGACAGGTTCGCCGCGCGGCGACATCTTGGTGTTTTTGCCAGGAGAGCGTGAAATTCGAGACGCCGCCGAGCACCTGCGCGGCCACTTGGCGCACAACGCCTACACACGCCATGTGGAAGTGCTGCCCCTCTTTGCGCGCTTGTCGCAAGCCGAGCAAGAACAGGTGTTTGAGACGGGTGGCGCGCCGCGCATTGTCTTGGCCACCAACGTGGCCGAAACCTCGCTCACCGTGCCAGGCATTCGTTACGTGGTGGACGCCGGACTGGCGCGGGTCAAGCGCTACAGCTTCAGAAGCAAGGTAGAGCAACTCTTGGTGGAGCCCATCAGCCAAGCGGCGGCCAACCAGCGTGCAGGGCGCTGCGGGCGCGTGGCCGACGGCATCTGCATACGCCTGTACGACGAGAAAGATTTCAACGGTCGAACGCGCTTCACCGAGCCCGAGATATTGCGCAGCTCCTTGGCGGGTGTGATTTTGCGCATGATGTCGCTGCGCCTGGGCGATGTGTCGGACTTTCCTTTTTTGGAAGCACCTCGCCCCAAGGCCATCTCGGATGGGTTTCAGTTGCTCCAAGAACTGGGCGCGGTGACGGACGACCACAGCCTCACGCCCATTGGCCATGAACTCTCCAAGCTGCCTTTGGACCCGCGTGTGGGTCGAATGATTTTGGCCGCACGCGAACGCCAGTGCTTGAACGAGGTGCTGATCATTGCCTCGGCGCTGAGCGTGCAAGACGTGCGCGACCGACCCTTGCAAGCGCAAACCCAGGCCGACCAGGCCCATGCCAAGTTCAAGGACGACAAGAGCGAATTCAGCGGTTATTTGCGCCTGTGGGATTGGCTGCAGGCTTCACGCGGTGGGGACGGGGACACCCACAAACTCTCCAACCGCCAGCATGAAAACCTGTTGCGGCAAAACTTCATCAACATCCGCCGCTGGCGGGAGTGGCGCGATGTGCACAGCCAGTTGCTGACCGTGGTGAAAGAGCAGCGCTGGGGGACGAATGACAAGCCCGCCAGTTACGAGCATTTGCATGTGGCGATGTTGAGCGGCCTGTTGGGCAACATCGGCTGCAAGCAAGACGAGGAAGATGTTTATGCAGGTGCGCGTGGCATCAAGTTTCACCGCCACCCAGGCGTGCATTTGCGCAAAAAGCCTGGCAAGTGGCTGGTCTGCGCCGAGTTGGTGGAAACCACGCGATTGTTTGGTCGGGGCATTGCCAACATCGAGCCTACGTGGCTAGAGCAGGTGGGCGCACATTTGCTCAAGAAACAATTGCTGGACCCGCACTGGGAAGCGCGCCACGGCGATGTTGTGGCTTTCGAGCGTGCCACCTTGTATGGCTTGGTGGTGTACAGCGGGCGGCGCGTGCCCTTTGCCAAGGCCGACCCGGTATTGGCGCGGCAAATTTTCATCCGTGAGGCGCTGGTGGAGGCGCAGTGGCAGACGCCACTGGCCTTCATGGCGGCCAACAAGAAACTGATGGCGCAGGTGATGGAGTTGGAACACAAGTCACGCCGACAAGATGTGTTGGTGGACGAGGCCATGATCCAGGCGTTTTACGAGCAGCACTTGCCCGATGACGTCTGCAGTTGCAAAACACTGGAGCGCTGGCACCGCGAAGAGTTGCGCCGTCGCAGTGCGGCAGGTGACAAGGGCGAACCGCTCTTGATGACCCGCGAAAGCCTGATGCGCCACGAGGCCGTGGGCATCACCGCCCAGGCGTTTCCCAAGATGGTGCGTTTGGGCGGCACCGATTGCCAAGCCACGTATTTGCATGAACCGGGGGACGCCAAAGACGGCGTCACGGTGACGGTGCCGCTGTTTGTGTTGAACCAAGTCAGCGATGACCGCGCCGAGTGGTTGGTGCCCGGCATGTTGAAAGACAAAATCCAAGCGCTCTTGAAAAGCCTGCCGCAAAAACCCCGCTCGCGCTTTGTGCCGCTGCCAGAGAGTGCAGCGCGTATCGCCACAGAACTGTCAGTTCCCGAACTGTTTGGTGCGGGTGGATTGACCGAGGTGTTGCTGAAAAAAGTACGGGATGAGACCAGTTTGGATGTCAAGCGCAACGACTTCAAGCTGGACATGCTCAGCGCCCATTTGTTCATGAACTTCAAGGTGGTGGACGAGCATGGCCGTCAACTGGGAATGGGGCGCAACCTAGGAGCTTTGAAAGCCGAACTCGGCGCGCAGGCCCGAGGCGCGTTTCAGGCGCTGGCTGGCTTGAAGGTGAAATCGGCGTCGGATCCGGATTTGGCGAAGCAAAACTCGCGCTCTGACCCCAATTTCGCTGAGTCCAAGTCCTCGGTGAAAGCGGGTTCTGTGCCCCATGTCACGCCATCGGCAAAAGCCCGTCACACCAGTTGGACGTTTGGCGAATTGCCCGAACTCATGGAAATCAGCAAGGGCGGGCAAAGCTTGGTGGGCTTTCCTGCGCTGGTGGACATGGGGGACGCGGTCAGCATCGAGGTGTTTGACGAACCCGACGTCGCCGCCGCCAAAAACCGCAAAGGCCTGGCCCGCCTGTTTGCGCTGCAAATCAAGGATGCGCTGAAGTACCTGGAGAAGAACATCCCCGATCTGCAAAAAATGTCGGTGGCCTACATGCCTTTGGGCACCTCCGAAGAGCTCAAGCAACAGATCTTGGACGTGGCGCTGGCGCGTGCTTTTTTGATCGAACCCTTGCCCAACGACGAAGCCAGCTTCAAGCGTCGCGTGGACGAGGGTCGGGGACGGTTGACACTGATTGCCAACGAGGTCGCGCGCTTGGCGGGCGGCGTGTTGCTGGAGTTTGGCGCGGCCACCCGAAAAATCAAAGATACCAAAAACGCCCCCGATGCCACCGCAGACTGCACCCAACAACTGCAACGCCTGCTGCCCAAAAACTTCATGGCCGACACCCCGTGGCCGCAGTTGCAACATTGCGCGCGCTACCTCAAGGCCATCACCCTGCGCCTGGACAAATACCGCGCCGACCCCGCGCGCGATGCCCAACGCTTGGCAGAACTCAAACCCATGGAGCAAAAGTATTGGCGCTTGGTGGCCGAGCGCAAAGGCCAGACCGATGCGCGCATGCAGGAGTTCAGGTGGCTATTGGAAGAACTGCGGGTGAGCTTCTTCGCGCAAGAACTGAGGACGCCGCAGCCGGTGAGTGTGAAGCGGTTGGAGAAGGCTTGGGCCCAACTATCTCTCTGAGGGTGAGCTTCTCAAATCTTCAATGCGCCACCGACGCTGCAATCTTCTGCGCATTCAATTCGGGGTTGAGCAGTTGCGCAAACTCATACACAAACTGCCTCAAATACGCATGGCGCTTGAACGCAATGCGCGCCACGTTGTGGCCAAACAAGCGGCCAGCGGGGCGCACCACCAGGTCGGTGTCGGTGATGTCGCGCACCGCCATCTCGGCCACGATGCCCACGCCCAAGCCCAGCCTCACATAGGTTTTGATCACGTCCGAGTCAATCGCTTCCAGCGCAATGCGCGGCGTCAGTTGCTGGGCGGCAAAGGCCTTGTCAATGCGGGTGCGCCCCGTGAACGAGGGGTGGTAGGTGATGATGGGTTCATGGGCGAGGTCTGCCAACTCCAGTTGCTCGACCTTGGCCAGCGGGTGGTCTTTGGGCAGCACCAGCACATGTTGCCATTCATAGCAGGGCAGGGTGATGAGTTCGGGGTAGTCGGACAGGCTTTCGGTGGCGATGCCAATTTCGGCGGTCTCGTCCATCACCATGCGGGCCACCTGGTCGGGCGCGCCTTGGTGCAGGCTGATGTTCACATTCGGGTAGGCACTGCGCAGTTGTGCCACGGGCACAGGCAGCACATAGCGCGCTTGCGTGTGGGTGGTGGCAATCGACAAAGTGCCTGAATCTTGGCTGCTGTACTGCTCGCCGATGCGCTTCAAGTTACTCACCTCGCGCAAGATGATGTCAATGCTTTTGAGCACATGCTCGCCAGGCTCGGTGACTCGCTTCAAGCGTTTGCCGTGGCGACCAAAAATTTCAATGCCCAGTTCTTCTTCGAATTCCAAAATGGCTTTGGACACCCCAGGTTGCGAGGTGTGCAAAGCCTTGGCCACTTCGGTGAGGTTCAGGTTGCGGCGCACCGCCTCTTGGACAAAGCGGAATTGATGCAAATTCATGGTGTTTTAGATATATCAAAGGCGTTTATTATGCCTTTTCAGAGGGGTTGCGTGCCAGTTAGCCGCCTTCCCATCCCTCTAAAGCCAGGCGGGCCAATAAGTCCAACAAATCAGGATGCTCACCCACCGCCGGCAAAGGCTCAAAAGCCACGCTGGGGTGCGCGTCGCGCAGGCTTTGCAGCATGACAGGCAGGTCTTCGCGCACATGCTTACCCACCCCTAAAAAGAGTGGTACCAAACGAATCTGGGTACAACCTTGTTCAACCAATGCAAGCACCGCTTCGGACAGGCCAGGGCTGCTCAACTCCAAATAAGCACATGCCACGCTGACCATAGGTGCTTGTTGGGCGGCAATACGCTGGGCAACCGCCTGAATCGGGCGGTGCCACTGGGAGTCTCGGGACCCGTGGGCAAACAAGACAATAGCCCGCATCAGTGCCTCAACACCAACCAGCCAAAGGCCAGCAACGAAATCAACATGTACACCATGCCTGGTGTGGCCGCAGCCAGCCACGGCGACCACGCATTCAAGTTGCCAATGTGGCCAAAGACGTTGTTCATCAGGAAAAAGCTGATGCCAATCAAAATACCCAAGAACACCACGCTGGTGATGGGCGTGCTGCGTAAATGCAAATAGGCAAAGGGCAGGGCCAGCATCACCATCACCAAGCAACTCAAGGGGTAAAAGATTTTTTTCCAGAATTCAATTTCATAGCGCTGGGACGACTGGTTGTTCAAGCTCAAATGCCGGATGTATCGAAACAAATCCAAGGTCGCCATGCGCTCGGGCTTGAGCAAGGCCACTGACACCATCTCTTCGGTCATCTCGGTGGGCCAGCGAAGTGAGGGTATTTGCTCACGGCGCAGGGCTTCCATGCCGCTTTGGTTGGAATTGAAATAGTCAGCAGACACTTTTTGCAGAACCCACACATTGGACGTTGTCTCAAACGAGGCCTTCTCCGCGCGAAGCATGAGATTCAGCCGTCCAGTGTCGTCAA
Source organism: Burkholderiales bacterium (assembly GCA_947381415.1). Classification (GTDB taxonomy): domain Bacteria; phylum Pseudomonadota; class Gammaproteobacteria; order Burkholderiales; family Burkholderiaceae_C; genus Limnohabitans. The sequence goes on from CANCVB010000007.1 coordinate 9,403, forward strand.
ACTCAAAAATCCGCACTTGTCCCATTTCCGATTGGGGATTGAGTGAGCCCACGTTCACCACGCTTTGCCCTTTGTTCTGGGTTTCCTTCAACCAAGCGCCCGTTGTGCCTTGGGTGTAAGAGACGCCCAAGTGACGTGTTCGCAGCAATTGACCCACCCGACTGCTGGGCGGCGAGAGGTAATCGCCAATCAGAAAAGTCAGCACCACAAAGGCCAAACCCAGACCCAGCAGGTTGCGCAAAGCCAAGCTTGGGCCCATGCCACTGGTGCGCAAGATGGTGAATTCCGAGCTTTGGGCAAACTTGGACATGACAAAGATGGTGCCGATCAGAACCGTGATGGGCAGTAGCTCGTACACATGCGATGGCACCATCAACAGCACATAAGTCACTGCGTGTTCGAAGGCATAGCCTTTGTTGGGCCCTTTGCCTATCCATTTCATTTCGTCGGCGAGATCGAAAAAGAAAAACAAGCCCACGAAACCGATGGTGGCGAAGCTGACCTTGGCCAAGACCTCGGTGTAAATCATTCGCTGAATGGTTTTCAAGCTGCACCTCGCTTGAAAAACACCAGCTTTTGCAAGAGTTGCAGCACGCCCAATTGTTCATTTCGCCACCACAACCCGAACAAGACAAGCAAGAAGACAGGCACGTGCAGCAGCACCAGCATCCCCCACAGGTTCCATTGGCCGGAAGCGACAGCGTTTCGGCTCACATTGATCAGGTTGTAGTAAATGAAAAAGGTCAGCATGGCCATCACCAATGAGCCGGTGCGCCCCGTTCGCGGGTTCACATAAGGAATGGCAATGCCTAGCAAGACCAAATTGAATGCGCCCAATGCCAAGCCAATGCGCCAGGTCAATTCGCCCATGTTCACGGGGATGGGGTTTTTCAGTAAGTTCCATGGCTGGGTTGCTTGGGCTTCTGTCTCGCTCAACTCGATGGCACTTTCACCCAGTTTGGCGCCATGTTCCTTGAACTCGATGACTTTGATTTCGTTTTTCAATGGGTTGATTTCGATGCGTTGTCCATTGTTGAGCACCAAATACCGATCCTCGCCTTTGAGTTCTACACGGCCGGTGCGGGCACTGGTGATGGTTTGCAAACCTTTTTCCTGGGCCGCAATGAAAATATGGGTGCCTTCCAAATCGGAGGGGCTGTCTTTGTCAATGAAAAACACGCGGTTGCCACTGGCGGACTCTTGGAATTCACCCGGCTTGATGCGCTCTAGGTCGCCACGTTTTTCATAGCGGTCGCGAATTTCTCGGGTTTGTGCATTGGTCCAAGGCCACACCACCAAAGCCAAGCTTGCCACCACCACCAACACAGGCGCGGCAAACACCAGCGCAGGTTTGACCAGTCCTACCGAACTGCGACCACTGGATTGCCAGATCACCATTTCGCTGTCGGCATACATACGCGACAAAGTAGCCACCGACGCAATGTACAAAGACATGGTGATGATGGTGTGCATATTGCCAAGTACGGTATAGCCCAACACCAAGGTTACTTCTTTGGGGTCAATATTGCCCCGCGAGGCTTGGCCCAAGGTGCGAATCAGCAGCACCGTCATGACAATGCTGACCAGAACCACCAAAGTTGCCCAAAAATAGCGCGACAGTTCTGCGCGGAAAGTGGAATGGAATAACATAAGCCTTAAATGTAAGGGCTGAATGATGAACTTTGAACTCCTATCACTTTCATGGGCCAAGGCCGCTTCCCTCAAAACCGATGGTTTGGTGGTTTTGGTGGCAGACGGTCAACAGCACGAAACGGGTTTGTTATCCACCATGCTGGATCAAGCCCAAAAAACGGGTGACTTCTCTACCGCTGCAGGTCAATGCATGGTGTGGTGGAAGCCACCGGGCCTGGCTGCTTTGCGCCTGGTGCTCGTAGGCATTGGTCAAGGCCGTGCCAGCGATGTGCGTCAGGGCGTTGCTGCAGGCATTGGTGCTTTGAAGAAGTCCAAAGCGCAAACGCTGACCGTGTTGATGCAGGAAGCCCAAACCGCGCATTTGGTGGTGGCAGCCCAAGCCGCGGCGGACGCCAGTTATGTCTACACCGCCACCAAACCCAGTGCCAAAGCCTTGAGTTTCAAAAAAATCACCTTGGGCGTGCCACAGGCTGCCAGCCTGAAGGAGCGCTTTGAGTTGGCCAAGGCCCAGACAGCAGGTGTCTCCTTGGCCCGTGAGTGGGGCAACCGCCCTGCCAATCACGCCACCCCAGAGCACTTGGCGCAGGTTGCCAAAAGCCTGGCCAAGCATGCGCGTGTGTCGTGTGAAGTGATGGGCTTGAAAGAGGTGACCAAATTGGGCATGGGCTCATTTGCTGCCGTCGCGCAAGCTTCTGCCCAGCCTTTGCGCTTTATTGTTTTGAAATACAAGGGCGCGCCAGAGGACCACGCACCCACTGTTTTGGTGGGCAAAGGCATCACTTTCGACACCGGTGGTATTTCTCTCAAGCCCGGTCCTGGCATGGATGAAATGAAATTTGACATGTGTGGCGCAGCCAGCGTGTTGGGTACCTTTGAAGCCTTGGCACAACTGCAACCCGCCATCAACGTGGTGGGTTTGATCGTGGCTTGTGAAAACATGCCAGGTGGCAAGGCCTTAAAGCCAGGCGATGTGGTGACCAGCATGAGCGGCCAAACCATCGAAATATTGAATACCGATGCCGAAGGCCGTTTGGTTTTGTGCGACGCACTGACCTATGCCAAGCGCTTCAAGCCCAGCGCTGTCATTGATATTGCCACCCTGACTGGCGCTTGCGTGATTGCTTTGGGGCATCTTCGCAGCGGTTTGTATGCGACCGATGAAAGCTTGGCCAGCGCATTGCTTGAGGCGGGCGAGCGCACGCTTGATTTGTGTTGGCGCATGCCATTGGACGATGAATACGCCGAAGGCTTGAAGTCCAATTTCGCTGATGTGGCCAATGTGGCAGATCGTGCTGCGGGCTCGGTGACTGCCGCCAAGTTTTTGCAGCGTTTTGCCAAAGACTTCCCATGGGCCCATTTGGACATTGCCGGTACGGCGTGGAAGAGTGGGGCAGCCAAAGGGGCGACAGGCAGACCGGTACCGGCACTGTTGTCGTATTTGGTAAACCAGCCCAAGGCTTCTCCTGTCCTTCAGCGATTGGTTGCCACCAAACGGCGTACTGCCAAAGCCTGAAGCTGCCTGCCGACCAATATGACCGAGGTGGCTTTTCATTTCAACGTGCCCGACAAAATGAACTATGTCTGCCGTTTGTTGCGCAAAGCCTCTCAGGCACAGGCCCGCGTGGTGGTGTCTGGCCTGCACCAAGAACTCCACACCTTGGACGAGGCTTTGTGGTCTTTTTCCCCTCAGTCATTTGTGACCCACTGTTGGGCAAACGATGACAGCGCCAAAGCGGCTTTGAGTTCGGTGGTTTTAAAGGCCAGTGACACCACGCCTGAAGAGGCAACCATGCCGCACCACCATATTTTGTTGAATTTGGGAAACGCCATACCCCTTGGCTACGAAACGTTTGAGCGTGTCATTGAGGTTGTCGGCGTGGGCGAAGATGACAAAACCCATGCCCGCGAGCGATGGAAACACTATGCCCAGCGCGGCTATACCTTGGTCAAACACGACCTGGGATCAAGGACAGCCAGTCCATGAGCCGTCCAGATATTCCCAAGTCTCCTGTGCCGATGCTGACGGAGGTTGTTCAGGTCAATGGCACTTTAAGGCCAGCGGTCTTGCCTTGGGCTTCCTCCACCCAAGAAACCGTGGACTCCGCGTTGTCAGGCTTGCCCGACCAGGAGTTATTGGCCCAGAAAGTGATTGAAAGGGTGGAAAGCCAGCTCGCCACCCTGCTGCCCGAGTTGTTGCGGCAATCGGTAGATGAGGTCATTCGAGAGCATTTGGGCGATAACCCCAAGTTACCCTGATATTTTTAGCCTCAAGCCATTTAATCCCATACTTTTAGGTTATCTTATGGGTTCTAATTTTTTGGAGATTTTGTATGAAACTTAAGTTAACAGTGGCTTTGGCCATGGGTGTGGTTTCTTCTATGGCTTTGGCTCAAGAAGTTGTCAAAATTGGCCACGTGGCCCCTCTGAGTGGTGCCATTGCCCACTTGGGTAAAGACAATGAAAACGGCGCCCGTTTGGCCATTGAAGAACTCAACGCCAAAGGCGTGTCCATCAACGGCAAAAAAGTCAAGTTTGAATTGTTGGCTGAAGACGATGCCGCAGACCCCAAACAAGGTACTGCTGCTGCACAAAAATTGGTGGATTCCAAAGCCAATGGCGTGGTAGGTCACCTGAACTCTGGCACCTCAATTCCTGCTTCCAAAATCTACAGCGACGCAGGTATTCCCCAAATCTCCCCATCGTCTACCAACCCCAAATTCACACGCCAAGGCTACAAAACCACTTTCCGCGTGGTGGCTGATGACGTTCACTTGGGTGGCACATTGGGCCGCTATGCAGTGAATGAACTCAAAGGCAAGAGCATCGCCGTGATCGACGACCGTACCGCTTACGGTCAAGGTGTTGCCGATGAATTTGAAAAGGCAGTGAAAGCTGCTGGTGGCGCTATCGTTGGCCGTGAGTTCACCACTGACAAAGCGACCGATTTCACAGCCATCTTGACCACATTGAAAGGCAAAAAACCTGACGTCGTGTTCTTTGGTGGCATGGACGCTGTTGCGGGTCCCATGATCAAGCAAATGAAATCACTGGGCGTCAGCGCCAAGTTCATCGGTGGTGATGGCATTTGTACCAATGAGATCGTCAAGCTCGCAGGTGACGCCATTGGTGACAACCAAGTCTTTTGTGCCGAAGCGGGTGGTATTGAAGAAAAATCTGGTGCTGCTTTCAACGCCAAATTCAAAAAGCGTTTCAATGCAGACGTGCAAATTTACGCACCTTATGTGTATGACGCTGTCAACTTGATGGTAGATGCCATGGTCAAAGCCAAATCGTCTGACCCCGCTGTTTACCTGCCTGTGTTGGCCAAAACCACCGGCTACAAAGGCGTGACTGGCGACATCACTTTCGATGAAAAAGGCGACATCAAAAATGGCGCTTTGACTTTGTTCACCTACAAAGCTGGCAAACGCGAACTGATCAAAATTGTTCGTTAAGCTAGTTTGATCTGAATGTCCCAACTCGTCTTTTGCCAAGCAATAACCTCTTGTTGCAAAAGATGTTGGGACTGGGGGAACCGCTGAGACCACAGCGGTTCCAGCCAAAGCTCAAACCGGTTGGTTGCTTTGTTTGATACCCTTAGCTGCATTTTTTTGTAGTCTGGCTCTCGTCTGGCGTGGCACACGATCACCGCCAACCGCAGGCAAATCAACTGATAGACAAAGCTCTCGTCGCTGAAGTCAATATCCAGTTTGCGTAATTTTCCTTTGTGACCCAAAACCAGCAAGCTCAAACGATGCAATTCGAACAGAGCAAAGCCTGGCGCGTCAGTGTTGTCCAAAATATAGGCGCTGTGTTTGTGCGAATCGGTATGGGAAATTTGTGCCCCGATTTCATGCAACTGGGCCGCCCAGTCTACTTTCTGTACCAAGCGTGACCAATCCTGTCTCTCGTCAAGGCTGGCTTGCAATTGCGCCATGAAAAAACATGCCACCTTGCTTACCCTTTTCCCTTGTTCGGTATCTGCATGAAAAGATTTTTGCAAACCGCCAACCGTGACTGAACGAATGTCTTTGGTGTTGTCTTCACGGTCAATCAAGTCATAGAGCAAGCCATGGCGCAAGGCGCCTGGGGTGACTTTCAATTCATGGATCTTGAATAACTCCATCACTGCGTTTAATACGGCCAATCCGCCACCGATGACCGCTCGGCGCTCCTCTTTCAAGCCTTCCATACGCAGGTGGTCTATGTGCCCGCTGCGAATCAGTTGGCGTTTTAGCCAATCCAAAGACTCTAAGGTAATGGTTTGATCAGACCAACCGGCGCTGCCCAAGACCTCTGCCACTGCACTCACCGTGCCCGACGAGCCATAGGCCATGTCCCAAGCTTTTGCGGGGAAGACATCGATCGCTTCCTCCAATACCGCTTTGGCCGCTACTTCGGCTTTGTGAAAAGCGGCTTGGGTGAGGTCACCGTTCGAAAAATACTTCAGGCTTGTGGATACGCTACCTAATCTGTAGCTTTCTAGCTTGGAGGCTTCTTGCCTTACGCCCAATATCAGCTCTGTGGACCGCCCGCCAATGTCAATCACCAAGCGTCGCTCATCGGTTTGCGGTAAAAAATGCGAAACGCCTTGGTAAATCAAACGGGCTTCTTCTCGTCCAGAAACTACCTCTATGGGAAAACCCAGTACTTGGTGAGCTTTGTTTAAGAAGACTTGCCGATTCTTGGCCTCACGAAGTGTTTGGGTTGCCACTGCGCGTACTTCGTTGGGTTTAAAGCCAGCCAATCGCTCAGCAAACCGGGCCAAGCAATCCCAGCCACGTTCCATCGCTTCCTTGCTCAGGTTGCGGTCTTCATCAAGACCACTGCCTTGTCGAACCGCTTCTTTGATGTACTCGGAGCGCTGGATCAGTCCGTGGCTGTAGCGGCATATTTCCAAACGAAAGCTGTTTGAACCGAGATCAACAGCAGCCAATAGCGTTCCATTTTTCATAAATCGTTCACGAAGCCAACACCATCTTTGAGTGGATATGAGTATTTTGTAATATTATTTACCCTGAATAGCGGATTATGTGTCTGAAATATGACCGAAAAGTGACATGCGCGTATGTTCGCACCCTTAAAACAGGATTCAGACACGATACTGTCACATTGGTTTTCTAGAGTACTTGACGAGATAGTGCATTCTTTTGGTTGTTTTTGGTTTTTTCAAGGAGAAAAAATGTCCCTTTTCAAGTCTTGGCTTGTCGCCGCTGGTCTTTCAGCCGTCTCTATGGCCTCTTTTGCCACCGACATCACGGGTGCTGGTGCTACCTTTCCATTCCCTGTTTACAGCAAATGGGCTGAGGCTTACAAGGACAAATCTGGCGTTGGAGTGAATTACCAATCGATTGGTTCCTCGGGTGGTATCAAGCAAATCAAAGCCAAAACAGTGGATTTCGGTGCGACGGATGCGCCTCTCAAAGGCGAAGAGCTGGAAAAAGAAGGCTTGGTTCAGTTCCCCGCAGTGATTGGTGGCGTGGTACCAATTGTCAACATTGAAGGCGTCAAGCCAGGCGAGATCAAGCTGACAGGTGATGTGTTGGCCAAAATTTTCATGGGAACCATTTTCCATTGGCAAGACAAAGAAATCAAAGACCTCAACCCAAGCGTGAAATTGCCCAATGCGGAAATCACAGTGGTCCATCGTGCCGATGGTTCAGGCACCACTTTCACATTCACTGAATACTTAACCAAAGTCAGCCCTGCTTGGAAAGACAAAGTGGGTGCCGGTGCGGCGGTCAAATGGCCAGCGCTGAGCTCTGTGGGTGGCAAGGGTAACGAGGGTGTGGCTGCCAACGTCTCACGCATCAAAAATGCCATTGGCTATGTTGAGTACGCCTACGCCAAGAAAAACAAAATGTCACACGTCAATCTGCGCAACAAAGACGGACAGTATGTTGAGCCGGATGATCCTACCTTTGCCTCTGCTGCCGCTGGTGTGGATTGGTCAAAGCATGCAGGCATGGCCGCTTCTTTGACGGATGCTGCTGGCGCCAAGTCATGGCCTATCACCACAGCCACATTTATTCTGATGTACAAGGAACCGGCCAACAAAGCAGCTTCAGCTGAAGTATTGAAGTTTTTTGACTTCGCTTTCAAAGACGGCAAAAAGATGGCCATGGATCTGGATTACGTTCCCATGCCTGACTCCACCACAGACTTCATTCGCAAAAGCGTTTGGACGTCGATCAATCTGAAGTAAGAAAAAAACCACGGTCCCAAGGCGGTTATCGCTGCCTTGGGATGGCATTTTTGGAGCACGCTCTTGACAGATTCCAACCCAGCACAAGCCTCAGCCTCCTACGGTCAAAAAATACGGCTTCAGTATTTGCAAGACTTTGCCTTCGAAAAGTTGACCATGGTATTTGCGGCAACCACCTTGGTGGCATTGCTGGGCATTATTGTTTCCCTGTTTCTCAGTGCATGGCCAGCACTGAAGCAATTCGGCATCCCATTTTTTTATACCGTCGAATGGGACATCATCAATTCTGAATTTGGTGGTTTGATTGCCATATTTGGTACGGTTGTGACCGCAACCATCGCAATTTTTCTAGCGGTTCCTTTGAGTTTCGGCATCGCGGTGTTTTTGACCGAGACCTGTCCCATGCAGTTGCGCCGTCCTTTGGGTACCGCGATTGAGCTGTTGGCGGCTGTGCCTTCCATCATTTACGGCATGTTCGGGCTTTTTATTTTTGCCCCTTTATTTGCTGAATATATTCAGCCCGCCATTGCGGCGACCTTGGGCAAACTTCCCGTCGTTGGGCAGCTCTTTACAGGCGCTTTCAATGGCATTGGTATTTTGGCAGCGGGTCTTATTTTGGCCATGATGATCTTGCCGTTTATCGCCTCTGTCATGCGTGATGTGTTTGAAATTGTGCCTCCTATATTGAAAGAGTCTGCCTACGGTTTGGGCTGTACCACTTGGGAGGTGGTCACGCACATTGTTCTTCCCTACACGAAGGGTGGCGTGGTCGGTGGCGTGATGCTTGGTTTGGGTCGTGCACTGGGTGAAACCATGGCGGTCACTTTTGTGATTGGCAATGCCCACAAAATATCAACTTCTTTGTTCTCTCCAGGCAATTCGATTGCATCCACATTGGCAAATGAATTTGGTGAGGCCGAGCCGGGCTTGCATTACTCTTCATTGTTTGCGCTAGGTCTCGCACTGTTTCTCATTACATTTGTCGTGTTGTCCTTGGCTAAATGGATGCTTATTCGAGCGGAGAAGAAAAAGGGGTTCAAAACATGAACACGACCTCCAGTATCTCAACCAACCAAGGGTATGCGAATCAAGGGGAATTGAACAAGATGGAAGCCCAAGAAGTTATCAATACAGCCTTGTATGCCAAGCGTAAACGCACCAATTTGATTGGGCTGTTTTTGTCAATGAGTGCCATGACATTGGGTCTGGTGTTTTTGCTTTGGATTTTGGCGATTCTTTTTTACAAAGGCTTCTCAGCGTTTAGCTTGGACCTCTTCCTGAACAAAACCCCAGGGCCAGATTCAGAAGGCGGTGGGCTGGCTAACGCCATTGTGGGAAGTTTGATGATTGTGCTTTCTTGCACTTTGATCAGTACCCCGATTGGTGTCATGGCAGGTATTTACTTGTCTGAATATGGACAAAAAAGCAAATTTTCTGAAGTGACCCGTTTTCTCAATGACATCATGCTGTCGGCACCATCCATTGTGATTGGCCTGTTTGTGTATGCCTTGGTGGTCGTCAATGCAAAGCATTTCTCTGGATGGGCTGGAACCTTGGCGCTGACCTTGATTGCCATACCTGTGGTGGTGCGAACCACTGAAAATATGTTGAGTTTGGTGCCAGTCAGTTTGCGCGAGGCCGCGTTTGCACTCGGAGCGCCAAAGTGGAAAGTTTCTCTTTCGGTGGTACTGAAGGCCGCCCAAAGCGGTGTGATGACGGGCGTTTTGTTGGCCTTGGCAAGGGTCAGTGGAGAGACGGCGCCATTGTTGTTTACTGCCTTGAATAACCCGTTTTTGTCATTCAACATGAATGCCCCATTGGCCAATCTTCCAGTGGTCATTTTCCAATTTGCAATGAGCCCTTACCAAAATTGGGTGGACCTGGCATGGGGTGGTGCATTGCTCATTACCTTGTCTGTGTTGGGATTGAATATTTTTGCCCGAGCGTTTTTCAAAGAGAAAGTTTCGGTCTAGACCTGACACCAAGATTTTTTCATTCACTGATGGAATAAACACACACCATGCAAACTGTTGACTCACCTGAAGTATTGACCCTAAATGTATTGGAAATTCGCAACTTGAATTTTTTCTACGGATCATTTCATAGCCTAAAAAATATCAACTTAGATATTCAAGAAAATTCAGTGACGGCTTTCATTGGTCCCTCAGGCTGCGGTAAATCCACCTTGCTGCGAACATTGAACCGCATGTATGACTTGTATCCCGGTCAGCGCGCCGAAGGTCAAATCATGTTCAAGGGTGAAAACATTCTTCAGCCTAAGCAAGATTTGAATTTGTTGCGCGCACGCATTGGCATGGTCTTTCAAAAGCCCACACCCTTTCCCATGTCTATTTTTGACAATATTGCCTTTGGCGTGCGTCTCTACGAGGATTTATCGCGCACAGAGATGGAAGAAAGGGTTGAATGGGCTTTGCAAAAAGCGGCGATTTGGACCGAAGTCAAAGACAAATTGGGTCAAAGCGGCTTGTCACTCTCAGGCGGACAACAACAACGGTTATGCATTGCCAGGGGCATTGCAGTCAAGCCTTCTGTGCTGTTGCTCGATGAGCCCACCTCCGCATTGGACCCTATTTCTACCGGTAAAGTCGAAGAGTTGGTTGCAACCCTTAAATCTGAATACACGGTGGTGATCGTGACGCACAACATGCAGCAGGCCGCTCGCGTTTCTGACTTCACTGCATACATGTACCTTGGTGACTTGGTTGAATTTGGCGAGACAGAGCAAGTCTTTTTCAAGCCCAAGCGAAAAGAAACAGAAGATTACATCACCGGTCGTTTCGGCTGAATTATTCGAAAGTGTCTATGCCTGATAAACATCTCTCATCTCAATTTGACAGTGAATTGAACCGCGTCTCCTCGCGACTCATGGAAATGGGTGGTTTGGTTGAGTCCCAAATTCAACAAGCGGTTTATTCGCTTTCTTTGTTTGTTGAAAATGTCGCCGATGGTGTCATTGAAAACGAGCACAAGGTCAACACCATGGAAGTTGAAATCGACCGGGAGCTTTCCTCCATCATTGCGCGTCGCCAGCCAACAGCCAATGATTTGCGCTTGCTCATGGCGATTTCTAAAGCCACGGCAAATTTGGAAAGAGTAGGCGATGAGGCAGCCAAGATTGCGCGAATGGTTAAGTCCATGTTGGGGCATGGCAGTTTCCGTGCATTGCCTTCTTCTGAACTCCGACTTGCAACAGAAATGGCCAGCAATTTGCTTAGAAAATCCTTGGATGCATTTGCAAGGCTCGACACTGTGACGGCTGTGGCTATTTTGAAGGAAGATGATTTAATTGATCAAGAGTTTGACGGCTTTGTGCGAAAACTCATCACTTACATGATGGAAGATCCCAGAACCATTAGCTCTGGGCTTGACCTTTTGTTTGTGGCTAAAGCCCTTGAGCGAATTGGTGACCATGCGAAAAATATCGCCGAATTGATTATTTACATTGTCAAGGGTGAAGATATTCGGCATGCGTCTATAGAGCATATTGAGTCCACCATTCAATAATTCTTTCTATGCGCCATTTACCTAAAGTCTTGATTGTTGAGGATGAATCTTCCATTGCGGAGTTGATCTCTGTGAACTTGCGCCATAACGGCATGACGCCTATTTGGGCCGAGGATGGTGAAAGTGCTCAAAGAGAAATTGATGCTGTTTTGCCTGACGTTATTTTGTTGGACTGGATGCTGCCAGGTCAAAGTGGTGTCATGTGGGCACGTAAGTGGCGAAATGACCCACGAACCAAGTCTGTTCCAATATTGATGCTTACGGCCAAGAGTGCTGAGAACGATAAGGTTTCCGGTCTAGATGCAGGTGCCGATGATTACATCACCAAGCCATTTTCTACCCAAGAATTATTGGCAAGAATTCGCGCCGTACTGAGAAGGCGGACACCAGAACAATCCACAGAAACTGTCACGATTGGCTGTATCCACTTGGACGGAGCCACTCACAGAGTCACCGTCACAGATATACCTATCAAGATAGGCCCTACTGAATTCAAATTGCTCAATTTCCTCATGCATCACTCTGAGCGTGTTCACACACGCTCACAACTTTTGGACAAAGTTTGGGGTGATCACGTCTTCATTGAGGAAAGAACGGTGGATGTGCATGTCAAACGTTTGCGTGAAGCCTTGGGTGCTGCAGGTGTGATGGTTGAGACCGTTCGGGGAACTGGATACCGATTGACCAGCCAAGTTCAAGTCGACTCGCTTTCTCAGCAGCCATAAGGTCTTAATGGGTTCGAAGTCTTCTTAGCCACTAACGGGTGCTACGATACTTCGGACATGATTTATCGCTTATTTAATTACTTATTTTTTATTCTTTTAGGCGTTTCAGCGGGGTATTTCCTACCTCATGGGATGGGCCGGTGGCAAGGTGTCTGTGTCGGTATCTTTGCGGTATCTGTTTTTCTATTCTTGTATGACACATGGCAGACTTTGCGATTTCTGAATTGGCTTAAGGCCACCGATATTTTGCAGTCTCCTGACCAATCTGGTTTATGGGGCGAGGCTGCAGACAGGGTTCGCCGTTTGATCAAACAAAGGGACTCAGAACTCAATGCCAGTCAAGAAAGTTTGAGGCAGTTCTTATCAGCTATTCAAGCCTCTCCCAATGGGGTTGTCTTGCTTGACAGTGAATGGCATATTGTTTGGTCGAACCGAACAGCGACTTTGCACCTGGGCATTGATCCCGATCGCGATGTCAAGCAGTTAATTGCTTTCTTGCTGCGCAACCCGGTCTTCAACAGTTATGTTCGTTCGGGTTTATTTGAAAAAGAGATTGTGATCGTTGGTCGTAATAACCGCGCTGATCACCCTCAGAAAATTGCAGTTCAGATTTTCCCGTATGGCGATGGCCGAAAATTGCTTTTGTCTAGAGATATCACTGCATTAGAACAAGCAGAAGTGATGCGCAGAGATTTTGTGGCAAATGTATCCCACGAAATCAGAACGCCTCTAACCGTACTGGTAGGTTTTGTAGAAACCATGCAAACTTTGTCTCTGAGTGCATCTGAAAACCAAACCTATCTTCAACTGATGTCCCAGCAAGCTTTCAGAATGCAGACCTTGGTCCAAGATTTATTGACTTTGTCTCATTTAGAGGGCAGTCCCATGCCTGGAAATTCTGAATGGCATGATTTCAAACAACTTTGGAACAGCTGTCATGATGAAGCTAAGGCTTTGTTAGAAGCTTTGAATTTAAAGAATGGATTGATGCTGAACTTGGTATTTGAAATACCAGAGGCCCTTATTGGGTATGAAATTTCTGGTTCCTCTGAAGAAATAAAAAGTGCATTTTCAAATCTTGTCAGCAATGCGATTCGCTACACACCGAGTGGTGAACATGTGAAGGTGTCTTGGATGCAAAAGGACGAGACGTTTGAATTCTCAGTGGTGGATACGGGCACGGGTATTGCACCTGAGCACCTGTCGCGGCTGACAGAGCGTTTTTACAGAGTGGATAGGAGCCGATCCAGGGACACAGGCGGTACTGGCTTGGGACTCGCTATTGTGAAACATGTCATGCAAAGGCATGGCGGCCAACTGCGCATTGAAAGTAAATTAAGCAGGGGATCGAACTTTGTGCTTGTCTTTCCTCAATCACGACTTCGTCGCAAGCTTGTTTAATGCATGAAGCAGCAACAGCACCAAGCATGTACTGACCAAAAAGAGTGCAGTGCTGCTAGAGCACCAAAATGCGGCTGGCGATTGGAAAAAAATAATTTCATTCTCATAAGCCAGCATATTGCCACCCCATAGACCCACGCCCCACAAGAGCAAGGTGTAAATGAGAAAAGGTTTCATGGCTACTTTTAAGCTGCGCAGCGTGAAGAAGCATATCGTTTGCAGTGCGTCAAAAAAATGGTACACCGCAATCAAACCAATCAGCTGTGCTGTGAGCGCCAGAATGCTTGAATCTCTGACGTAAATATAGGCGATTTCTGTTTTGGCAAACCACATCAGGGTAGCCAGTGCCAATGAGACAGTCATTAAAAGTTTGATGCCGGTAAATATGGTTTTTTTCACCATGGGAATATTGTTGGCACCCATCCAATAACTTGCTCTGGCACTGGTGGCAATTGAAAATGACAAAGGAACCATGTACAAAAGGGCGGCCAGATTGGCTGCAACTTGGTGACTGGCCGATGCAGTAACGCCCATTTTTGCAATGAATAAAGCCATCAACGTGAACGAAGTGACTTCCACGGTCACACTCAGTCCATTCGGGATACCCAGTTTGGCAATATGCATGATGTCATGGAGGCGAGGTGGGTGAAGTTTTCGCCATATACCAAAGGGCTGATAAATTGCGCTGTTTTTTAACATCCAGATACTGATGAAGAGCATGGCGTAATTGACAATGAGCGTGGCAAGCGCACAGCCTTGCAGACCTCTGGGTGGAATCTGATCAAAACCAAAAGCCAAAAGCATAGAGAGTGGAATTTTGACTAAAAGTGCTGCCACTTGTATCAGTGACACTGTCTTTGGATGGCCCACACTTTGGCTCAACGTACTGAACATTCGAAAAAATAAAGCAGGTGGCAATGCCATGGCTAACCAAAAGAGGTAGTCAAAGACGCCTTGGTTTATTGTTTTCGGCACCTGGGTCCATTGCAAAATGCGTTCGGGAGATACAAGTACGCCAATGCCTAGTAAACATAAACCTACCAGCAAATACATTCCCTGGTGAAATTGTTGTCCAATTTTGTGTGCTGAGTTTGCGCCGTGCAGTTCTGCAAACACCGGTAGCATGGCTTGCAATACGCCAAGTAACGCAACATAGACCGATATATAAATTGCAGAGCCAATCGACAAGGCCGCCAGGGCAAGTGGGTCATACCGTCCCACAATGATGGTATCCGTTACGCCAAAAGCGATCACTGCCAACTGACCTAACAACACGGTTAAAGCGTGTTGCAGCAATTTTTTTCTTTCACTCATTCGAAGGTGAAGAAATTATTCTTTTGAAGATCACAATATCTTCTCGCTTGTCAGAGGGCCTTCTGATGACTTTGAGGTTTTCCCACTCGCTAGGATTAACAGCATCTACATGTAAGACCAAGGCTTCAGGATTCGAAATCACCCAATGGCATTGATTGTCTTGTCTGGATTTATCAAAATCTTTGATCTCGTACTGCCCATGAAAACTTAATCCGGCAATTTGGGCGCGATTCATCCCAAAAGAGTAAAGGCACTTGGTTGGACCTGTGATCACTTTGATTTGCAGAGCCAAGGGCTGGTAGCTTCTGGCATAGTTGAGCAAAGGCATCCAAAGCGTCATCAACAGTACCCAGCAAAGCAATGCCCCTGATGCAGGAAGTACCAAACTTTTCCAAATGAAGCGTGGGTTTCTTCCCAGTCGCCAAATGATTAACCGCCCCCAAATTGCAGTAATGAGCAAGGCAACTATCGTATGTACCCATTCAAACGCTGAAACATAGCCTGGGGTTAATCGGCTGACGTTGATGGCTGGTTGGGCAGGCCATCCGGTTTGCAGCGAAAGCCACACAATCCAAATAATGAGTGCCCCACCTGAAAAAAACAATAAAGTAAACCAGTCAATCAATGCGGAAAAACTTCGTTTCAATGTTGGCAGAGCAAACGCAGCCAAACAAGCAAGTGAAGGCAGGGACAACAACAGTGTGCGTTCTGGGTTTTTTGTGGTGACGCTGACAATGACAACCACAAACGTCAAGAATGCAGGGACAACCAAATGTTGTTCCCAAAAATGGTTTCTCCATTGATGACGCCAAGTCCAAAGCGTCCAGGCTGCAAGTGGCCATGCGGGCCAAGTGAACCAAAGTAAAAGTCGAAGTAAGCCTCGCCATTGAGCCATGGCGTCTTGTGCGCTGATCAGTCGCCACTGCCAAAGTCCTAGCCAAGTTGCAATACACACCACGGCCAAGCAGCCGCCCACAACCATGGCCAAATGTTTAGCTTGTGCTGCATTTTGCTGATAGCAAATAAAAAGAATGCCAAGCCCAAGCACCAATGCCACAAAGGGCGCACCACTCAGGCACAGTAATACCGATGAGAGATTGATAAGCGCAATAGCCCATGCCATATGTTGACGCAAAAGGGCTGCACCACAGAAAAGCATGGCAATGCAAAACAGTTGCATGGCTATGGGTGTGGTTTCGTGGCTTGGTAAAGCCAACCCTAGGCATGCAATCAATGCTAAAAGTCCAGCATCTGCCATGGCTTTGGCATATTCTTCTGGTCTTGCCTCACCGCCAAAGGCAAATGTCACAGGCTGGGCATGCGGATTTTTGGCAGTGAAATAGATGGCATACCAGGAAGCAATCAAGGCGCCTAGCAATGTTCCAATGAACGGCAGTCGGGCCGCCGCATCTGGCGTTAACCAATCGCCAAATAAAAATATGGAAGCTGCACCCAGCGCGTAGGAAAGTGGCCCTTGTAATTCAGGCGCCATTTGGGCCATTTGTAAATCAAATACGCCACTTCTTCCCTGGACGATTTCCCACATATAGCCGAATGACGATACATCGAGAGATTTCCAAGGATCACGGTTAACCAGACCTGTACATACGTAAGCCACGCACAAACATACAAAGGCCCAGCGAGGCAGTCTTTGCGCTGCTGTTTGTGTAACGATGGCGGGATTGGGTGTTTTCAATGGGAATGAGTGGCTGGGGTACAGACCTGCGATAGGCAAAAAAAAACAGCCTGATACAGGCTGTTTTTATATCGCAAGCATGATTATTTTGCAGCAGATTTTCCGTATTTGTTGCGGAATCTTTCAACGCGACCACCCATGGTGTCCACAGATTTCTGCGTGCCGGTATAGAAAGGGTGGGATTCACTTGAAGTATCGAGTTTGTACAAAGGCAACTCGCGTCCATCGTCCATTTTGATGGTTTCTTTGGTATTGGCACATGTGCGTGTGACAAATTTAAAACCGTTGGAAAGATCAACGAAGCAAACTTCGCGATATTCTGGGTGTATACCTTGTTTCATAACTGTTCCTTGTATCGGTACGAGAGCCACACTGGCCATTCCAGAGCACTTTTCGCAAAAGCTGAGATTCTAACTGAGGTTTATTAACCGCCCCGTCGCATCATGTCGAAGAAGTCAACATTGGTCTTGGTGGATTTCATGTTTTTGAGCATGAGTTCCATGGATTCGATTTCATCCAAATTATAAATAAATTGCCTCAAAATTCTGGATTTTTGAAGAATTTCAGGTGATAAAAGCAGTTCTTCTTTTCGGGTGCCACTTCGGTTGAGTTGGATGGCAGGGAAGACGCGTTTTTCATAAAGTCGTCTGTCTAAATGAATTTCACAATTACCAGTGCCTTTGAATTCTTCGAAAATGACTTCATCCATTCGGCTACCAGTATCAATCAAGGCGGTGGCAATGATGGTCAATGATCCGCCTTCTTCGACTTTACGCGCGGCGCCAAAAAAGCGTTTTGGACGCTGCAGTGCATTGGAATCCACACCACCAGACAGAACTTTTCCTGAACTGGGGACCACGTTGTTATAGGCTCTGGCCAAGCGGGTGATGGAGTCAAGCAAGATGACCACGTCCTTTTTCAATTCCACCAGCCTTTTCGCACGTTCGATCACCATTTCAGCAACGTGAACGTGTCTGGCTGCAGGTTCATCGAAAGTAGACGCTATCACTTCGCCTTTCACACTTCGTTGCATCTCGGTGACCTCTTCAGGTCGCTCGTCAACCAGCAAAACCATGACATGGCTTTCAGGGTAATTTGCGGTAATCGCATGTGCAATGTGCTGCATCATGACTGTTTTGCCACTTTTCGGTGGTGCAACAAGCAATGCACGCTGGCCTTTTCCAATCGGTGCAATGATGTCAATGATGCGTCCGGTGATGTTTTCTTCGCCTTTGATGTCTCTTTCCAAACGCATTTGCTCTTTGGGAAACAGAGGCGTGAGATTTTCAAACATCACTTTATGTTTGTTGTTTTCAGGAAGATCGCCATTCACCTGGTCGAGCTTGGTAAGCGCGAAATACCGCTCACCATCCTTAGGAATGCGAACCTCGCCCTCGATCATGTCGCCGGTATGCAGGTTAAAGCGTCTGACTTGGCTGGGACTGATGTAAATGTCATCTGTACTGGCGGTGTAGCTCGTGTCTGGACTGCGTAAAAATCCAAAACCATCTGGCAGTATTTCTAAGACGCCATCTGCAAAAACTTGTTCCCCTGCGCGCGCACGCTTTTTGATGATGGCAAACATCAATTCCTGCTTGCGCATACGACCCGTATTTTCAATTTCAAGCTCTTCAGCTTGCTTCAATACTTCTGACACATGGAGTGCCTTGAGTTCATTCAGGTGCATACAAATACTCCAATAAAAGGGAGTTGTAAAACGATCGAAGGGGGGTGGAACAAGACCAGTCCGAAGGATAGTCTTGTGGATGTCAGGCGGTTAAATTTGGAATTGAAACCGCTGAAAGGTGGGGCATTATGACAGGAAAAAAGGGCTTAAGACAGTTGTTGGTCAATAAATTCAGTCAATTGGGCTTTGCTGAGCGAGCCTACTTTGGTAGCGGCAAGTTGCCCATTTTTGAAAATCATCAGGGTAGGGATCCCACGAATTCCGAATTTGGCGGGAATGTCTTTGTTTTCATCTACATTCAGCTTGGTGATCTGAAGTTTGCCTTGGTAAGAACTGGCGGCCTCATCCAATGCAGGGGCAATCATTTTGCAAGGTCCGCACCACTCTGCCCAAAAATCCACCAGAACCGGTTGTTCAGAGTGAAGAACAACCTCTTCGAAGTTGGTATCAGAAATATGCTGAATAAGTTCGCTTGCCATGAGAATCCTCGTCTTTGTTCAATTTTAGGTTAATTTTAAAGTGTTTACATCATTGGGTTTTTCAAGGCATTAAATCCCTAAAATATCATTTA
The DNA here is from genome assembly GCA_947381415.1 of Burkholderiales bacterium. Lineage (GTDB taxonomy): Bacteria > Pseudomonadota > Gammaproteobacteria > Burkholderiales > Burkholderiaceae_C > Limnohabitans. The sequence continues at coordinate 28,180 of CANCVB010000007.1, forward strand.
TGTTTGTACATCTTCGACTCCATACCGAATACTCTGTGTCAGATGGAACCTGTCGAATTGAAGAAGTCGTAAGCCAAGCAAGGCAATTTTCACAACCCGCTTTGGCGATCACTGACATTCACAATATCTTTGGGGCTGTCAAGTTTTATACCGCTTGCAGACAGTCTGGTGTTCAGCCAATCATTGGTGCAGAGTTAAATTTAACAAGTGAAGAGGGCGTTGGCCATTCAAAAGTTTTGCTGCTCGCTCAGTCTACCCAAGGGTACTTGAATTTATGTGAATTGCTCACGCGCTCTTGGTTGCAACAAGACCAGAAGTCGCAGTCGCCAACTGTGCTCTGGTCATGGTTGGAAGAGTTAGCGGCTGGCCTCATCCTTTTGTCAGGTGGACAATTGGGTCCTATCGGTCAAGCCTTATTGCAAGGAAATGAAGATCAAGCTGAAACACTTTGCTTGAAACTCAAAAACCTTTTCGACGATCGTTTGTATCTGGAATTGCAACGCATTGGACGTCCAGATGAAGAACGATACATCGCTGCTGCAGTGACGCTTGCTGCCAAATTATCAGTCCCTGTGGTTGCAACGCATCCTGTGCAATTTTTAGAGCCGAAAGATTTTGAGGCACATGAAGCCCGAGTCTGTATCTCCCAAGGTGAAATACTAGGCAATCCAAAGCGCAATCGTTCATTCACGCGAGATCAGTACTTTAAAAGCTCAGAAGAAATGGCTCGGCTGTTCTCAGATGTGCCGAGTGCTGTTACCAATTCAGTCCACATTGCCAGGCGCTGTCACTTACAACTCATTTTGGGCAAACCCCAGCTTCCGGAATACCCCACCCCCATTCAGGCAGATGGACAAAGCGTACCAATTGATGTTTATTTTCGACATATCTCCCAAGAGGGGTTATCCAAACGTCTTGAAAAATTATTTCCCCATGCGCAGCAAAGGCAAGAAGCTCAAGCTGAATATCAAACCAGACTAGAGTTTGAAATTCAAACCATTTTGAAGATGGGGTTCCCTGGGTATTTTTTGATCGTCAGCGACTTCATTAATTGGGCAAAGAAAAACGGCTGTCCCGTGGGCCCAGGAAGAGGCTCTGGCGCAGGTTCATTGGTGGCGTTTGCATTGGGCATCACGGATTTAGATCCTTTGAAATATGGCTTACTTTTCGAACGTTTTCTCAACCCTGAGCGCGTTTCAATGCCTGACTTTGATATTGATTTTTGTCAGGCTAACCGAGACAGGGTCATTGACTATGTGAAAGAAAAATACGGTCGAGAGGCTGTCAGCCAAATTGTGACCTTTGGCACCATGGCGGCACGTGCTGCTATACGTGATGTGGGTCGTACATTGGACATGAGTTACACCTTTTGTGATGGCCTTTCAAAACTCATACCCAATAAGCCAGGACAACACATCACCATTGCTTCGGCATTGGAACAAGAGCCCTTGTTGGCGCAACGCTATGACAAGGAGGACGAGGTCAAGATACTGCTTAATCTGGCCCAAGATTTGGAGGGGCTAACAAGAAACGTGGGCATGCATGCGGGCGGTGTGTTGATCGCGCCTGGCAAGTTGACTGATTTTTGTCCTTTGTACCAACAATCTGCCAGTCCTTCTTCTGTCAGCCAATTTGATAAAGACGATGTTGAAGCCATTGGGTTGGTGAAATTTGACTTCTTGGGTTTGGCGACGCTCACTATTCTTGAACATGCCAAGAATTTGATTCTGCAAAAAGCGGGGATCGATCCACAGTGGTCGTTGGAGGATATTCCGCTTGACGATGCCAATACCTACAAATTGTTTTCGCAAGGAAAAACAGAAGCTGTTTTCCAATTTGAAAGCAGAGGTATGCAAGCCATGCTCAAAGATGCCAAGCCTTCACGCTTGGAAGATTTGATTGTCCTCAATGCGCTGTTCAGGCCAGGACCCATGGCGCTTATCCCTAGCTTCGTGGCGCGAAAACACGGGCGAGAGCAGGTGGTTTACCCACATCCATTGGTCGAAGCTGTCTTGTCGGAAACCTACGGCATCATGGTGTACCAAGAGCAAGTGATGCAGACAGCTCAAATATTGGGTGGCTACAGCCTGGGGGGCGCAGACTTATTAAGAAGAGCCATGGGCAAGAAGAAGGCCGAGGAAATGGCATTGCACAGGTCAATCTTCCAAAAAGGTGCGGAGAAAAACCAAATTTCGGCTCAACAAGCTGATGCCATATTTGATTTGATGGAGGAATTTGCTGGGTACGGTTTCAATAAATCGCATGCGGCTGCCTATTCACTTCTTGCCTACCAAACGGCGTGGATCAAAGTTCATTTCACAGCTGAGTTTTTTTGCGCCAATATGACGGTTGAGATGGGGGATACCGACAAGCTGAAAATTCTTTTTGACGATGCTGTTCGCTTTGGCATCCATTTTGAAAACCCAAATATCAATACTGGCGACTATGTTTTTTCACCCTTGGGGCCCAATGTCATCCGCTATGGTCTGGGTGCAATCAAAGGAACAGGTCAATTGGCTATTTCAGAAATAGTCAACGAGAGGCAACAAAACGGACTCTACACAAGCTTATTTGACTTTTGTGCGCGAATTGATCGAACCAAAGTCAATAAACGTTCGGTTGAGGCATTGATAAAGGCAGGTGCTTTTGATGGTATTTCACCGCATCGCGCATCACTTTTATCGTCGGTTGACTTGGCTTGGGAGTTTGCACAAACGCAGGCAAACAATCTTCACCAAGTTGGTCTTTTTGATGCGGGGCATGGCGCGCATTTTGAAGAACCTGCGCTGGTGCATGAATCGATTTGGACCGTCAGAGAGCGTTTGAACAGTGAAAAGTCGGCAATAGGCTTTCATTTATCTGGGCACTTGTTTGAAGAATACGCAGTTGAGGTCAGAAAATTTATCAAAACCCCTTTGGCTGATTTGGCAGAAAGTAAAGAAGCGCAATGGGTTGTTGGAATTGTCACGAACGATCGCTTCATCAATACAGCCAGAGGTAAGTTGTACATCTTTGAACTAGATGACATGTCAGCCACTGTTGAAATTACCGCCGATGAAAATGTGTTCAATACAAACAGAAAGTACATTGAAGAGGACCATTTAGTCATTGCACAAATCAGGGTGCAAACGGACAGAAGAGACCCTTCCCAAGTGCGTTTAACGCTACTTCAAGCGCAGAATTTGTTCGAGGCTAGATGCCAATTTGGTAAATACCTTAGGCTCGAAATGGGGCAGGAGTATATTGATGTCGATGAGTTATTGAAATATGACATGACAACGTCAAGCGTAAATGGTTCGCAGTCCTATCCGCCTGAAAAGCGCGGTGGATTGGGAGTCAAAGTCTTGTTTCAACTCAATCATTGCGAAGCTGAAATTGCGTTGAGCGACAAAGTTATTTTCACCCCCACAGATGTCTCCATGAACAAACTTGCTGGCGCTGGTTTTAAAAACCGTGCATTCATTGCTTACGATTGAACATATGTTTTTTAGTATCCCCAACTTGATGACATGGACCCGAATTGCAGCTATTCCATTTATTGTTTTTATTTTCGATGTGCCACTTGAAAGTCAAACCAAAAATCTGATTGCAACCATCATGTTTGTTTTGTTTGCGTTGACTGATTGGCTGGATGGATATTTGGCTCGAAAATTAAATCAAACCTCTGCTTTTGGGGCATTTTTAGATCCAGTGGCTGATAAGTTTTTGGTGTGTGCAAGTTTGCTCGTGTTGGTTGATTTAGGGCGGGTAGATGTCATTGTTGCCCTCTTGATTATTGGCAGAGAAATCGCTATTTCTTCACTCCGAGAGTGGATGGCTTTGATAGGCGCAGCCAAAAGTGTCGCAGTGAATATGCTTGGAAAACTCAAGACAACGCTGCAAATGGTCGCGATTCCATTTCTGCTTTATGACGGTTTGCTTTGGGGTTGGTTAGATACTGGTTACTGTGGCCGTATTTTGATATGGCTGGCAGCCGTTATGACCATGTGGTCAATGTTTTACTATTTGAAAAAAGCCATTCCCCACATTCGGGCCGCGATGAAATGATATTTGCACAACACTGGGGTATTTCTGCGCATGACTAAAAAGAGAATTGCCGTTATTGCTGGAGATGGGATAGGCACGGAAGTGATGCCTGAAGGTTTGCGGGTTCTTCAAGTTGCTGCTGATTTATTCAGCATCCCTTTGCATTTGCATGTGTTTGATTTTGCGTGTTGGCCTTACTTTGAAAAGCACGGAAAAATGATGCCTGATAACTGGCGCGACTTGCTCGGCGGGCACGATGCTATTTATTTTGGTGCTGTTGGGTGGCCAGAAAAAATTCCTGACCACATATCTTTATGGAATTCATTGCTTCTTTTCAGGCGTGAATTTGATCAATACATCAATTTAAGACCCGCTAGGCTGATGCCTGGGGTGGTTGCGCCTGTGGTTCGCCCCGATGGCTCTCCAAGGATGCCTGGCGAAATTGACATGTACATTGTTCGCGAAAATACAGAAGGGGAGTACTCAAGTATTGGTGGAAGAATGTTTGAGGGCACTGCCAGAGAGATGGTCATGCAAGAAACAGTCATGACCCGCATCGGTGTAGATCGTGTCTTGGATTTTGCATTTCAACTCGCGCAATCAAGACCTCAAAAGCATCTCACCAGTGCGACAAAGTCAAATGGTATCGCCATCACAATGCCTTATTGGGATGAAAGAGTACAGGCCATGAGTCGAAGTTTTCCGGATGTACGATTTGATAAATTCCATATTGACATCTTGACCGCTCACTTTGTTCAGCGCCCAGATTTTTTCGATGTTGTGGTGGCCAGCAATCTGTTTGGTGATATTTTGAGTGATCTTGGCCCTGCATGTACGGGAACCATTGCCATTGCACCGAGTGCAAATATCAATCCTGCCAGAACATCCCCCTCTCTTTTTGAACCTGTGCATGGATCTGCTCCTGATATTGCGGGCAAAGGCATTGCAAATCCGATTGGACAAATATGGAGCGCAGCCATGATGCTTGAGTTTTTAGGATACAAGCCTGCACACGACAAAATTATCAGTGCCATTGAGGCATGTTTGAACCCAGTCAACCAAGGTCCGCGAACACCTGATTTAGGGGGAACAGCCAGTTGTACCGATGTGGGTAAAGCGATTGCCCAATACCTTCGTTTTGTGTAACTGTGAGCAAGCAACTTCCCCAAAGAGGCGTTACTTTTAAAACCTACTAGAATAGAGTTGTGTGGTTTTCCATGCACCCAACCTAACTTACTTTAACCCAACAAATCACACCTGATGTCAAGGGGACTTTTGTGAATAAAACTGAATTGATTGAACACATGGCGACCGATGCCGATATTTCTAAAGCTGCGGCCACCCGCGCTTTGGAATCTGCTTTGGATACCATTACCGCTGCCTTGAAAAAGGGCGATGCCGTTTCCCTCGTGGGTTTTGGAACATTTGAAGTCTCTCATCGTGAAGAGCGCAGTGGCCGCAACCCAGCAACTGGCGCAGCGATCACCATCAAAGCTTCTAAGGCACCAAAGTTCAGAGCTGGTAAGGCTTTGAAAGATGCTTTAAACTGATAGGTTAATCAAGGTGGGGTGCTTAGCTCAGTTGGTAGAGCGGCGCCCTTACAAGGCGTAGGTCGGCGGTTCGAGCCCGTCAGCACCCACCAATCTTCAAAGGCGAACACAGGTTCGCCTTTCTTTTCAGCAGAGTTGATTTATGTTTGAATTCATTCAGCGCAACAAAAAAATCATGCAAATTTTGCTGATTATTTTGATCTTTCCATCTTTTGTTCTTTTTGGAATTGATGGATACAAAAGGTTCAATGAAAAGGGCGCTGTCGCGGCTTCCGTTAACGGCCGGGAAATCTCTGTGCCTGAATGGGAACAAGTGCACAAGCAAGAAGTCGAACGTATGCGGGCGTCCATGCCTGGTATGGATGTGGCTATGTTTGATACACCTGCGATGAAGTTCATGGCACTGGAGAGAATCATTCGCTCAAGAGTTCTGGAAGCCAGTGCATCCAAACTCAACATCAAGATATCAGACCAAAAATTGGTAAAAACAATTGGTGAAGTGGACTCCTTTGCCGCTTTGAAAAATGCAGACGGGACTTACGACATTGAGAAATACAAATCATTTCTCAGTGCGCAAGGCATGACTCCTGACATTTTTGAATCGCGTGTGCGATCTGACCTGGCAGTCAGGCAAGTCGTGGGCGGTGTTGGCTCGAGCAGTTTTGCCCCAGCTTCACAAGCAGCGGTGACACTTGATGCATTTCTCCAGCAACGCGAAATCCAAGTGGCTATTTTTTCAGCTTCAGATTACCTTGATTCTGCCAAGCCTACCGATGAAGATATAAAAAACTATTTTGCAACGCACGTACAGGAATACAAAACCGCTGAGACTGTGGACATTGAATATGTCGTTCTGGATTTGGCAAACATTGAAAAGACCATTTCTGTCAGTGAAGCAGAATTAAAAGCTTATTTCGATCAAAACCAAAATATTCTCAATGCCAAAGAAGAAAGGCGCGCCAGTCATATTTTGATTGCCGCATCAAAAGATGCGAGTCCCTCTGACAAAAAGTTGGCTAAAGATAAAGCTTTGTCAATCTTAGACAGCCTTCGCAAATCTCCTCAGCAATTTGCTGAGTTAGCAAAAAAGAACTCTCAAGATCCGGGATCTGCCGCCAGAGGCGGTGATCTTGATTTCTTTGCGCGTGGGGCAATGGTGAAGCCATTCGAGGAGGTTGCATTTGTTCTTAAAAAAGGTGAGATCAGCGATGTTGTCGAAACCGAGTTTGGTTTCCACATTATTCAGTTGACAGATATCAAGTCCTCTGGAAAGTCTTCCTTTCAAGAGGTTCGATCAACGCTTGAACAAGATTTGAAGCGCGATCTTGCCAAAAAGAAGTATGCGGAAATGGCTGATCAATTTACCAATATGGTTTATGAGCAGTCAGACAGTCTCAAACCTGTGGCTCAAAAATTCAAATTAGATATACAAATTGCCAAAGATATTTCTAAGCAAAATGCCTCAAACACCAAATCACTTTGGTCAAATCAAAAGTTATTGCAATCGATATTCAGTGCCGATGCCATTGAGAAAAAACACAATACGGAAGCGGTCGAAACTGGCTCCAATCAATTGGTATCCGCACGTGTGGTGACACACAAGCCTGCTACCAACCTTCAGTTGGATGATGTCAAACCCATGATTGTTCAGACTGTTTTATCGCAAAAATCACTTGAAATTGCAAAAAAGCAGGGCATTGAGAGTCTTGAACAATGGAAGAAAGACAATTCTTCCGCCAAGCTTCAGGCGCCTGTTGTGATTTCCCGTGAACAGAACCAAAAATTGCCTGCTGCATTGATTGAATCTGCCATGCGTGCGGATGTGTCTAAATTGCCCATCATGGTGGGTGTCGATTTAGGTGCTAAGGGTTATGGTGTTGTCAAAATCAACAGTGTTGTAGGCTCTTTGCCAGTCACTGACCGTAAAGACTCAGTTGGCAAATATGCCAAAGCATGGGCCTCGGCTGAAAACATCGCATATTTCAGTTACCTTAAAGCTTTGTTTAAAGTTGACTATAAAGTTGAAAAACCCTCGTCTGCTAACTTATTAAAACAACCTTGACATGGTTTTGGCGTACCAAGTTCTATAATAACTTTTCAGTGGTGGCTGTAGCTCAGTTGGTAGAGTCCAGGATTGTGATTCCTGTTGTCGCGGGTTCGAGTCCCGTCAGCCACCCCATTTTTTCTCCTGCCTAATTTTTTGGAGCACTGCTATGCCTGGCTTGCTGTCTGATATTGATCCCGATGGGCTGTTGGAGTTTTCTGTCGTTTATACCGACAGGGCTCTGAATCATATGTCCAACAGATTTCAAGGCGTAATGAAAGATATCTCTTCTATTTTGAAAGAGGTATACCACGCACCTTCCAGCGTACTTGTACCGGGCAGTGGTACTTTTGGAATGGAATCTGTCGCCAGGCAATTCGCCACAGGGCAAAAAGTGTTGGTGATTCGAAATGGCTGGTTCAGTTACCGCTGGTCACAAATTTTTGATATGGGTCATATTCCGTCAGAGACCATTGTCATGAAGGCTCGACCCATTTCCTCCGAAAACGCTCAATCTCCTTGGGTTCCCGCGCCGATTGACGAGGTTGTATCTGCCATAGAACAACACAAGCCTTCCGTTGTTTTTGCTCCCCATGTTGAAACTTCAGCTGGCATGATTTTGCCCGATGAGTATCTTCGCGCAGTATCTGCAGCCATTCACAAAGTTGGAGGCTTGCTTGTATTGGATTGCATTGCTTCTGGTGCGATGTGGGTCAATATGAAGGACACGGGTGTAGATGTCCTTATCAGCGCACCGCAAAAAGGTTGGAGCGGTTCACCTTGTTGTGCCATGGTCATGTTAAGTGAAAGAGCCAGAGCCCATATCGATCAAACCCAAAGTTCTAGCTTTGCCTGTGACTTGAAAAAATGGTTGCAGATCATGGAGAGTTATGAAAAAGGTACGCATTCTTATCACACAACCATGCCTACGGATGCGTTGACCCGGTTGCGTGAAGTCATGCAAGAGACCCGTGCTTATGGTTTCGAAAAAGTGCGTCAAGAACAAATTGATCTTGGCGTTCAGGTTCGTCACTTGCTTGAAAGTCGAGGTATCAACAGTGTTGCCGCGGATGGCTTTAAAGCCCCTGGCGTCGTTGTCAGCTTTACTACCGATCCTGAAATTCAAAACAGTAAAAAATTCCTTGCTCTGGGTCTCCAAACTGCTGCTGGTGTTCCCCTTCAGTGTGATGAACGTTCAGACTTTATGACGTTTCGCATAGGATTATTTGGGCTTGAGAAACTTCATAATGTTGAAAGAAGCGTTGCGCATTTAGAAGCGGCTTTAACCAAATTAGGCTATACCGAAAAACTCCCTGTTGCAGCCTGATCTGTAACAGCTGGGTGTAAAAAAATACCCATAAAAAAAGCCCTGCAAGTTTCTAAGACTTGCAGGGCTTTTTGCTTAGCGCAAATTACAGGCCGGCGTTTTGTTGTGCCACCATCATATAAAGCATGGTGATTGATAACATGGTGTTAACGCGGGATGTCAGCATAGCTGTTCTGGCCGCTTTCGCTTTTTCCGCAGGTTCTACAGCAACGATACCCAAAGCTTTCTTCTGGTTAGGCCAAATGATAAACCAGACATTAAAAGCCATCAGCAAGGCTATCCACATACCAATACCTATGGCGGCAAATGGAATCTGCAGGGTCAAGGCGAGCACCAAATAACCTTGCATCCAAGCCAACAAAAGGCCAGTAACCACGGTTGCTAACGCGCCATAGCGGAACCAAAATAATGCTGTTGGCGCAATAACTTTGCTTATGGCAGGTTTTTGCTCATCAGGAATGCTGGGCATGGAAGGGATTTGAACAAAATTGAAGTACCAAAGAAGTCCGATCCACATAATGCCAGAGGCAACATGCAACCATCGCATGACAAACGCTCCCCATGCGTGGCTGAACTGAATGCTATGACCCGACACCGATGTGGCGATAAAAATAACCACGATCAACAAAACAAGTCCAGCAAGAAGTGTTTTGTATAGAGATTGCAAAATTTGACTCATTGAGCACCTTTGAAGTTGAACAAAAATGACATACCTATGGAAGTGGGTTCCATGAGATGACTGAAATTGCCATTGTATTAAGTGTAATGCTTAGTTAACCAAAACCAGTTTACCCATTACCTCTCTAGAACCCATTCTTGCGTATGCAAGGGGTAGCTTCCCCATTTCAACCGTGGAGTCAATATGCGGTTTTATGAGGCCCTGACGGTGCCAATCAAGCAGCGTAGACATCATTTCCGCATTTGCTTTGGGTTCACGTTTTGCGAAATCACCCCAAAAAACACCGACGATGGAGGCGCCCTTAAGCAGCGCCAGATTAAAGGGCAGTGCAGGGATTGGCCCAGCTGCAAAACCGACGACCAAATACCTTCCTCGCCAAGCAATTGACCGAAATGCAGGTTCTGCAAAATCGCCCCCAACGGGGTCATAAATGACATCAGGGCCTTTGCCACCAGTCAATGCTTTTACTTGGTCACGAAAATTTCCCTGACTGTAATTGATGACTTCGTCGGCACCTAATTTTTGACAAAGATCACATTTTTCTTGAGAAGAAGCGGCAGCGATGACTTTGGCCCCAACAGCTTTTGCAATTTGAATCGCCGCTGATCCAACGCCGCCTGCAGCGCCAAGGACCAAAACAGTTTCATTCGCCTTAAGTTGGGCTCGGTCAACCAGTGCATGGTAAGAGGTTGCATAAATCATAATAAATGCTGCAGCATCCACCATGGGAAAGTTGCTGGGAAGGGGTAAACACAGATGTGCAGGCGCCAAGGTATGCGTGGCAAAACCGCCTGTGCCAGACAAGCAAGCGACTGACTGACCTATTGACAGATGTTTGACATTTGAACCTAAGGCCTGAATAACCCCTGCATATTCTGACCCTGGAACAAAAGGAAGCGGTGGCTTCATTTGATACTTGTTTTGAACAATCAAAATATCAGGAAAATTGAGACTTGCAGCTTTGATTTCAAGAAGAACCTCATCAGGTCCAGGTGAAGGAGTAGGGGTTTCTGTCCACTGCAGTGCATCGACACCAACAGGGTTTTCACACAGCCATGCTTTCATATTGATCCTTATAAAATCCAGTTATTCATTTAAACAATATACCCAATCGCTGTCGTTGAAATTGGTTTTCCCCTTAATACCCAAACCTTACAATAGTGTTTTTATGGGCAAGGCATGAAAATTCTTCTTTCCAATGATGATGGGTACCAAGCAAAAGGCATTATCGCTTTGTATGAGGCCTTGAAAGATATTGCGCACGTCGAAGTGGTCGCACCTGAGCAAAACAATAGCGCGAAATCAAATGCACTGACCTTGCACGCTCCCATTTATATACGTACTGCTCACAATGGATTTAAATACGTGACTGGAACCCCAGCTGATTGCGTTCATATTGCATTGACGGGCTTGCTAGGCTACATGCCTGATTTGGTTGTATCTGGGATCAACAATGGTGCCAATATGGGTGATGACACCATTTATTCTGGAACCGTTGGCGCTGCCATGGAAGGGTATTTGATGGGCGTGCCAGCCATTGCTTTTTCACAAGTAGAACGTGATTGGGGATACGTTCAAGATGCTGCGGTCTATGCTAAGAGGATGGTTATTGAGTTGATGCAATCACATCAGGCCCAGTCCTCACCTTGGCTTTTGAATGTCAATATCCCCAATCTACCTATGGAAAAATTAGGTCCACCTAAAGTTTGCCGCTTAGGTCGTCGCCATCCTGCTCAGCGGGTCATTACGCAGGAGAGTCCACGGGGCGAAACCATGTACTGGATAGGTAGCGCTGGACCTGCAAAAGATGAATCGCATGACACTGATTTTTTTGCGACTTCGCAGGGACGTGTCGCTGTCACGCCCTTACAAGTTGATCTCACAGAACATGCACAACTTGGTTTTTGGAATACTGCTGCTGAATCTTGGAAACTCGATTAATGAAGCAAAAACCCAGTTTCCCTGCCAAGGTTGAAGGGCTTTCCCCACCAAAGCCTCAATCAACAAAAAGTACTGTGCATTTCTCTACAGGTCCCAAAGAATTGGCACTCGACAGCTTTGCGCTTCAAGCCTCGGGTGTGGGTCTTGATTCCACTAAAGTTAGAGAAAGCATGGTTCTTAAATTGGCTGAGCAAGGCGTTCAGGACGAAATGGTGCTGCATGCTTTCTCCGTGATTGAGCGACATAAATTTATCGATACAGCATTGGCCAACCAAGCTTACGAAGATACCAGTTTGCCCATAGGTTTTGGTCAAACCATTTCAAAACCTAACGTCATTGGGCGAATGATTGAACTTTTACGCCAGGGAAAAAATTTGATGATCACCGGTAAACTTTCTCGCGTTCTGGAGATTGGTACAGGTTGTGGTTATCAAGCAGCTTTACTGGGTCAGGTCTCCAACGAGGTCTACACTGTTGAGCGAATTCAAGGTCTTTATGAAAAAGCAAAAGAAAATTTGCGTCCCATGCGGTTTCCCAATATTCATCTGATTTTGGGTGATGGCATGTTGGGGTTCCCACAAGGTGCACCATATGCAGGAATCATTTCTGCTGCAGGCGGTGAACATATTCCAACCCCTTGGCTTGATCAACTGGCAGTCGGTGGCCGTTTGGTTGCGCCAGTGATGCATCAAAATGGGTCTCAAGTCCTGGTTGTTATCGACAAATCCGAAAACGGGTTTAAAAAGTCTTTTTTAGAGCCAGTTAACTTTGTGCCTCTGCGATCAGGAGTCGCTTAAGTGTTATGAATAATTTTTCAAGTATCTTTGCAGTTGCGCGCTACGTCTGCTTAGGCTTAGCGGTTTTCACGGCTGGTTGTATGGGTTTTGGAAGAAGTGTGCCAGCTCCGGTGGAAGAAAGACCCGTCAATAAAACCAAGTCTGTAGGTGCGACCCAACCCAAAGCGGCTACCCCTTTGCCTGCGTCAGTCTCGGACCAAGTCAAGGCAACTACATCCCCAGTTGAAAACTCAAATCGTTCAGGCTATTACACAGTGAAACCAGGAGATACGTTGATTCGTATCGGCCTCGATCAAGGTCAAAACTGGCGCGATATTATTCGTTGGAACAATATCGAAAATCCCAATGTGATTGAGGTAGGTCAGGTGCTTCGTATTGCACCTCCTACGGGAGATACGGCGCAAGAAGTGGCAATCACAAAGCCTGTTCAAATTGGTACTATTTCAGCCCTTCCAGAGGAAAAGAAGAGTCCAAGCGCGGTTGAACCGCCGGCTGTGGCCACGATCAAAAGCGAAGGTTCTGATGACTCTTTTCAATTAACATGGCCGGCTCAAGGAGCCATCAGTTCTGCATTTGATGATTCCAAAAACAAGGGTATCGATATCTCAGGAAAAGCAGGTGATGCCGTTTGGGCTGCAGCAGATGGCAAAGTGGTCTATGCCGGTTCAGGTTTGCGGGGGTATGGGAACTTGGTGATCTTGAAGCACAACAATACCTTTCTAACGGCTTATGCCCACAACCAAACATTGCTTGTTCGAGAAGATCAATCGGTTAAAAGGGGGCAAAAAATCGCAGAGATGGGAAACTCAGATTCAGAGCAAGTTAAATTACATTTTGAGTTGCGACGCTTGGGTAAACCAGTGGATCCTTTGAAATTTTTACCCGCCCGCTAAAACCATTTCATGCACCAAGTTTTGCCACCTGATGAGTCTGAGAATATGCATCAATCCGTCCAGACTCCATCGCTTTTCATAGAGTCACTTGATTTGGATGCACAGGGTATTGCCCATCGAGCAGACGGAAAAGTTGTATTCATTGAAGGTGCCCTTCCTTTTGAGGAAGTGACCGCAAATATTCATCGAAAAAAAAATAATTGGGAACAAGGAACGCTTAAGTCGCTTTTAAAGGAATCATCACAACGGGTCAGGCCTCAATGCGATTTTTTCGGGCTGCATTCAGGTGCCTGCGGCGGCTGCAAAATGCAGCATTTAAATCCAGCAGCCCAAGTTGCAATCAAACAGCGTGTACTGGAGGATAACCTCTGGCATTTAGGCAAGGTTAAACCTGACTTTATGTTAAGGCCGGTTCATGGATTGGATTGGGCTTACAGATACCGCGCGAGACTTTCTGTTCGCTATGTCAGGAAGAAAGCAAAAGTTCTGATTGGGTTTCATGAACGAAAAAGCAGTTATGTCGCAGATATGTCTTACTGCGAAGTGTTACCCACTAAAGTTTCTCTATTGCTGCTTCCCCTTAGAGGATTGATTGAAAGCCTGGACAGTAAAGAGAGTTGCCCTCAAATTGAGTTGGCATGTACCCAAACAGTCACTGCACTTGTGTTGCGCCACATGCACCCATTAAGTGACAGAGATATGCAACTGCTTAGAGAATTTTCTGTGCGGCATGATGTGCAATGGTGGCTCCAATCTAAAGGTCCTGATTCCGTCAAGTTGTTAGAACCGGATGGGAGTAGCGTTAAAACTGAAAAGCTAAGTTATGAATTAGCAGACTTTGATTTGAAAATGTTTTTTCGCCCAACAGATTTCACGCAGGTGAATCCGTTTATCAATGAAATCATGGTTTCTAAGGCCATTGCCTTGCTTAAAGTTTCCTCCACTGATCGAGTGATAGATTGGTTTTGTGGTCTGGGAAATTTCACTTTGCCTATCGCAACCCAAGCGAAAGAAGTCATTGGCATTGAGGGTAGTCAATCAATGGTGTCACTGGCCAAGTCGAATTTTCAGTTCAATTTGGAGCAGCGAAACCAGCTAGGTTTAACCTTGGGTGAAGTTCACTTCAAAACCCAAAACCTTTTTGAAATTAGTGACAACGATCTATTGGAACTGGGACATGCCGACAAATGGTTAATAGATCCACCTCGTGAGGGGGCGCATGCATTGGTAAATGCTCTCGTTAGTCTTGTCAGCCAAGACGCCAATCCATCGTGGCTCCCACCTTCTAAAATTGTATACATCAGCTGTAATCCTGCTACGCTTGCAAGAGATGCTTCACTGCTGGTTCATCAAGCAAACTATGCATGTACTGCTGCTGGAATGCTGAACATGTTTCCTCATACCGCGCATGTCGAAAGCATGGCTGTTTTCGAACTTCAATAAAAAAGGCCTCTTAAGAGGCCTTAATTGATTCTTCCCACAAAGTTGATTACTCGGAGTCACCCCCAAGAATACCCAAGAGGGACAATAAGCTTTGGAAAATATTGATAGCGTTCATGTAAAGCGCTAATGTTGCACTGATGTAGTTGGTTTCTCCGCCATCAATGATTCGCTTGATGTCATACAGCATGAAAGCGCTAAAAATACCAATGGATAAAACAGAAATGACCATCATTCCTGGTCCAGAACCGACAAATATGTTGATGATGCTGGCAACCATTAAAACCATGACCCCAACAAATAACCACTTGGCCATGTTGCTAAGGTCTCTTTTGATCACAGATGCAAGACTGGCCATAATAAAAAAGACGCCAGCCGTTCCGCCAAATGCCGTCATAACCAACTCAGTGCCATTTTTGAAGCCTAAAACCATGGCAATGAGGCGAGACAACATCAGCCCCATGAAGAAAGTAAAGCCAAGTAAAAAGGCTATGCCTACTGCGGAGTCCTTGTTTTTTTCTATGGCATAGACAAAACCGAAAGCGCCAGCAATGAAGAAAATCATGCCTAAACCACCTGACAGGTAGTAACTGACACCAGTGGCGATTCCAAACCAAGCACCTAAAACAGTTGGAATCAAGGTTAGCGCAAGAAGCCAATAAGTATTGCGAAGTACTTTATTGCTATCCGAAGAGGAAGCACCTAGTTCGCGGTAACCAATGGTTTCTATGTTGTCAGACATGATAATCTCCTTAAAGAGTTATATGGATCTTAGATGAAGATGATTTTACCCAATTCAAGCGGGCAGCATCAATAATTGTCACGCTAATGCTAAGCTAAGGCTTCTTATTCAATTCTGCAATTTATCTTATGCAAACCAAATTCTCTTTAGAACTCTCCGATGTGAAAGCCATTGCAGCTGCCGCTGAGGCTGAGGCAATCAAACACCAGTGGGCTGTAACCATTGCCATTGTTGATGAGGGTGGTCATTTATTGTGGCTACAAAGGCTAGATGGTGCTGCACCTGTTTCTGCCCATATTGCACCTGCGAAAGCCCATACAGCGGCATTGGGCCGAAGAGAGAGCAAGGTCTATGAAGACGTTATCAATTCAGGACGCTTTTCGTTTTTGAGCGCGCCTGTGTTGGAGGGGCTATTGGAGGGCGGTGTTCCTGTTGTCAAAGATGGGCAAACCATTGGCGCTGTTGGCGTCAGTGGTGTTAAATCCAATGAAGACGCCCAAATTGCTAAAGCGGGAATCGCAGCACTAGCAGCTCAGTAAATCAGTCTTTCTGGTTTGATTTCTTGCAAGATGGTAGTGGCAATTTCTTCAATGCTTTTTGTGGTCGTTGAAAGCCATCTAACCCCATACCTTCGCATCATAGATTCTGCTTCTAAGACCTCCATCTTGCAATTTTCAAGGCTGGCATAACGCGAGTGGGGGCGCCGCTCATTCCGGATTTCGCTCAATCGTTCTGGTTGAATTGTGAGGCCAAAAATTTTCGATAAATGCGGCAAGAGGGCCGGTGGAAACACTTGCCTTTCAAAATCTTCAGGAATAAGAGGGTAATTTGAAGCTTTCAAGCCGTGCTGCATCGCCAAATACAAACTGGTGGGTGTTTTTCCACTTCGGCTCACACCCACTAAGATGACATCGGATTTGTCTAGATCCGTTTGAGTCTGACCATCGTCATGAGCCAAACTGTAATTAATTGCTTCAATACGGTCGTGGTATGCCTTGCTTTTGCTGGCATCTGAAAACCGACCTATTCGGTGATTGGATTTTGTTTGAAATTCGGTTTCTAAGGGGTTAACAAAATTACTGAACATATCCAGTATCAGTCCTTTACAACCTCTACTCACCACATCTAAGACCTCTTCATTCGCGAGTGTTGTGAACACAATGGGCTTGAGGCCTTCTTTTTCATAGCAAGCATTGATCTGCTCGACAGTTTGGTGAGCCTTTGTAATGGTGTCAATAAAGGGTAAGCGGATGTGACGGTATTCATATTCGAACTGCGCAAGGATGGCATTGCCAAATGTTTCGGCTGTGATTCCAGTTCCATCAGAGACAAAAAAAACAGATCGATTCGTCATAAGAAAGCCGCCTTGGGTAGTCAGAAAATCAGGTCTAAAATGAAAGCACTAAAAGTATTGTCTTTCATTGCTTTCTCACTAAAACACAACAAAATGAATGCAAAAAGTGTCAATACCCAGTGCAAATTCAAGCATTGAAACTAATTTTAACTTTGGAGTTTAGCGATGTCTGTACTTTTTCAGGCAACTGATTTGGTTGTGCCTTTTGAATTGTTACGCATGTCAGATGTTGAGGCAGTTGGGGGCAAAAATGCCAGTCTTGGTGAAATGATTTCACAACTACCCCAAGGTGTTCGTGTTCCAACAGGATTTGCCACAACTTCTTTCGCTTTCAAAGATTTTTTGAAACACAACGATTTATCGTTGCGTATCAACGCTTTGCTTTCTGAACTGGATGCATCTAACTTAGCGGAACTTACTTCTGTGGGCTTGCAAATTCGAAATTGGATACTCGAACAGCCTTTTCCTCAAGCATTTGAAGATGCCATCAAGGTGGCTTTTGACAAACTTACCGACCATTCCGGTAGTGGTTCTTTCGCAGTGCGATCATCTGCGACAGCAGAGGATTTGCCAGACGCCTCTTTTGCTGGCCAGCAGGAAAGTTATTTAAATGTAGAGGGCATTGACCAAATTTTGCTCAAAATCAAAGAGGTCTTTGCCTCGCTTTATAACGACCGAGCTATCAGCTATAGAGTGCATAAGGGTTTTGCGCATTCTGAGGTGGCTTTATCCGCGGGTATTCAGCGCATGGTGCGATCTGATTTAGGTGCATCGGGTGTCATGTTCACCATCGATACCGAGTCAGGCTTTAAAGATGTTGTGTTCATCACCGGAAGTTATGGACTAGGAGAAACCGTGGTTCAAGGCGCGGTGAATCCCGATGAGTTTTACGTGCACAAACCAATGCTTTTGCAAAATAAAAAACCGATTGTGCGCCGCAACCTCGGCTCAAAGTTGATTCAAATGCGGTTCGCCACTATAGAAGAAAAGGCGCAATCGGGACATTCCGTCACGACGGTGGATGTTCCCACTGAAATGCGAAACCGTTATTCCCTCTCCGATGAAGATATTGTGGAGTTAGCAAAGTATGCCGTCATTATTGAAAACCATTACGGTCGACCTATGGACATTGAATGGGGCAAGGATGGCGGTGATGGAAAGATATACATATTGCAAGCCCGTCCTGAAACGGTAAAAAGTCAGCAACACGGTAAGACTGAAATTCGATATAAATTGAAAGCCAAAGGAAATGTCCTCGCGCATGGCAGAGCCATTGGTCAAAAAATTGGAACAGGTCCTGTACGACTGGTCAATAGCTCAGCTGAGATGCACCTTGTGAAGGCCGGGGATATTTTGGTAACCGATATGACCGATCCCAATTGGGAGCCAGTGATGAAATTGGCAAGTGCCATAGTGACCAACAGAGGGGGGCGAACATGTCATGCGGCAATCATTGCCAGAGAGTTGGGCATACCTGCGGTAGTTGGTTGTGGGGATGCCACTTCACAACTAAGTGATGAATCCCTGGTGACAGTCAGTTGCGCAGAGGGTGATACGGGTTATATCTATGATGGTTTATTGGAATCTGAAATTTCTGAGGTTGAAAGAGGTGTTATGCCACCAATTCCTACCAAGATCATGATGAACATAGGCAACCCGAGTTTGGCGTTTGATTTCTCTCAATTGCCAAATTCCGGCGTGGGTCTGGCAAGATTAGAGTTCATCATCAATAACAACATAGGCGTTCACCCCAAAGCCATATTAGATTACCCTCAAATTGATGTTGATTTGAAAAAGGCGGTTGAATCTGTCGCAAGAGGTCATGCCTCGCCTCGCGCTTTTTTTGTGGACAAGGTGGCTGAAGGAGTTGCGACTATTGCTGCCGCTTTTTGGCCCAAACCGGTGATTGTTCGCTTGTCTGACTTCAAATCAAATGAATACAGAAAGTTGATTGGCGGCAACCGATATGAGCCTGAAGAAGAAAATCCCATGTTGGGTTTTCGCGGTGCTGTTCGTTACCTAAGTGATGAATTTTCGGAGGCTTTTTCTATGGAGTGTGAGGCCCTGCTGCGGGTCAGAAATGAAATGGGTTTGACCAACGTTCAAATCATGGTTCCTTTTGTTAGAACCTTGGGGCAAGCTGCAAAGGTCGTTGGGTTATTGTCTTCTCACGGGCTAACCCGTGGGCAGAATGATTTGAAACTGATCATGATGTGCGAAATTCCCAGTAATGCATTGTTAGCGGACCAATTTTTAGAATACTTTGACGGTTTTTCAATTGGTTCGAATGATTTAACCCAACTGACACTGGGCTTGGATAGAGACTCCGGCATGCCTCTTCTTGCAGCTGATTTTGATGAGCGAGATCCAGCGGTTAAGGTTTTGCTTTCGCAAGCGATCAAAGCATGTCAGAAAAGCAATAAATATGTAGGCATTTGTGGCCAAGGTCCCAGTGATCATTTGGACTTTGCGCAATGGTTGGTTGAGCAGGGCATTCAATCCATATCTTTGAACCCAGACAGTGTGGTTTCAACATGGCAGGCATTAGGCGCAATGGCCATATGAATCAAAATCCAATACAATAGCGGGCTTGACCTTGCTGTAACCATGCACGACGCGGTGGGCAGCTTTAACCATAAGGAGAATCTATGCGTCATTATGAAATCGTTTTGCTTATTCACCCTGATCAAAGTGAACAAGTTCCTGCTATGTTGGAACGCTATAAAAGCCTGATTACCACTGGCGGAGGCAAAGTTCACCGCTTAGAGGATTGGGGACGTCGGCAGTTGACTTACATGATCAACAAACTTGCAAAGGCACACTTTCTTTGTTTGAACATTGAGGCAAACCAAGAAGTGATGTCCGAGTTGGAACATGCTTTTAAGTTCAATGATGCTGTATTGCGTCATTTAACTGTTTCAAAGAAAAAAGCCGAAACTTCTCCATCCTTGATGATGAAGACTGTTGAGCGCGAAGAAGCACGTAAAACACAACACGCAGAATTTCAGTCCTGATTTTTTGAGGTCTTGTGAATCGCCTTGACTTGGTTGCGCAAATAGATTCAATGTCTTTTTTGCGTTATTCGCCAGCAGGGCTACCCGTTTTAGATTTCATGTTGTTTCATGAATCAACGGTTACAGAAGCAGACCAGTCTAGAAAAGTTCAACTGAAATTGAAATCGATTGCCATGGGGATACTTGCCGAACAAGTCAGCAATTTCCAATTAGGTAGCAATTGGTCCTTCAAGGGATTTTTAAGTTCTTCACAGAATGCCAAGTCCCTCGTTTATCACATTCAAGAAATTCAAACTGTTTTATAGGAGGCTTACATGGCCACTTTCAAGAAATTCAATAAAGACAAGCGACCCAAACGCAATACACAATCATTGCTCTTCAAGCGGAAAAGGTTTTGTCGCTTTACAGTGACCAATGTTGAAGAAATTGACTACAAAGATATTGATACCCTCAGAGACTTCATTGCTGAAAATGGAAAAATCATTCCAGCGCGCCTAACGGGTACCCGAGCTATCTATCAGCGCCAGCTCAATACGGCCATCAAGCGAGCCAGATTTTTGGCACTGTTGCCATACACCGATCAACACAAAATCTAAGGAGCTATTGACATGCAAATTATTCTGCTTGAAAAGGTAGTTAACCTTGGAAATTTGGGTGAAGTTGTTAAGGTCAAAGATGGCTATGCCAGAAATTTCCTCATCCCTTCTGGACAGGCTCGTCGTGCAACAGATTCAGCGATCAAGGAATTTGAAGTGCGTCGTGCTGAACTTGAAAAAGCCGCGCATGAAAAGCTCTTGGCCGCACAAGCACAAGGTGAAAAATTGAATGGAACGACTATCAAGTTAACGCAAAAAGCTGGTGTTGATGGCCGTCTTTTTGGTTCAGTGACCAACTTTGATATTGCAGAAGAGTTGATCAAAAATGGTTACCAGGTGAGTAAATCTCAAATTCGCATGCCCAAAGGCCCCATCAAAACAGTGGGCGACTCTACAGTCAGTGTAGCCTTGCACACAGACGTCTTGGTAGATGTCAACATATCTGTTTATGGCGAAACGAATTAATTTCTAAAGCTGAATTAAAACCGCTCCTTGGGGCGGTTTTTTTATTTCAAAATCATTTCAACCACCAATCTACTGGTTATCCCCAGATTGTTCACTTGTGGTCCACACGGTTATGCGGTGACATATCAGCATATAAAAAGTAGGATTGCTTCTGATTCGAAGGTTAAATATGTCTGTTACTTTTCCTGAAATTGGCGATACATCCTATATGTCATTGGGTGACAAGCAAATTGCCCAATTGAAGATTCCACCCCATTCACAAGAAGCTGAATCGAGTGTTTTAGGTGGATTATTGCTTGACAACAACTCATGGGACAAAGTGGCTGATTTATTGGTTGAGGCCGATTTTTACCGCTATGAACATCGCTTGGTATTTTCGTCGATCAGTTCGCTGGTGAATCAAAACCGTCCAGCGGATGTCATCACGGTTTTTGAACAAATGCAAAGTCAAGGTAAGGCTGAGGAAATTGGAGGCTTGGCTTATCTGAATTCTTTGGCGCAGTATGTACCGAGTTCTGCAAATATTCGCCGATACGCGGAGATCGTTAGAGAGAGATCAATATTACGCAAACTTGTCAGCGTGAGTGATGAGATAGCTACTTCTGCGTTGAATACCAATGGGCGTCCAGTGACCCATATTTTGGATGAGGCGGAGCAAAAGATTTTTAGCATTGGGGAAGAAGGTTCTCGAATGCGCCAAGGCTTTCAAAGCATGGATAAGCTGGTCTTACAACTCTTAGACCGTGTTGAAGAAATGTCATTGAATCCAAATGACATTACTGGCGTTCCGACCGGATTTTTTGATCTTGATCGAATGACTTCGGGTATGCAAGCAGGTGATTTGATCGTTCTTGCAGCCAGACCTTCAATGGGTAAAACTGCATTGGCAATCAATATTGCAGAGCATGTGGCACTAAAAGAAGATTTGCCTGTTGCAGTTTTTTCGATGGAAATGGGCGCTTCGCAATTGGCTATTCGTATTGTTGGATCGATTGGACGCATTGATCAAGGGCGTTTGCGTACTGGAAAGCTTGTGGATGATGAATGGCCTCGTTTGAATGACGCCATAGAAAAATTGAAAACGGTGTCGCTGTCCATTGATGAAACACCAGGTTTGACCACCAGTGAATTGCGCGCAAGTGCTCGTAGATTGGCCAGAAGTTGTGGAAAACTCGGGTTGGTAGTTGTCGACTATTTACAGTTGATGAGCGGTAGCAGTGGTGGTGATGGCGAAAATCGCGCAACTGAATTGGGTGAAATTTCCAGGGGTTTAAAAATGTTGGCCAAGGAATTGCAGTGCCCTGTCATTGCGTTGTCGCAGCTCAATCGAGGTGTTGAGCAAAGGACAGATAAGCGACCCATGATGAGTGATTTGAGAGAGTCAGGTGCCATTGAACAAGATGCTGACGTTATCATGTTCATTTACAGAGATGACTATTACAATAAAGACTCTAAGGATCCTGGTGTTGCTGAAATTATCATTGCCAAGCAGCGCAATGGACCTACTGGAACTGTCAAGCTAACTTTTCTTAAGCCTATTACAAAGTTCGAGTCTTATGCCGGACCTTCTTCAGATTTCTGACAATAGCTTTTAGAGTACTTCACTGGCAAAGTCTGCCAATCTTGATCTCTCTCCACGCGCGAGTGTGATGTGGCCACCGTGGGGCCATCCCTTGAATCTATCCACAGCAAACGTTAAACCTGAGGAACCTTCTGTCAAATAAGGCGTATCAATTTGGGCTAAGTTGCCCATGCAAATAATTTTGGTTCCTGGTCCCGCACGTGTTATGAGTGTTTTCATTTGTTTAGGCGTCAGGTTCTGCGCTTCGTCAATGACAACAAATTTATTTAAGAATGTACGCCCACGCATAAAGTTGAGGCTTTTGATTTTGATCTTGCTACGGATCAACTCATTTGTAGCCGCTCGTCCCCATTCGCCTGCGCTGGTATCGGTTTTGGCAAGTACCTCAAGGTTGTCATCCAATGCGCCCATCCAAGGACCCATTTTCTCTTCTTCAGTCCCCGGTAAAAAACCGATGTCTTCTCCGACACTCACGGTTGCCCGCGTCATGATGATCTCTGTATACCTTCGCTCGTCCAACACCTGAATTAATCCAGACGCTAAAGCCAGAAGTGTTTTTCCCGTACCTGCTGTGCCAGTCAGGGTCACGAAATCTATTTCTGGATCCATCAGCATATTGAGCGCAAAGTTTTGTTCACGGTTGCGGGCTGTCACGCCCCAAGCTGCGTTCTTTAGATGGCCAAAATCTTTGAGTGCTTTAAACACTGCAGTTTTGCCCCTGATTTCTGTCACCCTGGCATAGAGACTGGGTTCACCTGCTGCTTCAAAATACACAAATTGATTGATATGCATGTTGGAAACGATGGGGCCACCTATTCTGTAATAGGTATTGCCGCCTGCTTGCCAACTCTCAACACTCTTAGCCTGTTTTGACCAAAAATCCAAAGGCAAAGCAAGCGAACCAGAGTAGAGAAGATCTCCATCTTCCAAGGTTTTGTCATTTTGGTAGTCTTCGGCCGCCAACCCCAGTGCGCGAGCTTTAACCCGCATATTGATATCTTTGGAAACGAGAACAACTTGCCTAGGGGAATACATCTGCCCCAGCGCTTGAACAACGCCTAAGATTTGGTTGTCTGCTTTCCCCTGAGGCAGGCTAGCGGGGAGGGTGTAATTGAGCGGCTTGGTTTGGAAGAAAAGCTTTCCTCCTACATCCAAATATCCTGTTCCATTGAGTGGTATCCCAATAGAAATATCCGCGTTTTGCAAGCCAACGAGTGAGTCGAGAGTTCGACTGGTTTGCCTTGCATTTCGGGCAACTTCAGTCATCCCTTTTTTATGGCTATCCAACTCCTCCAGAACAATCATGGGGAGAAAAACATCGTGTTCCTCAAATCGAAAGAGGCACATCGGGTCATGCATCAATACATTGGTATCCAGAACGAAAAGCTTGCTGGGACCTGCAAACTTAGTTTGCTTGCTTTTCTTGTCCTTGGTGGAGGCTGCCGACATGGGTGAAATTTTCCCTATCATTGCCTCTGGTTCTCTGATTAATGGGCCAGAGGAATTGTCAAGCGCAGGTCTGACGTTCAATTCACTTTCCAAGTGACGAGACTGCTCTGGATCACGCGAGAGTTCGCTTGAAATTTTGGGGTGAGAAGCTTTAGATTTTTTTGCAGCAGAAATCGTTGCGGAGGACTGAAGCTTTGCTGCGCGTTTGGTAGGGGCTGGTGGCAAAGGCATGAGAAATCAAGCAGAGGCGGTAGATTTTTTGAGTGCTTTCACTGCTTTGAGAACTTCATCCACATGCCCAGGAACTTTGAGTCCACGCCACTCTTGTTTGAGTAAGCCGTCTGCCCCAATCAGAAAGGTGCTTCGTTCAATGCCTTTAACTTTTTTTCCATACATGATTTTGTTTTTGACAACACCAAACATGTGGCACATTTTTTCTTCTGTATCAGCAATCAACTCAAAAGGCAGTTCAAGTTTTTCTTTGAAACTGTCATGAGAGCGCATGTTGTCCCTTGAAACCCCGAAGATAACGGCGCCAGCTTTGGTAAATTCTTTGAATTTATCCCTGAACTGCATAGCTTCCGTGGTGCAGCCGGGCGTGTTGTCTTTGGGGTAGAAGTACAAAATAACTGTTTGACCAAGATGGGACTGGTGGCTCACTTTGACGCCTCCAGTTGCGTTGGCTTCAAATTCGGGGAGGTGTTTATTGACAACAATCGCCATGGTTCAGAATCCGGTGTGACATTAAGCCCGAAGCAACAAGTCGGGAAACCTCATTTTATCCTGAAATGCGTCCCTAACTCGAGAAGAGAGTCGTCTTAGATAAAAAGAATGGCAGCAACTTTGCGATTTTCACCCGCCAAAATGTTGTAGGTTCTGCATGCTGCCGCGGTATCCATTGTCTCAACACCAATATTTTGTTGAAGAAAAGGGGTCAGGTGGTCGATTGGAATGAATATCTTTTGTTTTCCACAACCAATTAACAAAACTTCGAGTTGCATGTCAAGTAATTGGGTGAAATCGATAGAGGTGGATATTGACTCCAGCGTACCTTTCAATGGTTGTCGCAAGCCTGACCAGCCTATAAGCATGTTCTGGTGAAACTTTTCTCCATCTAGCGCTAACCAGCCGTTGCCGTGCCCGGTGACTGTTTGACCTTGCGTACGATCAGGTTGTAATTTCATATATTTTGGGGGTAATAGGCGCAAATGCGCCCTTGAAGTATGGTCAAATTATAGGTTTTACCCTGGAACATAGGGAGATACTTTGAAAACCATCCACAAATCCGCAAAGCTGGCCAATGTCTGTTATGACATCCGAGGACCTGTTTTGGATAAAGCCCGTCAGATGGAAGAAGAAGGGCACAAAATTATCAAACTTAATATTGGTAATTTAGCTGTATTTGGCTTTGATGCACCGGAAGAAATTCAGCAAGACATGATCAGGAATCTTCCCAGTGCCGCCGCCTATTCCGACAGTAAAGGTATTTTTGCTGCCAGAAAAGCTGTGATGCAGTACACCCAAGAGCAAGGTGTTGATGGTGTCACTTTAGATGATATTTATTTGGGCAATGGCGCCAGTGAGTTGATTGTCATGGCAACGAATGCGCTGCTCAATGATGGTGACGAAATGTTGTTGCCAGCCCCAGACTACCCTTTATGGACGGCCGCCGTAAGTCTTTCCGGCGGAACGCCTGTCCACTATCTTTGCGATGAAGCAAATGGCTGGATGCCTGATATTGCAGATATTCGCGCAAAGATAACGCCTAACACCAAGGGAATTGTTGTTATCAATCCCAATAACCCGACCGGTGCCTTGTACTCAGATGAACTGCTCAAACAACTTGTTCAAGTGGCGCGGGAATTTGGGCTGGTACTTTTCGCTGACGAGGTCTACGACAAGGTGTTGTATGACGATGTCAAACACACAGCAATTGCAAGCTTATCTAAAGACGTGCTTACATTGACCTTCAATTCACTGTCTAAAAGCTATCGATCTTGTGGTTACAGGGCCGGCTGGTTGGTCGTATCAGGCGAAAAAAAGCCTGCCAGGGATTACATCGAAGGCCTGAATATGCTTTCCTCCATGCGCTTATGTGCCAATGTCCCTGGCCAAAGCGCGATTCAAACTGCTTTGGGCGGATACCAGACGATCAATGATTTGATTAAGCCTGGCGGCAGACTGCGCCGTCAAAGAGATCTGGCCTACGAGTTGATCACCGCCATCCCTGGGGTAACTTGTGTCAAGCCTCAGGCGGCTTTGTATATGTTTCCCAAGCTTGATCCCAAGATGTATCCCATCAAGAATGATCAACACTTTATCAACGAGTTATTGCAAGAGACCAAAGTTTTGTTGGTTCAAGGAACAGGCTTTAATTGGCCAAGCACAGACCATTTCCGCATCGTATTTTTACCCCATGAAGATGACTTGCGAGTCGCCATTGGGCGCATTGCAAAGTTTCTTGAGCAATACAGAAAGAACCCTAGCGCATGAGACCCATGAACATCGGCTTGCTTGGCCTGGGAACTGTGGGTTTAGGAACATACCAAGTACTGAACCGCAACCAAGAAGAAATCCAACGAAGAGCCGGACGTAGTATTCGTATTTCAATGGTGGCCGATCTGGATGTAGAAAGGGCCAAGTCCTTGGTCAGTTCTGACTGTCTTGTTGTCAACGATGGACGAGAAGTTATCTCAAGCCCAGACGTTGATATCGTTGTCGAACTCATTGGCGGATATGGTATCGCCTATGAATTGGTCATGTCGGCCATCGAAGCAGGTAAGCACGTGGTGACAGCCAACAAAGCTTTATTGGCTATGCACGGAACTGAAATTTTCGAGGCTGCACTGCGTAAAGGTGTCATGGTCGCTTTTGAAGCCTCAGTGGCGGGTGGAATACCCATTATCAAGGCCTTGCGTGAAGGCTTGACGGCTAACCGAATAGAGTGGGTAGCAGGAATTATCAACGGCACGACCAACTTCATACTCTCGCAAATGCGGGAAAAAAATTGGTCGTTTCAGCAGGCTTTGGAAATGGCACAGTCCCTAGGTTACGCAGAGGCGGATCCCACCTTTGACATTGAAGGTATCGATGCTGCCCACAAGGCGTCAATCATGTCAGCCATTGCATTTGGCGTTCGCATGCCTTTTAACCATGCCTATATTGAAGGGGTTACGCAATTACAGTCGCAAGATATACGCTTTGCAGAGCAACTGGGGTATCGAATCAAGTTGCTTGGGATATCAAAGCAAAGTCAAGAAGGCATTGAATTGCGAATACATCCATGCCTTGTTCCATCCAAGTCGATCATTGCAAATGTAGAGGGTGCCATGAATGCTGTGATGGTTCAGGCCGATGCAGTGGGCACCACGCTTTACTACGGAAAAGGCGCAGGGGGGGAACCTACTGCCAGCGCAGTGATTGCAGATTTGGTAGACATTGCCCGTTTGCATGCTGCAGACCCTTTGAGTCGTGTTCCTCATTTGGCCTTTCAACCGCAGGCAATGCGAGATACCCCCATTTTGCCGATTGAAAAAGTTGAAACTTCCTATTATTTGCGCTTAGGTGTCGCTGACCAAGCAGGCGTGCTTGCAAGCGTGACCAGCGTACTGGCTCAGCACAATATCAGTATTGATGCCATGCTGCAGCAGCCTTCACACCATAAGGAAGAGCGAACAGAGTTGATCATATTGACACATCAATGCATTGAGTCGCAAATGAACCAGGCATTGGCAATCATCCAGTCCCTTCCAACAGTGATCGAACCCATTATTCGCATCAGAAAAGAAGAATTAATTTAATGTTGTATTTATCAACCCGAGGTTATTCAACAAAGCAAACCTTTTGCGATATCTTGCTTGAAGGCTTAGCGCCGGATGGTGGGTTGTATCTGCCAGAAAGCTACCCCGTTGTTAGCACGTTAAGGTTAGAGGAGTTAAGGCATATCTTTCATGACAAGGGCTATGCAGCTCTGGCTTTTGAAATTTTGTCACTTTATATAGATGACATTCCTAGGGATGATTTGATGCAGATATGTGAAAAAACATATACGCAGAAAATCTTTGGTAACCCTCTGGTCGCGCCTTTGAGACCGCTTTACGAAAATATTTTTATATTGGCTTTATCGAACGGCCCTACATTGGCGTTCAAAGACATGGCCATGCAATTGTTAGGAAATTTATTCGAATATGAATTGGCTAGGCGCAATCAAACTTTAAATATTTTGGGAGCCACTTCAGGAGACACTGGAAGTGCTGCAGAGTACGCGATGCGTGGAAAAAAAGGGGTGCATGTTTTCATGACCAGTCCCCATGGACGCATGAGTAAGTTTCAGCAAGCGCAGATGTTTTCTTTGAATGAACCCAATATCCACAATATCGCTATTGAAGGTGTGTTTGATGATTGCCAAGATCTTGTCAAGCAAGTGTCAAATGATTTGGGCTACAAGCGGCAGTACAACATTGGTACGGTGAACTCCATCAATTGGGCCCGTTTATTGGCTCAAGTCGTTTACTATTTTGCCGGCTATTTTCAAGCGACGAAAACTTCCAACCAGAAGGTGAGCTTCACAGTGCCAAGTGGAAATTTTGGAAATATTTGTGCAGGTCATGTTGCAAGAATGATGGGATTGCCCATTGAGAATCTGATTGTGGCCACCAATGAGAATGATGTACTGGATGAATTTTTCCGTACGGGTATCTATAAAGCACGATCTGGCAAAGACACCTTTGAAACCTCAAGTCCTTCTATGGATATTTCAAAAGCCAGTAATTTTGAAAGATTCATTTACGATTTATCTGGACGAGACGCTACTTTGGTTAGCCAACTTTTCGCAGATGAGTTGACAAAATTGGGGCAGTTTTCTCTTGTCGATCATTCCTCCTTCAAGGATGCCAAGGAAAAATATGGATTCCTAAGCGGCAAAAGCTTACATGCGGACAGATTAAATACGATTCGAAACGTGTACCAGCAAACAGGTGAGTTGATCGATCCACATACCGCTGACGGTATCAAGGTGGCAACGGAACTTCATCACGCAGAGTTACCCATGTTGGTTTTAGAGACTGCCCTGCCTATCAAATTCTCAAAAACCATTCATGAAGCTGTTGGACAAGAGCCAGTATGTCCGCCAGCTTTTGTAGCCCTTGAATCTTTGCCTCAATATGTCAAGGTCTTGCCAGTCGATGTTGCCTTGTTAAAGGATTACATTTCCAAAAGTCTCGGCAGTGAAACATTGCAATGACACACGTCATTTCATTTGTGGGTTCGTCTGGGGTGGGCAAAACCACTTTGATTGAAAAGTTAATTCCCCTGTTCAAGCTTAGGGGTTTTCGGGTGTCAACTGTGAAGCACAGTCACCACCATGTCGAAACTGATCAGCCCGGAAAAGACACCTGGCGAATGAAAACGGCAGGGGCATTTGAGGTGGTCTTGGTATCTGACGGGCAATGGGTTTTACAGCGTAGCTTTGAGAAGCCCTATGAGATGTCCATCCATGAAATCTTGTCGCAAATGTATGACGGCGTAGACTGGATATTTGTTGAGGGCTATAAACACAGTGATCTGCTGAAACTTGAAGTGATTTCTCCGGTTGGAGACGCTACCCCTCCCTTATTCCTCTCTGACGATTTTGTGACTGCCATCGCTTGTGATAACAGCGAACCCGATTCGTTAATAACTTCGTTGCCAGTCTTTCCTTTAGACCGTCCCGATTTGATTGCAGATTGGATGACCCAGAACCAAGATCGGTTTTTGTATTCTTTGCCACATGTATGAACTCCTCAAACTTGCTTTCTCTTGACCATGCGCTTGACATGCTGTTGTCATTCGCAAAACCCCTTCAGAGAGTGGACACTACCTCCACCTTCGATTCAGATGGTCGCGTTCTTGCACAAGATCTAGTGTCAGACATACAGGTTCCCGCGTTCAACAATTCAGCCATGGACGGGTATGCCTTGCGAATTGCTGACTTGCAAGCCCATAGTGGCGTATTGAAAATCGGACAGCATATTTTTGCGGGACAAACGCCCTCTGTGCTTGGTCTAGGGCAAGCTGCTCGTATATTTACTGGCGCACCTATACCTGCTGGTGCAGACGCTGTGGTGATGCAAGAAGATGCTGTTCTAGTGGGCGAAGATCAAATAAGCTTTAAGCGAACGCCTGTATTGGGGCAATGCATTCGTCGAAGTGGCGAGGATATTCAAAAAAACAGCATCTTGCTACCCAAAGGCACACGTCTCAATCCCGTCAGTCTGGGTCTTGCGGCCAGTATCGGCTGCGCATCTCTAACGGTCAGTGATGCGCCTAAAGTGGCTCTGTTCTCTACGGGTGATGAATTGGTTATGCCTGGCGATATAGAGCCCAATTTACTTCCCGCTGGGTCCATCTTTAATTCCAACCGATTCTTTCTTAAAACGCTTTTACAACGCTTGGGTTGTCAAGTGACTGACATGGGCAATGTACCCGATGACCTTGGTAAAACCACTTCTGCGTTTTCGGATGCGGCCAAAGCGCACGATCTCATATTGAGCAGTGGTGGCGTTTCAGTGGGTGAGGCTGACTTTGTCAAGCCCGCTGTCCAAGCCCTTGGCCAATTACAGCTTTGGTCCTTATCCATGAAGCCCGGTAAACCCTTTGCCTATGGGCATGTGAATTCTCAAGCCAACCCTTTGAAGCAAGCTCACTTTATCGGATTGCCCGGAAACCCGGTATCAAGCTTGGTTACTTTTATGTTGTTGGTTCGCCCTTTTGTCTTGTCTCTTCAAGGCTGTGAAAAGCTTTCTGTGAAACCTGCTTTGCTAAGAGCTGATTTTGCATGGTCTAAAGCTGATAAGCGCCGAGAATTTCTCCGTGCCAAACGCAATGACAATGGTGGATTGGACTTGTTTCCTAACCAAAGTTCTGGTGTTTTAACCTCAGCTGTATGGGGAGATGGTTTGATTGACAATCCACCCGAAACAACCATTGCGGTTGGCGACTTGGTAAGTTTCCTCTCATTCACAGATTTGATGTCATGAAAGTCACTCTTCGTTTTTTTTCCTCTCTGAGAGAACAGCTTGGCTTTAGCCAACTTGAATACGATACCCAAGCCGCCAACTTAGCCCTGTTGCGGCAGGAGTTAATGCAATCCAGTCCCGTATTTTCCCAAGCCTTGATGTCTGGAAAAGCGATTCGCATGGCTATCAATCAAGAAGTTTGCGATGAGTCCATGTTGTTATCTGAGGGATGTGAAGTGGCCTTTTTCCCTCCTGTGACGGGTGGTTGATATGTCATTTGAAGTTCGCATTCAAACCCACGACTTTGACTTGAGTCAAGAGATTGCTCAATTGCGAGCGGGGCAGGCTTCGGTAGGTGCTGTTTGTGCGTTTGTGGGCACGGTAAGAGACCGAAACGATGGCGATCAAGTTTCAACCTTGGAGCTTGAGCATTACCCAGGCATGACGGAAAAATCCATACAACGCATGATGCTTGATGCTCAAAAGAGATTTGATATTATTTCTTCTAAAGTAATACATAGGGTGGGACTGCTTAACCCTTTAGAGCAAATTGTCTTGGTTGCAGTCACTTCTGCCCACAGGGGGCAAAGTTTTCAAGCATGTGAATTTCTCATGGATTATTTGAAAACACAAGCGCCTTTTTGGAAAAAAGAAACTGGCCCCTTAGGTTCTCATTGGGTGGATGCAAGGGTAAGCGATGACCATGCCATGGCGAGATGGGGTATCGTTTCTCAAAACGCCATCGAAAGTTAACTGCGCTGTCCGCTGCCTTGAATTCCTCTCGGACTGCCTCACCTAAAGAGAATAGTTCAAGAATAAAGGACACCTATGCGGCTCGATAAATTAACAACCAAATTTCAAGAGGCGCTTTCCGACGCCCAGTCGTTAGTACTTGCCAAAGACCAAGCATATATTGAGCCTTGCCATCTGTTGGTAGCAATGTTGCGTCAAGAGGATGGTCCTCGAGCATTGCTGGTTCGTTCCGGAGTCAATATTGCAGGATTACTTAAAGACAGTGAAGAAGCCATCGCCAAACTCCCTGAAGTACATGGACAAGACCAAGTCCAGGTTGGGCGAGATTTAGTGACATTGATGCAAGCAGCTGAAAAAGAGTCTCTTAAAAAAGGTGATCAATTTGTTGCCAGTGAAATGTTCTTATTGGCCTTGTCTGACTCAAACTCCCAATTAGGGAACACCGCTCGAAAGCATGGCTTAACCAGACAAGGATTTGCGTCTGCTGTCGAGTCCCTCAGAGGTGGACAAACCATAAAGTCAGCTGATGAGGAAAGTCAGCGCGGAGCGTTGAAAAAATACACCCTAGATTTAACCGAACGTGCAAGATTGGGTAAGTTAGATCCCGTTATTGGCCGCGATGATGAAATCCGGCGTGCAATACAAGTCTTGCAACGGCGAAGCAAAAACAACCCTGTATTGATTGGTGAGCCAGGGGTCGGCAAAACAGCGATTGTGGAAGGATTGGCTCAACGCATTGTTGCTGGGGAAGTGCCCGACTCATTGAAGGGGAAACGTGTTTTATCGCTGGACATGGCCTCGCTTCTGGCAGGTGCAAAGTTCAGAGGTGATTTTGAGGAGCGTCTCAAAAGTGTTCTGACCGAACTGGCCAAAGACGAAGGCCAAACCATCGTTTTTATTGATGAAATTCATACCATGGTGGGCGCTGGCAAGGCCGAGGGTGCGATGGATGCAGGCAATATGCTCAAGCCTGCATTGGCTCGAGGGGAGTTGCATTGTGTAGGGGCTACTACGCTGGATGAATATCGCCGGTTTATTGAAAAAGATGCGGCGCTAGAGCGTCGTTTCCAAAAAATCATTGTTGCAGAACCTTCTGTAGAGGCCACTATCGCTATTTTGCGCGGCTTGCAAGAAAAATATGAAGTGCACCATGGTGTTGAAATAACAGACCCAGCTATCGTGGCAGCTGCCGAGCTTTCTCATCGATACATTACCGACCGTTTTCTTCCCGATAAAGCGATTGATTTAATTGATGAAGCTGCAGCCAAAATCAAGATAGAAATCGACTCTAAGCCCGAAGTAATGGACAAGTTAGACCGCAGACTCATTCAGTTGAAGATCGAACGGGAAGCGGTTCGTAAAGAAAAGGATGAGGCATCACAAAAGAGGATGGCCTTGATCGAAGAAGAGATTTTGAAACTCCAGCGGGAATACGCGGATTTGGAAGAAGTGTGGAAGTCTGAAAAAGCGCAAGCGCAAGGCGGGGCGGTCATCAAAGAGGAAATCGACCGTACACGTTTTCAAATTGAGGAGCTTAAGCGCAAAGGTGATTTCAACAAGGTGGCTGAGCTTCAATACGGCAAATTACCTGAGCTCGAAAAACGAATGAAGGCTGCAAATGCTGTCGGCCTCATTGAAGGGCAAGACCACCCTATGCGCCTGCTTCGCACCCAAGTCGGTGCTGAGGAGATTGCAGAAGTTGTGGCCAGAGCGACAGGTATTCCAGTCTCAAAATTGATGCAAGGCGAGCGTGAAAAACTGTTGTTGATGGAAGAGCGCTTACATGCCCGCGTGGTTGGTCAGGATGAGGCTATCGTTGCTGTGTCAAATGCTATTCGTCGCAGTCGTGCGGGTTTGAGCGATCCCTCTAGGCCGACGGGATCGTTCCTGTTTTTAGGTCCTACGGGGGTGGGTAAAACGGAGTTATGTAAGGCGCTAGCTGGATTTTTATTTGACAGTGAGGATCATTTGGTTCGTATTGATATGAGTGAATTCATGGAGAAACATTCTGTGAGCAAACTCATCGGCGCGCCTCCGGGCTATGTTGGCTACGACGAGGGTGGGTACCTTACAGAAATAGTTCGCCGCAATCCGTACTCAGTCATTTTGATGGACGAGATTGAAAAGGCCCATCCTGATGTGTTCAATATTCTTTTGCAAGTTTTGGATGACGGTCGATTAACCGATGGTCAAGGGCGCACGGTGGATTTCAAAAATTCAGTGATAGCCATGACGTCCAATATTGGCTCTCAGCTGATTCAAAAAATGGCTGGGGCTGATTACCTGGATATCAAGGAAGCCGTTTGGGATGAATTGAAGAACCATTTCAGGCCTGAGTTTTTGAACCGAATAGATGAAACGGTCGTCTTTCATTCGCTTGATGCTGCACACATTGCCAAGATTGCGGATATTCAACTCAAAATTCTTTCTGATCGGTTATCCCGCATCGATTTGGGTATGGATGTTTCTCGTGCGGCACTCGAGGAGTTGGCGAAAGTGGGCTTCGACCCTGTATTTGGGGCAAGGCCACTTAAACGTGCGATTCAACAACGCATTGAAAATCCACTCTCGAAGATGCTCTTGGAGGGTAAATTTGGCCCCCATGACACTATCCATATCAACGTGGACCCCATACTTTCCCCTGGGGAGTTCATGTTCTCTAAATCTTAGTTTCAAATGAAAAAGGGTCGCAGCTGCGACCCTTTTCAAAGACTTGCTAGTAAGCTTATGACAGGTGCTTACCAATCAAGCTTGCCAGCTCAAACATAGTCACTTGCGATTTGCCAAACACAGCTTTGAGTTTGTCATCTGCATTGATATTGCGCTTATTGACTTTGTCTTGCAAAGCGTGTTTCTTAATGTATGTCCACAGTTTGCTGACGACTTCAGTGCGCGCCAACGGTGTAGAGCCTACAACAGCGGCTAATGCGGCACTTGGTGTCAATGGTTTCATAAAGGCAGCATTAGGGGTGCGCTTTTTGGCAGGCGCCTTCTTAACCACTTTTTTAGCGGCTTTTTTAGCGACTATTTTCTTGGCAGGAGCTTTTTTAGCTGCTACTTTTTTGGCAGGTGCTTTTTTCGCAGGAGCCTTTTTAGCGGGTGCTTTTTTGGCTGCTACTTTTTTAGCTGGGGCTTTTTTTGCTACGGGCTTTTTAGCGGGCGCTTTTTTAGCGGGAGATTTTTTTGCAGTTGTTTTTTTTGCTGCTTTCTTTGCAGTTGCCATTTTCATTTTCCTTCTAGAAGTGAGTGAAACGCCGCTAGCTTTATTGCTTTTGTCGGCAGTCCTAATCCTAATAGAGAAACTGCCTTTTTTCCATTCCACGCGATTTTTTCCTCTAAGGCATGTTGTTTTCTTTTTTTTAGATTGCCGGACCTAGGAGGCGGATTTTTTGTAAATTATTTTTTTAACGATGCAAATTTTATATTCATAATACGAAATTATATTTGTAAGTCTATGTTTTTAAATGTATATTTATATTTCATCTATAAGACATAAGAGGCTTGCTAACTCTTATATAAGATATACAATTCACCAAAACCCACCCTTGATTCAAAAAACCACCATTGGAGTTAGCAATGCCACAAAACATCACCGAGCAATTGAGCCGCGAGCAACAGATCAGCGCCCTTGAAAAAGACTGGGCTACCAACCCCCGTTGGAAAGGGATCAAAAGGGGTTATTCCGCAGCGGATGTGGTTCGCTTGCGCGGGTCGTTCCCCATCGAATACACCTTGTCTCGTCGAGGTGCTGAGAAGCTTTGGGATCTGGTCAATAACGAACCCTATGTGAACTGTCTTGGCGCGTTGACCGGTGGTCAAGCGATGCAACAAGTCAAAGCTGGTATCAAGGCGATTTATCTTTCGGGTTGGCAAGTCGCTGCAGACAACAATTCATATGCATCCATGTACCCAGATCAATCCTTGTATCCAGTTGATTCGGTGCCTACAGTTGTTGAACGTATCAACAACACTTTCCGCAGAGCAGATGAAATCCAATGGTCAAAAGGTTTGAATCCCTCTGACAAAGCGTACATCGATTACTTTGCGCCTATTGTTGCGGATGCAGAAGCGGGATTTGGCGGCGTGCTGAATGCTTTTGAATTAATGAAGGCCATGATCCGTGCGGGCGCAGGTGGCGTGCATTTTGAAGATCAATTGGCCTCTGTCAAAAAATGTGGTCATATGGGTGGAAAAGTATTGGTGCCTACTGCCGAAGCTGTTCAAAAATTGGTTGCTGCACGTATGGCTGCTGATGTGTGCGGTGTTCCTACCCTTGTGATTGCTCGAACAGACGCAGAGGCTGCTGATTTGTTGACAAGCGATTACGATGCTAACGACAAACCTTTCATTACCGGCGAGCGAACAGCAGAAGGTTTTTATAAAACCAAAAAGGGCATGGATCAAGCGGTTTCTCGTGCGATCGCTTATGCGCATTACGCCGATTTGGTTTGGTGTGAGACGGGTACCCCTGACTTGGAGTTCGCCCGTAAATTTGCCGAGGCAGTTCATAAAGTTCACCCAGGAAAAATGCTTGCCTACAACTGTTCTCCTTCTTTCAATTGGAAGAAAAATTTGGATGACGCAACCATTGCCAAATTCCAGCGCGAATTAGGTGCGATGGGTTACAAATACCAGTTCATCACATTGGCGGGGATCCACTCTATGTGGTTCAACATGTTTGACTTGGCGCAAGACTACGCGGCTCGTGGCATGTCAGCTTATGTGGAGAAAGTTCAAGAGCCAGAGTTCGCAGCGCGTGACCGCGGATACAGCTTTGTGTCTCACCAGCAAGAAGTGGGAACAGGCTATTTCGATGATGTCACAACCGTGATTCAGGGTGGTCAATCCAGCGTAACCGCTTTGACAGGATCAACAGAGGAAGAGCAATTCCACTGATTGACAACGCTTAAGAGACTTCACTCACAGGCCCCGAGGGGCCTGTTTTTTATGGGAAAATATGTTTGCAAGCATGTAAGCGCGGTTCTGACCGCGCTTTTGTTTTACTTTCATGGCTGACTGATCCAACCTATGCTCCAAATCACATTGCCCGATGGCTCTCTTCGTGAATACCCCGGCCCTGTATCCGTTGCGGATGTTGCACTTTCAATTGGTGCAGGTTTGGCAAAAGCGGCTTTGGCGGGCATGGTTGATGGAAATCTGGTGGATACGAGCCATGTGATTCACCATGACGCACGGTTAGCAATACTGACACCCAAAGATGCCCAAGGTGTTGAGGTCATCCGCCATTCAACGGCCCATTTACTTGCCTATGCCGTGAAATCATTGTTTCCCGATGCGCAAGTCACGATCGGCCCAGTTATTGAAAATGGTTTTTATTATGATTTTTCATACAGTCGCCCCTTTACGCCTGAAGATTTGCAAGCTATTGAAAAACGTATGACAGAGTTGGCAGCCAAGGACGAAATAGTTACTCGTCAAGTGATGCCAAGAGACCAAGCGATTGCGTATTTCAAAACATTGGGGGAGCATTACAAAGCAGAAATCATTGCGTCCATTCCTGCTTCAGAAGATGTGTCCCTCTACACTGAGGGCGAATTTACCGATTTGTGTCGCGGCCCCCATGTGCCCAGTACTGGCAAACTCAAGCATTTCAAATTAATGAAGGTGGCTGGTGCCTACTGGCGGGGCGACCATCGCAACGAAATGCTTCAGCGCGTTTACGGCACGGCTTGGGCGACCAAAGATGACTTGCAGCAGCATTTGACGATGCTGGAAGAGGCTGAAAAGCGTGACCACCGAAAGTTGGGTCGAGAACTCGATTTGTTTCATATCGATGAGCACTCACCCGGAACTGTTTTTTGGCATCCCAAGGGCTGGACACTTTGGCAAGAGGTCGAGCAATACATGCGACAGGTTTACCGTGACAACGGGTATTCAGAGGTTAAAGGTCCGCAAATACTCGACCAGGGCTTGTGGGAGAAAACAGGTCATTGGGACAAATACCGTGAAAACATGTTTGTAACCGAGTCTGAAAAACGCGATTACGCGCTCAAGCCCATGAACTGCCCTGGACATTTGATTATTTTTAACCAGGGTATCAAGAGTTACCGTGATTTACCTTTGCGGTTTGGGGAATTCGGGCAGTGCCACCGCAACGAACCATCGGGTGGATTGCACGGCATCATGCGTGTCAGAGCCTTTACCCAAGACGATGGCCATATTTTTTGTACAGAGGAACAAATACAGTCTGAGGTGATCGCCTTCACCACGTTGTTGCAAAAGGTTTATAAAGATTTTGGCTATACCGACATCATTTACAAACTCTCTACGCGTCCTGAAAAGCGTATTGGTTCAGAAGAAAGCTGGGACAGCGCTGAAAAAGCTTTGGCAGAAGGTCTAAGGGCTTCTGGTTGTGATTTCCAATACCTGCCAGGGGAGGGCGCTTTTTACGGTCCCAAGATTGAATACACCCTGAAAGATGCGATTGGCCGTGAGTGGCAGTGCGGCACCATTCAAGTGGACCCGAATATGCCTGAACGCCTTGGCGCTGAGTACGTTGGTGAAGATGGGGCTCGTCATCGACCCATCATGTTGCACCGTGCGATTGTTGGAAGTTTGGAACGATTCATCGGAATTTTGATTGAGCAGTATGCGGGAGCCTTGCCTGTTTGGTTGGCTCCGGTACAGGTTGCTGTACTGAATATCACTGATTCACAGGCTGATTACGTACAAGATGTAGTCAAAAAGCTGAAAAATCAAGGATTTAGGGTCACGCAAGATCTGAAAAACGAGAAGATCACGTATAAAATACGCGAGCATTCAATGCAAAAGCTGCCTTACATACTTGTCTTAGGTGATAAGGAGAAAGCAGCAGGTACCGTCGCAGTGCGCGCCCGAGGCAATGTAGACCTTGGGGTCATGCCACTCGAAGCATTCACTGAAAAGTTGGCTTCGGACATTGCCGCCAAACTTTGATTTCACTGGTTGACATCATGCTTGGACGTCGAAGATGCGACGGCGTTTCACTGTTTCAATTTGAAACAGGTTTTTTTAAAGGATTGAACCATCGCTACTGAATTCCGCGATCGCCGACAACGCGAGGAACGCAAACACCGCCTGAACAGAGAAATCATGGCCCCCGAAGTCCGCGTGAGCGGTCCCAACAACGAACCCATTGGCGTGCTCAGTTTGGCTGAAGCGTTGCGAATGGCAGGGGAGCTAGATGTTGATTTGGTAGAAATTTCGCCAACAGCAGTCCCACCAGTATGTCGACTGATGGACTATGGCAAATTCAAATACCAAGAGCAAAAGAAAGCGGCAGAAGCCAAGTCCAAGCAAAAGGTGATTGAGGTCAAGGAAATCAAATTTCGACCCGGAACCGATGACGGTGACTACAACATCAAATTGCGCAATATCAAACGGTTTCTTGATGAAGGCGATAAATGCAAAATCACTTTGCGTTTTCGTGGCCGAGAAATCACACACCAAGAAATTGGAATGGCGTTGCTGCAAAGAATTCGGGATGAACTCGCTGACCTGATTGTGGTTGAGCAGTTTCCCAAACTGGAAGGTCGTCAAATGATTATGATGATTGCACCAGGCAAGAAGAAACCGGGTGGCGTGACCAAACCCGCCGCAGACGTTGTGCAAACAGCGACTGTGTAAAAGGTCACGCAAACAAGTGTCTCGGGGCTAACAAGTCTGCGCCAGTTGCGTAGCGCCTCACGAGCACAAACAAAAAGGAGCATTCAATGCCCAAAATGAAGACCAAAAGCAGCGCAAAAAAGCGCTTTCGTGTTCGTCCAGGCGGCACCGTTAAACGCGGTCAAGCCTTCAAGCGTCACATCTTGACCAAGAAAACCACCAAAAACAAACGTCATTTGCGTGGTCCTACCGGTGTGCACGAAACCAATATGGGTCACATGGCGCAGATGTTGCCCATGGCTGGCTTGTAATCAACGGACGAACAAGGAGAACTTACTATGCCTCGCGTTAAACGTGGTGTCACGGCAAGAGCCAGACACAAAAAAGTTTTAGCCCTCGCCAAAGGTTTCCGCGGTCGTCGCGGCAATGTCTATCGCATCGCCAAACAAGCGGTGATGAAGGCGGGACAGTATGCCTACCGTGACCGTCGTGCCAAAAAGCGTGTATTTCGTCAACTGTGGATTGCGCGTATCAATGCCGCTGCTCGTGAATTCGGTTTGACATACAGCCAATTTGCAAACGGCCTGCGCAAAGCTGCTATTGAAATTGACCGCAAAATGCTTGCCGATTTGGCGGTTCATGACAAAGCAGCCTTTGGACACATCGTCGATCAAGTCAAAGCACGTTTAGCTGCCTGAACGGGTTGCGCTGCCCCGCTCCTGCAGTAGGGTGACATGTTGGCCAAGGGATTGAAGCCTTCAATAGCTTCAATCCCTTTTTCATTTCAAACTTGAGACGATATGAACGAGCTCGATTCGCTGGTGCAACAAGCCCAAGCCCTGTTTACCCAATGTGGTTCAGCGGCGGAGTTAGAAAATGCCAAGGCACAGTTCCTAGGCAAATCTGGTCGTATTTCTGAATTGATGAAGGGCTTGTCCCAACTTGATTTAGAGGCAAAAAAGACACAAGGTGCAGTTATCAATGCGGCCAAGCAGTCGATTGAGCACTTGTTAAATGCCAGACGCCAAGCTTTAGCCGATGCAGAGTTGAATCGACAGCTTCAAGCGGAAAAACTTGATGTGAGTTTGCCAAGTGGCTTGCGTACGCAGGGTGGTTTACACCCAGTGAGTCTTAGTTTGGAGCGAATCGAATTGATCTTTGCTTCCATGGGCTTTTCGGTCGCACAAGGGCCAGAAATTGAAACAGACTGGTTCAACTTCACCGCCTTGAATACGCCCCAAGATCACCCAGCTCGCTCCATGCATGACACCTTTTATGTTGAAGGCGGTCATTTGCTGCGCACGCACACCAGTCCCATGCAAATACGCCATGCGATGGCGCATGTGCAGCAGCACCAACAAAGCATTGCGGCAGGAAAAGGA
This sequence comes from Burkholderiales bacterium, assembly GCA_947381415.1. Lineage (GTDB taxonomy): Bacteria > Pseudomonadota > Gammaproteobacteria > Burkholderiales > Burkholderiaceae_C > Limnohabitans. Next base: position 68,814 of record CANCVB010000007.1, read on the forward strand.
ATGCCCGAAATTCGGGTGATTGCGCCTGGGCGAACCTACCGAGTTGACAGTGATGCCACCCATTCACCCATGTTTCACCAGTGCGAGGGTTTGTGGATTGGTGAGAACATCAGTTTCAAAGACTTGAAGGTGGTCTTTACAGATTTTTGTAAAACTTTTTTTGAAAACGAAGATTTGGTGCTGCGTTTCAGGCCCAGTTTTTTTCCTTTCACTGAACCCAGTGCAGAGATCGATATCCAATTCCCCAGCGGTCCCTTGGCAGGACGTTGGTTGGAGGTGGCTGGTTCCGGCCAGGTTCATCCCAATGTGGTTCGCAATATGGGCCTAGACCCCGAGCATTACATTGGTTTTGCGTTTGGCATGGGCCCTGATCGTTTAACCATGCTGCGCTATGGTGTGAACGATTTGCGCTTGTTTTTTGATGGCGACATTCGTTTCCTCAGCCAATTTCGTTGATCTGACCAAGGTATAGCTATGCAGTTTCCAGAATCTTGGTTGCGAGAATTTTGTAACCCACCCTTGACCACACAGCAACTGGCTGACACCTTAACCATGGCTGGTCTCGAGGTTGAAGAGATGCGAAGTGTTGCCCCTCCCTTTAGCAAAGTGGTGGTAGGACACATCACCTCTGTTGCGCAACACCCCAACGCAGATCGCTTGCGTGTGTGTCAAGTCGATGTGGGGCAATCGCAACCACTGTCTATCGTATGTGGTGCCCCCAATGCACGCGTTGGCATCAAAGTCCCTTGTGCTTTGGTCGGTGCTGAACTTCCACCTGCTGAAGATGGCAAGCCCTTTGTCATCAAACTGGGTCAGTTACGTGGGGTAGAAAGCCAAGGCATGTTGTGTTCAGCCAAAGAGCTCCATGTTTCGCAAGAAAGCGCGGGTTTGTTAGAGCTTGCTGCTGAGGCTGAAGTGGGTCAAAACATTCGTGACCATCTCCAATTGAATGACACCTTGTTCACGCTCAAGCTCACCCCGAATTTGGCACATTGCTTGAGTGTTTACGGTGTTGCCCGTGAACTTTCTGCACTGACAGGTGCTCCTCTGCTTCAAGTGCAATACCCGGCTGTCGTTGCACAAACGCATGAAGTCTTGCCTGTTCGGGTTGAGGCCAGCGATTTGTGCGGCAGATTCAGTGGCCGAATATTGAAAAACGTGAACCCCCAGGCGACCACACCATCTTGGATGGTGGAGCGCTTAGCCCGATGTGGCCAGCGCAGTGTCAGTGCATTGGTTGATATCTCCAACTATGTGATGTATGAATTGGGCAGACCTTCCCATATTTTTGATCTTGACAAAATAGAAGGGGGTTTGGTGGTTCGCTGGGGCAAAGCAGACGAAACACTCAAGCTTTTGAATGGAAATACGGTCACTTTGGATGAAAAGGTAGGCGTTATCGCTGACGCTTCTCAGGTGGAGTCCTTGGCCGGCATCATGGGTGGTGATGCGACTGCGGTGTCAGATGACACGCGCAACATCTACATTGAAGCTGCGTTTTGGTGGCCCCAAGCTGTGGCTGGGCGATCCAGAAGATTCAATTTTTCGACCGATGCGGGACACCGGTTTGAGCGAGGTGTCGATCCCGAAGACACTGTGTTGCACATCGAGCGTATCACCCGTTTGGTCTTGGATATTTGCGGCACTCCGCAAAGTCTGGTGGGCCCAATGGATGACCATCAACTCCAGATGCCCGAGCGCAAGCCGGTCGCCTTGCGTGTTGCGCGGGCTAACAAGGTATTGGGTGTGGATTTAACTCAACAACGCATGGCCGATGCATTGAAGAGTTTGGGGCTGAACGTCAGCGAAATACCCGGTGTGATAACTGTGACCCCTCCCAGTTTCAGGTTTGACATCACGATCGAAGAGGACCTGATTGAGGAGGTTGCTCGTATCGTTGGCTTTGACCAATTGCCCTCTACTGCACCGCTTGCGCCCATTACGCCGCATTTGATACCTGAGCACCAGCGTCATCCGTTTGCTGTTCGACGCAGTCTTGCCGCGTTGGGCTACCAAGAGACCATTAACTTCAGTTTTGTGGATGCGCAGTGGGAAAGCGACCTCGCAGGCAACAAAGACCCTGTTCAGCTTCTCAATCCCATCGCCAGTCACATGAGCGTGATGCGGTCGAGTCTGATGGCGTCTTTGCTGCAAGTCGTGAAATTCAATGCTGACCGTAAAGCCTCGCGTGTTCGGGTTTTTGAAGTGGGTCGGGTGTTTCACAAGAACGCCGATGTCAAGGACAGTTTGCAATCGGTCCAAGGCTTTGACCAACCCATGATGCTGGCTGGTATGGCTTGGGGGGCTGTCAATGAGTTGGGTTGGAATGTTGACAAAGGCATGGCCGACTTCTTTGACGTGAAAGCCGATGTAGAGGCTTTGTTCGCCCCTCGCCAACTTCAATTTGTAGCGGCCGAGCATCCTGCATTGCACCCGGGTCGTTGCGCGCGGGTTGTGGTCGAAGGCCAATCCGTGGGTTGGCTGGGTGAATTGCATCCGAAGTGGCGTCAGCAATGGGAATTACCTCATCCCCCCGTGGTATTTGAATTGCAACTTGACGCTGTATTGCAGCGTGCGGTTCCCGTTGCATCTGCCGTACCCAAGTTGCAAGCGGTGGAAAGAGATATTGCAGTGGTAGTCAAAGAAGACATCAGCCATCAGGTGTTAATGGATTGCATCCACACAGCGCCGACGCAAGGCTTGCTGAAAGAGGCTGTTTTGTTTGATGTTTACCGTCCTGCCAAAGAGGGCGGTAGCGTATCCGTGGGTGAAAAAAGCTGGGCAGTTCGCCTGACCATGCAAAGCACAGACACCACACTGACCGATGTGCAGATTGAACAAGCCGTCCTAGCGGTGGTCCAACAATTGACTCAACAACTCAACGCCCGTTTGCGTACCTGAAAGAGAGAGCGGCATGGAAATTTCGTTTGAAAGTTTGGAAACACCTGCTTTGACCAAGGCGCAGTTGGCTGAATTGTTGTTTGACCAAATTGGTTTAAACAAGCGTGAATCCAAAGACATGATCGACGCTTTTTTCGACTTGATTTCACAAAAATTGGTTGAAGGCGAGGATGTGAAAATTTCAGGTTTCGGAAATTTCCAGATCCGTACCAAAGCGGCTCGGCCAGGACGCAATCCTCGCACGGGTGAATCTATTCCGATTGAAGCGCGTCGTGTGGTGACCTTTCATGCCAGCCACAAATTGAAAGAACATATCCAAGGCGACTCTGGCCTAGATGCCGAATAAAGTTCACATCTGACGTGGGGCTTGCAGGCCAGGTCCCCTGACAGAGTGAAAAAACGCTGGCATATAGGCCTTATTTCTGATCTGAGATACTTTATTTTGAAAAAATCATGCCGATAAACTTAACTTGCTTAGCGACTTCGTGTAACCTCTGCCTTCCTCTTTTTTGAATGACTGTCCACATGGAGAGTTCTCTCCCATCCATTCCAGCCAAACGCTATTTCACCATTGGTGAGGTGAGCGAGTTATGTGGTGTTAAACCACATGTGCTGCGCTATTGGGAACAGGAATTCACACAGTTGCGTCCCATGAAGCGCCGCGGCAATCGACGCTACTACCAACACCACGAAGTGTTGATGATTCGCCGTATCCGCGATCTGCTCTATGAGCAAGGCTTCACCATCAGTGGTGCGCGTAACAAGTTGCAAGAGCTTGTTCAGCAAGAACGTGATAAAAAACGCTCTGGCGAGGTGATGTTGCAAGGCTTGGACGATTTGGAAGACAACTTGTCCTTGGGTGAGGCGCGCAGTGAAGATAACTGGCAAATCACTTCTGCCGACAACGATGCCAACAAGCTCCAATTGTTGCGTCGCGAATTATTTGAAATTCGAGATCTCCTCAACTGAAAAACGCTCGGCAGCAAGGCTATAATTCGCCTCTTCGGCGTGTAGCGCAGCCTGGTAGCGCACTTGCATGGGGTGCAAGGGGTCGCGAGTTCGAATCCCGCCACGCCGACCATCAATGACAAGGGTTAGTAGCTTTTAGCTGCTAACCCTTTTGTCTTTGGGCCAAGCCCCATTGCTACTCGCTGAACAATTCCATCATTTGCTGTCGTAACCACATATTTGCAGGATCGCGGTTGTATTTGGCATGCCAAAACAACTTGATGGCAATATCAGGTAACGTAAAGGGTAAGGGTGATGTTTCCAGTTGAAAGGGTTTTGCGCATTTTTGTGCAAACCTTTCTGGCACGGTGGCAATCAGGTCAGAGCTTTGCAGGATATGGCCCACTGCGACAAAGTGAGGAACATGCAGTTGTATTGATCGTTGTATTCCTTTTCGCGCCAACCTTTCGCCGACTTCCCCGTGTCCAGTGTTGGCAGAGGTGACGCCTACATGCGCCAGTGATTTGTACTGAGACAAGGTGATTGGATTGTTGGCCTGAGGATGATCTTGGCGAAACATGCACACATAGCGTTGTTTGAACAAATGGCGCTGAAAAAATCCCGTTGTCAGACTGGGCAGCAAGCCCACTGCAATGTCCACACTTCCGTTGGCCATTTCATCACTCAGCTTGGCCGAGTTATTACGCAAGGTACTGATTTTGATGCGAGGCGCAGTTTGCGATAAACGCTCCATCAAGGTGGGCATGAAATAAATCTCACCAATGTCTGTGAGTCCCAGGGTGAATGTGCGTTCACTGGTCGACGGATCAAAACTGTCGCGTTGACTTAATGCGATTTCTAAGCCGTCAAGGGCCTGTGCAATTGGCTTGACCAAATACAAAGCGTAGGGCGTGGGCTCCATGCCACGCGCTGTTCTGACAAATAACTCGTCTTTGAGCAAACCGCGTAGCCGCTTGAGTGCGTTACTGACAGCGGGTTGCGAAAGCCCGAGTTTGTCTGCGGTGCTCGATACCCGTTTATCTTGCAAAAGTTGGTTGAAGATCACCAAGAGGTTGAGGTCAAATTGCCGCAGATCCATGGCTTTCCCTGTTATTCATAAAACAAATATAGCGTATATTTTTATTCGTGTTTACTTATAACGCAGGAGTGTTGAAAATCACCAAGTGTTTTGTTCAGGAAATTGGCCATGCCGAACCAAACTGTTTTTCCGCAAGATCCGCAATGGTCGGAAGAGGGCACCAGTCGCATTCCCTTTTGGGCATATACCCGAGAAGATTTGTACAAGAAAGAGTTAGACCGTTTTTTTTACAACAACCACTGGTGCTATGTTGGGTTAGAGGCGGAAATACCTCACGCAGGGGACTTTCGCCGTACTGTCGTGGGAGAGCGTTCGGTCATCATGGTCCGTGACCCTGATGGCAGCATCAATGTCGTGGAAAACGTGTGTGCACACCGAGGTATGCGCTTTTGTCGCGAGCGCCATGGCAATGCCAAAGATTTTCTCTGTCCCTATCACCAATGGAATTACAGCCTCAAAGGTGACTTGCAAGGTGTCCCTTTTCGTCGAGGCGTCAAGCAAGACGGCAAGGTCAATGGCGGCATGCCTGCAGACTTCAAGTTTGAAGCGCATGGGCTGACCAAACTCAAAGTGGCTACCCGCGGCGGGGTGGTGTTTGCTTCTTTTGACCATGAAATAGAGTCACTGGAAGCTTTCTTGGGACCGTCCATCCTCAAATATTTTGACCGTACTTTCAATGGTCGCCGGCTCAAGGTGTTGGGCTACCGTCGCCAACGTATTCCTGGCAATTGGAAATTGATGCAAGAGAACATCAAAGACCCTTACCACCCTGGTTTGTTGCACACCTGGTTTTCGACTTTTGGTCTATGGCGGGCTGACAACAAGTCTGAATTGAAGATGGATGCGCACTTTAGGCATGCCGCCATGATTTCAACCCGTGGACAAGGCGGCAACAATGCCGAGGTGGTCAGTGGTGTCGACAGTTTCAAAGACAAAATGACGCTCAAAGATGGCCGCTTGCTGGACATTGTTCCTGAGGCCTGGTGGGGTGGTCCGACCGCTGTCATGACCACGATTTTTCCCAGTCTGATCATTCAGCAACAGGTCAACAGTGTGTCTACCCGCCACATTCAACCCAGTGGCCATGGCTCTTTCGATTTTGTGTGGACGCATTTTGGGTTTGAAGACGATACCCCTGAGATGCAAGAGCGGCGTTTGATTCAGGCCAATTTGTTTGGACCTGCGGGTTTTGTCTCGGCTGACGATGGCGAAGTGATTGAATGGTCACAACAAGGGTTCACGCAAAAACCGTCACACCGCACGGTGGTTGAGATGGGGGGATTGGACATCGCTGACACTGACCACATGGTGACCGAAACCTTGATACGCGGCATGTATGACTACTGGCGCAAAGTGATGGGGGAATAAGCATGGTGGATTTCAAAACCTATTTTGAATTGTTAAGCCTCTACAGTGATTACGCCATGGTCTGCGATTCCACCGAATGGGAAAAGTGGCCTGATTTTTTTGTCGAAGAAGGCACCTACCGCTTGCAGCCCCGAGAAAATTTCGAGCAAGGTTTGCCCTTGTGCTTGTTGGCGTTGGAGAGCAAAGCCATGATTCAAGACCGTGTTTACGGCGTCAAAGAAACGCTTTACCACGATCCTTACTACCAACGACATATTGTGGGAACACCCCGAATTGTGTCTCTGCATGACGGGAGTGATCGCATCGTCTCTGAGGCGAATTACGCCGTGATTCGCACCAAGTTTGACGGTGATTCCACCATTCTCAGTGCAGGTTACTACCATGACGAAGTGGTGCGAACTGAGCATGGTTTGAAACTGCGTTCTCGCTTGTGTGTGTATGACAGCGAAATGATTGCCAACTCCATCATTTACCCTATTTAAGGATTGCCCCATGTCGGATCAGTGGACAGAGGCCTATGACTTGGCTTTTTTGGTACCCGGGGACGTAACCGCTGTGACGCTTGGCGACAAGCAACTGGCGTTGTATGAAGTCGATGGCGAGGTGTATGCCAGCGACAACCGTTGTACCCATGGCGACGCTTTGCTCAGCGATGGGTTTTTAGAGGGCCATCACATCGAATGCCCTTTTCACCAAGGTCGTTTTGATGTCTGTACCGGCAAAGCCTTGTGTGCACCCTTGAGCGAAGATATTCGTGTTTATCCTGTGCGTATCGAGAACAAGCGGGTGTGGGTCAAGCTTTGACGTGTTAAAGAAAGATATACCGATGTCACATGAACTGGGACGCCTGGAAGACTTGCCAAAAGACTATGTGCAGGATTTGCGTGATTTGAATTTGGTGCCCTTGTGGCCCAGTTTGCGGGGTGTGTTGCCGCCTCACATCCCCCATCGCCAAACCCAAGCCACGCATTGGCCTTACCAAACCCTGCGCCCTTTGCTGATGAAGGCGGGTGAATTGACGCCAATCGAAAAGGCCGAGCGACGGGTGCTGGTGTTGGCCAATCCTGGTCATGGACTGGACAAAATGCAAGCCAGTGCCGCGATGTATCTGGGGATGCAATTGCTGATGCCGGGCGAATGGGCGCCCAGTCACCGCCATACCCCCAATGCGGTGCGAATGATTGTGGAGGGTGAGGGTGCATACACCACCGTCGATGGTGAGAAGTGCCCTATGCGCCGAGGTGATTTGATCCTCACACCCACAGGGTTATGGCATGAACATGGCCATGATGGTTCAGAGCCGGTGATTTGGTTGGATGTGCTGGATTTGCCATTGGTGTATTACATGGAGACCTCCTACCATGTGAACGGTGAGCGGCAAACCCTTGTGCCGGGTCGTGGTGACAAGCAATATGCGCACGGTGGCGTGGTGCCCACCAAGGTGTTCGAGCGCAGCAAAAGGGCTTATCCCATGCTTCGCTATGCGTGGACGGATGCGAAAAACGCACTGCAAACTTTGGCACAAGACGATGCAGGCCTAGAACATGTGCAAATCACCTACACCAACCCCGAAACAGGCAGTGACGCTGAAAATATTCTGGGTTTCTACGCTTTGATGTTGCGCCCCCAGCAAACGCTCCGTTTGCCAGCACGTTCGCCAGCACAGGTGTTTCATGTGATTGAGGGGTCGGTACAAGCTCAAGTGGTTGATCGTCAGTTCACGATGGTCGCGGCCGATACCTGTTGTGCACCTGGTTATGAAGCGGTCACCCTTCAAAATGTGAACGCGGATCAAGCCTCTTTTTTATTCATCGCTGACGAGTCGCCTTTGCACCGCAAATTAGGTGTATATGAAAACCGTGGTTGATCGAATGACCGATTACCTGTTTCCCCCGCCTCCAAGCTTATCCTTGCCAGTCAGGGGGATGGCAAAGCGATTTCCCATCAACCGCTTGTTTTTTGTGGGACGCAATTACCACGCGCACTCAAACGAGATGGGCAAGCCGGTGGACAAATCCCTTGAGCGCCCTTTTTACTTCACCAAAACCCCACAAACTTTGGTGCAAAGTGGCGCAACCATTCCCTATCCCTCTGAAACCCACAACTTTCATTTTGAAATGGAAATGGTCGTCGCTATCGGTGCCCATGGTTTTCGTGTGGAACCGACTCAGGCACACGACATTGTGTATGGTTACGCCGCGGGTTTAGACATGACCCGACGTGATCTGCAGCTGGTGGCCAGAGACAAAGGTCGACCTTGGGATCTTGGCAAGGACGTTGAGCACTCCAGTGTGTGTTCCGAGATTGTGCCCCTGCAAGGACACATTGTCGACAATGGCGCGATTGAGTTGGAAGTCAACGGGGTAAGCAAGCAATCGTCGAATGTGGACAAGCTGATTTGGGATGTGGTGTCTGGCGACAAAATCACCGGGCGTGTTGCGGGTGTTGCAGGTATTGAATTAACGATTGGGTAAAAGCCTGTTAACCCCTAGGTCTCAGGCCTTAGCGCGACGTGGCCAACGTGATCATTTTTCGATCAGCAAGTGTTTGCAGTTGCTCTGGGGAGAGTGCACGTAACTGATTGATGTCCATAGAAGCAACTTGGGTTTTGGTCAGACCGGCAAGTTGATCGGGGTTGAGTATTCGCAACACCGTATTGAGTTGTTGGGGGTTGAGTTGACCAATTTGCTGGGGGCTGATGGACTGCAACTGGGTGTTGCTCATGGCAACGAGTTGTGCAGGGTTGATCGCGGCAAGCTGTGTGGGGCTCAAGCTTTGCAGTTGGCTGGCAGACAGCGCAGCCAGTTGTTGGGCATTGATCGCAGAAATTTGGGTGGTGTTCAACGCGTTCAGTTGTGTTTCTCCCATAGCTGCAATGGCCTGGGGTGTCAGTACCGCAAACTGAGTGCGTGTCAGGGCTTCAACCTGGGGCTTGCTCAACAGACCAAACAAACTTGGCGACAACGCGGTGATTTGGTTGGGCGTGAGGGCTTGCAATTGCGTGGGCGACATGGCGTCGAGTTGGGCAAAGTTCAGTACCGCAATTTGGTTTTCTTGCAACGCCTGAAGTTGCTTGACTTGCAAGGCCGCTATTTGTGCAGGACTCAGCGTTCCTATCTGTGCTTGGTTTAAGGCCAAGACTTGATCGGGGCGCAAACTGCTGATTTGGGCATTGCTTAATGCCTGTATTTGAGAGACTAACAAGCCATTGATTTGTGCTTGGTTCAGGCTTTGCAGTTGAGGTGTTTTCAGTACGCTGAATTGTTCTGGCGAAAGCGCCGACAGTTGCGCTGGGCTGAGGGTGGCCACTTGCAGCGGGTTGAGGTTGCTCACCTGCGCTGGGGTCAGGGCTTGGATCTGTGCCTTGGAAAGTGCCTGCACTTGGGCGCTTTGCAGCGAGCTGGTTTGTGGCACCGGCAGCGTCTTGATCTGCTCGGGCGTGAGCGAGGCCACCACGGATGGACTCAGTGCTTGCACCTGTGCAGGGGACAAGGCCGTGAGTTGTGCTGGGGTAAAGACGTCGACTTGGCTGGGTTGCAGGTTTTGTACAAACTTGGTGTCCAAGCTTGCCAACACAGTTGGCGAAATAGCAGCGATTTGCTCGGGCGTCAAACTTTGCAGTTGAGGCAAACTCAGCGCGCTGATTTGTGCCTTGTTCCACGCATTGATTTGTGTTTCGCTCACCAAGCGTAATTGCTGGGGCGTAAGCACGGTCAGTTTGTCAGGTGTGAGCTCAGAGGGGGGCAAGGCGTTCAAGCTCTTGGCCATTGAAAGGTCTGCAGCGGTGATGGCTTGGGGCACCAACAAGGGGTTGTTGAACGCTTGGCGTTGTTCGGGCGTGAGCAATACAAGTTGTTCAGCCAACAAGGCCTGTTGCTGACGGGGATTGAGCAAGGCGATTTGGTCTGCACGCAAGTCCGCCAGCTGCTTGTCGCTCAGCGCTGCAAGCTGCAGGTTTTGCAACTCCATGATTTGGTTGGAGGTCAAGGCCTTGAGTTGATCGCTTTGCAGGGCGGCGACTTGGTTGGGTAGCAATACCCGCAGCTGCGATTTGCTCAGTTGCGCCACAAACTCTGGCGCCAAAGCGGCAATCTGAACGGTCGAAAGTGACTGCAACTGCAGAGGGTTAAGCAAGGCCACATCGCTCACCGTCAGGTTGGCGACTTGCTGTGTACTCAAAGCCTGCATCTGATCAACGGTAAGCGATTTCAAGGCCACACGCAGTTTGTCAATGCTCAGCGTTGCCACTTGGGTGGGTAGCAAGGTCTGGACTTGCTCAGACTTCAAGCGCTGTATTTGTACCGAGGTGAGCACACTCAACTGTGCGCTGTTGAGTGCTTGAAGTTGCTCGGCGGTGAGTTGCGAAATTTGATTGGTCGAGAGCATCGCCATTTGGCTTTCGCTCAAGGCCGCAAGTTGCTGGGGTTTGATACAGGTGATCTTGCTGCTAACCATGGCTTTGAAAACCATGGGAGGAAGTTCTGCGATTTGTTGTGCGCTAAGGGCTTTGAACTGGTTGCAGCTTAAACACTGCAACTGGCTCGTGTTCAAGGAGGTGAGTTGTGTGTTGGAGAGAGAGACCAGTTGGGTGCTGGTCAACGCCTGCAACTGACTTTCGCGCAGCTTGCTCAGTATGCTGGGGGTGAGGGCGGTCAGTTGGGTGGCACTGAGAGCGGCGATTTGCGCCTCGTTCAAAGAAGTCAATTGCGTGGGACTTAAGGATTCGACTTGGCTGAGTTTCAACGCAGACACCTGTGTCGGTGTCAGGGCGTTGAGTTGGGCTGTAGATAGCGTTTGGAGTTGCTCGTTGGTTAAAGCGGCTATATGGTTGCTGCTGAGCGTGCGCAATTGGCTGGGTGAGAGCAGTTGAAACTGCCCGCTGCTGAGGTTGGCGACTTGTGCAGGGCTGAGTGCAGAAAAGTTGGCCGGTGAGATCGCTTGCAATTCTGCAGGGGTGAGTTGCGACATTTGCCCTTTGCCAATCACGGTCAAGCCCGCGTTGGCCAAGGCGGTACGTGTGTTGTTGGCCGCACTGGCAAGCGAGGCAGGAGGCATGCCAGTGGTCGAAGCAGTTGGCGTGTTATTGGTGGACTTGTCTAGGGCATTGCTGGTGAGGGTGTTGAGTTGTTCATCCGTCATCGCCCCAAACTGTTCCACCGACAACAGCCCTAACTGACTGCTGCTTAAAGCCCCAAGCTGGTCACGCGTTAACCCACGAATTTGCTCGCCGCTCAAAGACGCCAATTGCGCGGGCGACAGTGTTGCAACCATTTTGGGCGTGAGTACCGCTATTTGTGCGCGGTTCAGGTTTAATGGTGTCGTGCTGATATCGGGGTAGTTCATGGCCGCGGTCGTGCGCAGGGTGTTGCTTGTGAAGCTGTAATTTGAAGCCAGTCCGCCATTCGTCCCATCGCCCAGGCTGACATCCGTCACGCTCACAGGTTTGTTTTTTCCAATGTTGGCATTGTCGAAATTAGCTACGCCAGTGGAAGTCAAGGTTTCGCTGCCCACCAAGCCCCTCAAGGCAATGACAGGTGTGGCTGCATCGGTGGTGCCGTCATAGCGTTTGTCTGCCACCGACACGCTGGTGGCTTGCAATACTTTGGGCTTGATTTCAGTGTTTATCTCACCCGTCAACACATAGTCGGGGTTGGATGACACCAAGGCGTTGGTGACAAACGCATTGGCGGTACCTGCATTCTTGCTGGCGATGGTGGCGCTCCCGCTAACGGTGGGGGCGACATCACCCAGCACCATGCCAGAAAGCTCAAACCCTCTGCGGAAGATGGCGTTGCCGTCATAAACTTTGCTGACAGAGATGCCCAAGGGTTTGGGGTTGATCACCCATGAAGATGCTGCGCCCGCAACAGGTACCAGGTCGCTGTTGGTAAAGCCCAAGCCACCGTCATAGGTGATGCTATGGGTGCCGGCATGGGTGCTTTCGGGCAGAGTGGTGGTACCCGTCGCGTTGCTGGAGTCGATCTTCCATAAAGATGTGCCGGTCAGGACATAGCCTAAAGCCTCAGAGCCGCCGCTTTGGCTGTTGTACACCTTGTAGCTCAGCGATGGGCTGGACCCCCCATAGGTACTGCTGGCGTTGGCAGCGCGCACATACAGCACACTGGGCCCCACTGCCATGACGGGGAAGTTGTTGTTTTGGCCATCTACAAACCTCCATACCGAGGTGTCGCCTTGAAACGCTGTCGATAGGTTGAGGGTCCTCAGTTCGGCAGAGGTTTTAGCGGTGCCAACATCGCCGCTTGATACACCTGAAGTTTCGGTGTTCCAAAAGCTGTTACGCACAGTTGCTTGGTCTCTGCCACCTGCAAAACCGCCTACCCCAGGGCTTGTTCCCACAGTGACGCTTCCGCTGGCATAGGCGTTGGTGATCACGGTATCGGGTGAATTGGCTAAGCCCACAAAGCCACCCACATTGGTTGAACCAGATCCTGCGCTTACAGCGCCGGTGGCAAAGGCATTGGTGAGACTGAGACGGCTGTTGTTACCCACAAAACCACCAATATGGCTTCCCGTGCCGGTGACAGTCACGCTGCCTGTGGCGTAGCTGTTGGTCAGGCTAAGGTTTTTGCCCAAGCCCACAAAACCGCCCACTTGGCGGGTTGCGCCGTTGACCAGCACAGCCCCTGTGGCATACGAGTTAGAAACTATGTTGGAGGCAAAACCCACCAAGCCACCTACACCATTGGAATCCATACCCAAGGTTTGTCCAATATTGGCGCCTGCCGTGACATTTCCCGAGGCGAAGGTGTTGGTTATCGTGCCATTCGAGTAACCAACCAATCCGCCAATCGCGTTTGAGCTTGGGGGCCCCAGGTTAGCGCCGATAGACACATTGCCGGTGGCGTAGGCGTTGCTGATGGTGCCGGACATGGCATTGCCACCTACCAAACCGCCCACGCCTGCCGCAGCATTGATGGCTTGCACCGTGCCAGTGTTGTAACTTTTGTCGATGGTGCCACCATCGTTAAGCCCCACCAAGCCACCGATAGTGAGCGCGTCTGTGGATGAGGTGGAACCGCCGACCAATCCCACATTGGAGATGCTGGCAGTGTCAGTGATTTTGGCAAACAGTCCGACTGAAGTAACGCCTGTCGTTTGAATGCTCAGGCCTGTGATGATGTGCCCTAAACCTTGAAATTTCCCATTAAAGCCTGCATGGGTGGACGAAATAGGGGTGAAGTTTCCTGCAGCACTGGCGTCAATGTCACCCACCAAAGCGTAGTTGCCCTCCACATGGTCGGCCGATACATGGGTGTTGATGGCTTGCAGTTCGCTCACGCTCTTAATGATGGTGTAGTCTTGGCCAGCGATGCGAAGCGTGGGGTTCGCGCCAGAGAGCGTGATGGACTTGCCCATCTTTAAATTGAAAGTGCCGCTGCCACCAGGTGTGATCACCAATCTGGCGTTATTGTTTGTCGCGCTTATATTGGCGTTCACATTCACATTGTTTGACGCGGTCAATGTCAACCTACTGTTGGAAGACCAGCTGACATCGGCGTTGATATGAATATCGCCTGTTCCATCCATACCACCATCGGCACTTTGCAGCTCCATATCCCCATTGGCCAGGCTGTTTTGAAGCACCGTGTTGCTCATGTCTGCCCCTGAGCCTTCCAGTCCAACGGTGAAGTCTTTCGGGTCTATCAGCCACTTGCCAGACTTGCCTTGTTTGGCCAGCGTGGTAACGCGTACCGAATCGGCGATCTTCACCTTGCCCGCCGAGGTTTCTATGAAACCGCCGTCGCCACCTTTGGGGGCGCTGGCGTCCAAGGTGCCATCCACTTCGGCGGTGCCTGAAGACATATCGCCCAAAAGCATGATGCGCCCGCTCTTCTTGGCAATGGTCTGCGCTTGCAAGGTGCCCGTGTTTCGCACCACGCTGCCCATCAACACACTGGCACTGCGCGCGGTCATCAGCACCAAGCCGCCATTGGCGCGCACCACGTGTTTGTTTTCAACCAGTGCGTCCATCACACCTTGGTCAATTTGCAAGGCGGTCAGGCTTTGTCCGCGAAAAACCAAGGTGGTTTTGTTGCCCCCGGCCATGGCCACCGTGCCTTCACGGGCAATGATGACACCCTCGTTGCGTACCTGTGGTGCAAGCAGGGCGATGTAACCGCCAATTGCAGCTTGCAGCGAGCCTTGGTTGACGATGCTGGCGTTTTGACCATTGCCCTCAAAGCTAGATTTGCCAGCCATGAAATCTGCGTTACTGATGCCGTGGGTGGTGACCAGCAGGCCGCCCACATCGATTTGCGAGGTGGCCCCAAACAGGACGCCATTGGGGTTGACGATGAATACCTGCCCAGGCGCGTTGATGCGTCCCATGATTTGGCTGGGGTTGTTGTCCAGCACGCGGTTCAGGGTAATGGCAGCGGCATTGGGTTGGTTGAAATTGACCTGTGCGCCCGAGCCAAGGTTAAAGCTATTCCAGTCGATGGCGGCGCGTTGGCTGCTTTGCTGCACCGTCAAGGTATTGCCCGAACTGCTGATGGTCGCGCTGCCACCCACCACTTTGCCGCCTTGGGGCAGTTGTGTCGCAGCAGGTGCGGTTTGCGCTTGCACCACCATGCTCAGGCACAACAAGGTACAGGCCGATGACAAGACGCGAAGATTGCTGGGGCAAGGTTTGATCATGGTTTAAAACTGCTGAATCACCGATAACCAAAAGCGGTCATTGTGCAATGTGCCATCCAAGTCCAGTCCATTGGCTTGCGCCGCTGGGTTGCTGCCAATGCGATGGGCCCAAGTCACACGCCATTGTGCTTGACCCCAGCGGTTAGGGATCGAAGACCCTATCCACAGACCCGCACCTTGCAAGCTGTACGCATTGATGCCTGAGCCTGTGTTGAATTTCAGCTTGGTGACATGACCCGAATCCAAAAATGCGCTGAGCTTGAAGGGGTATTCCTGCCACTGCAAGGTTTTTTGGTACTCCACTGTCAGCAGTTGTGCAGCATTGCCATTGGCCTCGGAAGAGGGATAGGCGCGGACGGCTTGCATGCCACCCAAGGAGAATTTCTCGCTGCCGTCCACGTTTTTGCTGGCTATTTGCATTTGGTAAGAGCCGACCAACTGGGTTGTCGGACTCAAGGTCTGCTGGCGGTTCAGGCTCAAGCGCAATTTGGTGAAACGTCCTGCTGTCATGCTGCTGCTGGCATCACTGGTTTCGTTGGGTGAGCCCGATAAATTCACCAAACCTCGGGTGACTTGCGCACCCACACTGGTTTCGCCCCCACCCAGCCATTCGTCGCTGCGCGTGCCTTGGAGGTTGGTGGTGACGGCATCCATGAAGTAGTCTGACACCACGCCTGCGCTGGTGTTGTTGCGGAAAAACTTGCGGTCGTAGGCCACTTGCATGCTGATGCTGGTGTTGCGACTGCGTAGCAAAGGCCAGCTCATGTCCAAGCCGACACTGTTGGCAGGGCCTTGGGGGTTGAGTGCCAGATAGTCACTGGTCACCACTTTGTAGCGGCTCACCGAGGCATTGACTCCCCAGCGACTGCCCCAATAACCCAGCGGTTCACTGTAGGACAGTCGCAAATAGTCTGTGCCATCGCTGTGCATGAATTGCATGCTGCTGATGTCGGCGCGTCCCATGGCACCATAACGGTTGAGTTGGGTGTTCATGCGGTTAAAGCCTGTAGTGACTGGGCCCGCGTTATCCCAACTGACTTGGCCATCCCATGGTTTGCCATCGGTGACTTGCAGCAAAGCCTCGGTTTCACCCTCGTTGTCACCTGAGCGCAGTCGCATATTGGCTTGCACCCCAGGCACCTCGCCGAGCAGCAACGTGGCTCTGTCGAGTTGGTCCATGCGGACGGCTTCGCCCTTGGGTTGCGCGGTCTCTACCAGTTTCACCAAATAATCTGCAGGCAGCTTGGGGCTGTTAGGGGTCTCCAATTTGGCACCTGCAAATTTGCCTTCGGTGATGGTGATAAGCACCTCACCGTCGGTCAGGTCCTGCGGCAGCAGGTCCACGCGCGCCAATACCCCCTCGTTTTGGTAGAGCTGCGCCACGGTATCGGCGGCTTTTTGCAAATCTGCCAAATCTTGAACCTGGGGGATGGTCTTCTTCAAGAGTTGTGCCAACTGCTTGCTGCTGAACACCTTGTTGCCTTCAAATTTGAAAGCCTTGAAGACAAATCCCGCGTTGTCGGGGACCGCTTGGGCGTTGCTGCTGGCTGGTAAGGGCGTGGGTACTGGCGTCACCGCTTGTGTGGGGGGGGCGGGTTGCAGCGGCGCGGCGTCTTCTGTTTTGCTGACGGCTGCAGGCTTGGGCGGCGGCAAAGGGGGAAACTTGATCCAACCGTCGTCTGTCGTGGCTGTGGCGTTGGTGTTGCGCGTGGCCTTGGGTTTGTCGTTTTGCACCTTGGGCGCTGACGGTCCTGGGCGTGGCGGAAATTGCACCCATTCATCGTTGCTGCTTGCCATTGCCTGTAATTCAGCAGGCAAAGCGCCATTGGACCCGGTTTGTGCCTGGGCCACCCATGCGGCAGCCCCAAGCGCGCCCATCAGGCTTGACTTGAGGCTGGGCCAGCGCAAGGCCGACCAGGTGAATGGGGAAAAGCGCTGCAAAAAGACCTTTCGGGCGTGGTGGATCAGTGCTGAAAAGAAAATCAGGTAGTCTTTGTTTCGGCACGTCCGCTGCAAAATGAAGATCTGAGAAGCTTAAATATGAAAAAACTACCTATTTTGTTGATTTTTTTGGGTTTTGCTGCCCATGCCGAATGGCAGTTGGTGCATACCGATGCCTCGGCCGCCCGTTTTTTTGTGGATAAAGACAATCTGCGCATCATCAACGGCTTTCGCCGCGCTTGGGTGTTGAACGATTTAGGCAAATCCAATGGCCAAGGTACCGAGTCGTTTCGTTCCGTTGAGGAGTACGACTGTGAACAGCTGCAGGCGCGGGTGATGCAAATACATGCCATGTCAGGCCCGATGGCAACAGGCAATTTGGTGGCCAGGCGCAGCGGCAACGGTCAGTGGCTCAAAGCCGAGAGTGAAACCTTGGACGCCCGCTTGATGGACGCCATTTGCACCTTACCGTTAAGCGAAGCGCCCGCTCAGTAGCCTATTGCCGCGCCATCGCTGCGCGGGTCACTGCCGCCAAAGCGTGTTTGTTGAGGGCCTTCCAAGGTGATGCCATGGGCATGGCCCGCCAATTCGTTCCAGGCACCCCAGCGATTGAGGACATGGCCTTTGGCGGCCAAGGCGTCCAGTGTGGCGTTGCCAAAGCGACTTTCCACATGCAAGGTATCACGGGCCTCGCCCAAAGCGAACCGGCCCGATAACCAGCGGGGCGCTTCCACCGCTTGCTGAATGTCCAAACCGTGGTCCACCATGGCGGAGTAGGCTTGAAATTGGATTTGCGGTTGACCATCGGCACCCATGCAACCCATGACGCTCCAGAGTTTGTTGTGGCGAAACCCGATCGACGCAATCAAGGTGTGCAAAGGTATTTTCCCTGGGGCCAACACATTCGGGTGGCCGTCTTGCAAGGAAAAATAGGCGCTGCGGTTTTGCAGCAGCACGCCAGTGTCAAGGCTCACCACGCCTGAACCAAACGCGCCATAAAGGCTGTGAATCAGCGACACCGCTTGCCCTTGTTCGTCGACCACCGCGATATATACCGTGTCACCGCGCAAACTGCCATAAGACGGCACCTGGTCCCAGGCCAAGGCCCGCTGTGTATCGATCAGGTGGCGTCGCTGATCCAAGTATTCATCGCTCAGCAACCGTCCCATGGGCAGGTCGGTAAACGCGGGGTCACCCAACCAGCGGTCGCGGTCGTGGTAGCTGATTTGTTTGGCCTGCACCATCAGATGGATACGTTCGGGATCGAAAAAATCTTTCTGATGCAAGCCAAAGGGTTCAACCAGTTTGAGCATTTGCAAAACCGTGAAACCTTGGGTGGGCGCAGGGGTTTGGTACAGCGTCAGGTCGCGGTAGTTGCCCACCAGCGGCTCGCCCCATTCGGCCTGTTGCTGCGCCAAATCGTGGGCAGTGAAAAAACCACCATGTTGTTGCGACAGCGCGGCCAAAGCTTGACCGGTTTCGCCTTGGTAAAAACCGGCGTGGCCTTGTTCTGCCACGGCTTGCAGGGTGCGTGCCAAGGCGGGGTTTCGTCGTGTTTCACCCGTCTGGGCAAGGCTGCCCTCGGGCGTGAAAAGCGCCGACCAACCCGGTTGGGCGCTGCAATCGGTTTGTGAGCGTTGCATCCAACCGGCTAGGCGCTGACTGACGGGGTAGCCATGCTGGGCATAGTCAATGGCACTGGCCAAGATGCGTGGCAAGCCCAAGCGACCGTAAGCTGTGTGGGCGGCGCACCAACTGGCGACCGCACCTGGTGTCGTCAAGGTGGCAGGCCAAATCCCGCGAAAAGGAACTTCAGTCAAGCCTTTGTCGGTGAAAAAACGCGGATCGGCATTGGCCGCTGCGCGTCCGCCGCCATTGAGGTAGCGGACCTTGCCAGTGGTGGCGTCATGGATGAGCCAAAACGCATCACCCCCCATGCCTGTCATATGGGGATAAATCACGCCTAACACCGCCGCCGTGGCGATGGCTGCGTCCACGGCGGAACCGCCTGCGCGCAACACATCGGCGCCAGCGGCTGAGGCCAAGCTGTGGGGGGAGGTAACCATGCCGCGCGGGCTGAGGGTGGCCGGACGGCCCGTCTGCATATCCAAAACAAGCTCCTAAAAGCCCGAGGTTAACCGATGGACTTTCGTCGTTGCTGAACCAGCAAACTGCCCATGGCCAACACGATATAGCTCAAGCAACCCAGTAAATACAAGACGGTCTGTTGGCGTTGTGTTTGGGCTTGTTGCATATTGGCATCTTCCAAGGCCGAGCGTGCTTGCGAGAGCAAGCCATCGTTGCTGGCACATTGCACCGCGTAATTGCGCATATCCGGGTCGGCAATCAAGTCGTAGCTGAAGCTTTGGTCTTCCCAGCGCATGTCAGCGATTTTCTTTTTGTACATATTCACTTTGGCGATTTCTTCGCGCACGATCATGCCGTTGGGGTAGCCCTGCAACACCGCGTAATCCACCATGGCTTGGGCTTCATTGAGTCGGTGCTTGAGTTGGTCTATCTCAGATTGCACACGGTTGCGCCCATTGAGGTTGTAAGCGCTGAGTTGCTGCTGCAAGGCTTGCACACTTTCATCGGCCAAATTGCATTGACGGGCATTGAGTTGCTGCCACAAGCTGCGCTCTTCAATGCCGTGCTCAATATCCAAGCGTTCGCGTTCGCTTTGCATGTTTTGCGGCATGGCCCACAAAGTCACCATGGTGATGCCAACGATGAAGGCTGCTTGCAGCATCAGCCACAAGGCCCAAGGATGGATCTGAAAGCTGGGAACGCTCACTGGGGAAGCATGGACATGGGTGTTCATGGGTCTTACCTCACCAAGATGGACGCGGTCATTTGAACAAATGGTTGCAACGCGCTGTTGGGTGCGTGACCGAAGCTGGGTATGTCGCCGCTTTGCAAGGGGTTAACCGTCAAGGAAACCGGTGTGGCAGAGGCGTAACGCGGTACTTCGTTGCTGTCTGAAACGGGTGTGGTGCCAGCCATGGCGGAAGCCACATAGGCTTTGCAAGGGGCAGAGTCGGGCGCGTTGGCAGCGCAGTAACGCCAGTGTTCGGCGTGGGCGAGGGGGTTGATGACCGTCAAAGAGACCAGCAAAGCAAAGGTTTTCAGCATGTTTTCCCCTTTTCACGCCCTGAAAGGCGATGGTTAAAGTCAACGAAATATTGACATTGCCAAGAGATAAGCAAATTTCACGCCGTTAGCATATGTATCAAAAATAACAATTAAATCAAAAAATTGAGGTCTTTGAGGTACCATCCTGTCAGTTTCTTGCTTAAAGGGGTGGGTGGGAATGGGTGCCAAAGTTTGCAGCAAATGTGGCGTGGCCGCTGAAGAAGCCAAGCCTTTAAAGTGTGCCAAATGTGGATCGCGTGATTTTTACGAAAGCACAGGCTCCGCCTTTGGCAAAAAACCTGCGGCATCCGAACCTGTTGAACAGGCGCCTGCTGCGCCTGCGCCAAGGCCTGTGGAGGCTGAAACTTTATTTGACAAATACGGCGGAATCCCTACCATTGCCAAAATTGTCAAAGCCTTTCACCATGAAGTCATGGCGCGCCATCACTTGGCAGCCTATTTTGAAGGCGTTGACTTGGCGCATTTGGCCGAGCACACCGTGAAATACGTGGCGTATGTGATGGGCAAGCCCGCAGAGTTTTATACCGGTCGAGATATGTACAACGCACATGCCAAGTACCATATTCACGGGATGCACTTTGACGAGGTTGCCGATGTACTCAAAGATGTATTGACAGCGGCCGGCATGGCCAAACCGGACATTGCACTCGTTATGTTGCGGGTTGAAAGCCTGCGGGAGATGATCATTGCCTAAGCAGCCAACCGAGCCCGAACATTTCCAAGCATTGGCCGCACTGTATTTGTCACACGCTACTTCACGCCTGAGTTACACCACTTTTCAACGACGACAAGCCGATATAAACCAATATCTCCTGCCGTTTTTTGACACCACCTCTTTGTACGACATCACCGCAACGCGTATCCGCAGGTTCCGTGAAGCAATGGCAGCTCAAGGGCTGTCGGACAAGCATTCTCAGCAATTGCTTGTCACTTTGCGCGCGTGCTTGAAATACGCCGTGCGCATGTCTTGGCTCAATGTACTGCCATGGCCGCAACACAAAGTGGTGGACAACATGGCCCTCACGCTGGACATGCCCAACCTGAGTGCATTGGAATTCAAGGGCTTGTACGCCGACTTGATGGGCGATATGCAGGGCCAAGGTCAAGCGCGGCCATCCTAGCCGCTGGCCTTATGGGCTTTTCAATAGGCCTTGCAAAATCACAAATTTCGCCGAAAAAGGCGCTTTGGCCGTACCCACGGCCAGTGGCTTGTCGTCTGTGCCCAAAGCGGTCACACTGAACTGGTATTCGTGGCCCAAGGTGGTGAAGTTTTCAGGGCAAGGACCCTTGTAAGCCTTCAAGCTGCCAGGTGCGATGGTGAAACTGCTGTCAAAAGCCTCGGTTTGACGAATGTCGCCACCGCCGTGGTCATTGTCTTTTTGGTCTAAGTCGGTCATTTTGACGCGCAACAGCGTGGTGCCTGGGGGGATGTCTTTGAGTCGGATTTCAGGAGAAACCGGTGAGCAACGGTGGCTGATATGCCATGCAAAGGCCACATCCAGGCGCGACTGGGCGTAGGCCCCCGTCGCGCAGAGCAATACAACGCACAGCCCAATTCTCTTCATACTGTTCTCCATCGATCCACACGACCTCACGCCCATGATTTAAACGCGG
Organism: Burkholderiales bacterium; assembly: GCA_947381415.1. Classification (GTDB taxonomy): domain Bacteria; phylum Pseudomonadota; class Gammaproteobacteria; order Burkholderiales; family Burkholderiaceae_C; genus Limnohabitans. The sequence continues at coordinate 90,496 of CANCVB010000007.1, forward strand.
TTTCACCTTGGTGATTTTGCGCCAAGTCAAAGGCAGGCTTGTAAACTCAGCACCAAGATAATTTTTAACCAAGATACCGCCATGCGAAGTGACATTGAAATAGCCCAAGCCGCCCAACTCCAGCGCATCCCTGCGTTGGTCCAACAACATTTGAATATTGCAGATGACCACTTGTATGCCTACGGTCACCACAAGGCCAAGCTGTCCTTAAAGCACATCGCCAGTTTGCCCGCCAAAAAAGACAGCAAGCTGATCTTGGTCACGGCCATTTCGCCAACGCCTGCTGGTGAGGGCAAAACCACCACCACCGTCGGTTTGGGAGACGCCTTGTGCAAGATTGGCAAAAAGAGCCTGATTTGTTTGCGTGAGCCCTCTTTGGGACCGGTGTTTGGCATGAAAGGCGGTGCCACCGGTGGCGGCATGGCGCAAGTCGTGCCCATGGAAGACATCAACCTGCATTTCACGGGTGACTTTGGCGCCATTGCCTTGGCGCACAACCTGCTATCGGCCATGCTCGATAACCACATCCATCATGGCAACAGCTTGCGCATAGACACCCGCCGCATTGTGTGGAAGCGGGTCATGGACATGAACGACCGCGCTTTGCGCCAAATGGTGGTGGGTTTGGGTGGCACGGCCAACAGTGTTCCGCGCGAAGACGGTTTTGACATCGTGGTGGCTTCCGAGGTGATGGCGATCTTTTGTTTGGCCACCAGTCTGGCCGACCTCAAGACCCGCTTGGGACGCATCGTGGTGGCTTACAACACCGATGGCGCGCCCGTCCTCTCCAGCGACCTGCAGGCACACGGCGCCATGGCCGCCTTGCTCAAAGACGCCTTGGCGCCGAACATCGCGCAAACCTTGGAAAACAACTTGGCCTTCATCCATGGCGGCCCGTTTGCCAACATCGCCCACGGTTGCAATTCGGTGATTGCCACCACCACTGCCATGAAATTGGCGGACTATGTGGTGACCGAGGCCGGTTTTGGCGCGGACTTGGGGGCCGAGAAATTCATCGACATCAAATGCCGCAAAGCCGATTTGCAACCGTCTGCCGTGGTTTTGGTGGCGACCGTGCGCGCACTCAAATACCATGGCGGTGTTGTCGTCAAAGAATTGGGTTCTGAAAACCTGGACGCCTTGAAAAAAGGCATGGTCAATCTGGAGCGGCACTTGGCCAACATCAAAAACCACTATGGCTTGCCCTGCGTGGTTGCGATCAACCACCGCACCGAAGACACACCAGCGGAAATCGCCTTGTTAGAGCAAACCTGCGCCGCCTATGGCGCCCAAGTGGTTGTCGCCAAACACTGGGCAGAGGGGGGTGCTGGCGCGGTCGAGTTGGCCCATGCCGTCGTCGCCTTGTGTGAGCAGCCCAACCAGTTTCAGTTCGTCTACCCCGAGAGCGCAAGTTTGTGGGAAAAGGCGAAAACCGTGGCACAAAAGATTTATGGCGCCCATGACATTGCCGCCGACGCCAAAATCCGTGGACAGATCGACAAGTTGCAAGAGCAGGGCTATGGCCATTACCCCATTTGCATTGCCAAAACACAGTATTCGTTCTCGACCGATCCCAAATTGCTTGGTGCACCTTCCGGCCACACCATGAACATCCGCGAAGTGCGGTTGGCGGCGGGCGCGGAGTTCATTGTCATGGTCTGTGGTGATGTGATGACCATGCCTGGATTGCCCAAGGTGCCGTCGGCCCATGCGATTGATGTGGATACGCAAGGCAATATCGTGGGTTTGTTCTAATCTGTTTGTTCTATCGCTGAAGGTTTGTCATGCATCAATCAAAATGGGTGTTTACTTCGGTGGCCGTGGCCACCGTGTGCAGTGCGGCGTTGTTCATCGCCACCTCGGCCGGTGCCGCCAATGAGGACCAAGCCTTGCTAGACAGGGCCAAGGCCCTGTTCAAACCTTTGCCAGACAGTGCTGCCTTGGAGAACACCGCTCTCACGCCAGAGCGGGTAGCCTTGGGCAAAGCCTTGTTTTACGAAACCCGTGTGTCCAGCGATGGTCGCCAAGCTTGCGTGAGTTGCCACAACCCCGCTTACCACGGTGGCGACAGCTTGCCTTTGTCGATGGGTATTTATGGCAAGGTGTTGCCCCGCAATGCCCCTACCGTATTCAACACAGCTTTGCTGGTGGCCCAACACTACGGTGGCAACCGCGCCAGCGTGGAAGAGCAAGCGGTCAAAGCGCTCACCAGCCCCGTGGCTTATGGCAATGCCAGTTACGAGCAGGCCGAGAAAAAACTGGTGGTACTGGGTTACCAACCGTGGTTTGACAAGGCCTTTCCCGGTGAAGCCAAAGCCTTGAGCGCGGAAAACTGGGGCAAGGCCATCGGGGCCTTCGAGCGCACCTTGTTGACGCCCGCACCGTTTGACCGTTTCTTAAAAGGCGATGGTCAAGCATTGAGCGCGCAAGCCAAACAAGGTTTGAAAACCTTCATGGACACAGGTTGCGCGGGTTGCCACAACGGCGTGACCGTGGGCGGTCAGAGTTTCCAAAAATTTGGCATCATCCAGGACTACTGGTTGGTCACGGGCAGCACCGAAAAAGAGGCTTTCAAAGGCTATGACAAAGGACGCTTCCAAGATACCAAGAACGAGGCGGATGCTTTCATGTTCAAGGTGCCGCAACTGCGCAATGTGGCGATGACGCCACCTTATTTCCACGATGGCTCGGCAGCCACCTTGCCCCAAGCGGTGCGCATCATGGCGCAATTGCAACTGGGCAAGCAGTTGAGCGACACGCAAGTCAGTGACATCGTCAGTTTTTTAGAAAGTTTGACGGGCGCTGTACCCGCCGATTTTTCCAAAGCGCCTAGCTTGCCAGTGGCGTCCCACTGAAAGGCCTTGTTTTGCCAGTCGCAGTGCGTCGCTTGTTGCTTGCGTTCATGGGCGTTGTGGGGGGCTGGGGTGCATTCAACGCACATGCCGCGTGGACCTACATGGGGCACATGGATGGCAATGCGGTCTTGATTGACCGCACCACCATCCAATTCAAAGGTCGCAATGCCATGGTATGGATGTTGACCAATTACGCCACGCTGACCTCTCAAGAGTTGCTTTCCGCATCGACGCATTTGGAGTTTGATTGCGATCAAAACAAGGTCCGCTATCTGCAGGTGTACGGCTACGAGGGACAAATGCAAACCGGCGCTCGCTTGATCAGCGTGACCCAACCCAGCGTCTGGGTAAAGGTCGAATTTGGTACGCTGATGAAAAGTTTTCAGCAAATTGCTTGCTTGCGTGGCCCGCTCATCAGGCCAGAAGGCGTGCTTAACAAACCGCCAAAGTGACTTCACCCAACGCAGGCATGGCAAATCGCAGCGTTTGACCTGGCAGGGGAAATTGCGACGCTACCCAACTGCCGGTGGTGACCCAGTCGCCTTGTTTGAACCGCCGTCCGCGTTCAGTGAAATGGTTGGCGATCCAAGCCATGGCAATGAGGGGGTGGCCCATGACATCGCTGCAATGGCCATGCCCAATCGCTTGGTCATTGATGTAAGCGGTGGCTTGGGTTTGCCACAACCTCTCAAAGTCTGTCGCCGCTATCGCTGTACCCAATACCGCTCCATGGTTCCATGCGTTTTCGGCCACCAAGCTGAAAAAGCCTTTTTTCAGCAAAGCGTAATCAGCGCACCGGTCATCGGCAATTTCTAGCGAGGGGTAAGCACACGCCAAGTAGGGCAGGATGCTGTAACGGTCCCAGTCGTCTTTGCCTTCGGGAAGGTCTTGGCCAAATTGCAAAGCCAATTCAAATTCAACAATTAGATGTTGAAACGCTGCCGCGTGCACCGCATGGCCACTGGCGAACACGCTGTCGGCCAAAACACAGCCCGAAATCGCATCGTCAAAGCCCACAAAGGCGCGCATGGCCGGCGTGGTGATGGCGATTTTGTAAGCGCCCACCGTGGTGTTTCGGTGCTGCGAGAGTTGTGTGACCAATGCATCTTGGCTGGCATAGGCTTGGCTCAAGTTGTCGGGTGCAAAGGGGGGTGACAAGGCTTGAAAAGGCACACGCTCGGTTTGTTGGCGGCGTAACTCTGTCGCCGTTGCTTGCGCGCCAGACCATGGGAGAGAGGCTTGCTTGTTCATGTCGCCAGTGTGGCACAGACCAGGGCTTGAAAGCGAGGCGCTTGAGTAACATGCGCTGCATGCAATTCATCGACACCGCGTTGCTGCGTATCGGCTACAGAGAATGGAACCCTGAGGGGCAACACACCATCGTTTTGACCCATGGCTGGCCCGACAGTCCACGCACATGGCATGAGGTGGTCCCCCACTTGGTGCAAGCAGGTTACCGCGTGCTCGCGCCTGCGTTGCGTGGGTTCTTGCCAACGACGTTTTTGCGCGACGACACGCCGCGCACCGGTCAACTCTCTTGCTTGGGGCGAGACATGGTCGAGTTTGTGCAGGCCTTGGGCCTTGAACAACCTGTGTTGGTGGGCCATGACTGGGGGGCGAGGGCGGTTGCCAATGCCTGCGGATTGGTCCCAGGCATTGCCAGCCACATGGTGATGATTTCGGTGGGTTACGGCACCAACGACCCCAACCAAACGCTCAGCATGGAACAAACCCAGCTGTATTGGTACCACTGGTTCATGGCCACCGCGCGTGGTGAGCGCTATGTGCGCGACAACGCCAAGGCATTCTCCCAACGCATGTGGGACACTTGGGCCCCCAAGGGTTGGTATCTGCCCGACGAATTTGAGCAAACCGCGATGGCATTCAACAACCCGGATTGGGCCGAGGTGGTGCTGCACTCCTACCAACACCGTTGGGGGCACGCGCCCAGCGACCCCTATTACGCGGCCGATGAAGCCAAGCTACAGCCTGCACCTGTGTTGGCGGTGCCTACTTTGATGCTGCATGGTGAGCTAGATGGGGTGAGTTTGCCTGCCACTTCGGCCAAACGAGAGTCGTATTTCAGCGGGCCTTACCAGCGCCAGCTGTTGCCTGGCGTGGGGCATTTCCCTCAGCGCGAAGCACCTGCAAAGCTTGCGCAAGCGATTTTGGCGTTTTTAAAAGCCAATCCCTAGGCGCAGGGGTGGGCCAAGGCTCAGGGATCTTGCAGCCACTGGCATATCGGCCGCCACTGCAGCAAATCTTTTTCTACCTTGGCTGGGGTGATGTCAAACATGCTCAGGCCATGTGCCGCTAAGTGTAAATAGTGCTGGGTATCGCGCAAATAGCCCACGATAGGTAAATCCAAGGTGTCCATGAACTGACGCAATTTTTGGGCAGCCAAGGTTCGCTCATCCACACGCATACCCACCACGCCCACTTTGGCTCGCGTGTTGCGGGTGATCTCGCGCAACTTGGTGAGAAAATTTTGAGCCGCATACATGTCAAAAATGCTGGGCATGATGGGCACCATGATTTTGTCGGCACGCCCCAGTACTTCCTTGAAGCGCCATCCGTCCAACCCCCCCGGTGTGTCAATCACCACATGGGTGGTGCCTTTAGGGGGTTTGGCGGTCAGCACCAAGTCTGCTTGCAGTTCCCAAGTCGTGATGCGGTTGATTTGTTCGGGACGCAGGCTCAGCCACAAACGCGATGACTGCTGCACATCGGCGTCCCCCAACATAACGGCATGGCCTTGCGAGGCAAAAAAGCCAGCCACATTGGTCGATAAAGTGGATTTGCCTGCCCCACCTTTGGGGTTGGCAATGACAATCACCGGCATATCAAGAAATCTCCCAGCCCCTATCGCTGTTGCAGTAGGTTAAAGCTTGGTTGTACAAGGCCGTTCCTGCCGTGCGACCGGCAGCGACCAAAAAGTGGTTTTTCAACGGCATCATATCGTTAGAGCGTGCACAATCAAAACCGTTGTTTTTGCTGCCGTTGAAGTACAAAACCACTCTGCCGTTGGCTTTCACACTGTGCTGTCTTGCGGTCATGAAACCCACAGCGCATGCGCCTGAACACACCTGACCTTCGGTGACCACCGCTTCAACGCCATAGCGACCAAGAATCTGACCCAGTTCAATGCCCAAGAGCGGTTTGCCCGCGTTCGAGTTGAGGTAGACCTGTGGAAGCACGCGCTGGCCTTGGTGGTTCACGCACTGCGACAAATTGTTCAAGTGGGATTGAAGGCTTTGCAAACTGGCACGGTCAATGGTGCCTGATAACTCAACGATATCCATGGTGCCACTGGCGCAACTGGCGTGGCGCAAGCTGCTGTGACGGCTTTCAAAGGTTTGCCCTTGGGTCGTACCCAGCACCGTGATCTGGTTTTGTGGAAAACCAAAGGTGTTGGAGCCCAAAACCACTTGGTGAGGTGTGGGTGCCAAGGGTGAAAACCCAGGCGACCCTGCGGCGCAAGCCGTCAAGCCAAGCAGCATCAGCTGGGGCCAAAGGGAGAATAGTCTTTTCATGCAGCAATCCTGATCTGAAAGATCTTTTAAGAGGTGATCTATGGTCGGTTTCTGGGCTACAAACTTGAGTAACAACAAAGTATTGCTGGCATTTGCCACGTGTTGAGCAACAGATTCCTTGAAAGCATGGGGTTATTTCGTCGGGTGGTGTTTTTCCTAAAATGGGACATGCCCAGTTTTTCGAAAGAAATCAATATGAAAAAAGCCATCGTAGCCTTGAGTTTATTGGCCAGTTTTTCGGCCATGGCCGAGTGGGTCTTGGTTTCTGAAAACGAGTATGGTACAGGCTTGTTTGTCGATCCCAACATCAAAAAAACGGGCCATTTGCGCATGTTTTGGCATATCCAAAATTTGAAGCAAGCCGACCGCCAAGGTGACATGTCATACCGGGGTGTTTGGCAATACGACTGCCAAGAAAGCCGCCAACGCAATATGCAGGTCGCTGCTTACCCAGGCCCTATGGCCACAGGTCAGAAATCGGAAGAGGCCTACCAGCCCAGCGAATGGATAAATATCGGCCAAGACGCCAGCAGCCAGGCCATGCTCAAGTACATCTGCGCCTTGTAAGCACGCTCAGTCGACAAAGGTGGCCACAGGCTTGCCTTTTTCGACGAAATACGTCGCCAAAATCTTGCCTTTGGTGCTGCCAATATTGAGCGCATCGTGAATCGTGTTGGCGGGCACCATGAAAGCCTCGCCAGCCTTGACCACCCTGGGTGCTTGGCCATCCATGCGTAACTCAAATTCCCCCTCCAGCACATAGCCCAACTCCTCGCCGGGGTGGGTATGGCGGCCAGCAAAAATACCGGGGTCAAATTCCGCGCGGGCTTGCACCCCCATGCGCCCAGGCACGCTGAGTTCATGCGACTGCAAAGCCACGCGGGTAAAGCCTGGTTTCTGGGCCGACACCCAGCCCATCACGCCTAGGCCCACCAAACATACCAACACATTAGAGATTTTCATAAAGTGAACGCCTGTGGTTGAACGACTTACTTCACCACCATCAAGGTGAAGGGATAGACATAGGCTTGCAAAGTCACCAAGATACCTACCAAGCAGGCCAAGGCAATAGAGTGGAAGAACACATAGCGCAGGATGTCACCCTCGTGGTTGAACCAGCGTGTGGCGGTGGAAGCCACCACAATCGACTGTGCATCCACCATCTTGCCCATCACGCCACCCGAGCTGTTGGCCGCACCCATGAGGTTGGGTGACAGACCCAGTTGTTCGGCTGCCACTTTTTGCATGCCACCAAACAGCACGTTGGAGGCCGTGTCTGAACCTGTCAGTGCAACACCCAGCCAACCCATCAAGGTACCGAAGAAGGGGTAAAAAACGCCGGTGTTGGCAAACGCCAAGCCCAAGGTGGTGTCGGTACCGGAGTAGCGTGTCAATGAACCCAGTGCCAGCATCAACACAATGGTCAGCAGCGAGTAACGCACCAGCACCAAGGTGCGGAAAAAGATGCGTATGAGGTTTAACGGGTTGTACTTCATGACCAAGCCACCCACGATGGCTGACAACAAAATGCCCGTGCCAGTGGACGACAGCAGGTTCAAGGTGTAAACCGCGGCTTCTTTCTTGGGTTCGGGAACCACGGGCGGCATTTTTTCAATCAGGTTGTGCAGGCCTTCCAAGGGGAACTTGGGGGCAAAAATACTGTTGAAAAACTCTTTGACGGGGGGCAAACCCCAGATGAAGATGAACACAGTCAAAATGGCCCAAGGCGTCCAGGCACGGATGATGTCTGCGCGCGAATGTTGGGTACGCTTTGCCGTTGCTTGGGGCGCTGAGCCTTCGCTGTCGGTATGGCCTTTGAGTGACACCGAGGTCCAAATCTCGCTAGGCTGCCAGACTTTGAGAAAACCGACCAAGCAGGACATGGACACCACCGCCGCAATCACGTCGACCAACTCAGGGCCGATGTAGTTGGACACCAAAAACTGCATGATGGCAAAACTGCCACCCGTCACCAAAATAGCTGGCCAAATTTGCCACATGGCGCGGCGACCGGCAAACGCCCAAATCAACCAAAAAGGCACCAACAAAGAGAAAAATGGCAGTTGACGACCGACCATCGCAGACACTGCCATGGCGTCATAGCCGTGTACTTTGGCCAAGGTCAAAATAGGCGTACCCAGTGCACCAAATGCCACAGGCGCGGTGTTGGCGATCAGGGACAAACCCGAGGCGGCCAAGGGTGAAAAGCCCAAGCCAATCAAGATGGCGGCGGTCACGGCTACTGGCGTGCCAAAACCGGCTGCACCTTCAAAGAAAGCGCCAAACGCAAAGGCGATCAACAACAACTGCAAGCGGCGGTCTTCGGTGATGCCAGCAATCGAGTCTTGCAGCACTTGGAAACTGCCATTTTGTTCGGTCAGCTGGTGCAAAAAAATGATGTTGAGAACAATCCAGCCAATCGGCAACAATCCGGTCAGGCCGCCGTAGACAGCTGCACTGGCAGCCATTTCCACAGGCATGCCATAGGTCGCGATGGCAACCAACAACGCAGCCGCCAAGCCTGCACCTGCGGCGATATGCGCCTTCATGTGCAAAAAGCCCAAACCCACCAACATCACGACCACGGGCACAGCCGCTAGCAGTGTCGATAAAAGCATGTTGCCAAGGGGGTCATAAATTTGTTGCCAAACCATGGGGAAGTCTCCGGTGCGAAAAACAAAAATTATAGGAAGATGCACGCAAGGGTTTTCCCTCTCGCCTTAATTTGGAGTCTTGCATGATCGAGCGCACACTTTTCAGCCCTGAACACCAGGCCTTTCGCGACAGTTTTCGCCGTTTCATGGCCGCTGAAATCGCCCCCCACCATGCTGCTTGGGAAGTGCAAGGCTTTGTCGACAAGCAGGTTTGGACTAAAGCTGGCGCCTTGGGGTTTTTGTGCATGACCCAGCCCGAGGCCTATGGCGGCTTTGATGCCGACAAGCTGTACTCCATCATCCAAATGGAAGAACTCAGTGCGGCTGGTTTCAGCGGAATGGGTTATGGTTTGCACACCGAAATCGTCGCGCCCTATATCTTGCATTACGGCACAGAGGCGCAAAAGCAGCACTTTTTGCCCGCCATGGCCACGGGGGCAATGGTGGGTGCGATTGCCATGACCGAGCCCGCAGCAGGCAGTGATTTACAAGGCATCAAAACCACGGCCATGGTGCAAGCCGATGGCTCGTATGTGTTGAATGGCAGCAAAACATTCATCACCAATGGCTGGCATTCGGATGTGGTGATTGTGGTCGCCAAAACCAACCCCACCGCAGGCGCCAAGGGCACCAGTTTGTTTTTGCTTGAGGCGGGGGTGCAGGGGTTTACCAAGGGCAAGCCACTCAACAAACTGGGGCTCAAAGCGCAAGATACCTGTGAACTGTTTTTTGACAATGTCCGTTTGCCTGCTACCGCTTTGTTGGGCGGTACGGACATGCTCAACAAAGGCTTTGTTTGCCTGATGGAGCAATTGCCTTGGGAGCGTTTGCAAATCGCGATTGGCGCGGTGGCAGCGGCGCAAGCCGCGATTGGGTGGACCTTGGACTATGTGAAACAACGCCAGGTGTTTGGCCAAGCGGTCGCGGCCTTTCAGCACACACGATTTACTTTGGCCGAGTTGCAGACCGAGGTACAAATTGCGCAGGTGTTTGTGGACAAATGCACCGAGTTGCTGTTGCAAGACAAGCTTGACACAGCCACAGCCAGCATGGCCAAGTACTGGTGTACCGATTTGCAATGCAAAGTGATGGACGTTTGTGTGCAACTGCACGGCGGCAATGGCTTCATGTGGGAGTACCCCATCACGCGGGCCTATGCCGACGCACGCGTGCAGCGCATATACGGGGGGACCAATGAAATCATGAAAGAAGTCATCACCCGAAGCATGGGCCTAGGGGGAAAAGCTTAGGCAATAACGAATTGGTGAAAACCAAACTCGCCTGCCGCACGGTCGGCGAAAAACGTCTGTAAGGTCTCGCGCACGGTGCGAAATGCCAAGTCGTCCCAAGGAATATCGGCTTCCTCGAACAGTCTGGCCTCCATGGTTTCATGGCCAGGGTCAAAGTCGGGGCTTTGCAATTGGGCACGGAAGAAGAAATGCACTTGCCCTACCTTGGGCACATCGATCACGGTAAACAGCGCTTGCATCTCGATTTGCGCACCCGCTTCTTCATCGGTTTCACGCGCCGCCCCTTGGGCCAATGATTCGTGCAACTCCATGAATCCTGCCGGCAAGGTCCAAAACCCTTTGCGCGGCTCGATGTTGCGTTTACACAAAAGCACCTGCGAGCCCCACACCGGAATGGTGCCCACCACATTCAGTGGGTTGTCGTAATGCACGGTGTGACAAGCGGGACAAACGGCGCGCGCACGGGTGTCGCCGTCATCGGGCAAGCGCATCACAACCGCGCTGCCGCAGTTTCGGCAATGTTTGACAGGGTTTTTGATCAAGGGTTTATCGCATGGCGTACTTGGCCTTGAGTGTAGCGATTCGTCTTGGGTGACCAGGACCAGCCAAACCGCTTATCCTTGGACCATGAAGCTGCATTCCTATTTCCGCTCTTCTGCCTCCTTTCGGGTGCGCATTGCCTTGGCATTGAAAGGCCTGCCCTACGAGTATGTGTCGGTGCACATCGCCAAGGGGCAGCAATGGCGAGACGACTTCACCACGCTCAATGTGCAAGCGTTGGTGCCGGTTCTAGAGATCGATGGGCTGCAACTGACACAGTCCATGGCCATCATGGAATATCTGGATGAACAGTTCCCCCAAGCGGCTTTGCTGCCCAGCGATGCGCCTGGGCGTGCGCGGGTGCGCGCCTTGTCCCAGGCCATCGCCTGCGAGATTCACCCGTTGAACAATTTGCGGGTATTGAAGTACCTCAGCGGCCCTCTCAAGCTGGACGAGGACACCAAAAATACCTGGTACCACCATTGGGTGCGTTTGGGTTTGGATGCTTTTGAAAAACAGTTGCAGCACCCCGCCACAGGGCGGTTTTGCCACGGTGACCAACCGAGCATGGCCGATTGCGTCTTGGTACCTCAAATTTTCAACGCCAACCGTTTCAAGGTGGACTTGAGCGGCTTGGACCGCAGCTTGCAAGTGTTTAACGCCTGCATGGCTTTGCCAGCATTTCAAGCAGCCCAACCCTCGGCTTGCCCTGACTTTGAAGCCTGAGAACTTCCCCTTACTGCCGCATTGGCCTGGGGTCAAGGTGTTTTGCACCACCCGTGATGGTGGGGTTTCGGTAGCACCCTACAACAGTTTGAATCTGGGTGACCATGTGGGGGACTCGCCGCAAGCCGTTTTTCACAACCGACAGTGGCTGGCCGAGCAACTGCAGCAACGCCCGGTGTTTATGCGCCAAGTGCACGGCAGTGTGGTGGCGCAGTTGCACCATGACACACCCGACGGCCAACTGGCGGACGCTTGTTTTACCGTTGAGAGAGGCTTGGCTTGCACCATCATGGTGGCCGACTGCTTGCCTGTCTTGTTTCACCACCCCGCCAAGAAAGTGGTGGCTGCGGCCCATGCCGGTTGGCGCGGCTTGGCTGGCGCAGCAGGGCAGGCGGGGGTGCTCGAGGCTGTGCAAGAGACTTTGCAAGGCTTGGGCGCGATGCAAGACTTGCGGGTTTGGCTGGGCCCCTGCATTGGCCCGACCGCCTTTGAAGTGGGTGAGGATGTGCGCCAAGCCTTTATCGCCCATGACCCCTTGGCCGCTTCTGCATTTCATGCCAAGGGTGACGCTAAATACCTGTGCGATTTGGCGCAATTGGCGCGTCAGCGGTTGGCCCAATGGCCTGGCGTCAAAGTCGAAGGCAACGACAGCACACCTTCGTGGTGCACTTTTTCCCATGCATCGGTGTTTTTCTCCTACCGACGAGATGGGGTCACAGGACGCTTTGCCACAGGCATTGGTTTGCTGGAGTGATTGGAAGTTTGTTGTAAGAGGTTTGGCATAAGATGGTCGCAAAGCCACACACCAACTGCCATGCCCACATCTCCTCGCTCCCTCTGGGAAGACAGCACCGCATCGTTCACCTCTGCCGCCCAGTCTTTTCAGGAGATGGCCGCCCAGCACATGCCAGCGCTGCCGGCGCTGAATTTTCACACCGATCAAATCGCTGAACTTCA
>CANCVB010000008.1 GCA_947381415.1 Burkholderiales bacterium
TGCCGTACAGCTTCCGTCACTACTTTATCACTAAGCGTGTCAATAGCAATCTACCAATCGCATCAATCGCTGAGATGTGCGGCACAAGTATCACGCAAATTGAAAAGACTTACTACCATACAACGGAAGATAAGATGGTGAGTAATGCGCTGGCAGACTACGAGTACAGAGACGGAATGCTGATTCCTAAGTAAGAGTAGGGTGGGGGTATAGGTAAAAAATCACCACCCCAAAAGCGTAAGTACTCCAACACAATTTTTCGTAGCCCATTTTTTTAAGAACTACAGAACCAACTTGGGGTTAGATTAAATCACCAGTAGTTAGATTCTCAGCACCCTAAAGAAATTGTGTAACTATTTTTTTAGGACAGCAATACCATTTTTACTATGCCTGTCGTCACCGTCAATTTCTTTTTCTGTATTAACCATATTCCTGCCAATTACCCCTCTATTCACGCCGAAAGGGGGTTTTGTTGAGCTAATGGGTGAGGCTTTAGGGTAGGGCGTAGTCGCTGACTTAGCGTTGGTGGCTGTGATTGTTGGCTTTGCATAGGGCTTGGGGTAGGCTACAGGTTGCTGACCGACAGCGTTGTGATTAGCTTGAATTGTCTGATTAGAAGCAGTGGACGCTTGTGACTTAGCGTTTGCATTATGTGTTTTAGGAGCCGGTGTAGGTGGGCTTGGTCTGCGAATGTTTCCACCCTTACTGCGTTTCTTAGCACGTGGCTTAAGTTTAGCCTGTGCTTTACGTGCCGCTTCCGCCTGTTTCTCTTGTTCTGCTTGTTGCGCTATTGAAGACCAGGTGGTGTCAATTATTGTGCGTAATAACTCCAACTGACCTTGTGCATCCGTTATCTCGCAAATTTTCATAAATGCTTCCTATTCTTATATTTAGTAAGAATAGTTGACAAGGACTGACACAATAGTGCCAGTCCTTAATCAATCACTTGGCAAAACCAGCACGTAGTTTATCGCTTGCATTAGTAATTGCATCATCCAATTCACCAGAAATTACTGCATCTTTAAGCATTGATAAAGTAGATAACAATTCATCACCAGTGCTTAGTTCAATACAGTTTGCACCTTTGGCGTTAAGCGAGAGGGTTTTGCTTCCATAACGAACAGCCAAGTTAATCTTGTTGCTCGCCGTAGTCCAGTACCATTCTTTAACACGCTTCGCTGTTTCTACAGCCACTCGTTCTCCATTTTCATTAGTTACAGTTTTAATCCGTTTGGGTGCAAACAAGCGACCTTCTTTTTGTGCTGTGGCAAGCTGTAGCTGTTCCTCTAATTTGTTTGCAAGTTTTGTTCTACGCAAAATAATAGGACTAACTGCACGTTCGCGCTTGCTTGTAACAAGCTTAAGTTTAGAAAGTGAAGACATAAAAACTCCTTTTTTGTTAAGTGGACTTTTACTGTAACTTCAGATTTGCTTAAGGACAACCTAAAGGAAAACTTCTTCTATCCTTTGGTTTTGGCTAAATAAAGGTATGAAACTTCAAGAAATACGCACTCGTACAGCCTACAACCCTAACGCATTGCCAACGCAAAAAGCGGCAACACGCACGTGGTTAAGCGGAATGAGTAAGGAGTTGCCGCTGGGTTTGACGCTGACTTTGAAGCAAACGATTATTGAGACTACAGATAGAGGCACGTACAAGCGGAAAATAACACGCATTGACTGCGAAAGAATTGCCAAGCGATTTACGCAAAAGCTAAACAGACAAGTGTTTGGCAAGCGTGGAGCAGACAAGTATGGAAAGTCACTTAGGTATCTGCCAGTTGTTGAAGGTGAGCGTAATAGAAAGAACCTGCACCTACACTTTGCCATTGGTGGTCTGCCAAGTCACGTGAAATTAAATGAATTTGATGCACTGGTAACCAATGCCAAGCTAAACGTTGAGTACATTGACGCGGAGCACAAGGTTGACATTACGGACAGCGGGTGGCTGGAGTACATCACTAAAGAGGTCGGCACAAAGGATACTGACAATGTCCTTTGGACTCTTTTCTAAAAGCATTACTGCCCTCGTTTGGCTCTTGCTTAGTCAATAAAGCTACACAGCTTTAATTGGCGAAGCTTTGCCCAAATTCAAGCAATACACACCAGCTAACACTTAAACAGTCAAAGATTAAATAGAAAGCAACACTGACAAAGAGAAACAGAGCTTAAGAGCAAACAGCTACAGCAGAACTGACGCACTAAAACAAGCTACAAACGCACAAAACAAGCTGAGCTGAGCTTGGGTAGCTGAGCGAGCTAAAAACAGCGTATAGGGCTTGTACGCAAGTCTGTACTTATGCGGGAAAAATGCCACAGCTAAATCTCACAGAAAAAACCAAAGCTAATAGTTAGAACCTTTGTTTTTCAGCTTAAATAAACATAACCAGTTGAAAACATTAAGGAAATTACTTTGACACAATCAACCAAAAAATCGGTAGGAATTAAGAAACAAAGAAAATACACTTTAGACATTGGAAAGCTTACATTAAGGAGAGCACTAATGTCCAAACAAGCGAAAGTACTTACACAGCAAGAAATCCGTAGAGTGCTGGACTACGTGGCTACACGCCCACACGCTGAGCGCAATAGAGCGATGTTTTTGACAATGCTGTACGCTATGCTTCGCGTTAAGGAATGTGCCGCACTTTGTTATTCAAATGTGCTTGACTCAGAAGGCAAGATAAAGACTGAGATTTATTTGACAGCAGAACAGACGAAGGGAAGTAAGGGAGGTACTGTATTTGTCAGCGAAAAGCTACGCAAAGAGCTACAGGCATACGTTCGCGCTGTGCCACCCAAAGCCATCACTGACAAGCTGTTCTATTCACAGAAGCGCCCAAGTGAAGGATGGAACAGCAACACACTCTGCCAGTTCTTCCATCATCTATTCCGCAACTGTGGCATATCTGGTGGCAGCAGTCACAGCCCACGTCGTACAGGAATAACCAACTTAGCTGATAAAGGTGTGAGTGTTAGGGTGTTACAGAGCATCGCAAGGCATGCAAATCTCTCAACCACCCAGTGCTATATAGACGTCAATGACGCGATGAAACGCAAGGCCATTGAGTTAGTTTGATAGTACCTTAACCATCAAAATTTGTTCCATTTGAGAAATGACTTCATTTATTTCATTAGCTGAAATTATTTTCGTATTGAAGTTAAAAGAATCAGTGATTGATGTATGCCAATCTTTTGCTAATGTTCTGCTGTTGATAGTCGCTTCGTAATTTCCATCACTGTCTAAATGAATAGCACAATAACGCGGTTTATGAGTAGCTTGAATTGAGTTGTACAAGTCCACAAATTCAAAAGTAATAGAAAGCTCGCTAGGAGTGATAGCCATTCCATAAACACCTAACCCTAGTCCTTTAACTATTCTTTCTAGTTTAATGTGATTCTCATAGTCAATAGAAATTTCAAGCTCATCTTCATTATCGCGCTTAAGTGCTTTTTCAAAAGCACCTTTAATTTGTGCTTCAAGCTTTTTCTGAAAGGTGGATATTGTGGAATCTGTACTCATATCTATCTCACTTGGCTGTTTTCTTAGCCAAAGTCTTCTTAGCCGCTGGTCCCGTACCGCGCTTCTTGCGTGTAGCAAGCACACCCTTAAATTCGCTTGTCTTAAAGCCGTAGAGCTTGATATCAGCCTTCATCTTAGCCAACACGTTGGCACGTTCTTCTAACATTACATCTTTGCGTTGAGCTTCAAGTTTTGCAATCTGTGCGTTGATTTCATCTACACGGGTCATGTTTTTACTCCATGGGTTACTCATCTTGACAACTAACTCTACTACAGGCATAGTAATCTCGTCAAGACTTTCAAAAAAGTAATCCAATGCTAAAAGTCACATTTACTAAGCAAATGATAAAAGCATTTATCTACTTGGTTTTTTTATCTGTAAATATGTCGCTTTTGGATTACATTAATATAGATATAAGTATCACTAAAAAAATCGCTCAATTTATATTTCAAATTATTAATTCAGCGTATACAATTTTAATTTTGGATTTGCTTTGTCGTTCTAAAGTTAAATTAGAAGACATTGAACTTGAAATCACTAATTTTTCAACTTGGGGGTATTTTTGGCGCGGATATATTTCTTTTTATATGTTCATTCCACTTTGGATATTAATAGTAAATATTCTCCCTCTTAATTTACCTCATAGGAGTGAATATACAGCTATTACATTTCTGCAAGTTGAGCCCTTATATCTTCTATGTGTAACAATGGCAGTATGGGCATGCTTTTCTAAAAATAGAATTAGTCAGCTTAAGTATATTTTATCTTTAATCAGAGGTTTCTAATAATTTTCAATTTTAGAATAATTTAACAACAATTGAATATCCCATCATGAAAAAAATTTTCACAATTAAACCAATAATTTCAAACAAAGCATTGCTGGCATTTACTCTTGCCGTCAGTCAGGGCGTGAGAGATATTGGTGATAATAATTTTGAAGGTATAGAAAAGTCCATATTTGCTACAAAATTAGGTTCTTATTTTTTGACAAATATGGAGCTTTTAAATGATAAAAGATTCGCTGAAGAATCTTTTACTCGTTTAAAAAATGAAGTTGCTTTATCAAAAATTGCAAAAGGATTAAAAAAATCTTTATTGATATCTAATTTTATGATTGATGTAAGTGATAGTATTTCTAAGGGTTATATTAGTTTTTCTGATATTGCAATTGAAAATGGCGATTATTTTTTTCATCTAAAAACAGAGTTTTGTCTTGCAAACTATATTGCGATGAATAACTATAATGATGATAATCAATTGGATTTAAAAAATGAAATAACAAATCTTTATGAAGAGTTTAAAAAAGATCCTCAATTAATTAAATCCAAAATTGATTACTTAATTGAATCAAATTTATTTAAAGACTTTACTGAGTTTTCCGCCGACTTTTGTGAGAGTACACTAAGCCAAGCACTTGGAGATAAAAGAAGAAATAATGAATTAATTATTAAGGGATTAATTGATAGTGGTATTGGTTGTTTCTCAGTTCTAACCTAATTTTCTAGAAAATTATGATTGATAAATTATATTTGCTTGGAAAGCTTGAGTACAATGGAATGACATTGGTTTCTTGCGGATTTAGTAATGAGCAAGTCCATAATCAAATTATAGATTCATTAAAGTTATTGTTTGTCTCTTCTGATATGTTTAATAAGGAGCAGGTAACTGATGGGCCATCATATTTCATAAATCTTGCTCATAATGTTTTGCAGAAAGCCACGCTTGAAAATAAATTTGAAATATTTAATTTAACTGGTCTTGGCTTAATATTTGATGGAAAACAAAAAATTAGTAATACGGTTACCACAGAAGCCAGCTCTGACTTGATAAAATATTGGGCTTTTATGTGGCATATAGCTAAAAATAATACTACAGGCCTTTTGGGTCAAGTGCCATCAATTGATGAGTTAAGGTGGCTTGTAACAGATGAAGGTTTTTATATAACCAAATTGAATCCCAGCTCTATAGTTGCTAAGACTTTATTAGAAAAGGAGAATTTAATTTTTGATTTAATAAGTCATTTTGATACAGCTCATAAACTTGGTGCTCCTAATAATGTATTATTAATATTATCTGAAATTATAGATTTATTGATAGTTAAATTTAATGAAGGAAGCGGTAATTTTTATCATCTTAGTATAGAGCAATTGCAAGAAAAATACAATCAACTTTTAAGTATTGAACAATACAATGAAGCTCAAAATTTAAAATTCAAAATCGCTGGACCTACTTCAAGCGACATTGAAGAAATAATTGCTTTAAGATTGTCTAACCATGAACACAAATATCCAATTTCTAATTTTAAGATTACTGATGTGTTAAAGCAATATTTAAAAAATTCAATTCAAAGAACTTGATATTTTAATAATTCTAACTGCTTGGCATTGTAAAAAATTTTGCATTGGCAATGAGTAGATTTACATTTTCTTTGAATTTTTCAAATTGTGCATTTTTATTTCGTGTAAAAGTGTAAATGTTAAGCTCAATAGGGTTGTTGATATCGACAGTGGACTCTAACAGCGTCATAGTATTTCTGTAAATAACTTGAACCTTGTTAAATAATATTCCTATATGACAAAACCAAGAGGTTACTGGACAAAAGAAAGATGCCTTGAAACGTCTAGTCAATTTCGCACTAGAAAAGAATGGCAATTAGGGAGTGGAAGTTCTTATCAAATAGCAAGGCGAAATGGTTGGTTAGAAGAATGTTGTTCTCATATGTTAGTCTTACAAAAGCATTGGACTTTAGAGGAAGTAATTGAATCGGCAAAACCATTTAATTCAAAATCAGAATGGATTAATGGAAATATTGCGTCTTATTCTTACGCCAAGAATTATGGATGGCTTGATATAGCATCGAGTCATATGACTTCGCTAAAGCTTAAGAATGGAACGTGGACAAAACAAGCTTGTATCAATGAGGCTTTGAAATACACAAGTAAAGTTGAATGGGCAAATTCGTCTCCATCTTCGTATGCCATTGCTAAACGAAACGGGTGGATTTTAGATTGTTCTTCAACTCTTATATCATTACGAAAGCACGAAGGTTATAGTAAGGCTGAAGTAATTGAAAATGCTAAATTATTTAAAACTCGAGCTGAGTGGAGAAATTCAGCAAAATATAAAGGACCATCACCATTTTATTCTTTCGCTCAAAGAAATGGTTGGCTTGAAGAATGTTGCGAGCATATGGTTTCAATTAAGAAGCCTAATGGATATTGGAATGAGAAGAATTGTATTGAAGATGCTAAATTATTTGTCTCAATAAAGGAATGGAAAAAACATTCAAATGGGGCTTATCAAATAGCCTCAAGAAACGGATGGCTGAGTAAATGTACCAAACATATGATGAAATTAAATATTTCCTACGGAGAGTATGAGATACATAAAATTCTTACATCGTATGACATTGAATACCAAGAAGAAAAATCATTTCCGAAATTAAAAAAGAAATCTACTTTATTTTTTGATTTTTTCATCCCTTGTTTCAATTTGGTTATTGAGTTTCACGGTAGTCAGCATTACGCATTTAATAAACATTGGCATAAGGATGAAGCTGGCTTTAATTATTCTTTAGAAAAAGATAAAGTAAAACAAGATTTTTTAACTGAATATGGCATTGATTTATTAGTGATTTCATATACGGATTTATCAATTGCTGAAGACTTGATTTTATCAAAAATTAAACTTAATCCTAACTTTAACCATCTACGAAGAGAGTTGACTTCTGATGAGTTGAAATACATATCTAGTATGTGTCAATGGACTCAAGAAACAATCTTATTGGACTCTAAGAAATATGAGTTCTTAAAAGATTGGAGAGAGAACTCTCCAAGTGCTTATACTATTGCGTTAAAAAACGGATGGTTAGAGGAAGTTTCAAAACACCTAAAGCGTAAAATTATTCCTCGAAATTCCTGGACAAAGGAACAAGTTGTTGAGGAAGCTAAAAAGTATTCGTCGCGAAGTGAATGGGCAAAACATCATAGTCGAACTTATAAAGCGGCTTTGAGAAATGGTTGGGATAAGGAAGCTTGTACCCATATGTTAAATCGTAGAAAACTAGATTGAGAATTATGTCACTTGGAAAACTTGAGCGTGTTGAGTTGCGTACAGTTTGGAATAACGAAGCAACTGACTTTACTCCTTGGCTTGCTAAACCTGAAAACTTAGAGGCATTAAGTGAAACTTTGGGTATGGATTTAGAAAGCACAGGAACTGAACAAAGTGTTGGTGCTTTTCGTGCTGATATGTTGTGCACTGATGCATTTAGCGGAAATTCTGTTCTTATTGAAAACCAACTTGAGAAGACTAATCATAGTCATTTAGGACAAATTCTTACCTACTCTGCTGGGCTTAATGTTAAGACTGTGATTTGGATTGCCTCGCGTTTTACGGATGAGCATAGGGCGGCGTTAGATTTCTTAAATGAGATTACTGAGGAGGGTGTAAGTTTCTTTGGACTTGAAGTTGAGCTTTGGAAAATTGGAAATAGTGCTCCAGCACCTAAGTTCAATATTGTTTCTCGTCCCAATACTTGGACTAAGAATGTTCGTGAAAGTACGCATCAGACTGGCGAGCTTACACAAGTTAAGAAGCAACAACTCGCTTATTGGACAGCTTTTAAGGAGTTTATGGATTCTAAAAAGAGTCCTGTTAAGTGTAACAATGGTTCACCTCAGCATTGGGTGAATATGAGTATAGGTAAGAGTGGATTTTGGCTTACGGCAAGGGTTAACAGTCTTAAGTCAGTTATTTCAGCTGATTTCCGTTTTAAGACTCTTTCGTCTAAAGCTCTTTATCAATTGTTTTATTCCGATAAGGAAGCCATTGAGAATGAATTTGGTGGAGCACTTGAGTGGAATGAACTGCCTGATGGTAAGGAATCATATGTCACAGTAACGAAAGAAAAAGCTGACTTTCGTAATGAGAATGATTGGAATACCCAATTTATGTGGCTTTCTGAGAGACTTGAAAAGTTGGATTCTGTATTCCGTAAGCGTGTTCGTAAAGTTGACGTTGAGTAGGTGTGTTTTTGTAATCTATTTTTTTTGCAACCTGTGTAACAGCGTTAAAATTAAGTGTTGAAAACGAATAGGATTTTGCTTTGTTAAAAACAGTCCCAACTCAGTCAAGTTACACAAAAGTTACACGCACTTGTTTTGGTGGCTGTAACCATATGATTTATATATGTTTTTTAACCGAGTAACTATTGAGTGGGAATAGCGCGTCTTACTCAAGCAGGTTTTTCCATTTGCTTGGCCAAGGTTTTGCCCAATTCCACCCCCCATTGGTCATACGCATGAATGTCCCATATAGCGGCTTGGTAAAACACCTTGTGTTCGTAAAGTGCCATGAGCGCGCCTAAACTGCGCGGCGTGATGGCCTCTAACCACAAGGTGGTGGACGGTTTGTTACCCGCGTAGCTGCGGTGAGGGGCAAGTTGCTTGGCCTCTTGGGGTGACAGGCCTTGTTCCAAAAGCAAGACTTCGGTTTCTTGCTCGGTTCTGCCCAGAGCCAAGGCTTGGGCTTGCGCCTGCATGTTCAGAATCACCACCCGGTGGTGCTCTGCCGCCAAGGGCAATGGAGTGGTTTCGGTTGTTACCCCAATGAAATCGGTAGGTACAAGGTGTGTACCTTGGTGAATCATTTGAAAGTAGGCGTGTTGGCCATCGATACCCAAACCGCCCCATACCACCGGTGAAGTTTCTAGCTTTACTGCAGAGCCATCTTTGTAAGTCGACTTGCCATTGGACTCCATGTCCATTTGTTGCAAATACGGCACCAACATACCCAAACATGACGGGTAGGGGGCGATATGCAGTGACTCCGCGCCCAAACCATTGCGGTTCCAAATACCCAGCAAAGCCATGAGCAATGGCATGTTGTTCGTGGGTGCTGCGCTTTGGACATGTGCATCCATGTCAGCTGCACCTTGCAACATCTCTTTGAAGGCCTTGGCGCCAATGGCGATGACCAGTGGCAGACCGATCGCAGACCAAATCGAATAACGTCCGCCCACCCAATCCCACAATTCAAAGACATGGGCGGCATCAAAACCTTGCGCCAAAGCCAACGGGGCTTTGGCTGTCACCGCCATTAAATGACGGGCTAACAAATCATTGGGACACCCTCCATCGGTGAGCCAGCGCTTTGCCGAGGCTGCAAGTGTGAGGGTTTCTTGGGTGGTGAAGGTTTTGCTTTGCACCACAAAGGCACTGGTTGCAGGGTTTAGGTCTTGCAAGGTTTGTTGCAAGCTCCATGCATCAACATTAGATACAAAATGCACACCGACAGGGGATTGACCCGCTGTTCGCAGCGCTTGCGTGGCCATGCGCGGCCCAAGATCAGAGCCACCAATGCCAATGTTCACCACATCGGTGATGGCCAAGTTGCTAAAGCCGAGGCATGTGCCAGCGCGCATTTTTTCAGCGAAATCACAAACCTTGTCTAACTGGGTTTTTACTTGCAAAGAAACCGCTTGTCCCCATGGTGGGTTGCTTAGTTCACTGCCGCGCAAAGCCACGTGCAGCACGCTGCGCTGCTCGGTGCTGTTAATGGTTTGTGCATGGAACATGGCGTGCAGTTGAAGCTCTACCTGACGCTCTTTGGCCAAGGCTTGTAAGGCATTGAGCACCTGTTCATTGACCCGTTGGTGGGTGTAGTCCATGTGAATGCCACAGGCATTCACATGCAGCGATGTGCTGCGAGAGGTATCGGCCAGCAGTTCACGCAATGTGGGTAAGTGCGCTTGTGCCATTTGTTGCAAGGCTTGCCAAGCGGGACTGAGGTGGACCGGCGTTTGTGTCGTCATAGGCTTGATTGTCCTGAATTTAAAAAGGCGTCACTGATTGGGCAATATCAGTCGCCTGACGGGCCAGTGCCGTGATGCGAGACCATTGACCTTGCTCTATCAGTGTTAACGGTGTGATCCACGAACCGCCCACCATCGCCACATTGGGAAGGTTCAGATACTCTGCCATGTTGTCCAAGCCGATGCCTCCCGTAGGACAAAACCGCATACCAGCCAGTGGGCCGGCAAGTGCTTTGAGCATGCCCACCCCACCTGCTTGGGCGGCAGGAAAGAGTTTCAACAGTTCAAACCCGTGTTCACGTGCGGCCAGCACTTCCGATGGCGTCATCACACCCGGCACGAATGCCATGTCACAAGCTTGGGCCGCCTCCATCACACGGAGTGTCATGCCAGGTGACAATGCAAATGCGGCGCCCGCATCTTTGACCTGTTGTACTTCATGGGGGTGTGTGACAGTACCCGCACCCACGACCATCTGAGGCACATGCTTGGCCACTTCAGCCATGGCCGCCAGTCCTGCAACGTGACGCAAGGTGATTTCCATCACATCGATGCCGCCTTCCAACAGCGCATGGGCCAATGGCACAGCTTGCGTGGCATCGGAGACCACAATGACAGGGACCACGCGAGATTGAAAACGCGGCATGGGTGTGCGCATGGGGCTCATGTCATTCCTTGAACAGGGTACAGGCGCCGGTTTCGGCGGTAGATGCGTTGTCTCGCATCAATGAAAACAGTCCTTGACCGCTGGCGAATTGTCGCGCGCCGGGCGCATGAATGGGTGGTTTTCTTGCGGCCATTTCAGCTGCATCAACCTCGGTACGCAAGACACCTGTGGTGCAATCGAGCACCAACATGTCACCGTCTTGTACTTTTCCAATCTCGCCTCCTGCCAAGGCTTCAGGACTCAGGTGAATGGCTGCCGGCACTTTGCCCGATGCGCCAGACATGCGACCATCGGTGACCAAGGCCACCTTCCAACCTTTGTCTTGCAACACCCCTAAGAGCGGGGTGAGTTTGTGCAACTCCGGCATGCCATTGGCTTGCGGGCCTTGGAAACGCACGACGGCAATAAAGTCTTTTTCCAGCATGCCATTTTTGTGCAAAGCAATCAATTCGCTTTGGTCGTGCACCACCACCGCGGGTGCACGAACGATTTGGTGGTCAGCCTTGACCGCAGAAATTTTTACAACGGCACGGCCTAAATTACCTTGCAGCAAACGCAAACCCCCATGCGGGCTGAAGGCTTGGGAAACAGGACGCAGAACAGCCAAATCACCAGAGACAGAAGGGGATGCCCGCCAAGCCAACTTGCCATTGTTCAACCAAGGCTCCACAGCATAGCGGTGCAAGCCTTGTCCCATGATGGTGTTGACATCCTCGTGCAACAAACCCGCTGCTAACAACTCGGCGATCAAAAATGACACGCCACCAGCCGCATGGAAATGGTTGACGTCGGCGCTTCCGTTAGGGTAGACACGTGCCAACAAAGGGACGCAGGATGACAGGTCTGCAAAGTCATCCCAATTCACAAGATGACCTGCAGCACGTGCCATGGCAATCAAATGCAAAGTGTGGTTGGTAGAGCCGCCCGTGGCCAACAATCCGACGATCCCATTCACCAGCACCTCTGCAGTGATTTGGTAACCCATGCCGCTATGGGCTTGGGTGCTCAATGCCAACGCTCGTTCCATGGCTGCAATGCTCAAGGCTTCGCGCAACGGCGTGCCTGGATTGACAAAGGATGACCCAGGCAAATGCAACCCCATGATTTCCATGAGCATTTGGTTGGAATTGGCTGTGCCATAAAACGTGCACGTACCGGCGCTGTGGTAGGCCGCTTGCTCGGCTTCAAGCAATGTCTCGCGACTGACCAAGCCTTGCGCATACTGTTGGCGTACCTGTGATTTTTCATCGTTGGATAAACCCGATGTCATGGGGCCAGCAGGTACAAACACGGCTGGCAAATGGCCAAACTGCAATGCGCCGATAAACAGGCCTGGCACGATTTTGTCGCACACGCCTAAAAACAATGCGGCATCGAACACGTTGTGCGACAAGCCCACGGCGGTGGCCATGGCAATCACATCCCGAGAAAACAAGGACAAGCCCATGCCATCTTCGCCTTGTGTGATGCCATCGCACATGGCAGGCACGCCCCCCGCGACTTGGGCGGTGGCACCCTTGGCGCGTGCAGCATCCCGCAGAAGCGAGGGATAGTGCTCGTAGGGTTGGTGGGCCGATAACATGTCGTTGTAGGCTGTGATGATGCCGATGTTGGGTTGACGTTCTTGCCTGAGCACCAATTTGTCGTTGCTAGGCATGGCGGCATAGGCATGCGCTGCGTTGGCACATCCCATGCCACCTCGGTAGGGGCCAGGTTTGTGCGCCGCATCTAACATCGCTAAATAATGGCGGCGAGAAAGTTCGCTGCGCTGGACTATGCGTTGGGTGACCTCGGCGACAACAGGGTGCATGGCAATGCTCATGGGGTGGTCCAAATCTCAACAGGGGTGGTGTGTTGGCTCAACACAAAGGAGACTGGCCAGCGCGGATTTGGCGCTTGCTGGGCTTCTTGCAGGACGGCGAGTTTGGCTGAGCCTTGAACGGACAAGATAATTTGTCGGGCATTGAGCAGGTTCGCCAAGGTTTGCGAAATACGCGGGTAGGGGGCTTCCAGTGGCGCCGGATTCAAATGCATCAACTGGCAGCTTAAACGGTTGTCCAGGTTCAATGCCTGTCTCAGTTCAGTGGCCTGGCTGAACAAAGATGCGGTGTGGCCGTCCACGCCCATACCCAGCACCACCACATCGCAACGACCCAGGGCAGACAAAGCCAGATGGGCTTGATCGGCCAACAGATTCAATTGCAAAGGGTCAATAGCCAAGGCATCGATCAGGGGAACCCACTGCGCTTGCGCAGCCAAACCTTGCAGCAAATGTGCGCTGACCAAAGAGGCGTTGCTGTGGGCATGACCCCTTGGAACGCAGCGCTCATCAGCCAAGGTAATACTGACTTTGTCCCACGGCAGCGGCAAATCACGCAATGCATGAAACATCGGCACAGGTGACTTGCCACCCGAGACACACAGGACAGCACGGCCACGTTCTTGGATGGCTTTGTCCAGCAATTTCGCAATGCGCTGCGCCAATTCTGTGGCAGACCCTTCAATGCGCGGGTTCATGCTTCCTCGAACCAACACAGGTTTTCCCGCGCCATCAGGGCGGACGAGGCGGCTGGTCCCCAACTGCCAGCCGCGTAGCCACGCGGCTTGTCATTGAGCTCACGCCAACCCGCCAAGATCGGTTCCACCCATGTCCATGCGGCTTCCAGTTCGTCACGTCGCATGAAATGGGTGAGACGTCCTTTGATGACGTCCATCAGCAAGCGTTCATAGGCTTCAGCGCGGCGAATGTCTGAAGATGACTGTAGGTCGAGTCCCAGTTTGACGGGACTGAGGTTCATGCCAGAGCCAGGCTGTTTGACCATCATTTCCAGTTGAATCGATTCTTCCGGTTGTAATCGGATGATGAGACGGTTAGGCACGTGGTGGGCCGATGGTCCAAAAATAGAAAAAGCTTGGTCGGCGAATTCGATGATGATTTCTGATTGACGCTTTTGCATGCGCTTGCCAGTACGCAGAAAAAACGGCACGTTTCCCCAACGGGCGTTGTTGATATGCGCGCGCAATGCCACAAAGGTTTCTGTGCGGCTGTCTGCAGGCACATTGTCTTCTTGGATGTAGCTGATCGCCGGTGCGCCGTCACTTGCGCCTTCGGTGTACTGCCCGCGCACGGTGTCACGCTTGACATCTGCCAAGCGCATTTTGCGCAACGACCGAAGCACTTTGAGCTTTTCATCACGCACATCGTCAGCATCCAGCGATATGGGCGACTCCATGGCCACAATGCACAGCAGTTGCAACAAATGGTTTTGCACCATGTCGCGCATGGCCCCAGCACCATCGTAAAAACCTGCGCGACTGCCTACGCCTACCGTTTCGGCGACGGTGATTTGCACGCTTTTGATGAAGGGCGCACGCCACAAAGGCTCGAAGATGGCATTGCCAAAGCGCAGCACCATCAGGTTTTGTACGGTTTCCTTGCCCAGGTAATGGTCAATGCGGTAAATCTGCTTTTCATCGAAATACTTGGCTACCTCGGTATTGATCTGCCGCGCAGAAGCCAAGTCAGTACCCAAAGGTTTTTCCAACACCACACGCGACTGCAGATCGACCAAGCCGGCTTGCGACAAGTGGGCACAAATGCCGGTGAACAAGCTGGGAGCGGTTGCAAGGTAAAAGACCCGTAAGCAGCTTTGTGGGCACATTGCCTTGAGCGCATTGAAATCACTGGACTGCGTGACGTCGATACGCACATACAACAAGCGGCTTAAGAAGCTTTGCCAATCGGTGACATTCATGGCGCCTTGTTCGATGAAGGCAGGGGAGTGCTGGTCGATAAATTGGCGGTATTCTTCAGCAGACCAGTTTTGGCGACCAATACCGATGATGCGGGTAGCAGGGCTGAGCTTGTCGTGGGAGTGGGCCATGTACAGAGCGGGCAGCAATTTTCGAAACGACAAATCGCCAGCGCCGCCAAAAATGATGATGTCTTGCGCGTTGTTCATTTAAGCCTCATCTTGTTTCAAAAAGATGTCTTTGTCTGGGAAAAACTGAGCATGCAAAGGCAGCAATGCGCCACCCAAGGCCCTTGCATGCCGACCGACTTTGCCAGCTAAAAGTGCTGGGGCGACCATGCCGTCAAAACGAAATTGCTGCATGGCCGCTTGGGTGTGGTCACATAAAGCTTTTAGTAGCAAGGGACTGATCGAGCCATCCAGCACCACGGCTTCAAGATCAAGCAAAGCAGCGCTGCTGGCAATGCACATGGCCAAAGCCGAACTGGCTTGCGCCAGCCATGACTGGGTCAGAGATTGGTAGTCTGCGTTCATGATGGCATCGTCTTGCACCAACAAAGGGTCAAGCTTTTTTTGCATCAAACTTTGTTCCAACTGCCAGCCCGAGGCAATTTCTAACAACTGTATGCCTCGCGAATGTGGATTTACACCCATGGGCATGGAGCCGATGGCCCCTGCATTGCCTCGGGGACCGTTGACGATCAAGCCATCGAGTACCAAGCCTCCGCCCACAAAGGTCCCCACAAACACATATAAAAAGCGTGAAACTTCACGGCCCGTGCCTTGCACCAATTCGGCCACGCAAGCCGCCGTGGTGTCTTTGGCAAACTCCACGGGCAAAGCGGTCATGGCTTGTACTTCAGCGATCAAGTCAATGTGTTCCCATGCGCGCATTTCCAAACTGGCCTGGGCACCCAGCACGTCGCCCCATTGGTGCATGGCCAGCGGAGCGCTCAAACCAATGCCAACACAGCGTGGCCAAGCCTCGCCCAGTTGGGCTTGCATCAGGGTCAAGGCTTCTTGGATTTTGGGCAACACCACAACGGGGTTGGGATAGTCATAGGCATGTTCCCATTGGTGACGCAATTGGCCCAAAAAATCGGTGACCACCACTTCCAGGCTGCGCCGCCCCACTTGGATGCCAATGCTGTAAGCCCCATCGGCGTTGATAGACAGCGGAACAGAGGGTTGACCAATCTTGCCGCGAACGCGGTCTTGTTTCACCAGCAAGCCATCATCCAGCAAACGGTTCACAATGATTGAAACGGTTTGGGTTGACAGCTGGGTCAGGCGAGCAAGGTCCGCTTTGGGAATGGCACCGGCGTGACGGATGGCGCGCAATACGGTACGCTCATTGAACTGTCGCATACCGTTGTGGTTAGAGCCACGCAGGGTTTTCAAAGCAGAATCACCCCTTTGCAAAACATGGCATTGCCAAAGGCTGTGCTTTCACCGGTTTGCACAATCACACTGGCGGTTTTGATTTTTTCGTAAAACGCAAATCGTTCAACAGCTTCAACGTGTGTGTTTTTCAAACCTTGCGCCAGCAACAGGTTCACCACGCTTTGCTGCGCAGGTGTGCGGTGATCGCCAGCGCTGCCACTGACATGCATATAGGCCACTGGCTGGGCCACATCTTCCGCCAAGGGAAACACAGAAAGTACCGCTTGGCTCACGCGTTCGAGGCTCAAGCCAGGCAGGCGAACCACGGGCTTGCCATGGCTTAAGTGATCTGCGGTGAAATTCGCATCTACCACTGCCACCCATTCGCCGTGCCCCATGGCGCACAGGTGCATCAGCAATGCGGGGGTAAGAATGGGGTCTATGCCTTTCAACATGCCTCAGCAACCTCCAGCGCAAGCGTTGCTGGGTCAATCGCCCCTGTGATGAGACCGACAATTTCTTGCGGGTTGGTGTCGACTGTTCGGCGGCTGCAAATGATGCGCCCTTGCCGGAACACCCAAATGCGGTCCACCAAATCAAAGACCTGTCGCAGGTTGTGGCTGATGATGATGAGCGGCACCCCACGTTGCTTCAAACCTTTGATGATCTCTTCCACTTTGGCGGTTTCTTGCACCCCAAGTGCGGCGGTAGGTTCATCCAAGATGATGAGTTTTTTGGCAAAACCAGCTGCGCGCGCGATGGCCACACATTGGCGTTGCCCACCCGACATACCGCGTAAGGATTCGGACATGTCCTGTATGCGAACACCTGTGGTTGCCAGCATGTCTATGGACTGATCGCGCATGGCCTTGTGGTTCAGGAATGACAAGGGGCCGAGGTTAAATCGTGTGATTTCACGACCTAAAAAAATATTGGCAGGCACATCCAAGTCCTCGGCCAAAGCCAAAGTTTGGTAAACGGTTTCAATCCCTTGTTCACGCGCGTTCAAGGGCGAGCTGAAAGACACCGTTTGGCCATTCAGTTGGATGTCACCTGCACTGGGTTGCTCAACGCCAGTAATCAATCTGACAAAAGTGCTTTTTCCAGCGCCGTTGTCACCGACGATGGCTGCGTGTTCGCCATTTTGTAAGGTAAACACCGCATCCGTCAGGGCGCGTACCCCCCCGTAATGCTTGGTTAAACCATGGATGTTGAGAACCGAATTAGGGTGTTTCATAGCGCTCTTGGTGTGTCTAGAGGGTGTGAGCATGCCAAAAACCGATGTTAACGGGTATTAGTAAATCTACTAGGTTTATTTAGTTAAATTCTCTGCTCTAATCCATTTCACAAGAAAAGCCGGTCAGGAAGGGCCTGTCAGGCGCTTGTCCATCATCCCCTTGGAGACAACATGATCACAAAACGCACTTTAGGCCGCTTGGCCCTTGCCATGTCCGCTGCTAGCCTGATGGCCATGGCGCAGGCCGAGACCACGATTGCTTACATTACCAACGGCAATACCAATGAAGGCTGGACGCTAATTAACGGCGGCGCCAAAAAAGCGGGCAGTGTTGCTGGCGTTAAATTCATTGAACTCGCCGCTGAAAAGGGCGAGTTATCCAAACAATTGGCTATTGTGGAAGACATGATCACCCGCAAGGTGAGCGCAATTGCTATCGCGCCTGTCGACAGCAAAGGCATCGCCCCAGCAGTCAACAAGGCTTTGGCGGCAGGAATTCCTGTCATTGCGGTAGACACTGGCATCAGTGGCGCCAAAATCACCTCTTATGTGGCAACCGACAATATCAAAGCCGCCATGGTGCAGGGCAACTGGGCCGCTGAGCAAGTCAAAGACGGCGATACCGTGATTTACATCACTGGTGACTTAGGCCAATCCACCGGTCAAGAACGTAAAAAAGGCTTTCTTGACGGGTTGACCGCCAAACGCAAAGGCGTGAAAGTGGTTGAAGTCCCCACGACGTGGGACCAAACCATGGCGCAAAACGGTGTTGAAGCCGCTTTGCGCGCCAATCCTGGTGCCAAGGTCATTGCCTGTGCGTGGGATGGCGGTGCTTTGGGCGCCAAAGCTGCATTGATGGCTGCAGGTAAAAAAGCAGGCGATGTGAAGATCGCTGGTTTTGACGGATCACCAGGTGGTTTGGACATGATGAAGCAAGGCTGGCAGCAAGCGAATGCCGCTCAAATGCTGGCCAAGATTGGACAAGTTGGTGTGGAAACTGCGATCGCTGCAGCACAAGGGAAAAAAGTGGAGGCACGTATCGATACGGGTTCGTTCTTGGTGCTGCCCTCGAACGTGGACCAGTTCGCCAAAGACTCTGGTGTCGCCCAATTCATGAAAGTCAAGTAAACCCATGAAGGCCATCAACCGCCAAGACTGGTACGGTGCCATGGTGGCGGTGCTGTTGTTGAGTCTCTTGCTCAGCATCGCATCGCCTTACTTTTTAACCAGTGGCAACCTGTCAAACATTTTGGTGCAGGCCTCGGTCATTGCTTTATTGGCGGGGGGACAAACCTTTGTCATCTTGACGGGCGGTGTGGACTTGGCGGTCGGTGCGCTTACCGCCTTGGCGGGAGCCGTGGCAGGCCACTTGATGATCAAACTGGGTGTGGATGTTTACCTGGCATTGACAGTGGCATTGGGCATCGGTGCTGCGGTGGGATTGTTTAACGGCTACTTGGTGGCTTTTGTGGGCATTCCCTCGTTCATCGTCACGCTGGGTGGCTTAACGCTTTGGCGTGGGCTCGCTTTTGAGGCTACAGGTGGGTTTGATAACGCAGGTATGCCAGAGCCCATGCCTTTCATCGGCTACGGAGATTGGCTGGGCGTTCCCATGCCGATTGTGATTACCGCGCTGTACTTTGCAGTGATGGCTTTTGTACTCTCTAGCACCAAGCTGGGTCGCTATGTGTACGCCATGGGTTCCAACGAAATGGGCGCGCGTCAGGTAGGTATTCCCATCAAAGGCTATAAGCTGGCGGTGTATGTGGTGTCTGGACTGAGTTGTGCCCTGGGGGCCATTGTGCTGATGGCGCGAATGGATTCCTCAAGTGGAAAGATGGCGCAAATGTTTGAGTTGGATGCCATTGCAGCCGTCATTTTGGGCGGAACGTCTTTGTTTGGCGGACGCGGTTCGATTTGGGGCAGTTTATTGGGCGCGATCCTCATCACCATGGTGCGTAACGGTATGAATCTGATGGAGATTTCCCAATTCAAACAAATGATGGCCATCGGCGCGGTGGTGATCGTGGCGGTGTGGATTGATGTGGTTCGTCGCCAGCGGTTGTTGCGCAAATGAGTGAGCGTGGTTTGTGGGTGTTGGGCGAAGCCCTGATCGACTGTGTCGCTCAGAGTGATGGAAGTTTGCAGCCCATGCTGGGAGGCAGTCCCTTTAACTTGGCCTGCGCGGCAGCCTTGCAAGGTGCTGATGTGGGTTATCTCAACCCCTTTTCCACCGACATGTTTGGGCAGGCCCTTTCAGCAAAATTGGCTTCATCGGGAGCAAAAGCCTTGCACTCGCCATCTCGTAAACCGACCTCTTTAGCTGTGGTGCATCTGGAAAAGGGGCAACCCAGTTATGGCTTTTACCGTGAAGGCATTGCAGACCGTGATTACAACGCCGAGGATATTGTCAGTCTGTTGAAAAATCACCCAGCCGGCGTCTTACACACAGGCTCTTTAATGGCCATGCCACCCGAACACCACAAGGTGATGCATGTGATTCAGTTTGCCAAGGCCTTAGGTTGGACCATCAGCTTGGATGTGAATTTACGCACACG
This sequence comes from Burkholderiales bacterium, assembly GCA_947381415.1. Taxonomy (GTDB): domain Bacteria; phylum Pseudomonadota; class Gammaproteobacteria; order Burkholderiales; family Burkholderiaceae_C; genus Limnohabitans. The sequence goes on from CANCVB010000008.1 coordinate 19,936, forward strand.
GGTGGCTTATGACTTACCCGCCTACTTGAAAGCGGTTTCCAAGATGGCTGCATTGGCAGACTGGCTAAAAGCCAGCGATGAAGACATGCAATTGTTGGGCTGGTCTGATGTCAGCTATGACCATGCCGAAAACTTGGCCCGGCAATGGACTGCCTTGGGATGCTCGCGCGTGGCTTTGACGTTTGGCGACCAAGGGGCGTGGCTGCAAATCGGCGAAGTTCATGCCCAAGCGCCAGCAAAACCCATAGACTTTGTGGACAGCGTGGGGGCAGGGGATACCTTTTGGGGAACCTGCTTGGCTGATTGGTTGCAGCCGACCAATGGGCGAGACGATGCATCTGCGCAAGCGCAAGTAGCCGCTACATTGAACAGGGCATTGTGCGCCGCTGCATTCAATTGTGCGCACAGAGGTTGTACGCCACCCAATTCAGAGCAGTTGAGGCTATTGATTTGACTGAAAACGCTTGCGCTGAATACCTATGGGATGTTGTCCAGCCTCAGTCCAAGCGCGGTTTTTAAACCATTCATCACCCTCAAGGTACTGTCGCAGCATGGGAAGTGCGTCAAGGCCCCAGAAAATTTCCTCACCAGCCTGAATAGCGGGCACACCGAATACACCCTTGGCGATAGCTTGCTCTGTGAACGCGCGCAGTTGCCCTTTCACTTCTTCAGACTCGGGTGAACGAACAGGGTGAAGTAATGCGCTCAAGGCTGCCAAATGTGTCGAGTCAGAAACATTGTTGCCGCTGGCCCAGGCGAACTTGAACAATGTGTCACACACGGAACGACTTGGGTACCCTTGGGCATCTGTGGCAATGGCCAATCGCATCAACGGCAGGGGATTGAAAGGATGAGCGGCAGGCATTTGTATTTCTATGCCGAGTTGTCGACCCAGCCATAAACATTGACGGTAAGTCCACTCGCGCTTGCCCGCAACCTCCACGGGCCCCAGTTGCCCATGGTGTTGCAGCAACCCCCCAAACAACACCGGTTGGTACCGTACTTCATAACTCAAACCTTCCAATACCTTGGGTAGTTGATGAAAAGCCAAGTAGGCATAGGGACTGATAAAGTCGAAATAGAAAGTCAGATGCATGATGTCAGTGGGTTTCATTGTTGTCGTTGCGATTTTGACCCCAATCTTCAACGATGAAGCGTGGGCTTTAATTTTGAGTTTTAACGTATATTGGCACGCATGGACAGACTTCAAAACATCGAAACTTTCGTGCGCGTGGCGCAGACCCAAAATTTCACAGAAGCTGCCAGGCAACTGCGGATTGCGAGGTCTGTCGTCACCACTCGAATTCAACAGCTTGAAGAGTATGTGGGCGCCCCGCTGTTTCACCGAAGCACCCGCGTTGTTCGATTGACCGAGGTGGGGCAGGCCTTTCAGCGGGACTGCACGGAGCTGGTTTCCAAAGCGAACGACATCGTTGATCAAATGCGGGACGTTCGTGGCTCACCCGCAGGAACGCTCAGTGTGCATGCGCTGACAGGCTTTGTGCTGGGGCGTTTTGCCTCGGTGATCCATGAATTTCAAGAAACCTACCCAGACATCAAACTGGATTTGAACGTGAGTGACGCGGTGGTCGACCCCGTCAAGGCCGGCGTCGATTGCGCTTTGCAAATATTTCCGCCCACCTCCACGGAACTGATTGCGCGCCCCTTGTTTCCCGTTCGGCGCGTGTTTTGCGCCACCCCGGCCTACCTTGAGAAATTTGGCATTCCCAAAAATCCAAGAGAGTTGCACGAGCACAGTCTGGGTTTGTATTCGCGTTACCCCACACGTGACCAATGGACTTTCCACCACGACGGGAATCAAATCACTTTGTATTTGAACGCCAACTTGTTGACCAACAGCGTTCACTTGTTGCGTGAGTACGCCATGGAGAACGCCGGCATTGTTTGCCTGCCTACCTTGGTTGCGTCGGAGGCCATTCGCAAAGGACAGCTGAAGGTGGTTCTTCCAGACCATTTGCTTTCGGCTTTTTGGTTGTCAGCTGTCTATGCAGGAACCTCCAGAAATGCCTTCAAACTTCGCCTTTTCATTGAGCATATTTCCACTCAATTCAAGCGCCTTCCGCCTTGGGACGCGGAACTGATCGACCTGGGATTGTTATCAAAATCCATTGTCACGGGCTAATTTCAGGGTAATCCCGCATTATTGTTCGTCGATTCCGAACAATTGGGTCGAGCTTTGATGGATTCCTGTGACGTCCCTTTGCCTCTACAGTCCATCCACCTACAGCCAGGCTGTGAAATACATGGAGACTGAAATGAGCTTGCAATACGAAACCCAATTTGGCTCGCTGAAGAAATTCGACAAAGGGCGCGTAGAGCCCATTGCTGATGATGTGAAGCATTACGTGTTTTCAAATTGCTTTGACATTGCGAATAAATCCAAGCCCTATGAAAAAGTGGTTTTTGGAAAAAACCAAATTTACGTGCTGGAAGTTCTCAGGGCAGAAGGTGCATCTCCTTGGTTCACTTGCGCACACGACGAGTTCGCATTGAACATGGACACCGACGTGGAAATTCACCTCATCAAGTTAGACCCATCGCAAATTGTTCAGGACGAAGAAAAAAACGGCGCTGTGTTGGTCAAAGGTGAACCCAAAGGTCAAAAAATGGGTTGGATGAAGCTCAAACGAGGCCATCAAGGCATGCTCCCCAAAAACACGGCCTACCAATTCCGTTCAGCAGAACCCAGTGTGGTGATTTTGCAGACGTGTCAGGGTGATTTGTCCGTTGAGAAGTGGGCTGACATTTGTCAGACAGCCTGATCGTTCGTCACACATCTTTTTGAAAGTTCAAACCATGCAAGCTCAACAAGACATCGCCCATACCTATTCAAGCAAACCTCACGCTGTCACTGGTTACCGTGAATTCAAACTCGGCACATTCGGGTTCAGGCGTGACGAGTATTTTGCGCACATCACATGGACAACGCGCGATGGCCGCCCACTGTCTCACACCATGGACATTCGCAACTTTTTGGCAGCGCTCATGCGTGACGTGGCCTGGGGGTTCTTTTACGGCGGTGTGAATTTTGACAATGTGATTGGGACCGTCAACCACTACACATCCGTCGATTTACAGGCCGGCGCCTTCAACGGAACCATGAAAGAAGCAGGCGTTGATATTCTTGAAAATTTCCCGACCGAGCAAATCAAAACCGTGTTTGAAGACATGTTGGACGACTGGACCAATGAAGGTTTTGACCCCTTTGCTGCGCCCCAAGAAACTGGGCAACCCTATGGTCGCAAAAATGGCCACAACAAGCCCGCCATCACCCGCGCACGGGAGTTGGCAACCAGGTGTGTCGGCTTGAAAGGTGATCTGGCCTTGCGCACAGATGAACGCGGCGCACCTGTCAATCGGCAGTTCAAAGATGTGCCTCAAGACATGCCTGAATTGCATCCCGAGCCTGGGTTTGAAAATGAAGTGCATGCCTTCAACTTGTTTGCATTTTTGAGCCGTTCACAAGTCACTTGGAATCCCTCATTCACCAGTGTGGTCAAGCACAGCTACATGTGTCCGACAACTGAAGAGCACATCCTGCCCATCTTGCATTCCAACGACCGGGTTGAGTGGTTCTTCCAAATGAGCGATGCCATCGATTGGGACTGCTCGCACAAAGACACTGGACAGCCTTTGGCCAGGGTCATCATGAAAGCAGGCGACATGGCTGCCATGCCCGCCTATTGCCGCCATCAAGGTTTCAGTCCCAAGCGATCCATGTTGTTGGTCTGGGAAAACGGATCGCCCAAATTGGTGTACGAGATTGCCAATGGTGATGCGCCACAAGTTCCAGTCACTTTTTAAACGACAACATCAATCAACGCCCGCTTGCGCGGGCATGGAGCTTTTATGAATCTTGCAGACATTGCAGCTGCTGCTGGTTTGCGTTCGCCTGTTCGCCACCAACTGTTCATCAACGGTCAATTTGTTGACTCGGTCTCTGGTGAAACACTGGCCACACTGAACCCCCACGACAATTCGATCATCACTGAAGTGTCCATGGCTGGCAAAGAGGATGTGGACAAAGCGGTGACGGCAGCTGAAAAAGCATTTCCTGCTTGGAGTCGCATGGCGGCGATGGACCGCGGACGAATTTTGCTCAAGCTCGCAGATTTGATTGAAAGCAACGCGGAAGAATTGGCCAGGTTGGAGTCCTTGGACACAGGACATCCCATCCGAGATTCCAGAATACTGGATGTGCCCCGTACAGCCGTCACTTACCGTTACTTTGGTGGCATGGCCGATAAGTTTCAAGGCGAGCAAATCCCCGTTGAAGCGGGCTTTTTGAACTACACCCTGAGAGAACCCGTGGGCGTTGTGGGGCAAGTGGTTCCATGGAACTTCCCCTTGATGTTCACCAGTTGGAAGATGGCCCCAGCACTGGCCGCCGGCAATTGCATCGTGATGAAACCTGCAGAAATCACGCCGCTGTCATCCCTGAAGATTGCTGAATTGATGTCTGAAGCTGGCATGCCCGATGGGGTGGTGAACATCATTCCGGGCTTGGGCCATGTGGCAGGTCAATACATCGCTGAACACGAGAGGATTGCCAAGGTTGCATTCACCGGAAGCACTGCGACGGGTCGCAAGATTGTGCAAGCCAGTGCGGGCAACTTGAAAAAGGTGCAACTTGAACTGGGCGGCAAGGGTGCCAACATCGTGTTTGAAGACGCCAATTTGGTGGCCGCCGTCAACGGCGCTGCTTGGGCTATTTTTCACAACCAAGGACAGGCCTGCATTGCGGGCTCGCGCTTGGTCTTGCATGAAAAAATCGCCGATGCCTTCTTGGACAAGTTCATCCCCTTGGCCAAGAGCATTCGTTTGGGCAATCCCTTGGACCCTCAAACAGAGATGGGCCCTTTGACCAGCTTGATGCACCGTGACCGTGTCCTGAGTTATGTGGATGTCGCACGCAGCCAAGGCGCGGACATATTGGCTGGCGGCGTGGCGCCACAAGGTGATTTGGCGTCTGGTTGCTACATTGAACCCACGGTGGTGAGGGCCAAATCATGGAAAGACCGAGTGGCCCAGGAAGAAGTGTTTGGCCCATTCGTCACCGTCATCACTTTCAAAGACGATGCTGAAGCGCTACAAATCGCCAACGGGACCGACTATGGCTTGGGAGGCGGTTTGTGGACCAACAACTTGCAGCGCGCCCACAAGTTTGCGCGCGATATGAAAAATGGCATGGTTTGGATCAACTGCTACAAACGCGTCAACCCAGGTTCACCTTTTGGTGGCGTGGGCTTGTCGGGTTATGGCAGGGAGATGGGCTTTGATGCCATGCGTGAATACACCCAAGTCAAGAGCATTTGGGTGAATGTGGATGCCCAGTTGAGCCCGCACTACCCGCGCGCTTGAACCCCCATCCATGAATTCCTTCCATTACACATCGCTGCCCTCCAGAGTCATTTTTGGCGATGGCAGCCTTGCCCAGGTCAAACAAGAAATAGCCTTGCTCGGGGCGGGGCGTGCCTTGGTGTTGTGCACACCGGAACAAAGAGGTTTGGCGCAACAGGTGTTCGAGTTGTTGGGCAGCAGCGCGGCAGGGATCTTCGATCGAGCGGTGATGCATGTGCCCATCGAGACCGCGCAAGAGGCCAGACAAGTGGCGGCAGATTTGGGCGCAGACTGTGCTGTGGCGGTGGGCGGTGGGTCGACCACTGGATTGGGCAAGGCGATTGCATTGGTGTCCAGTCTGCCGATTTTGGCCATCCCCACCACCTATGCTGGTTCTGAGATGACGCCCATTTACGGCATCACCGAGGCGGGTGTTAAAAAAACAGGTCGCGACCAGCGGGTCCTGCCCAAGACGGTGATTTACGACCCCAGTCTGACTGTGGGACTTCCTGTCTCTTTGAGTGTCACCAGTGGCATCAATGCCATTGCACATGCCGCTGAAGCTTTGTATGCCCATGATGGCAATCCCATCATGAATCTGCTGGCGGCAGAAGGCATCGCTGCGATGGGGCGTGCCTTGCCGCAGATTCGAAGCAACGCCGCAGATTTGAATGCAAGAAGCGATGCACTTTATGGTGCTTGGTTGTGTGGGACGGTTCTGGGTCATGTGGGCATGTCGCTGCACCACAAGCTGTGCCATACCTTGGGTGGTACTTTCAATTTGCCGCACGCGCAAACACACACCATCGTGTTGCCCCATGCCTTGGCCTACAACGCCCAGCATGCGCCCACCGCCATGCAGGCCATTGCCAACGCATTGAATGCAAGCGATGCACCCTTGGCCGTTTATCACTTGGCCAAAAGCAATGGTGCTCCAGTGGCCCTGCGTGACATTGGCATGCAAGAAAAAGACCTTGACCATGCCTGCCACTTGGCCATGCAAAACCAATATCCGAATCCTCGCCCTTTAGAGCAGGTAGCTTTGCGACAACTGTTGCAAAGTGCGTTTGAGGGTGTGCCACCTCATTCTTGATTTGTTAATTTCAACCACCAAGGAGACAGCGATGAAAAGTTCACGCAGAACGATAGTGAAAAGCATGTTTGCAGCAACTGCAATCACGTCCATGCCCATGGCATGGGCTGCAGATGTTGTGAAGATTGGCTATGTTTCACCTCAAACAGGCCCATTGGCCCCGTTTGGCGAGGCTGACAAATGGGTCATCGAGCAAATGAAACTCGCTTTCAAAGATGGCATCACCATTGCTGGCAAAAAGCATGAAGTGCAAATCATTTTGAAAGACAGCCAGTCCAATCCCAACCGCGCCGGTGAAGTGGCCAACGACCTGATTTTGAAAGACAAAGTAGCCTTGTTGTTGACAGCAGGCACACCAGAAACGGCCAATCCCGTGAGTGACGCCGCCGAGTTGAACGAAATCCCTTGTATTTCCAGCGTCGTGCCTTGGCAGCCTTGGTTTTTTGGACGTCAAGGCAATCCTGCCAAAGGATTCAACTGGACTTATCACATCTTCTGGGGCTTGGAAGATGTGATTGCCAATTTCACCAATGGCTGGAAGAGTGTCCAGACCAATAAAAAAGTGGGTGGCTTGTTCCCCAACGATGGTGACGGCAATGCATGGGGTGACAAAGAACTGGGCTTCCCCAAACCCCTTTCACAAATGGGTTTCACCTTGACAGATCCCGGTCGTTTCCAAAACGGCACACAGGACTTCAGCGCGCAAATTGCGGCATTCAAGAAAGATGGCGTTGAAATTGTGACGGGCGTGGTCATTCCGCCCGATGCCAAAACTTTCCTCACGCAAGCCAAGCAACAAGGCTTCAAGCCCAAGGTCATCACACTGGGCAAAGCCTTGTTGTTCCCTGGTGCCATTGAAGCCTTGGGCGATTTGGGCGACGGCCTGACCACCGAAGTGTGGTGGAGTCCTTCACATCCTTTCACGTCCAGCTTGACCAAGCAAAGTGCGAAAAGCTTGGCAGAGTCCTATGAGACCAGCACCAAAAAGCAATGGACTCAGCCCATCGGTTTTGCGCATGCCTTGTTTGAAGTCGCCTCCGATGCGCTCAAACGCAGCAAGTCTTTGAAAGCCGCTGATGTGCGCGATGCGGTTGCCGCCAGTAAATTGCAAACAGTCGTGGGTGATGTGGCATGGGGCGGTCAAGGACCCTTCAAGAATGTCAGCAAAACACCGCTGGTCTTGGGTCAATGGAACAAGGGTAAAAAATACAAGTACGAGTTGTCCATTGTCAACAATGAAACAGCCAAAAACATTCCTGCGGATTCCAAACTTCGTTTGAACTGATCTCTGCTGGTACGCAGTCATGTCATTGCTAACGCTGCACGCTGTATCTAAATCGTATGGCGCTTTGAAGGTCACAGACAACATCTCGTTGTCTGTGGCACCAGGTGAAACGCTGGGAATTCTTGGGCCGAATGGCGCAGGAAAAACCACGCTGTTCAACCTGATTTCAGGCGATACGAAGGTAGATGCTGGGCGGGTAACGTTCAAAGGCATTGACATGACTTCAGTGCCTCCCCATCTGCGATGCAGATCGGGCATTGGTCGCAGCTATCAGGTGCCACAGCCATTCTCAAACATGAGTGTGTTTGAAAACCTGGTCACTGCGGCCTGCTTTGGTGGTGGAGAAACTGAAACCCAGGCCTGGGAAACGGCCTTTGATGTGTTGCAACAAACGGGCTTGATTCAATTTGCCAATCAAGCGGCTGGTTCGCTCACATTGTTGAATCGAAAGCGCTTGGAACTGGCCAGGGCTTTGGCCACCAAACCCGATTTGCTGCTGTTGGATGAAATCGCTGGTGGGCTGACTGAACACGAAGCGCAAGAACTGGTGGAAGAACTCAAACGCATCAAAAACACCGGCGTGACCATGATTTGGATCGAACATGTGGTTCATGCCTTGTTGTCGGTGGCAGATCGGTTGTTTGTGATTAACTTTGGACAGGAACTGGCCCAGGGTTTGCCGCAGGAAGTCATGAATGACCCAGAAGTCAAACGGGTCTATATGGGCATGGAGGTCTAGGATGAATCCCATCCTCAGAACCCAGGCATTGACCGCTTTTTATGGCGATGCTCAAGCCCTGTTTGGCATTGATTTTGAATTGTTTGCAGGCGAATTGGTGGCCATCATTGGTGCCAATGGTGCTGGCAAATCCACATTTCTCAAATGTTTGACCGGTTTGATCAAGGTTCCGCTGGATGCCATTGAGTGGAAAGGCCAAGCGATTGGCGGTATGGCTACTGGAGAAATTGTCAAGTCCGGATTGACCATGGTGCCAGAAGGCAGGCGCTTGTTTCCATCCTTGACGGTGGAAGAAAACCTGATGATGGGTTCGAACGCCCAACGGCAGGGGCCTTGGAATGTGTCAAGGATTTACAAGTTATTTCCTGTTTTGAAAGAGAAGAAATCTTTGCCCAGCACCTCACTGTCAGGCGGTCAGCAGCAAATGGTGGCCATTGGTCGGGCGCTGATGAGTAACCCCGAGGTGTTGCTGTGCGATGAACTCTCACTCGGTTTGGCACCCATTGTCATCAAGGAGATTTACAGCGCAATGCCAGAGATCACGTCCGAAGGAATGACGGTCGTGATTGTTGAACAGGATGTGGCGATGTCTAAACTGGTGTCCAACCGCCTGTATTGTTTCCAAGAGGGTGTTGTCTCTTTGCATGGCGAATCGCAAAGTTTGAGCAATCAAGACATCAGCCAAGCTTATTTTGGCGTTTGAACATGGAAACCCTGATTCAAGGTATTTTGTTGGGTGGCCTTTATGGCTTGTTTGCATTGGGCCTGTCACTCATGTTCGGCGTGATGCGATTGACGAACACCGCTCATGGGGATTTCATCATCCTCGGTTCGTTTGCAAGTTTGTCTTTGGTCTCTAGCGGTTTGTCGCCTCTTCAGTCCTTGTTGGTCACCTTGCCCTTGGCTTGGGTGTTGGGCTATGGCCTGCAGCGCTATGTCTTGAACGGGACATTGGGCAAGGATCCGCTGCCCTCGTTGGTGGTCACTTTTGGTTTGTCCATCGTCACTCAGAATTTTTTGTTGGAGATGTTTTCTGCCGATCCCCGCGCGATTGAAACAGATGGCTTCAACACGCTCGGGTTTGCCATGACAGATGCCATTTCTGTGGGTCTGTTGCCGCTGCTGATACTGGCCTTGGTCTTGGCGGGCACCTTCTTTTTGCAGTGGTTGTTCAAAAGCACCAACATTGGCAGGTCTTTCCGAGCCGTCTCGGACGACCCCGAAATTGCGGAGCTCATGGGGCTGAATTCGCGTTTGGTCTATGCCTACGCCACGGGTTTGGCCTTCGTGTTCATTTCGGTCTCTGGCACCTTGCAAGGCATGCGAACCACGGTGTCACCATCCGACGGTCCTTTGCTGTTGCTGTTTGCGTTTGAAGCCGTCATCATTGGTGGCATGGGCAGTTTCTGGGGCACGCTGGCAGGCGCCATGCTGCTGGGCATCGCGCAACAAATCGGTTTCCGATGGGACCCAGGCTGGGGCATTTGGTGCGGGCACATGATGTTTTTGGTCATTTTGATTGTGCGCCCGCAAGGCTTGTTCCCCAAAACACGAGGCTGATTGTTGAACATCATGCAAACTTCATTCAAAGTCATTCGCAGCTCATCCACCAGTTCAGGGTTCTTCATGCTCATGGGCTTGACGCTGTTGGTCGCCGCCACTTTGCCCATGTGGGGTGAATCCAGTTGGATGCGGGATTTTGTAGAAATCGCCTGCTACTTTATTTTTGCAATGATGTGGAACTTGTTGGCCGGTTATGGCGGCATGGTCTCCATCGGGCAGCAAGTCTTTTTTGGCCTGGGTGGTTATGTGATGTTGGTCTGCGGCAATTTCGCAGGCATCAATCCATTCATCGCCATCTTGATAGGCGCATTGGTCACTGGCTTGCTTTCCATCCCCATTTCATGGGTGGCTTTCAGACTTCAAGGCGGGTATTTTGCAATCGGCTCATGGGTGATTTCAGAAGTGGTCAGACTGAGCATTGCCAATGTTCAATGGGTGGGTGGTGGTTCTGGCACATCCTTGACTGCTTTGCGTGGTATTGACAAAGCCACCAGGGAATCCACCACCTATTGGATGGCATTGGCTTGTGTCGTGATGTCCATCACCTTGGTGTATGTTTTTTTGCGAAGCAAACAAGGCTTGGCGTTGCTGGCCATTCGTGACAATGAAACAGCAGCCAAATCGCAAGGCGTTGCGGTGGGTCGGATGAAATTGGCTGTGTATGTGGTCGCCGCCATGGGCGCAGGCTTGGCAGGTGCTTTGTATTTCGTGGGTAATTTGCGCATCAGCCCCGATGCGGCCTTCAGTGTCAACTGGACGGCGTTTGCCATTTTCATGGTGGTCATTGGGGGCATTGGACGAATAGAGGGGCCCATCATTGGTGCATTGATATTTTGGGGCTTGAACAAGTTCTTCAGCGACTTTGGCACCTGGTACTTGATTGGTCTGGGTCTGCTGGCCATCTTCACCACCATTTATTTCAAACAAGGACTGTGGGGCTATGTACAGCAGCGCTGGGGTATCAGCTTGTTCCCGATTGCGCGCAAACTGCAACTCTCAGGACATCCATGATGGCTGCAGCTTCACCCATTGTTCATTTGGTGTTTTGGAAGTTGAACGGCGAAACGGCTGAGATGAAACAATCTCAGGCAAGCAAAATCATTGAAGCTTTTCTCACATTGAAAACCAAGATAGATGGCTTGATGAAGCTCGAAATTGGCCGTAACTGTGTTGACCATCCAGACGCATGGGATGTTTCTGTGTACATGGTGTTTTCGTCGCTTACGTTGCTTGAGGCTTATCAGACTCATCCCATGCACTTAGATATCAAAAAGTTGGTTGGACCGATGCGCCTAGACCGCGGGCAAGTCGATTTTGAATTAAACCCCAATGACGTATGAACTGAGAAAGAAACGCTATGAATACCCATTCCATCACAGCAGCAGCCATAGACAGCTTTTCAAACACCGATGATCCGCGTCTTAAAGAAATATTAGGTTCTTTGGTGAAGCATTTGCATGCTTTTGCAATGGATGTCAAATTGACTGAGCCAGAATGGTTTCGCGGCATTGAGTTTTTGACCGCTGTGGGCCAAAAATGCACTGACAAACGACAGGAATTTATTTTGCTCAGCGATGTTTTGGGTTTGTCTATGCTGACTGTTGCCATGAACAACGACCAAGCTGACGGTTGCACAGAATCAACCGTCTTTGGCCCTTTTTACGTTGAAGAGGCCCCACATTACGAACATGGCGCCGACATTTCAAACGGTGCCAGTGGGCAAGCCTGCATGGTCCAAGGTTCTGTGAAAAATATCTCCGGTCACCCCATCCCACATGCAACCATCGATGTTTGGCAAGCAGACGATGAAGGTTTTTATGACGTTCAAAAGGATGATTTAGACCATGCACAAGCCCGTGGCGTATTGCACAGCAGAGCAGATGGCAGCTTCAATTTCAAAACCATTGTGGCTGAGGCTTATCCCATTCCCATGGATGGTCCTGTGGGCACCATGCTGTCCGCTACGCAAAGATCGCCTTGGCGACCAGCACACCTTCATTTCATGATCAGGGCTGAAGGGTATGAAACGCTGATCACCCATGTGTTTAAACAAGGTGATGCTTACTTGCAAACTGACCCTGTTTTTGGGGTGAGAGATTCACTCATTGCAGATTGGGTCACTGGAACTGATGGTTTGACAACATTGAATTTTGATTTTGTATTAAATGCAGAAAAATGATTAACAAAATTGCAGCATCCATTCAAGAAGCACTGGCGCCAGTCAAGGATGGCTCGACGGTGCTGATCGGGGGTTTTGGCACCGCAGGCATTCCCAATGAACTCATCGAGGGGTTGATCGCGCAAGGCGCGCGTGACTTGACGGTTGTCAACAACAATGCAGGCAATGGCGACACGGGTCTTGCTGCCCTGTTGAAAACAGGGCGCGTGAACAAAATCATTTGCAGCTTCCCAAGGCAAGCAGACTCCCATGTGTTCGATGAACTGTACCGCTCCAAAAAAATCGAATTGGAACTGGTTCCCCAAGGCAATTTGGCTGAGCGATTGCGAGCTGCTGGTGCTGGCATTGGTGCTTTTTTCACGCCCACGGGGTTCGGAACTGAATTGGCCAACAACCAAGACGGCAGCCCCAAGGAAACGCGTGTGATCAACGGAAAAAACCACGTGCTGGAGTACCCCATTCATGGCGATGTGGCGCTGATCAAAGCGGAATGTGGCGACCGTTGGGGTAACTTGACATACAGAAAAGCCGCCCGCAATTTTGGGCCTGTGATGGCCACGGCAGCAAGATGGACCGTGGCCACGGTTCATGACATCGTGCCTGTGGGTGCCATCGCCCCTGAAACCGTGGTGACACCTGGCATCCATGTGTCCAAGATTGTTCAGATTGACCACATTGCCACCCAAGCCGGTGGTTTCAAAACCGCTTAATCCATCACCACCCATGAGCACCTATCAAAAACGCAGCAAAGATGAGCTCGCCAAACGAGTGGCGCAAGACATTTTCGATGGGGCCTATGTCAACCTAGGCATTGGACAACCCACCCTGGTCGCCAACCACATTCCCAAAGATGCTGAAGTGGTGTTGCACAGTGAGAATGGCATTTTGGGCATGGGCCCTGCACCTGCCAAAGGGCAAGAGGACTTTGACCTGATCAATGCAGGCAAACAACCGGTGAGTCTTTTGGCGGGCGGATCTTTTTTTCATCACGCCGACAGCTTTGCCATGATGCGCGGCGGGCACCTCGACATTTGCGTGTTGGGCGCATTTCAAGTCTCGGCCACGGGTGATTTGGCCAATTGGAGCACGGGCGAACCAGGCTCCATCCCTGCCGTAGGGGGCGCGATGGATTTGGCCATTGGGGCCAAACAAACATGGGTCATGATGGATTTGTTGACCAAGGGCGGTGAAAGCAAAGTGGTCTCACAGTGCTCGTACCCCTTGACAGCCATTGGGTGTGTGAAACGAATTTACGCGGATTTGGCCACGCTCGAATGCACACCCCTTGGATTGCGTCTGATCGATCTGGTGGCCGGACTTGAGTTGGCTGAACTTGAGAGATTGATTGGCCTAAAGGTCCACCCGTAACCTCTTAATACCACGTGTTGTGGCGCCTAAGACTGACTGGCCGCCAGGGCTTGGTCGATGTCCCACAGAATATCGTCTATGGTTTCCAAGCCAACACTCAAGCGGATCAAGTCGGGTGGCACACCCGCAGCGATTTGTTGCTCTTCACTTAGTTGCCTATGGGTGGTTGAGGCAGGATGAATCACCAAGGTTTTGGCATCCCCAATATTGGCTAAGTGCGATAAAAACGCCACATTGTTGATAAAGCGCTGACCCGCTGCAGCGCCACCTTGGATACCAAAACTCAATACTGCCCCGGCACCCTTTGGCATGTATTTTTCTACCAAGGCATGGTCGGGATGGTCTGGCAAACCGGGGTAATTCACCCAGGCCACCTTGGGATGCTTTTGCAAATATTGCGCAACCGCCAGTGCATTGCTGCAATGGCGGTCCATGCGCAGCGACAAGGTTTCAACCCCTTGCAGCAACAGAAATGCATTAAAGGGCGAAAGCGCTGGCCCAAAGGTGCGCATGCCTTCCATGCGGCATTTCATGGTGAAACCAAAGTCGCCAAAAGTTTCGTAAAAACGCACGCCGTGGTAGCCAGGGGAGGGTTCGGTCATGGTGGCAAAGCGACCGTTGTCCCAAGGGAACTTTCCCGACTCCACGATGACCCCACCCATGGTGGTGCCATGGCCGCCGATGAATTTGGTGGCCGAATGCAAGCTGATAGCAGCCCCCCATTGCAGAGGCTGACACAGATAGGGGCTGGCAAAGGTGTTGTCAATAAAGAGTGGCACACCGGCGTGGTTGCACAATGTCGCCACGGCTTCGATGTCCAATACGTTTAACGAGGGGTTGCCCATGGTCTCGGCGTAAACGGCCTTGGTTTGTGGCGTGATAGCTCGGGCAAAATTTTCGGGCTCTGCGCTGTCCACAAACGTGGTTTCTATACCGAGTTTTTTGAAATTCACACCCAGCTGTGTATGGGTGCCGCCATACAGCGTGCGTGCCGCCACAATGTGGTCGCCTGCTTGACAGACATTGAGCAAAGCAATCATTTGTGCAGCCATACCGCTGCCGGTGGCCACAGCAGCTCTGCCACCTTCCAGCGCTGCAATTCGCTCTTCCAGTACCGCAACCGTTGGATTGGACAAACGTGAATACACATTGCCAAAGGTCTGCAAATTGAACAAGCTTGCCGCGTGTTCAGGGCTGTCAAACACATACGAACTGGTTTGGTAAATGGGGACAGCACGGCTGCCAGTTGCAGCATCGGGAATTTGTCCTGCATGCAGGCTCAAGGTATCAAAACCAAATTTGCGATCAGCCATGGTGGTATCAGTGAGGTGGCAAGGGGCGGCGGGCAGAGATGACGCCGGTGTTCACGCCAAACCAGCCCAGCCCTCCGAACAATCGCGCATGTTCAATCTTCACACAGCGGTCCATCACCACGGTCAAACCCGCTTGCGCGGCAATGGTTTTTGCTTCTTCGTTCACAACGCCGAGTTGCAACCACAGCACCTTGGCGCCAATCGCCACAGCTTGATGGGCAATTTCAGGTGTGTCAGCAGGCTTGCGAAAAACGTCAACCATGTCTACAGGGTGGGGGATGTCTTTCAGGCTGGGATAGCAGGTTTCCCCCAGAATCTCTGTGTATTTAGGGTTCACCGGAATAACGCGATAACCATGTTCTTGCATGTATTTGGCCGCAAAATAAGAGGGTCGAAACCAGTCAGCGGACAGGCCGACCACGGCCAATGTACGGTGGTTTTGCAATGCGTGGCGAAGGGTGCGAATGTCGCTCATAAGAGTCATATTAGCCCAAAAACAGAATAAATTTGCTTTATTCGGAAATTCAAGGCATAGTACAAGGCTTCGATTATCAAGTTTTTGTCGTTGTAGTGCGTTTCTAGTTCTGCCCCTTACACGGTATTTCTCCCTTCGTCACATCGCTTTCTTGACCTTCGACCCCGAGGGGGGCTTCCCTTTTTTTTAAAGAAATGTAAGACATGGCAACAGGTACAGTGAAATGGTTTAACGAGTCCAAAGGTTTTGGTTTCATTACTCCCGAAGACGGCGGCAAAGATTTGTTCGCTCATTTTTCAGCAATCCAAAATCAGGGTTTCAAGACCTTGGCAGAAGGTCAGCGCGTCAGTTTTGACGTGACCACCGGCCCCAAAGGCTTGCAAGCTTCCAACATCAAATCCGCCGATTAAGCGCACGACGCTTTAGGCAGGACGATGTCCAAAGAAGAAATGCTGGAAATGTCCGGCATGGTACGTGAGGTGCTTCCCGACTCACGTTACCGTGTCACTTTGGACAACGGCCACGAACTCGTGGCCTACACCGCCGGAAAAATGCGCATGCACCACATACGTATTTTGGCGGGTGACAAGGTCACTTTGGAGCTCTCTCCTTACGACATGACCAAGGGCCGTATCACCTTTCGACACATCGAAGGCAAAGGACCCAGCGGTCCCAGAAAACGTCGGTTTTGACTACCAGCCCAACCGATTCAAGCGGTTTGGGCTATTTGGTCAAGCGCGAAACTGTCGCTGTCGCAGGCGGCGCCGACCTGCATATTCGATCCCTCTTAGACAAACAACAATGGCATGACCCGCTAGGTCTGGCTTTGTCCATGGGCGTGTCTTCAGCCACATGGCCATTGTTTGGTTTGGTCTGGCCCTCGGCACAAAAAATGGCCGATCTCATGCAGACGTGGCCCTTAGACAATTTACGTATCCTTGAAATTGGCTGCGGCTTGGCCTTGGCCAGTTTGGTTATTCATCGCCGTTTGGGCAATGTCACCGCATCAGATTACCACCCCTATACCGAGCGTTTTTTACAAGCCAATTTATTGTTGAATGCGTTACCCGTTATGGCTTATCAAAGTGGCCATTGGGAACGCGATAACCCATTGTTGGGTGAGTTTGATCTGATCATTGGCAGTGATGTTTTGTATGAACGGAACCACCCATCGCAACTCGCAGACTTTATCCAAAGACATGCAGCACGTCATTCACAGGTACTGATCATTGACCCCAATCGTGGCCAGCGTAGCAATTTCAACAAGCGAATGGTCCTGCATGGATTTGATTTGGAAAAAAGCGATATTGTTTTGCCACTCAGCGACCTGACACCTTACCGAGGCAGTTTGCTGAATTACCAACGTCATTGAACCTCAGTCGTTCAGAACATGGCCATCGACCACCTCTATGGTTCGGTCGCAACGTGCAGACAGCATAGGGTTGTGGGTGACAAACAATACTGCTGTACGGTGCTGTGTACACATATCGCGCAACAGGGCAAACACACTGTCCGCACTTTTGGAGTCAAGGTTGCCTGTGGGTTCATCGGCCAAAACCAAGGCCGGTTGCATGGCCAAAGCCCGAGCGACAGCCACTCTTTGTTGTTGTCCACCTGACAAATGGGAGGCTTGGGCGTTCAGCCAAGGTGTCAATCCCACCATGTCTAACAACGCTTTGGCGCGCTCGCGCATGCTTGCATTGGCGAAACCTGCGTCGCCATACAGGGGCATCATCACGTTTTCCAGTGCAGAAAATGCAGACAGCAAATGATGGTACTGAAACACAAACCCAATGCTGTGACCTCTCAATTCTGTGAGTTTGGTGTCACTCAGTGATGTCGTCTCCATCCCCTTGATACGCAAGCGTCCCGAAGTGGGTCTATCGAGCAAACCGATGGTGTTAAGAAGTGTGCTCTTACCTGAACCTGAGGGCCCCATGACTGCACAAAACTCTCCAGGGTAGAGTGTCAAATTGATGCCGTGCAATACCTCCGTTTCATTCGCCTCTCCCAAGTTGAACGATTTGCATATGCCTTGAAGCTCAAGGACAGCTGGCATGGCAGTAGGCGTCTGTGTCATGCTCACCCCCTGATCGCAACCACTGGGTCTAAGCGAGCTGCTCGCAAGGCGGGTGCAAATGCAGATAACAAACCGGTAAATGTTGCCAACACCAAGGTTTGAATGAGCAAAGCTGTGTCAAACGTGAGTGCAAACATGACGCTACCGTCTGCATTGCGCATATTGTGTTGCCACAGATACAAGGCGGATGCACCTATCCCCGAGCCCAGCAATGCACCGCCCAGACCCAGCAGGCCACCTTGCAGCAAAAAAATGCGCAATACCTGTCCTCGCGTAACACCCATGGCGCGCAATATGCCGATTTCACGCGAGCGTTGAACCACCGAGACCACCAGCACGCTGGCAATACCAAAGCTCACCGACAAAGCCACAAAAAATCGGATGGCGGTATTGGCTGTGGTTTGCGCTTTGACGGCAGTAAAAAACTGTTCATTGGTTTTTATCCAACTGTCAGCCTGCAGGCCTGTTCGAGCATGAATTTTTTGAGCTGTGGTTTCAGCTTGGTAGACGTCGTGCATGACCAGGTCAATAACGGTAGCGCCCCCAGTCATGTCAAACAAGGTTTGGGCATTGCGAAATGCCACATACGTGTTGCGACTGTTTGCACCTTTGCTCCCTAAATCAAATATACCCACAACGGTTAGCATGAGTTGTCTTCCACTGGCCGCAGAAAGACGCAACTTGTCGCCCACACCCAGTCCTAAATCAATAGCAAGCTCAGTACCAATCACCACACTCTCACTGGTGATGTTGGCACGACCTCGCACAATTTTGTCGGGCAAAGGAATCACTTGAAAATACAGGGCAGGTAATA
Organism: Burkholderiales bacterium; assembly: GCA_947381415.1. Lineage (GTDB taxonomy): Bacteria > Pseudomonadota > Gammaproteobacteria > Burkholderiales > Burkholderiaceae_C > Limnohabitans. Next base: position 38,206 of record CANCVB010000008.1, read on the forward strand.
CACCCGTAACCGTCACTGCACGGCTGGCTTCGCCGCGTACCGCCAATGCAGATCCAGTCACGGCAGGCGAAACGACTTTCACTTCGTGCATGCCTGCAAGCTGTACCAACAAACTTTGCCACTGGTCAATGCTTTTAAAGCGTTGCAAAGGCACTTGAATAAGGGGAAAGACAGTCTCATCGTTGTTTGGTTGACGCAATGATCTGGCTATCTCCTTGGGTGTCAGCAACTGAATATGGGCTTGTCCCGTCAGAACGCGGATGACGAAATTACTTTGCATACCTGTGAGCAATGCTGACATGAAAACGATCACCGCAACACCAATGGCAATACCGATGACAATGAAAGCGGTTTGAACCTTGCCTTCTTGCAAAAACCGTATGGCGACCACCCACTCAAAAGGCTGCCAGTTTGGTATTTTCATGGCTGTTTGACACGTACCCGTGAGCCTGCATGAATAGCCACTTCGGTGACGGGTATCACACTGTCACCCGCTTGCAGACCTGCCAGTACTTCTGCCGTGTATTTGCTTTGCAATCCCAAGATGACAGGAACACGGGTTGCATGTTTGCCAATAATCGTCAATACCCAAGTGGATGCTTTGTCTGCGATGTGCACTGATGTCAAGGGAATTTGCAAAGCAGCTTCGCGTCGGTTTACCTCTATATCAACAGACACCGTCATGTCTTGCGTAAGAAAAGCAGGCGCATCCAACACCTTGAGCTTGACCTCGACCGAGCCCCGCAGCGGGTCAACGCCTGGGTTGATAAATACCACTTCAGCATTGAAGACCTGATCTGCAAAAGCATCTGCACTGAATAGCGCGGGTTGTCCTAGCCGCACCCATTTCAAGTTTTTCTCATCGATTTGAACAACCAACTCAGTCACACCATCGGGCGACAAAACCAGCAACACTTTACCTGCTTGAACACCGTCGCCTGCCTCTACGTTGCGAGCAATCAGCACCCCGCTGCGGGGCGCCACGATACGGGTGTATGCAAGTCTGGCCTGAGCCAGGTCAACATTGGAATGGGCCTGTTGCAGCGCAGCTTGTGCATTGGCAATTTCGCTGCCATTGGCTTGCACATTGCGCCATTGATGCTGGGTGATGAGTAATTGTGAGCGAGCCAGACTGACTTGTCTTTGCGCTTCTTCTTTGGCGGACGCACCCACGAAGGCTTTGTCATACAACTGTTGGGTGCGAGTCAAACTGTTTTCTGCACTGAGCAAATTGGCTTGTGCCTGCGTTTGCGCTTGCGCAGCAACCGGTTCACTGACCTCTTGCAATTGACGTAAATGGGTTTGTGCTTGTGCAACCGATGCCAAAGACTGTTGTAGCCCCGCCTTGGCCTCGCTATGTTCGAGGGTCAAGAGCAATTGGCCTTTCTGGACATGCTGACCCTCATTTACCGAGACCGACGCAACAGAGGCGGTGATTTGGGCGCTCACATCTATACGATGAGGACTTTGAACATGTCCACTGGCCACAATGGTTTGCACAATGGTTCCCACGGTGGCTGTGTGAACCACTATTTCAGGTCCTAGCCACCAACGTTGATAGATGACAAGCGTCATCACCGCCAAAACCAAAAGTCCCGTCAACCCAGCCCATACACGCTTACTCATAGGGTGCACATCAAAGAACTCTCCTCTATCAACATCTAACGATGGTGAATGAAATGTAGGACAGTAATGTGTTTCATGCATTGATCTTCATCAATCGTTAACCACCCATATCTTTGCGTTCTTTGGGTGGATGTTCGTTATCGAGCAGACATCAAGCTTTTCACACCGTAAGGTCAATGCTTTGTCGTTGGCCAATGAATGACTCTGTATGCACTGGCCAATTGCATGCCTTTCATATTCCAAAGGAACCATTGTGAAATCACCTGAGAACGTACTAACGCAACATCATTCAAATTTCAGAAGAAAAATTGCCGTATGTGTGATTGTCTTGACGCCCATGTATGTTTTTGCGGATTTGTCTCCTGCACTTGACCGAGGCAGCATTTCGATTGGAGAACTGCTAACCAACCCAAAAATTGATGTAGGCATCAGTACACCCTATGGAAACGTGCAAACTGGAGATGTCTCGCTGGGTAAACAAAAAATGCCCCGCGTAAAAGCAGAAATCATCCTTTTTGATAACCAGGGCATTTCATTTGATACCTACAAATACAAACGAAGCTATACAGCAGGATTTCATGAAGTTGGAAATATTGCTGGAAACTCAATCACGGCAGATGGAAACGCCTCACTGGATGTGCAGCTTGACTACTCAAAACTGGCATATAAGTGGTGGTTAGGTAGTGAAAATACCGTTTTGGGGATTGGATTGGGCGCTGCCTATTACAAACTTTTATTTCAATAACTCTATCAAGGAAAACATCATGGAAATGCGAAAAACCATCTACACCCTACTGGCATCAATCACTTTGTTGATTGCAACAGGGTGTGCAGTTACCAGAGACCAAGAAACCGTAGGCGCCTACGTTGATGACAGTGTGATAACCAGCACCGTTAAAAGCCGTCTTTTCGATGACAAAACAGTGGATGGCTCAGCTGTCAGCGTAGAGACGATGAATGGCACGGTCATGTTGTCTGGTTTTGCAAAAAGTGCAACTGAAAAGAAAAACGCAGAAATGATTGCGTCTAAGGTTAAAGGCGTAAAGACGGTTAAGAATGAACTCTTGGTTCGTCCGTAACTCAAGTATTACAGACTTAAGCTAGGACAATCCACAAGCCCAATGCATTGAAATGCATTGGGCTTGTTTTATTTTTTCTTTTCCATTTCATGGCCAATGACACCACCAACAGCAGCGCCACCCACCGTGCCTGCAGTGCTGCCGCCTGTCAAGATCGCACCGCCTATGGCGCCTGCGCCTGCGCCGATGGCCGTTGATTTCTCCTGTTCAGTCATTCCAGCACACCCAGTGAGAATGGTTGACGCCAAAGCAGTCATGGCTAAAGTGTGGTTGAAGAAATGCATACTCATATTGAAGACCTTTCATTGCGGTAAGTGAATCATTCGCGAAATGCGAATTTCACCAACATAAATCAAACTATCGGGTAAGTCTGTGCGATGAGATACGTATACAAAATGAATGGTGTTGGTGCGATATCAGACAGACCAAAAAAATCTGCAGAAGTAGTATTCCCACTCCTTAAACTGAAAAGATCAATATGACAACCCGTACAACCGTCGCAGAGAACATCGATGCAGCCGCATCAGGTATCAACGATTCCGTTCATGAATTTATCCGAGAGGCCAAACCCATGTTGAATCAAGCAGCTGAACGTTCTCAAGAATTTGCACATAAAAGCTTAAATGCTGCAAGCAAAGCCAAGCATGATTTTGAAGATTCTGCGCGCGATTTGACGAGCCATGCAAGTCACATGATTCGCAATGAACCTTTCAAAGCAATGTTGGTTGCGGCCGGAGTGGGCGCGGCGGTAGCGGCACTGATCGGCTTACTTGTTCGCCCGCATTCCAATCAGCGCGATCATTGATGTTACGTGTCATTTTTAAACTGATGGTGCTGCACCCACAATTGCTGTTAACGCATTTTAGGAATTACAGCATTCTTGTGCTTGCTGAAGGCTCAAAGGCATTGATGACGTGGAGAACGCAAATGTTCCTCTATGTTGTAAGTGCTTTTCTCTGCTTGATGGCATTTTTCAGTTTAAGCATGGCACTGCTGCTTTGGGCTGCATTGCCATCTGTTAATCCAATGGCATCATGGATATTGATTGCGTTCCCTTGTTTTTTACTGGGTGCCAGTGGTCTGATTTTTCTGGTTGCAAAAAAATACATGAAAAACCATTTTTTAAAATCACTTCGTAACCAAGTAGCGCTTGACAAAGAAGTCATAGCCAGTTTTTTACAGGCAAGCAAATGATGAATAGGTGGAATCATGTATCTGCGGACCAAATGTTAGCCGCATCCCGAACCAATTTAGCAGTAGCGCTCAACACACCGTTGCTGGTATCGGCGGTTCATTGGTGGACATTGATGCTCGACCTCAAAAAACACGGTAAAAAAGATCAATCAAGTAGCCATGGTGTTAGGGAGTAATCGGTCATACTCTTTCTTTACAACCAAATAACATTCACAGCTTCTGTGTTCGATGCCAAGACGATCTTTCACTTCGATCTTGCCTCTTGCATAACTGATTAACCCGGCTTTTTGTAGCTTCCCTGCTGCTTCGGTCACGCCTTCGCGACGAACACCCAGCATGTTTGCAATCAATTCTTGGGTCATGACCAATTTATTCGTGGGCAATCTGTCCATGCTCAATAACAACCATCGGCACAGCTGCTGATCTAAGGTGTGGTGTCTGTTACATACAGCCGTTTGCGTTGCCTGGGTCATAAGCGCTTGCATGTATCTCAATAATAAATGCATGACGGGCAAGGACAGATTGAATTCTTTGATTAATTTTTCAGCATTCAGACGAATACACGTTCCAGCACTTTGAACAACAGCGCGGCTGGGCGTTGTTTGTCCACCCATGAAAAGTGAAACCCCAATAATGCCCTCATTTCCAACGACTGCAATTTCAGCACATGCGCCATTTTCTAGGACAAATAACAGTGAAATGATGGCGTCAATCGGAAAATAAGCGTATGTCATTTTTCCGCCGGATTCATAAAGCACTTGACCAAGCTGCAAATCAATCATTTCAAGGTTGGGCTCCCATCTTTGCCACTCCTCATCCGGCAGTGCAGCCAATAGTTGGTTGCTACTTTTAATGACTAATCTCTTCATTTATAAATCCAGTAAAACTGTAATTTAGCTTGTTTTAATGAATTTTTATGTGCGCTATGGCACATTTAAATTTCATTCAATTTATATTCAGTTTGTCATTATGGGCTCTTTGTATCGATATTGATTATTTTTGGAGCCTCGGATGGTTCGATAGGAGGCATTTTCGGTAAATGCGGTGGAATTTTTTCTATTTCAGGTCTAGGGGTGCTTGGTTCAATATTGGCAGGTGGAACCACAATTTCTGGGTCAGTTAATGCGGGTTTAATCACAATCGAGGCGATTTGCAAAACTTGTTTGCTCAAAGCAGTTGGTGTGATGGTATAGAGAAAAACAGCCAACAAAACACTTTCGCTGAATCTAAACGAATGCATCTTTAATGTCCAATGTTTGTTATCGCGCAAGGTAACCCCCGTCAACAGGGTAAAAGGCGCCAGTGACAAATGAGGCTTTGTCGGATGCTAACCAGGCCACCAACTCAGCCACCTCAAGGGGGTTGCCCAAGCGGTGCAAGGCATGTGCATCAAGCACAGATTGTTTAGCGGCGGATGTGGCCGATAAACTTTTCAACATAGGGGTATCGATATAGCCAGGTCCTACGGCATTGATGCGCAATCCAGCATCGCCATATTCCCATCCAGCAGTTTGTGTCAGTCCTATCACACCATGTTTTGCTGCAGAGTAGGCTGGCGATCCTGGCGCTCCGACCATGCCCAATACAGAAGTGATATTGATGATTGAGCCTTTACCTAAAGGCAGCATGGCAGCAATTTGGGCCTGCATACTGTAAAAAACACCGCTGAGATTGGTTCGAATCACTTGATCCCAGGCAGACAATGGGTAGTCTGCTGTCATGATTTTGGGACCTATGATGCCCGCGCAATTACAGGCGATATGGAGATGACCATATTGCTTTTGTGCCGAAGAGACCAAGTATTGACAGGCCATAGGGTCACCAACATCACTGCGCATCATTGCCGCGTGTCCGCCGCTTTGACGGATGAGTTCAGCTGTCTCTTCACCCAATTCCATGTTCATGTCAGACACAACGACTTGGGCGCCTTCGCGCGACAGCACCATGGCAATTGCGCGTCCTATACCAGATGCGGCGCCTGTGACAAGTGCGACTTTGTTTTTTAGCATGTCAGGGCTCTTGAAATTTTCAATTTATTTTTCTTCAAAAGTAAGTTGTTTATTGGGCCCAGACAACATGCTGCGCGCGTGTTGCATTTCAGATTCATTTCCATGAACCATTAACAAGAATTGGTCAGCTTTTAATGCAACTTCATATTTGATGGCGTTGGCTTGGTCAATTCCCAATTCCAGCATGGCGCAAACCAGTGCAGATAAGCCGCCAATGACTACCGCACCTTCTAATGCGCTTACCAATACGGTCACAACCGGTCCTGCCATGGCAACCATTCCAACGCCTGGAAGAATGAACACAGCAGGCGCAAACAGCAGACCCCATATGGCGCCCCAAAAAATACCAAACTTTCCCCATGAGCGTATGCGATCCCCTTTGGTATAAAAGCCTAAAGGGTGTTCCTCTGTGTGATACCCGCGCCCAACCACAGACAGGTGTTTCATATTGAAACCAGCCATTCCCAGTGACCGAACAGCATTTTCAGCATCAAAATGTGTTTCATACACATAGACATTCGAGAGTTGATTTTCCATTGCGAGTTCTCTTTATCTGTTAGTTTGTGTTGATTAATTTCTCAAGAGCCAGCGTGTTGACTATTTTTAATTCGCGGTTTTTTAAACTGATGATGCCTGATGTAATCAGTTTAGAAAAAGCACGGCAAACTGTTTCTTGTGTCAGACCCAGGTGATGGCCTATTTCAATACGTGACATACGTAAGATCAATTCAAATTTTGAAAAACCTCTTGACGAATATCGATCGCTTAAATTCAAAATAAATCTGGCTACTCTTTCTAACGCCGATAGTTTTTCGCGCATCGCCAGTTCTCGATTTTCACGAACAATTTCCACGCTGAGACGATGGTGAAAATGGCGTTGAAATGCTACCGAATTGCGTGACAGCTTTTCAATTTCATTAAAAGGTATGACACAAACTTCTGAATCCTCTAATGCAACAGAATTTGATTGGTACTGCTGGTAAGCAATTCCATCTAAGCCCATGCTTTCACCATTCATGTGAAAGCGTAAAAGTTGAATTTTTCCGTTAGCGGTATGCGTCGTTGTTTTGAAAAAACCAGTTCGAATGGTGTAGACCGCATGAAATTTCATGCCTGTCTGGAATAGGTGATTCCCTTTTTTGATTCTTTTGCGTAACTGAACCAGTTGGTTGGCATCTTTGAGTTCCAATTCATTCAAATTTTCGGGCAAGCAAAACGTTCGTGATCTGCAGTTAGTGCAATTGATGGCAGAAATAGATTGCACTGGTGTTTGGAGTTGAAGTGACACAGTGTTTACCTTTGTGAAAATTTAAAAGTAAATCTATCTTTACAAAATATTCAAATTTGTTCTGTGCGCTAACGTACGGTTAACATTTTTTTTAATAATTAGACTTGCCAAAGATTTCTCGCCCTAGGTTGTTTGCCATAAAGGTTTGAAGTGCAAATACGTATCTCTTCAACTGGTAAATGGTTTTGACGTGATGTTCTGAAACCCATGTTTGATGGATGACATAGTGACTTGGTCTTTTCAGGAAAGAGCAAATTTTGTTAATTTATCTCTCTAAACTTTGCATCAGTAATTTGAGTTTTGTATCTTTCGATGAGGCCTTCAGTGTTTCCTTTTCCTAATGAGTTGATCGCTCAACTGCCATCTGCAGATCAAGTTTTGTTGATTGAAAATGCAAGACTGGTTGAATTGAAAACGGGTGATGTATTGGTATCACCAGATGCAGACCAACCTTTGATTTATTTCATGACCAGTGGTTCAGTTGCTTTGTTTGTCTCTCATACATCGGGGATTCCCCAATCAGGATTGGCCGTTGGATTGATAGGGCGAGAAGGCGCACTGGGCCTGCAAGCTGCCCTTGGTCTCGGGGTTGGAAATATCAGTCTGATCGTTCAGTCCAACGGATTTGCTTATGTATTGAAAGCACAGAGACTCAGACAACTGATGAAGCGACACCCCAATTGGTTGAAAGTGTTCTACCGAAATTTATGGTTTCTTTTTCTAGACATCTCGCGATTGGCCGCTTTGTCACAAGTGCACGATATCAAACAGCGATTGGCTGATTGGTTGCTCATGAGTGATGTTCGGTGTGGCCATGAAAACCTTTTCATGACGCATGAGCATATGGCCCAAATGCTCGGCGTGCGACGAGCAAGCATTACTTTGGCAGCTAAACAATTAAAAGATATGGGATTTATCGACTATTCCCGCGGGCATATTAAATTATTGAACAGGCCAGCTTTGGTAGCTCTGGCCTCACCATGACATTTAGGGTTTATTGATTTGAGTTGTGGATATTGATTTTTGTTCAAACTGTTTATTGAGCAAATCAATTTTTTGACTGAGAACCAATATTTCAGCTTGATTGATCACTGTTGCCACACTCCCTCTGTATAAATTTGTTAAAGAAATAATCAAGGCCAGCAGTGCCACGATAAACCCTGCTGCAGTCCACATGGGAATATTCTTAGCTTCAATAATGGTTTGTTCGTACATGGTGTTTCCTTTTTTCTTTGAGGGTGGGTAAATCAGGTCGTTGTTATTCTTGGAATCAAAATTTGCATGATATTGATGACAGCAGGACCCATCAGTACTGTGAGGAGTGATGGAAATACACAAAAAATGAGGGGCAGTAGTATTTTTACTGGCAATTTGGCAGCAAGTTCCTCTGCTTTGAGACGACGATTATTTCTTAAAGTTTCGGAATGAACGCGTAAAGATTCAGCCATACTGGTTCCAAATCGATCCGATTGAATCAACATTGATACCAATCCATCAATCTCTTCGAGTCCAATTCGAAGTGCTAAATTTTTGAGCGCATTGGTTCTGGAAGCGCCGGCGCGAAGCTCTAAACCTAGCAGTAAAAATTCTTGAGCCAAGGCATGACTTTCTAACTGAATTTCTTTACCGACGCGCTGAATTGCCGCATCCAAACCCAGCCCTGCCTCAACGCATACGCGCAATAAATCCAACGCGTCGGGGAATGCCAGGAAAAGTTCGTGTTGCCGCAGAGAAACCATGCGATCTAAGATTCCATTGGGTAACATATAGCCAACGATAGACGCCAATGCCATGGCCGTCAATATCAACCCCCACGGGATGTCCTCGATAAACGAAACGGCAATTAAAAATACAGCCATTGGCAGCACAAAGGTAAGAAGCAATTTAGCCGTAAAGAAATACGTCACTGCATCTGATCGATTCAGGCCTGCATTACTGAACCGAATTCGCAGAGGTGAGGTCAACCATTGTTCTGCGTTCATGGTTGCACCGATCAAGGGTTCAAGCCATTGCTTGACCGGATTTGATAAAGGCTTCGTAATTTCTAACACAGAGGGAGAGACGGGCGTGGTGCTGAATAAGTTGATGATTCTTTTTTCGAGTCGAGTTGGAAGCAACATATCAAGAAGCGCAACAGCGATCATCACAGTGACTGCAAAAATCACTAATGAAAATATCAAGGTGTAAGTCATTGACATGGATTTATATTTCTATTCGAATCATTCGCCACATCCACCAAATGCCAATGGACATGAGGATGAATGAAAATTCAAGCATGCGAATTCCAGTGGGATCGGTCCACAATTTAGCGATGAATTCTGGATTGACAATGCTCAATATGCCACCGATGGCAAATGGCAATATTCCCAATATCCATGCTGACAATCGACCCTCAGCAGTCAGTACCCTGACAGTTCCTGCTATTCTTTGTCTATCGCGAATCAGTGAAGAAAGTGACTTCAGAATTTCAGTGAGGTTCCCACCTGTTTCAAGCTGAATCAATACGGCAACAACAAAAAATCGCAAGTCACTGCTTGCCACCCTGTGGGTCAAATGGTGCAACGCGATTTCTGTTGAAATGCCAAAATTAATTTCATTAAACGTTGTTTGAAATTCATTTTTGATAGGCGCAGTACCTTCAGAACCCACCATCAGCAATGCGCTAGAAAATGCATGTCCTGCTTGCATGGCACGCGCCATTAAATCAAGTGTGTCAGGTAATTGATTTTCAATTTGAAAAACGCGTTGTCGGCGGCGACTTTGAAGATATAGCAGCCAAAATGCAGACGGTAAGACTATGCTGAGAAACATAAAAGCGAAAGGCAAGCCGACATGGCCTGCAACACCAAGGGACAGCACCGTGAGGCAAGCTAGGCGAAGCAGGAAAGTTCCTACATTCATACTTAGTCCTGCCTGCGTCAGAAACACATCCAATTTATCAATATTGGGAATGTTGAGCAAGAGTTTGTTGAGAAATCTATATTGACTGAGTTGCCTGGTTTTCACCAGCGACAAGGATTCAAGGTGTAATTCCCCCGTGATGACCTTGAGTCTGTTTTCTATATTGGTTGTGTTTTCACTCCAATAGGTATTCCACACACTCTCCGCGCCCATCACTAAAAAAATGACCGCCACAAAAACCAGTGCAACGAATGAGATCATGTACCAATTCATGGGTTACTCGCGGTTTCTGCTTGGGTCGTACAAATCTTCTCGTAGCAAAATTCCTCGGGTACGAAGTCGTTGTTCAAATTTTGGTCGTATTCCTGTCGCCAAAAACTGACCCTGGACCACACCCGAAGCAGCGACGCCAGTTTGTTCGAATTTGAAAATCTCCTGCATACTTTCAATCTCACCTTCAACCCCAGTGATTTCTTGCAAGCTGGTGATTTTTCGTTTTCCGTCTGAAAGACGAGATATTTGAATCACCACAGAAAGTGCTGAACTGATTTGTTGGCGCATAGCCCGAGGGCTCACCAACATGCCTGCCATGCTCATCATGTGCTCTAAGCGTGTGAGTGCATCTCGAGGTGAATTGGCGTGTATGGTGGTCATTGACCCCTCGTGACCCGTGTTCATGGCTTGCAGCATGTCCAATACTTCTGGGCCACGTACCTCTCCCAAGATAATTCTGTCGGGGCGCATTCGCAGACTGTTGCGTAACAAGGCGCGTTGTGTAATTTCACCTTTGCCTTCGATATTTTGGGGCCTTGACTCGAGTCGAACCACATGTGGTTGCTGAAGTTGCAATTCAGCAGCGTCTTCGATAGTGATGATTCGTTCAGTAGCAGGAATAGCGCACGAAATGACATTGAGCAAAGTTGTTTTACCTGAGCCAGTGCCACCGGATACCAATAAATTGACTTTTGCTTTCACCAGACCCTGTATCAGTTCAGCCATCTCCGCTGTAAGGGTGTTGAAATCAATCAAATCCTGCATAGCGTAGGGTACGACTGAAAAGCGCCGTATTGACAAGATAGGACCATCAAGTGCCAATGGCGGAATGATGGCATTGACACGAGAGCCATCTGGCAATCGCGCATCAACCATAGGGCTTAATTCATCGACACGGCGGCCAATGCGGGAAACAATTTTATCGATGATGCGTAAGAGATGTGTTTCATTATCAAAGTGAATGTCAGTGAATTCAATTTTTCCCTTGCGCTCAACGTACACTTTGTGAGGACCATTGACCAAAATATCTGAGACGGAGGGATCTGCCAACAGGGGTTCAATCGGCCCCAAGCCCAACATATCGTTTTGAATGCTTTGAACGATGGCATGGCGTTCCAATTCATTGATAGCCAAGCCATCTTCATCCAATAGCTTTTCGCCCAACAATTTCAAATCGACACGCAATTGTTCTGGCGTCATTGATTCCATGGTTCGCACATCCACCATGGATAGAATTTTTTGATGAATTTTTGTCTTGATATTTTCAAAACGTGAAAGAGGTTCCAAATGGGGTGGCATGCTGTTATTTCCCCATCAGTCGGTTAATCCAACTGACCGGCTTGGTGCTTTTTGCTGGTTGGAATTCACGGGTCATTTCTTGGATGGTTTCTACAATTTCGTTGTTGGGGTTGACCTGAAGAATAGACACGCCTGTGTTGATGGCTTGGGCCACATCTTGAAAACTACTGGCAATGGTGTGGTTCACTTTTAGACCCACTACTTTCTCGATTTGTGCCAAATCAATGATGTCATTTTTTTCATAACGGTTCACAATGAGGCGAAGTTTGTTGTCGTCATACCCCAATGCTCGACACTTTGCCACCAGTCGCTTAGCGTCACGTAAAAATGGCAAAAGGCTCTCCATGACCAAATAGATGACATCTGCCATGTCTAATGCTTGGGTAGTCAATGGCGACATCACCCTATCCACATCCATCACCACCATGTCATAACTCATGCCTGCAATTTCAACCAGTCGTTCAAGCTGTGATGGACTGATGGTATAGCTGAATTCAGAATCTTCAGGCGCAGAAAGTAAGTCAAAATTATGTGCAACGTGCAAAACACTTGATGCCAAAAGTTTGGTATCTAATCGCTCAATTTGTCTGGTAATGTCGGTAATATTCGATTTTCCTGGTTCAGGAGAAACGTAATAGACTGCATCGCCTCCATGTAAATCTAAATCGAGAAATATCGTGTTCAGGCCAATTTTTTGAGACAAATAGTATGAAAAATTTGTTCCCAAAAAAGTGGCACCACTGCCGCCTTTACAGGAAAGAAATACAACTCGCTTTGCGCGTTGTAGAGGTTCACTGGGGGGTGATTTTTTACGCTGTGACAGTCGATGCAGCGCATCTGAAAAATCATTGTTAACCAATGGCATTAACAAAACTTCACGCACACCGGCTTGCATAGCTGCAATCATCACCTCTGCTGGACGTTCTGGAGTCAGAAGAACGATTTCTTTGGTAGGAAATTCTTTGATGAATTTTTCAAGGCCAGCGATGTCCTTCAAATGCTGAGAAGTTGCACACTCTGTAATCAATACCTCACCAATGATTTGACTAAACAGGTCATCAAGGATGGAATTTTCTTCTCGCAAAATAGTCTGTACAACATCGTAGCCTTCATTGACAGCACTGTGTCGCAGTAACTCAATTTGATCGGTTGACCAAGCAATGATCGTGGTTTTCATGGGTAATTTGAATTGAAAAATGTTTAGTGATTACCAAATCCAACACCTGTTCCCGTATTGAATACATTGGAAGGTGTGGCTGGTGTTTCAAAAGATTTTTGATATCTGTCAATACTTGATTTCGCAGCTTGACCATCCATCAGTGGTTGAGTCGATTCAAGCTTTCTTGCTGTTGGATGGACGTATTGCGCAGTGATAGATTGTTTGAATGCATTTCCAAAGTTGTCATCCACAGCAGAGGATTGTGGCGGCGCAACACATCCGCTTAAAAAAGCGCTGGTCAAAACTGTTAAGTGAAGTTTATACATGGATGGCTTTCAAGGCTGAGTGGTTGACTCTGTTGTTTTATCTGGGGTGGCATGGGTACCCTCCATGTGACCGTCCCAGTGAAATTCTTTGGGTGTGGGTTCAATAAAGCTGTCGGTAGGAAGAGAAGGAGCTTGCTGTAATGCTTTTGTAAGTCGTGGTGTAACTACAAAAACCAACTCGGTTCGCTGTGATTGGTACTCTGTGCTTCTGAATAAAACGCCCAAGATTGGAATTTCACCCAAAACAGGAAACAGTTTTACCGCTTCAGTGACATTGCTTTTGATCAAACCGCCTATGACAAAACTCTCGCCGTCATGAAGTTGTACGGTTGTGGATGCTCTTCGGGTTGTGATGGAGGGAAGCACACTGGATTGACCTGTTGTCGTTGTGACAGTGGTACCCACCAAAGAAAGTTCAGAAACTTCTGGGGTCACGCGCAAATTGATCAAACCATCTTCCAGCACTGTGGGTGTAAATTTCAATCCGACGCCGTATTCACGTTCTTCGAGTGCAATGGTGCTGCTGCCTGTGCCATTTACCTGCGGTACGGGAATAAATATTTTCCCTCCCGCTAAAAATGAACCCTCTTGTCCACTTATGGCTGTGATGGTCGGTTCAGCCAATATTTTCACCAAGCCTTTTTTTATTTCAGCGTCAAGACTGATGGTGTTGCTTCCATTCTTCATTGTGACGACGCCTGAACCCGTGCCCAGTAAGGAAGAAACAATTCCGATACTGGTGTTTCCACTGCTGCGTGATCCGTTAATGCCAACACCCAGTTCATTGAGCAAAGTTTTAGACATCTCTGCAACTTTGACTTCTAACATGACTTGCTGTGACCCTTCAACGCGCATAAGGTTGATAACTTTTTTTCCATCTGTGAATACTTCAGCTAAAGTGAATAGACGATGAAGTTTGATGGGGTCAGACACAACGCCACTCAGGACAATGGTGTCACCCAAAACATCAATGCGAATATTTTTTTCTTTTGGAACCAAGTACTTGAGACGTTCTCTTAAATTTTGAACATCCAATGCAACATTCAAATCCATGATGGTGGTAGCACCATCTTTTGTCCACACCATGATATTGGTATTGCCAGGTTTTTTGCCGAGTAAATACACCTCACGCGAATTGATCAACATGACGTCAGCGACATCAGGATTACCCACAGCAAGCCGTGTGGCATCAGAGCTCAAGGAAAATACTTGCGATTTGCCGCTGGTTAAATTCACCAGAGGAGTGGATTGTTGTGACAGCGCGGGTAAGACCACCATCAACCAACAGAGTGAGAAAGTTAAACGCATCATTATTCCAATGTCTTTTTATTGCCGCGAATGATTTCAAACTTACCGGTATTGGTTTGATCAATAGGGATAGGTGAAGGTGCAGTTTGCTTGGGTTTCACTTTGTTTGGTAAGCTTGTTTTGGCTATAACGACCACTTCAGCCGCAGGAAACAAATCAACCATACGTACACCTGTGGTTTCAATCCGTCCGTTGTCAATTTGACTGCGCAATACCAGTGACAAAGCGCCCACACTTCTTGCAAAGTCAATCTTTTCTGCTTGTTGAGGTGTGACTTCAAGCGTCACCGCATTGACTACCCGTGGCTTGGTTTCACTGGTAGATGCATCTTGTGCCAAGGCCAAAACCAAAATGCGTTCTAAAACTATTTTGGATACCGGTTGCTCATTTTTTCCTGTAGCGTGCACCATGACATCAACATAATTTCCCGGTAATGCAAAACCAGCGACACCTACAATTTCATTGACCTTGACTGTGACTGCACGAGTGCCTTCATGCAGCATGGCAGACAATCCGCCCTTTTCACCTTGGGCTGCGAGTTTTGAATTCAATATGGGCTCGCCTCGCAATATGGGGGCATTGATTACGCGCTTATAAATTAAGTCGGGTTGTGCAAATGGATCCTTGAGCAAGGCTGCTGCTGGCCATTCGATCACTTCAAGCATGCCCTCATGTAACTGAGTACCAAAGGGTAAATCTCGGTTAGCGACGACAACTTTGATGGTTGCGAGCTCGGTGCGCTGTCCAATCCATCTCAATGCAACAGCGACGGCAATGGCACCCATTGCCAATGCAAATAAGATAATTAACAGGGGTCGGAAATTTCTCACGCCTTTCCTTTCTTAGGAAATCTTCAATTTAAATCACATGCAAAATGGCGTATCCCAATGTGCCGAGAGAAATAGCCAAGGCATAGGGAAGTTGGGTAACTTGCGTAGTTTTTTCAAAGTTGTGTTGTTTGTATCCAGTCATTAACCGAATGAAAACCAACCACATGGCTTGTCTAAACTTTGTGGCTATTTGCATCAGCTGTCCGCTGTAGGTTGCAATGAGCATGGTTAAAACGCCACCTGCAATTCCCGTCAACAACGCTACTTGCAAAATATCGGGGTAACCTACAAAGCCACCAACAGCAGCCAACAATTTCACATCTCCTGCCCCCAAAATCCGCAAAACATAAAAGGGTAGAAAGATAACCAAGCCAGTCACTATGCCCATCAAAGCATTCATCCATCCAATGCCCATTGACTGCAACGACATCGTTATTCCTGCCAGCAGTCCAACCCCAACCAATTGATTGGGGATGCGCTGTTGGGTCATGTCAAACCATACAGATGCCATCAACATGGCCGTGCATAACGGCCATGTCAATATGAGTAAATTTGTCAAGCGTGACAAAGAGCAGCGGTAGGCGTTGCAATACAAGTTGAAATATGGGTAAACATCAGCCCCAGATTTGTGCCCAACAAGGCTGCACCCGTCACAATCGCCAAAGATACCAATGCGACCATCAAGCCGTACTCAATGGCTGTAGCACCTTGTTCATCATTGACAAAATTTTTGATTGATTTAAATATTGCGTTCATCGTTTTCTTTCATGTTGAAGTGCGAAATTGCACTGAGAACAAGCAAACTCTAAATCGTAAATTTGCCAAATGCTTATCAGTTTGTCCTGCGACTGGTTTTATTAGCAATTATCAATTTATATGTGCTTCAACGAACAGATCAACCCACTGTGTGCACTCAAGATACTGGGATAAGGAGTTCAGTATGGTTGATGTTTATTCAGTGGTAAATGGTGCTTTTGGTCGACTGGAGGTTGTGCAATACAGCCACGATTTGGTCATGCATGCACACAGCGAAACGCATTTTGCATTTTGGTTGTATGGGGGTGATGCCTATGTCAATGTTGGCAACAACCAGTTTAAATGTGCACGCAATCTGGTCTTGGGTATCAATAGCTTGGCATCACACGATTTGAAACTCGTAGATGCATATTCCCCAGCATTTTTTCTGATGCTGTACCTTGAAGACAGATGGTTAGATGAGACCTTTAAGCACTTCGGTCGCCCAGTCGTATTACCCAGCGTTGAATTCTCCATTATTGAAGACATTCAAGACGCAAGTTGGAAGTTGTCGCGTTGCTTGTTGACAGGTAATAAACCGTCTCCCTGCGAGCTTGATTCACAAGTGAAATGGCTGATCGATAACACGGTTGAACAGGCCATGAAAATGCATCCATTGCAATTGGTACCTGTTCGTCGAAAAATGGTGGACTATCGCCTCCGTGTGGCAATGGCACACATGCGAGAAAACATAGATAACCCCACCGCAGCTGAAAAGGTGGCAGACGTGGTTGGGTTGTCAAGGAGTCGATTTTTTGAACTTTTCAATACCCAACTTGATACATCACCACATGTGTATTGGAATTCGGTTCGATTGGAAGAAGCCGTCAAGCGCTTAAGGTTTAGCGATGAAAACATGACAACACTTGCCATGGACCTGGGGTTTTCAACGCCTGGAAATTTTTCTCGTTTTTTTCGAGAGCATATTGGTGTGACGCCCAGCACATACCGACGTCTGAGTTATGCGGCATAGGATCAAAGGATCGGTAGTGGTTGAATTTGCATTGGTCCTTCCCTTAACGTTGTTACTGATCGATGGTGTCATGGAGTTCAGTATGGTGATGTATGACAAAGCCGTTATCACGAACGCAGCGCGTGAAGCGGTGAGGGCGGGAATGGTTATGCGAGACCCCAAAATGAGTAATGCGGATATTGCCGCCATCGCAACACAATACGCCAGTCAATATGTAATTTCTTTTGGGAGGAGCGATGTTATTCAGGTGGTTGTCACGCAATCGGTTGATTCTGCTTACCAAACACCTTTGAGTGTGATGGTGACCTACACCTACACCAGTCTTTTGACGAGTGGATTCTTTTCTGCCATTCAACAACCCGTGGTCTTGTCCTCAACAGTATCTTTTCTCAACGAATAAGCTTTGGATTCAATTTATGACCAGACATTTAAAAAACCAATGGACCTCAGTGGTGCAAAGCAAACAATCTGGCGTGATTGTCATATTGCTTGCCATACTGTTACCGGTTCTCTTTGGATTCATGGCATTGGCCATTGATATTGGCTATTTATTTCTCACCAAAAACCGGATGCAAGTTGCAGCAGATTCTGCAGCACTGGTTGCTGCCAGTTCGATTCAAAATGGACAAGGCATCATCTCAGCCAATGATTGGGCATTAACAGCAACATCAGCTAACAGCTTTACGAATGGTGTCGATTCAACGACGGTCACCGTCAATGTTCCACCTGGTGGCACGGAAAGTTACGCTCAAAATGCAAGTTACGTCAAAGTAACGGTTCAGCATACAACGCCGACGTTTCTCGCAGGTTTTTTTGGTGTAATGAATATGCTTGCTTCGGCATCTGCTGTGGCCGGTCCGGCAGGTGGGGGGAACCCCTGTGTATTGGCTTTAGATAGCACCAGTAATGCCGCACTCAATGTTCAAGGAAGTGCCAAAATCTTTGCAACAGGATGCGGTATTTACGTTAATTCCAGCAGCATCAATGCGCTTGAATGCACGGGTAAATCCAACCAATTCACTGCCAATGTGATCAATGTGGTCGGGGGTATTGATACCAATAAATGTCAAACAAGCACATCGAATTCAGTCAAGGTCAGCGCGCCTATCACGGTAGATCCCTTCATTGATTTTCCATTGCCTGATAACACCAAGCTACCTTGTAACCCCATTGATACGAGTAAAAATCCGATCAGCTTGACTTCAGGTACCTACTGTGGGACGACGATCAACAGCAAAACCTTGAACATGGCTGCGGGTACTTATGTTATTTATGGGGGTGGGCTAACTTTAAAGGGAAGTTCCACCCTGAATGGGGCAGGTGTGACCATCTACAACACGGGCGCAGGTACCAGCGGTAAAAATGCCTATGGAAGCATCAACCTCACAGGCACGGGTGGTGTGAATTTAAGCGCTCCTACCGCTGGAAAATATGCGGGTATGCTCATTTACCAAGACAGTTTAAATAGCCTGCCTGCAACGATTGGTGCGGGCAGTACCATGGTAATTTTGAATGGCAATATTTACTTTCCAAATAGCAAATTCACACTTGCTGGTGGCAACACAGATACGTATCCGATTGGTTCTGTGATTGCAAAAACCATCGACTTTGGCGGGACCAATTTTTACATTACCAACAAGTATGGTGCGACGGGTACGACAGGAACACGCTCCGCTATTTATGAATAATGACCGTGATTGAAGAAAGCGGGATGTACAGCGTTCATTCGTTGTACATCACCGTATTGGCGTACATAACAGGTCGGGCTTGAAAGACAGATAAAAATCCGCCAATCATCAATCCTTGGTAGGTATATTGCACAGTCACTTTAATCGGTAATTGAAAGTAAGGCGTAGTCGATTGCTCGATGGTCGTGGTAACCAAGGTATTTTGCGCAACCATCATTAAATTTGAGATGCAGTAGTCTTGTGCTAATTGCCTTACTTGGGCTGTGGACAGTTTGCTTGCGCCTCCAGCACTGCCTGCGCGGGCTGCCAAACTGCTAGCACTGATGAGTACAGACTGGTTGTGAATCAGAATTCCAAATTCTGCAACCCCATCAATCATCAATACGATCAAAGGAAGTAACAATGCCAATTCAATGGCGGCTGCGCCGGATTGGATGTGTTTACGCATATCAAAGATGATTTGAAATGGCTGGTCGATCAATGAAGTTTTTAAGTGGTGGCAGCAAGTAGTTATCTTCTTTGAAAATCTTTATGCAGGCCTTTACCATTCGAGGGTCATACTTGGTTTTGCTTTCAGCATCTAGCGTTTCAAAAGCTTCATCTAAGCTGAATGCAATTCTGTAAGGACGAGCCCCCACCATGGCGTCAACAGTATCGGCGACAGCCAATATGCGTGCATCATCGCTGATACTGTCTCCTTTGAGCGAATTCGGATAGCCACTGCCATCCAATCTTTCGTGGTGCTGCAGAACAATTTGTGCCACTGGCCATGGAAAATGGATATTTTTCAACAAGTCATAACCTGACTGCACATGGTTGCGCAACATTTCCACCTCGAAATGACTCAGCTTGGTGGGTTTCATCAGCACCTGGGTTGGAATGGAAAATTTCCCTATATCGTGAACCATTCCGCTGAGGCGTATACCCTCTATGTTGTGTGGTGTTAACTTCAGTTCTGTGGCGATGGCTACCGATAAATGCGCGACGCGAGATTGATGACCGGCGGTATAGGGATCTCGTTCTTCGATCATGGCAGAGAGCACGTGTACGATTTCAGACATGCCCAATGACACCAAATGCTGGTGTTCCAACAATTGTTTTTCTGTATTTTTTCGGTCAGTGATGTCGCGAATATTGCACTGAATCACCCGATCGCCATTAACGCCATAAGCGTTGCTGACAAACTCGACATTGATGATTTCACCCGACTTGGTCATCAAAGGCAAGTCTTCATAACGAATATAGCCCTTGTCCTGCAATACCGTGAAGGCAGTCAGTGAAGCTTTCTTGTCAATGATGGCGCCAATTTCCCATAATTTTTTACCTATTATTTCTTCACGCGTATAGCCTAAGAGGATGATTAAAAAAGGATTAACGTCTTCAATCATGCCCGTGCTGAAATTCAAAATCAAAATGCCATCTTGTGCGGTTTCAAACAATCGGCGGTATCGAAGCTCTGATGTCGTTAAAGGGTGTATGAATGTACTTATACTTTGGGTTTTAGTCATATTGAGCTGAGCAGCATTGCCCCCTGTTTTGATGAAATTGGAGAAGCCAAATGAAATACAGCATATTGATTTCGCCCTCTTGCTTTGGCCATTTGCATAGCCTTATCTGCCATATCAATTAAGTCATCGGTTTGGTTACTTTTATTGACAATGGTCGTGACACAACCAATGCTGACTGTAATATTTGCATCGTCAATATCTGGCAAATTTAAATGAATTGCTTGAACAGCTGAGATCATGTCCAGTGCCATTTTTTCTGCGGCACATATATTTGTTTGAGGCAAAATAGCAACAAACTCTTCACCCCCCCAGCGGCAAATCAAGTCCATGGGCCGACGACAACATAGCGATAAGCTATGCGCTACAGCAATCAAAGCCAAATCACCTGTTTCATGTCCGTATTTTTCATTGAAGCGTCGAAAATAATCTATGTCTATAAATAAAACAGACAGTGGATGTTGAGAGCGCATGGACTCTCTTTGAAGCAAGGGGTAGTTTTCATCAAGAGCTCTACGGTTGTGCAAAAGAGTCAAAGGATCATGGAGGGCTTTACTTTGTTCTGAAAGCAAATCAATCGACATCTTGTGAACTTGAAAAAATGCGCCCAGAATTATCAAAACACCTATGAGTAAATACACAAATATATCTATATTTTCTAAAAGAAAAATCTTAAACAACAAGTCCACGGGTAGTTTGGCGATAGTAACCAAACCAAAAATGGGGGACTTTGCAAAACCTACCAATACGTCACTTGTAAATTTTTGTTTTGCTTCGTGCCAAACTACTGTACCTCTGACTTCATTTAATTTGTACACATCGTGAACTTGTTCGGATTGCGAATTAGATGAATTCTCCAATAACACTTCAGGAAGTGGGTAGGAAAACGATACAGGGCTTCCGTTGTAATGGGTCAATATCTGTGAAATATCTGTTGGGTTTATATATTTTTTAAGTTCTTTAACGATATCTTTTTCATGTAATTGCTGCGCGATCACACCTGAGAAACGGCCATGTTTGTCATACAGCGGGACTGCCATGTGAAAAACCCACTCAGCTGTCGTTCTTGAAACAACCAAAGGGCCTATGCTTTGCTGTTTATCTGGATGATCTCGCAAGTCTTTGAAATAAAAGCGATCTGAAAAATTGGTAGCTTTTACAGTGACATGATCACTATGGGCAACCAATTGACCATTGGCATCAATCCATACAATTGAACCTAGTAGGTTAGAAATTTTTCTTTCGTTAAATTCCTTTTTTGAAACTAACAAAATGTCATTTGCTTGCTTTGGTGACACTTCCCCTTTAAGTTGTGCATTCTCAAGATGATGTTTTGTTGTAAGTAATGAATTTTCTGAATCTGTCAATGTTTGCTCTACCAGCATATTGACAATTTCAGCGCCACGAATAAGCTGTACTTTAGTTGTTTCAATTCTTAATTGCCAGTTTTTTACCAGTGCAATCCCTGCTCCTAAGCCAATTGTCAGTAGTGTGAGTACACATGACGACTTGATAATCTTGCTCAGATGCTTAGTCTTATACATTCAGCGATTTTGCAGAGTGGCTAATTTGTTAAACAACAATTACCATAACAGTTCTGCATAGGTTTTCGTAATTTTATTTTTGTATCTTCGCAGATAGATGGACGAATTGATTTTTTTATGAAATGTGTTGATTTTTTCTATCCGGTATTTGGTCATTTGAATATGCTTATGTGTCTTATCGAACAGACCACGGGCCTCTTCATACGTCAAATCCAGTCTTGATTGACTTTAATAACGACGTTTAATTAGTGAAACCAGTATTAACAAAGGTGCTCTAAAAATTAAGCCCATGGCACATGCCCTTATTGAGAAGCGGTCACCTCATCGCAGAAGAGCGTTGGATGGTGTTTTGTTTAACCTTCCGTTGGGTGTTGTGATTTCTGACCCCGAGGGTTATGTTCTTAATGTGAATCCTTTTTTCACTTCAATGACCGGTTATACATTGCAAGAAGTTAAGCACGATACAGTTGAGAAGTTGCTTAATGGACCGTTAACCGATGTACTTGCCTTAAAAAAAATAGCAATTTCCCTAGGTCAAAAAACCCAATTCATGGGGCAGTTACTTCACTATCGGAAAAATGGATCGATATTTCTTGACCAGTACAGTATTTCACCCATCTTTAACAGTGCGGGTGAACTTGCCAACTTTATTTCTTTGTCACAAGTAATGACTGACATGATCCCTCACACTTCTTCCTCAAAAGCCATGCTTTCAGTCGATGAAATGGATGCGTTGTTTGGTTCCCAGTTGTCCTGATTCTTAGGGTTGCTTGGTTGTCCATGATGCGATCTTGTCCAGTGCCAGTATCACCACCCCCAACAGACAACACCCTGCGCTGGCGTAAAACGCAGTCTCAGCGCCCCATTGGCTCCATAACCAGCCTGCCGTGGTGCTAGAGAGCAACATCGCCAACCCCAGTGCCAGGTTGTAAAAACCGTAAGCGGTGCCACGCAGGTCTTCGGGCGCTTCATTGGCCACCATGGACGCGAGCAAGCCTTGGGTCATGCCCATGTGCAATCCCCATAAACCGACCCCAGCCAGCACATACGTCCAGTGAGGCCCCGCAGCAAAACACATATTTGCGCCCAGCAGCAACAGCAATCCTCCCGCCAGCATGGCGGTATGGCTGAAGCGGTCTGACAGCACACCCAGCGGATAGGCACTGGCGGCATACACCACGTTCATCACGACCATCACCAATGGCACAAAAGCAATAGGAATATCGCTGTCGAATGCACGCAGCACCAAAAATGCTTCACTGAATCTGGCCAAACCCAATACCGCGCCCATCATCACCACAAAACCGTAGCGCGGACTCAGTTGTTTGAGGTGGGCCCATTGCAAGGGATGAACCTGGGCAGCGTCTGACGTTTTGAGGGGTTCGTTCACTGCCAACAACAACAAGACGGCCAACACGGCAGGGATGCACGCCACCCAAAACACCCACTGAAAATGGTTGGACCACAAGAGCATCAATGACACCGCCAATAACGGTCCTATGAATGCACCCACCGTGTCGATGGATTGGCGCAATCCAAAAGCTGCACCACGTATGGATGCAGGTGTGATGTCGACAATCAAAGCGTCACGGGGCGCGTCACGTATGCCTTTGCCAATGCGGTCTAAAAACCTGCCTCCCATGATGACTGACACCGAGGTGGCCAAGGGAAACACGGGCTTGGTCAGTGCACTCAGCGCATAACCTGCCACGACCAAGGCTTTGCGGCGCCCAAGGTAATCGGTGAGGGTGCCCGAGAACACTTTGAGCACCAAGGCAGTGGACTCCGCGACGCCTTCAATCACGCCGATGGTCAAGACACTGATACCCATGGTGGTGAGCAAATACATGGGTAACAAGCTGTGAACCATCTCGGACGAGATGTCGGTCAACATACTGACAAAACCAAGTATCCAAACGTTGGTAGGGATACGCTCGGCCAAGGCAGGCGTTTGGTTCACGGGGAGCTTGTGTTGGAGGGGGCGGTACAAATCGCATTGTTCCCATGAACAGGAACAGCTTGCCCAAACACAAAGTCAGTTTTTAATATATTGAAAACCATGCAAGAGGTTTTACCTTTAGGGGTGTTGAAAACCATGTTGCATTGTGCGCGTCCTTCGGGACCTTTGCCCCATACGGGTTTGACGTAGCTGACTTTGCCAATGGGTACGTTGAATTCTTTGGCAACTCCCGCCAAATCATTGCGGCTGTAACCGCGGATGCGTTTGCAGTTGTCTTGCGACACGAACAAAACGTGGGGTTGAACTGTGGCGCCCCACGACACGGACCAGCTACCCAGTATGCTCAAGATAGCAAGGAATGTGTAAAGGAAAGACAAAGGCATGGGTTACATTGTGACGCATGAATGACGAACACTTCATGCAAATGGCGTTGGCGCAAGCCAAACAGGCACAAGACAGCGGTGAGGTTCCTGTGGGTGCGGTCGTGGTGCAGCAGGGCAGGGTGGTGGCTCAAGCCCATAACGCCCCCATTCGATTGAACGACCCCTGCGCACATGCCGAGGTATTGGCGCTACGTTCAGCAGCAGAGCAGTTGGGCAATTACCGATTGGATGACTGCACCTTGTACGTCACCTTAGAGCCTTGCCCCATGTGTGTGGGTGCTTTGTTGCATGCGCGTGTCCAGCGTGTGGTGTGGGGTGCCGCTGAACCCAAAACTGGGGCTGCAGGTTCGGTGGTTGACTTGTTGAACAATCCCCAGTTAAACCACCATACCCAGCAGCAAGGCGGTGTGTTGGCGCAACAAGCCAGTCTTTTGATGCAGCAATTTTTCAAAACCCAGCGAGCTCAACAAAAAATGAATTCTCCATTGCCTCTGCGTGACGATGCATTGCGTACACCCGATGCCTGTTTTGACAATGTGCCTGGCTACCCGTGGCAACCGCACTACCTTAACGATTTACCCAGCTTGAACGGTTTGCGCATGCACTACCTGGATGAAGGGCCGCAGGATGCGCAAGTGACTTGGTTGTGTTTGCATGGTAATCCCGCTTGGAGTTACCTCTACCGAAAAATGATTCCGGTGTTCTTGCACGCTGGGCACCGTGTCGTGGCCCCCGATATGCCGGGCTTTGGCAAAAGTGACAAACCCAAAAAAGACAACGCCCACAGTTTTCATTGGCATCGCCAAGTGTTGCTGGAGCTGGTCGAGGCGTTGGACCTGCAACATATTCATTTGGTGGTGCAGGACTGGGGTGGCATCTTGGGTTTGACCTTACCCATGGCGGCACGTGAGCGATACCAAGGTTTATTGCTCATGAACACCACCTTGGCAACCGCACAGCAACCTTTAAGCGCAGGTTTTTTGGCGTGGCGCCAGATGTGTGCTGACAAGCCACTGTTTGATGTGGGCCGCTTGTTTGCCAGAGGCAATCCGCACATGTCAGAAGCCGAATGCGCCGCCTACAACGCCCCTTTTCCAGATGCAGGGCACCGAGCCGCCTTGCGCGCTTTTCCACCCATGGTGCCAGAGTTTGCCCATAGCGAGGGTGCTGAAATCTCTCGGCAAGCACAAAGCTTTTGGCGTGACGATTGGCAAGGCAAAAGTTTCATGGCGATTGGTGCCCAAGACCCTGTGTTGGGGGAACCCGTGATGCAAGCTTTGAGACAATCGATACGCCACTGTCCCGAACCCATGGTCTTGCCCGATGCAGGACATTTTGTGCAAGAGCATGGAGAAGAGATTGCGAAAGAAGCCTTGCAGGCTTTGGCCCCCAACAAGCTCTAGACTATGCTTTTTTGCCTTTGGACAAAGCATGCACATTTACCTGATTTCGCCCTCTGGCGCGGTGCGCGATAAAGCCGCTTTGCGTTTGGGCATCAAGCGTTTGAAACATCTGGGCCACACGGTGGCGTTAGACCCCGATGCTTTAAGCAGCGAGCAGCGCTTTGCGGGCGATGACGACGCCCGCGTTTTGGCAGTGGCGCGGGCGGCGGCCAGCGGTGCTGACGTGGTGATGCTTACGCGCGGCGGCTATGGCCTTACGCGGATTCTCAAACGCCTACCCTACAAAGCCATTGCCAGCTCTGTCAAGAACGGCACCCAGTGGGTTGGCCACAGCGACTTCACCGCTTTGCAAATGGGTTTACTGGCCAAAACCGGCGCATGCACCTGGGCGGGACCCCATGCCTGCGTCGATTTTGGTCGAGCCGAAGCAGATGACATCACGCTGGCTTGTTTTGAGGACATGGCAGAGGGCAGGGCAGAGGGCGCAGGTTGGAAGCTGCCTGCCAGCGACATTCCCCACTTACCCAAGAAAGCCCTGTTGGCTGAACACGCCGTGCTGTGGGGCGGTAATTTAAGTGTTTTATGCAGCTTGGTAGGAACACCTTATTTGCCGAATGTGCAAGCTGGCGTGTTGTTCTTGGAAGACGTGGCCGAACACCCCTACCGCGTAGAACGCATGCTGACTCAGTTGTTGCATGCAGGTGTTTTGTCGCAGCAAAAGGCCATCGTGTTGGGCGCATTTACCGATTACAAGCTCTCTGCACACGACAAAGGCTTCAAGCTGCAAACCGTGGTGGACTGGTTGCGAACGCAGGTCAAAACACCGGTATTGACCGGGTTGCCTTTTGGCCATGTGCCCACCAAGCTGTGTCTGCCTGTGGGCAAGCAGGTGACTTTGTTGCGCGAAGGACGCGAGGCGTTTTTGCTGTGGGCCCACCCCGAACATGGGCACACACACGACCATGGACACTGATGCCATCGTCATAGGCGCTGGCGTGGTGGGATTGGCTGTGGCAAGAGCCTTGGCCTTGCATTCGCCCGGTCAAAGTGTGTGGGTTTTAGAAGCCGCTGATGCGATTGGTACGGGCACCAGTTCGCGTAACAGCGAGGTTTTGCACGCAGGCATTTATTACCCTGCCGACTCTTTGAAAGCCAAGCTGTGTGTGCAAGGTCATGCTTTGTTGGTCTCGTATTTGCAATCCCGTGGCTTGCCGTTTTGGTTGTGCGGCAAACTCATTGTGGCTAGCGCGCCCGAGCAATTGCCAGTCTTGAAAACTTTGCAGGCCAAGGCCTTGGCCAACGGGGTTGAACTGCAATGGCTTGAAGAGCAAGAGGCTTTGGCCATGGAGCCAGCCTTGTCCTGCGTAGCGGCCTTGCACTCGCCCCGTACAGGCTTGGTCGACAGCCATGCGCTGATGTTGAGTATGCAAGCCGATATAGAAAACGCAGGCGGCATGGTGGTGTTGCATACCCATGTGCAAAGCGCCAGACCGACACCCGAGGGCTGGGAAGTGGTGACCGAGGACGGCACTTGCTTGCAAACCTCTGTGTTGGTCAACAGCGCGGGCTTGCATGCACCTTCTTTGGCCCAGCGCTTTGAAGGTTTAGCTCCCCTGCATGTGCCCCAAGCGCATTACGCCAAAGGCAATTATTTTTCACTCAGCTGCAAATCGCCGTTTTCGCATTTGATTTATCCCTTGCCTAGTGAAGCCGGTTTGGGTGTGCACTTGACTTTGGACATGGGTCAACAAGCCAAATTTGGTCCCGATGTGGAGTGGGTAAATTCACCCGACGATTACACCGTTCGACCCGAGCGTGTGGCCCCTTTTGCCGAGGAGATTCGCCGCTATTGGCCAGGCTTGCCCGACAACGCTTTGCAACCAGCCTATGCAGGTATTCGCCCCAAAATTGTCGGCCCTGGTGAAGCTGCTGCCGACTTTGTGGTGCAAGGCCCTGCGGTGCATGGCATGCCAGGTTTGGTGAACCTGTTTGGCATCGAGTCGCCGGGACTGACAAGTTGTTTGGCGCTGGGTGAAGAAGTGGTGCGGGCTTTGTCTTAGAGCCTGCCTACAATCGCCTTTTATTGATTGACCATTCGGAGTCTGCATGACCATTTACGACAGCCATTACATCAACGGTGCTTGGCACAAAGCCCACAACCCCGCGGTCTTTGAGGTGCACGACTCCAGCACGGAAGAGGTCATGGCCACGGTGCCCCAAGGAACAGCCGAAGAAGCTACCCAAGCGGTATTGGCTGCCCGCGCGGCTTTTCCCGCTTGGTCGGCGCTGAGCGTGGAAGCGCGGTGCGTTTACATCGACAAAATCGTTGCCGGTTTGAAAGCGCGCACCGATGAGATGGCTACCGCCATTGCGCGTGAAGTAGGCATGCCCATCAAGATGGCCAAGATGATTCAAGTCGGAGGCCCTGTCTTCAACTGGGGCAATGCCGCCAAAGCTGCGCGGGCCTTCCACTGGGAAGAGCAGGTGGGAAATTCTCTGGTGGTGCGCGAACCCATTGGCGTGGTGGGATGTATCACCCCTTGGAACTTCCCACTCAACCAAATCACTTTGAAAGTAGCCCCCGCCTTGGCTGCGGGCTGTACCGTGGTCTTGAAACCCAGTGAAATTGCGCCGGTAAACGCCATGATCTTGGCCGACATCATTCACGCGGCTGGACTGCCCGCGGGGGTGTTCAACCTGGTCAATGGTTTGGGACCCGTCGTCGGCGAGGTCTTGGCCAGCCATCCAGAGGTAGACATGGTGAGCTTTACCGGTTCTACCCGGGCGGGTAAGCGTGTTGCTGAGTTGGCAGCAGCAACCGTCAAGCGGGTCACCTTGGAGTTGGGCGGCAAATCGGCCAGCGTCATCTTGCCCGATGCCGATATGGCGGCAGCTGTCAAAGGCACGGTTGGCGCTTGTTTGCTCAACAGCGGACAAACCTGTTCGGCGCATACCCGCATGTTGGTGCCCGTTCAGCGTTACGACGAAGTCAAAGCCTTGGTGCAAGCCACCATCGCCAAATTTACCCTGGGCCCTAGCTTGGATGAAAACGCTCGCCTTGGCCCCTTGGTCAGTGCGGCTCAGCGTGAACGAGTCTTGGGTTTTATCCGTCAAGGCTTGGAGGAGGGCGCTGAACTTGTTGCAGGCGGACCTGACAAACCCGCTTTTGACCAAGGCTATTTTGTCCAACCGACCGTGTTGCGGGTGCAAGCCAACGACACCTTGGCGCGTGAAGAAATTTTCGGTCCTGTCTTGGTGATTTTGACCTATGAAAACGAAGAAGAAGCTATTCACCTTGCCAACGACACCATTTACGGCTTAGGTGGCGGTGTATGGAGCGCCGACCTCGACCACGCAGTCGCCGTGGCCCGACAGATTCGCACAGGGCAGGTAGACATCAATGGCGCTCCTTTTAATGGCAACGCGCCATTCGGCGGTTACAAACAATCGGGCAATGGCCGTGAAAACGGTCGCTACGGTTTAGAAGAGTTCTTGGAATACAAGGCCATGCAATTTCCAGTGACGGCCAAATCATGAAAAAAGCTTTGTATTGGGGTGCGGGTGGGCTGTTGGCCTTGTCCTTGGTGGTGATGGGGGCGGTGGGTGTCTACCTGATGCGTGCACAACCCCAGCATGAGGGCAGTTTGCGTTTGGCCGGTTTGAAGTCAACGGTCAAAGTCTCTCGTGACGGCGCGGGGGTGGTGCATATCGAAGGCGACTCCATCACCGACACGGCTTTTGCATTGGGTTTTACCCATGCCCAAGAACGCGGTTGGCAACTCGAGTTCAACCGTCGCATCATGCATGGCGAATTGGCTGAAATATTGGGTAATGCCGCCTTGCCAGTAGACAAATTGATACGCACGCTGGGCATTTACCAAGTGGCGCAAAAGCAATACGCCGGCTACCCTGAAGACGCCAAAGCCACATTGCAGGCCTATAGCAAAGGCGTTCAAGCTTTTTATGCCTCCGGTAGTCAAACCTTGTCACCCGAATTTTTGCTCTTAGGTACCAAGCCTGGGGGTCGCAGTGGCGTGGCTTGGGAACCTGCTGACAGCGTGGGTTGGGGTTTGATGATGGCGCTGGATTTGGGTGGCAACTGGGGCCAAGAAATTTCACGCTTAAGCGTTGCCAAGGTACTGGATACCCCACACCTGTGGCAGCTTTACCCGGGCTATCCGGGTGAACCACCCGCCACCCAAGTGGATTTGGCCGCGTTCTATAAAGGCTTGGGTGTCTACACTGACAAGGCTTCGACCGCTCAAACCACCCCTGGCAACCACTATGCGAGTTTGGCCGTGCCTTTTCTGGGCGAGCCAGGCTTGGTGGAGGGTAAGGGCAGCAATAACTGGGTCATCGCCGGAGAGCGCACTGCCTCTGGCAAACCATTGTTAGCCAATGACCCCCATTTGGGTTTGGGCACACCCGCGATTTGGTTTTATGCCCACCTGAAGTCGCCCGACCAAAACGTCATTGGCGCTACTTTGCCTGGCATGCCCTTGGTGGTACTGGGTCATAACAACCATGTGGCCTGGGGCTTTACCAATACGGGCCCTGATGTGCAAGACCTGTATTTGGAAAAAATCAATCCCGCCAACCCTTCGCAATACCAAACCCCAGAAGGATGGCAAGCGTTTGAAACACGCCAAGAAACGATCCGTATCAAAGGCAAACCTGATTGGGTGCATACCGTGCGCAGCACCCGACACGGTCCGGTATTGAGTGACGCCCAAGCCGCGCATGCAGACATCATCGATACCAGTAAATTTGTTTTGGCCTTGCGTTGGGCTGCGCTGGAAGAAGACAACCACACCTTGGTCGCAGGCTTGCGTGGCAGCCAAGCCCAAAGCGTCAATGACTTTATTTTGGCGTTTCAGGATTACCACTCGCCGATGCAAAACATGGTGTTGGCCGACGACCAAGGACATATCGCTTACAAAGCGCTGGGTAAAGTGCCGCTGCGCAAGGCTGGCAACGATTTGATGGGCATGGCACCTGCACCTGGTTGGGATGCCAAGTACGACTGGTCCGGCTGGTTGCCCCTGGATCAAACCCCTGAAGACCACGGTGCCAAAGGCTGGATTGCGACCGCCAATCAGCGCATCACGCCCGCAGGCTACCCCCATTTTCTGGGCCAAGACTGGGTTGCGCCGCATCGGATGGATCGCATCACACAATTGATTGAGGCCAAGCCCAAGCATGACATAGAGAGCATGAAATCCATGCAAAACGATGTCTTGTCCCTGTCAACCCAGCGCTTGTTGCCTTATCTGTTGGCCGTCAAATCAGACCACCCTTTGGCTCCAGCAGCCATCAAAGCACTGCAAGGGTTTAATGGAGAAATGAAGGCGGAGGCTGCAGCGCCCTTGATTTTTGCGTATTGGTCAGATGAGTTGACCCGTGCCTTGGTTGAGCCCAAATTGGGCAATGCCTTGTTCCAATCCCAGTACGGCAAGCGCCA
This sequence comes from Burkholderiales bacterium, assembly GCA_947381415.1. GTDB lineage: Bacteria > Pseudomonadota > Gammaproteobacteria > Burkholderiales > Burkholderiaceae_C > Limnohabitans. The sequence continues at coordinate 69,210 of CANCVB010000008.1, forward strand.
TTTCCGCAGCTTTTTGGAAGAGGCCTTGGCCAAACAAGATGCATGGTGGTGTGCGCCCAAGTCATGCGTCGATCAATCCAATGATGCTTTTAACCGCGCCTTAGAGCGTTTGTCCAAGGACCAAGGCAAGGATGTTGCGCATTGGCAATGGGGCAAGGTTCATGTGGCCATCAGCAGCCATCGACCTTTGGGCAAATCGCCTGTGTTGGCGAAATGGCTGGATGTGGTTGAGCCCAGTGCTGGCGACCCGTTTACCGTCAATGTCGGCACCTATTGGTTGAATGAACCGAGCGAGCCATTTGCCAGTCGCCATGCGCCGTCCATGCGTGCCATTTACGACTTGAGTGATTTGCAAAATTCTTTGTTCATTTACCAAACCGGCCAAAGCGGCGTGATCGGATCTGAGCATTACAAGGACATGGCACACGAATGGGCAACCGGTCATTACAGACCGCTGCAAATGACGCCGCAAGCCCAAGCCAGCCTGTTGATACTGAAGCCCTGACCACTTCATTAATTTAATACGATGTATATTATGTTAACCAATAAACATACCCACAGAACCAGCCCCATGAAACACGCCCTCACACTGTCTGCCTTGTGTTTGCTGGGTTTGTCTGGCGTTAAAGCCCAAGATGCCGACATGCTCAGCCAAAGCCGCAGCATCAGCCAAAGCATGCTCAAGGAATTGGGTCAGAAATTGCAAACAGCCATGGCAGATGGCGGCGCCGTCAACGCGATTGGCGTGTGTAACACGCAAGCGCCCGACATTGCTGGACGGGTGTCAAGCCAACACCAAGTCAAGCTCAGTCGCGTGGGAACCCGTGCCAGAAATCCGGTCATGGGCGTGCCCAACGATTGGCAAGCCAAAGCTTTGGCGCAGTTTGAAGCGGCCTTGGCGCGTGGCGACAAGCCGGCAGACATGGAGTTCTCAGAAACCGTCACCCAAGCCGATGGCGGCAAAGAATTCCATTTTGCCAAGCCCATTGTGTTGCAGCCCATGTGTGTCGCTTGCCATGGCGGGACTGAGCAAATCAGCCCAGAAGTCAAAGCCAAACTCAGTGAGTTGTATCCGCTTGACAAGGCTGTCAATTACCAACCAGGACAGCTTCGTGGTGCGGTGGTTTTGAGCCGAAAAGCACCTTGAAAATCAAGGTTTGCTTGGGTATTTTTCATTCCAAACTGCTTCAAACGCCTCTATATATTGCGCTGATTCATCTTTTTTGGCTTGCTTGGCAAACGCCAAGGCCGTGAGGCCCAGCTGGTTTTGAAGTCTGGGGTCAGCACCCTCTTCCAACAGCAATTTGGTGGCCAAGGGTGTACCGTAGTGTGCTGCCATCATCAGCGGCGTGGTGCCATTCGGGGACTCGGCATCCAGATAGGCATGGTTTTCAATCAGCAATCGCATGATGTCAATGTTTCCCTTGGTGGCCGCGTAATGCAGCGGCGTCCATCCTTTTTGGTTCACATCGGCGCCGCGCTCAATCAGCTTTTGTACCCAATCAAGTTGGTTGGTGATGGCTGCCAGCATCAACGGTGTTTCCATTTGGGGGTTATGGATGCTGAGGTTGGTGGTTTTCCAGTCCATCAAGACACCAACCACTTTGCGTGAAGACTTTTGCATGGCCAACATCAGTGCAGGTTGACCTTGGGGGCTGGGGCTGTCTGGGTCAAAACCCCGTTGTAAAAGAGCGGTCACCACCTCGGCTTGGTCAAGTTCTATGGCCTTGAAAAAATCATCATAAGAGCCTGCTTTTGCCGGTAAAAAAACAATAAAAACATATAGATATATGAGATATTTGAAGTAATTTTTCAACTTAATACCCCTTGAAACAAGCGGTCAAAATTGGCAGATGTGTATTGACCCACCTCCTCTGTACTGAGGCCGCGCAATTGGGCAATCTGCTTGGCAACCCAAGGAACATAGGAGGGGTTGTTGGTCTTGCCGCGATAAGGAACCGGTGCCAAATAGGGGCTGTCTGTTTCGATCAAGATGCGGTCCATGGGCAACCAAGTGGCAATATCGCGCAAATCTTGGGCGTTTTTAAAGGTCAAAATGCCAGACAAGGAAATGTAAAAACCCATATCCAGCGCTGCACGCGCCACTTCAGCGGTTTCGGTAAAGCAGTGAAAAACGCCCCCCACAGCTTGTGAGCCTGCGTCTTCGCCCTCTTCTTTCAAGATGGCCAAGGTGTCCGCACTGGCACTTCGGGTATGGATCACCAAGGGCAGTCGCAGGGTTTGGGCGCAACGGATATGGCGGCGAAAACGCTCGCGCTGCCATTCCATGTCTGCCACGCTGCGCTCACCCAAACGGTAATAGTCCAAGCCTGTTTCGCCAATGCCCACCACTTTGGAATGGCGCCCCATGTGCAGCAAATCCTCCAAAGTGGGTTCTTGAACGCCCTCTTCATCCGGGTGAACGCCCGCCGTGCACCAAAAATTGTCATGCGCCACGGCCATGGCATTGACGGTGGGAAAGGTTTCCATTTGGGTACTGATAAGCAAAGCGCGGCTAACCTGCGCCTCTTGCATGGCCAGGCGAATCTCACCTAAATTGGCTTGCAGTTCAGGAAAATTCAAATGGCAATGCGAATCGGTAAACATGCTTCAGGCGTCATTGAGCGCCCGTTGGGCGCGGCTAACCCAAGCCTGCAACAGCAAGCCAGGGTTAAAGGGGTGGTCTACGGTGCGTGCGCTGTCCATCAATTCACGTGACCATTGGCTAAGGGCGTTGAAACCTTTGGCCGGTGGAAGATCAGCAAGGTCGAAATAGCGGGGTGTTCCACCGAAGGCCAAGGTCTGCATATCGTGGCAAAGTTTTTGAAGCACAGACAAAACCATGTCGGGTGCTGCGTCAACCAGCCATCCGGCTTCGCCGCGTTGCAACAGTTTGGGCAAACGTGACCAATCTTGGGCTTTGATGCCATGCTGAAAAAACGCCAAAGCATCATGCGCGCGACCACCTGCCGCGCGCAACAAAGCCGTGGCCTCGGTGGACGGAACAGATTGACCTGTTAACCAAGACAGGGCTGGAGAGGTATCAGGCCAGTTCAGGGTATAGACCAAACACCGGCTACGGATGGTGGGTAACAACTCGTGCGCCGCTGAGGTGGCCAAAATGAAGCGGGTATCGGGTGGCGGTTCTTCCAAGGTTTTCAGTAAGGTGTTGGCAGTGACCGTGTTCATTTGCTCGGCGGGGTAAATCATCACTACTTTGCCGCGTTCACCCGAACGGGTCATGTGGCAAAAATCCAGCATCTCGCGCATGGCGTCCACACGGATTTCACGGCTGGGTTTGCGTTTTTTATCGTCGATGTCTTTTTCGGCTTTTTCACTCAAAGGCCAAGCACGGGCCATCAATTCCGTTTCGGGCATCAGCATCCGAAAATCGGCATGTACCCGGACATCAATGCCATGACAACTCGGGCACTGGCCGCAAGCGCCCTGCGGTGTGGGTGAATGACACAACCAAGCTTGGGCCAGGCTCAAAGCCAGTTCGTATTGCCCTAAACCTGAACTGCCTTGGATCAGCCAAGCGTGGCCCTCGCGCGGCAACAGGTTTTCCAACGAAGTTTGCAACCAAGGTGGCAAGGCAGTCATCGAGGTGCTCTGACTTTAAAGCGTTCATGCAGGACACGCATGACTTGGTTGCGCACCTGTTCCATATTGTTGGCCGCATCGATGCGGGCAAAGCGCGCAGGCTCAGCATGCAACCGGTCTAAATACCCTTGGTGTACTTTGGCAAAAAACGCTGCGGGCTGGGCTTCAAAGCGATCAGGCACACGGGCGTTGCTCAAGCGTTCGGCCGCGATCGAGGGATCCAGTGAAAACCACAAAGTGAGGTCGGGTTGGCGCAGACCGCCGCTGGGAAAACCTTGCACCCATTGTTCAAGTTGCGACAACACAGCAAAATCAAATCCGCGCCCCGCGCCTTGGTAGGCAAACGTCGCATCGGTGAAGCGGTCGCAGACCACCACATCACCTCTGTCCAAAGCGGGCTCAATCACTTGTTGCAAATGGTCCCGCCGAGCTGCAAACATCAGTAACACTTCGCTTAATGCATCCATGCTGTCGTGTAGGACCATGTCACGCAATTTTTCGGCCAAGGGCGTTCCACCGGGTTCACGGGTGAGCACGACTTGGCGTTGGGCGCGCTCAAAAGCATCGGCCACCGCTTGCACATGGCTGGACTTGCCAGCCCCGTCTATGCCTTCAAAACTGATGAAAATCCCAGGTTTCATGCCGCTTATTGTGCCTTGCTCAGGTTGCGCTGGTAGCGGTCGACAGCGGCATTGTGTTTGTCCAAGGTTTCACTGAACTCGCTGCTACCGTCGCCTCGCGCCACAAAGTACAAAGCCTTACTGGTGGCCGGTTGAAGTGTGGCTTGCAAGGCGGCTTTACCAGGCATGGCGATCGGCGTGGGCGGGAGACCCTTGTGAACATAGGTGTTCCAAGGATGGTCGGTTTGCAAGTCAACTCGGCGCAAATTGCCATCAAAATCAGGCCCCAAGCCGTAAATCACGGTAGGGTCGGTTTGCAACAACATATGGATACGCAAGCGGTTGTGAAAAACGCTGGCGATCATGCTACGGTCTGAGGGTTTGCCGGTTTCCTTCTCCACAATACTGGCCAAGACCAAGGCCTCTTGCGGGTTTTGCAAGGGCAGGCCCATGTCGCGGTTGGCCCAGGCCTGCGCCAAATGCTTGTCCATGGCGTGCAGGGCGCGCTTCAACACTGCCACATCGCTGCTGCCTTTGCCGTACATATAGGTATCTGGAAAGAATCTTCCCTCTGCAGAGAGTTCGGGGCGTCCCAAGCGTTGCATCAATTCTTCATCGGTGTCACTGTCGGTATCGTGTTTCAAAAACTCAGCCTTGCCCAAGGCTTGTCGCCACTGACGCAAATTCCAACCTTCCACCAAGGTGATGGCGCGCAGGTTTTCTTCGCCGCGCACGAGTTTTTGCAGCAAATCCCAAGCGCTGGTGGTGTTGGCAACTTCATAGCTGCCCGCGCGAATTAATCTGGATTGCCCGCTGAACTTAAACAAGTAATACATCAACGTGGGCGAAACATCGATACCGGCCTCTGAAATTTGACTGGCCACCATGCGAGGTGTGGACCCTGAGGAAATGGAGAGATCAACCGTTTGCGTGGCCATGGGCAAGGGGCGCCATACCCACCAAGCAGTTGCGCTGGCAATCACCAGCGCCATACCTGTTGTCAGCCAAAGGCTGCGCCAAAACCATTTCATTGCCGCTCCTGCGGTATCTAAAGATGCGGCCATGATAATAGAGGCATGAATGCATACATTGATACCCCTGATTTGATGGGCAAAAGCCAAGGTTCTTGTGCCCTTCCCCACCTTGGTGTCATCCATGCCCAAGGCGTTGACGCAGCCCATTTTTTACACAACCAACTGAGCAACGATTTTGTGCTGCTGGCATCGGACCAAGCGCGTTTGGCAGCGTTTTGCAACGCCAAAGGTCGTATGCAAGCCAGCTTTATTGGCTTCAAAACCTCGCCTGAAGACGTGTGGCTGGTGCTTAGACAAGACCTGCTCGCCCAAACGCTCAAACGCCTGCGCATGTTTGTGCTGCGGGCCAAGGTGGTGTTGCACGACGTGTCCGAAAGCTTCGAGGTGCGCGGTCTCATGGGGGCGGCTGTCCCCGAAGCGCTGGCGGCTGTGCCTTGGTCTTTGCACATGGCGGGTTCGGCTTGGACCGTCAGGCTGTACCCCGCGCAAGCACAGGGTCGTGCTTTACAAATTCTGCCTGCGGGTGAGGCATCTGCGGCCTCCCCCTTGGCGCTCGCCGATTGGCAATTGGGCGAGATCTTGGCAGGTGTCGCCGATGTGCAAGCCGCCACTTTCGAAGCCTTTGTGCCGCAAATGCTGAACTATGAATCGGTCGACGGTGTGAATTTCAAAAAAGGTTGTTACCCAGGCCAGGAAGTCGTGGCGCGCAGCCAGTTTCGCGGTATCTTGAAGCGAAGAACCTATATAGCCTTTGCATCAGCTGCCTTACAGGCGGGTGAAGAGGTGTTCAGTGCCCAAGATACCAGCCAGCCTGCGGGAGTCGTCGTCCAAGCGTGTCACCACCCGGTGCATGGTGATTGGTCCTTGGTCTGTTTGCAAAACAGTGCATTGGAGGGCGGGGGCGAAGCATTAAGCACAGCCTCAGGTGCTGGATTGCACTTGCATGCATTGCCCTATGCCTTAAGAGACGATATTTGATGGGGGTGCTGCTTGAACCGATTTATTTCACACAATAAAAATTAACGTTTGCAAATTGCACTTCAGCGTGTGAACGTACAGGTGTGGGATTGCGGGTATCCGGTGACAACACCTGTTGGTCTGGTAATGCCCAAAACAAATGGTCTAGCGAAACACCACCATTCCAGTCGCCCAAGATAGATAGGTATTCATACTCCTTTTCCGTGGGCAAACGGGCTTGCACCATTTTGCAGGCTTCTTTGGCAATGACAGGGTTAGGTGCTTGATTAATGGAGGAACCCGGCGCGCCGACCAAGACCAAGATGCGATTGCCCATGATGATCATGGTGGGGAAACTGGTTTTTTGAAAATGCCTGACCATCTGCAAGCCAATTTTTTGCATCACACTCTCGGGCCTGCCTTGGTCTTGGAAGCTCACCGACTCACCCTTGGGCAAGACCACATGGACAGTGACCAACACATCGCCCTTGCAGCCCGGTGCATAACTGTAGGTTCCCCATACAAAGCCCTTGACTTTGCTGAGCATGGCTTCGTCTGTGGTCTCGAAGCGTTGGTTGTTTTTGACACCCTCCATGGTTTGTGAAGCGCTGCCAGGGTTGGCAAATTCAAGCCGTGTATTTTGGGGATTGATATTGCGAGACAAGGCATTGACCGAGGCTTTGAGCGTGGCCTCCAACGTGATGTCCATGCCCACGCCCTCAGTCGCCAACGCTCTGTTTTTGTCTACCCATTCATCCATTTTTTTGATTGCGTACACCGCCTCCGGCGCGTTCACCCCCAAAGAGATCAGGCCTTTCAAATGCCCCATGGCTTGACTCACCAATTCATTGCGTGAACTGCCGTAGGCATCTTGAAATTGGCAAAGGTCTTGACCGCGTAGAAAGAATATCGTCGGCCATAGCGTTAATTTTTCTACCGCCCAAACAGAGGGAACAGATTGCATCAGTGTGACAAACACACAGATGGCGGCGCCGCGTGGCCACCCGATGACATTCATACGCTGACTCTTAGGTTTGTTGTATGGGTCAGCATAGGTGGCATCTGTGTGATGCAATTGATCTGCATCAACAAACATCAACCCTGACTGCAAATGCATGCCCACCCTGCAAGGGGACGCTCTTAATCGCCTTGGAGTTTCATCCGTTGACGTTGTACAGAATCCGCTATTTGAAAAACCGCACTGGCCGGTGTTGAAAAACGCAAAGACGTTAAAAATTGAAGCCTGCCTTGCGGTGTACCCACCACATGGTGCAATGGGTGGTTACACAAAGCCCATTCTTGCGCCAAAGCATGTCCCAAATCAGGACCATGGCATTCAGTAGCGCTGGCCAAAATATCAGCCTCATTGATCAACACACAGGCCCAATCCAGATTCATCGAAAAGTCCGTGTGTTTCACTTTGTCGTGGTTAGCCGCCACCAAAGTGGGGTCGGTACGCAAAATCATCTCACTCACGCGCTGTAACCAAACTGCCTCAATGGCGAATCCTTCGGCCAAGGCTTTCATTTCGCTGGCAGACCGTTGTTCGAACTCCTGCAAAAAACCATTGGCTCCGCCAGGGTGAAGGACATCATGCGAAACCACCGCAAGCAGCAACGCGGCTGCCCAGTCATCGTCTACCGCAATACTTTGTAGCTTCAAGACCTCTATGAACAGGCAGATCGCCGTCAGTGCATCTGCTGTGTGTAGGCGGTTGTGGTAATGAGGTTCATAGCCAGCAACCGATGCCGCTCTCTCCATGCGTTGGGCCATGGACATCGCTGCATGCAGCAGTTGTCCACTGTTAGGCTTGGCCCAAGGGGGATGCGATGGCCATAAACGCTGAATACAAGCTTGAACAATGACTGGCAGTCCCGGCCATGCATGTGGCCAAGCGCTGCGTAAATTGTCAAGCGTGGACAGGTAAACGCTTTGCCAGTGCTTGTCACCGGTGTTGGTGTGCGTTAGAGGAACCGTCATAGACCTTCGCTTGATCAGTCGACAAAAGACCGCAAGCTGTTGTGCATGTTTTGTTGGAGCAAAAGTGCTTCAAACACGGGCACCCACAAGGGTGAGGCTTCTGTGAGCAGCTGGTTGGCCACGGTGCTGGAAATTTGGGTACAAACAACCGCGTCTAGCGCCTGTGCCGAAGCGCCACGAATACCCCCGTTGAGAAATGCTTGCTCACCAAACGACTCGCCCTTGGAAATTTCGGCAAATACTTTGCCGGTTGCATCCAACAACTGAACAATTCCTTGCTGAATAAAGTACAAGTGATCGGCTGCATCACCTGCATTGAATATGCGCTGTCCCGCTTCAAAGTGAACGACAGGGAATGTGCTCACAACACATCCTTTGGCAAGTCTTTGACAGCCAAGGTTCGCTTCACCGTGGTTCGAATAATCTGACGCATGGCGTGGGGCAAGTTGGGCACCATATGGTCGACTTTGTGCAAGGGAATGATGCGAGCTTGCACGGGGGTCACAGTCACCACTGTCTTGGGTGCTGCCTGCCCTGCCAAACCTTCTGCGAGACACAAGACGCTGCCAGGACCTAGACGTTCAATCTGTTCGCCTTTGAGGGCCAACAGATGTCCTGACACAATGAAATAGGCTACTGCAACGTCTTCCCCTTCTTGAAATATTTTCTTCTTGGCATCAAAACTGGCGGTGCTTAACAGCTTGTTACCCCACAAGCTGAAATACAAACGCTCATTGCTGCTGAGTTGGCCAGAGGCAAAAATATCCAAGCTCTTTGGCGAGTTGGGGTCAACCACTCCCAAGGCATGGAGGTGTTCAATGTCGATTTCAAAATGCGCAGACAGTTCAGTCATGGCTGTGACCACGCTCGTCTAAGGCCTCTATTTGGGCCGCCAAGGTTTTGAGGTGCGAGGCAATCCACTGGCGGTCATCGCTGTTGAGATGTTGCGGAGACAAATCGATATGGACGCCTTGCGGGTGTTTTAAACGCAAGGGTTTGTCTGCCTCTGCTTTACGGGCACGAACCGCATAGGTGCGTATGGTTCGGTCTATGCCTTTAAGACTGACCACTTGCCTTTCCTCCACTTCCACCATATCGTCAACCTGAACATAGGTTTCATGACTGATGAGAATGCCACCGGGATCGGCATTGGCCTCAAGGCGTTGGGCAACATTCACTTCACCGCCAATGATGGTGTAACTTAAACGTTGCTCCGAACCAAAATTACCGACGTTGCAGTAACCTGTATTGATGCCCATACGAACCACAAACGGATTTTCAAAACCGCGTTCACGCCAGCGGTTTTGCAACACCACCATACGCTCTTGCATGTCGATGGCCATGTCCACACATGCCCGCGCGTCCTCCTTGACGCCTTTGGAATCAGGGTCGCCGAAAAACAGCATCACTGCGTCGCCAATGTATTTGTCAATGGTGGCACCATGTGACAACGCGATTTGTGTCATTTCCGAAAAATACTCGTTCAAGTACTCTGTCAGTGATTCAGGTTGTAACGACTCTGCCGTTCGGGTGAAATCTTTGATGTCACTGAAAAAAACAGTGAGCTTTTTTCGTTGGGTCGTGATTTGTGTGTCGTACTTGCCAGCAAACAAAGCATCGTGAATTTGGGGTGGCAAGTATTTGGCAAGTTGCAGCGATAAACCCTCTAGTCGACTGCGCTGCTGTTCAAGCTCAAGGGTTTGGGTTTTCAGGTTACGGTTGAGTTTGACCAAGCGTTGTTCTTGTCGGTCTGAATGACGGGTCAGGTCTTCATTTTCACGGACCAATTTGGAAAAACGATCAAACAAGCGTTCTGCAAACGCCTGTATGTCTGGGTGACTTCCACTCTCAAGAATCGCTTGGCCTTCGGCCAGCAACAATTTTTCTCGATCGTAGAGATCAAAGACATCGTCAGCCATGTTGCTCCACGGTGAAATTCAATGCTTGAAACCGGTCTTTGAAATCTTCACCTAACTCTTGCATGATGTCATCGTCGGCTTCGGCTTTCCAAGTGACCTGCACCTCGTTACCGGCTTGTCGGTAAGCATCCAAACCTTCAAAGATACGGTACATCGCTTTGATGCTGGAACTGTTGATGTAAACCATCGCCATTTCGACAGACATTGGGCCTTGGTTGGTGCTTGCGAGTTGGTTGATGGCAGAAATCACTTCGCCATAAAAAGCCGATACATCTTCGGGAAACGACTCGCCACTGATACTCAGCTTTAATGGGTTAGGTGTCAGTGCGATAGCGGGGGTTCGATCTGTTGCTGCGATCTGCATTGCGGTGTCCTTAAATTGTTGCTGCGAGTATGAAATCGACGCTGTGGTCATCCACATCCACAAAGGTGTAACTGATGGGGTGGGTCGAGCGACGCGCAATCTCCAGCAAGCCCAAACCCGAGCCAGGTCCTTCGTGTTCACTGGCATGTGACATGCCGTCACGGTAGAGTTGGCGAATGGTGTCTTTGTCCGCGCCTTCTATTTGCGCAAGCCTGTCTTTCAAGCCTTGTGTTTTGTCTTTTTCAATGCGGTTGCCACACATGATGGTGATTTCTTTGTCATGCTCTGTGATCAAGATCATGCCCATGTTTTCTTCATGCTCTTTGCCATGCCAAATCAAGTTTTGCACACCTTCCATGAACACCGCAAAAATCAATTTAGAGCGTTTGACTTCATCATTGGCAACCAAGCGCTCTTTGAGTAAATCAGCCAATGTCACCATCAAGTCATCGGAAACCGTGCCGTTATAGGCCATGATGACGCGGTTTTGGCGCAAACTGTTGCGCAACAAAATGGCTTGTGATAAATCCATATGTCTTTTTCCTTCGTTTGATTGGGTCATATGTTTAAAGTTTAAATATCACCACGGTGACATCGTCTCGCCGTGTCTCGCTGCCCTGCCATGCGACAAATTCTTTTTTGAGCAAGTAACTCAAGTAGTCCGCATCGGCCGCGCTGTTGTTTTTGAGAATGTTTTCTGTTCGTCTGTACCCAAAAGAGGTCTTGACAGAGCCATTGCCTCCAATTTGGTCGGTTAAACCATCTGTGACGATGGCAAAGGTATCGCCTTCTTGGTAGCGTATGGTTTGCACAAAGGGTTTGTCTTTCTCTTGTATGGGGTCTTGGTAGCCCAAGCTGCACCTTGCACCCTGGTGCCGCAAGATCTCGCCATTTGCGCTGACTTGGAACAAACCCAATTTGGCACCTGCAAACTCAATGGTGTGCTTGTCACGGTCAATACGCAGTACCGCCGCATCGCAACCGTCGTCGCTTTCGCTGTCAGGACGGTCTTGGTTCAGTCCTGTACGCACATAGTGGTCCAATGACATCAATGTCTTTGCCGGGTCTTCGGAGGTGTTGTTGGCGTAAATTCGCTCTAGTGAGTTGCTCACCAACAAAGACAACATGGCACCGGGCACGCCGTGGCCCGTGCAATCCGCCACAGCCAATACAAAAGGACCTGGCAGTTGCGAGCTTGAAAGCCAATACAAATCCCCACCGATGGTGTCGCGTGGCTCCCAAAGGGTGGCAAAAGAAGCAAAGCGCCCATCGATGCGGGCTTGGCGTGGCAACTGTCCACGCTGCAAACGGCTGGCGTAATTGACAGAGCCCACGACCAATTGATGAGCTTGGTCAAGCTCTTGGTGCTGTTCGGCCAATTCTTTGGTCCGTTCGGCAACGGTTTCTTCCAAGATTTTGTTTTGTCCTTCCACCAGTGTTTTTTGGGCGTCAATGGACTTGGCCAAAGCCTTTTGTATCCACACATTTCGGCTCACCACTGCCAAGGCCATGATCAGTGCTTCAGCGCATAAGGCAATGGACTGCGAGACATTCGTGTTTTGTAGCAAATAACTGATACCCGATTCGGGAAGATAGCTAAACACCGAGGGATAGCCCATCAGACCTGCCACCCAAATCAACCTGAAAATAAAGTATGGAATGGAAGCCACCAACCAAAAGATAGCCACGCTCATGCCTTGCCGGTATCTTTCGATGGCTGCCGCATACAGAAAAACAAACACAAGAATCGGGAAAAAAGCATTGCCACTGAAAAACAGTTGCGGACTGATGTTGTGTTCGTAAACCGTATTGACAACCAGGTGAATCAAAAAATACGCGATCAATACGTATATCAATTGCTGGGTTTTGGGGTGGTATTTTGAAATTTGAAGGTAGGCACTTGCAAAGGTAAAGTAAAAGAAAACTTGCCCATATGCACCAATGTATGAAAACAAACCTGCCAATGAAGTGGCACCAAAAAATTGGCCATTGGTATTGAGAAAGAATTCGGCGAAATGGGCACCGTCTTGACTTGGCAGGGTTGAGATTTGCAATAGCGCAAATGAAATCCAAATGCCATAAAACAAACCCGCGCGGTCTTTGTTGACGAAATAGGAATACCAACCAAAAATCGTCAGGGCAAACAAAATGCCCAGCAACGCCCCTTCAAGGTAAAGACCAAAGCGCCTGGTCTCTAAAAAGCGCTCGTTATCAACCAGTTGCAAGCCAAATGTTCGGGGTGGAAAACTCGACACTGCTTTTGTGCGTGACAGCAATGTCAACGATTCATCCCGGTGCAACGTAAACAAAGCCTCCCGACTGGGTACCTTTGCAGAAGAAGGCAATGCAGGGTCGATGTCGCTGAGGAAAGTGTATTTGCCTGCGTAGTAACCCGTGGTCTTAAGTGATAAGACGCTCTCATCTGCCGTCAAAATAGTTGTTTGTATGGTTCTCCAATTTCCCTCGAGTCGAAAACTTCGGTCCGCCGCCATACGGCTACTTATCTTATGCACGATCCAGTAATGGTGACGTGCGTCAAAAGGGGCCATTTCAGCAGGCGGCTTAAAGTCTTGCTTGCGCTTCAATACATCTTCGAGTGTGAGAGACCCCGTGGGGTCGTCCAAAACCAGCGTGTGTTGTTTCAGGCTGGCAATGATCGGGGTGGCGTCTGTGACCTCAAAAGCTGGCAACGTGTCCCACCCACCCGCTAGGGCGGGGGTAAAAAGAAAAATACACAGTGCCGAAAATATAAATTTGAAGTGCTTCATGACAAAGAAGTCCAAACAGGAACGGGGGTTTATTTATCTTAAATTAAGCAAATGTTAATTGCATTAATTTTTTAGATTTTCTTAAATTTTTCAGTATGAAATGACAACATCAACATTTTTCTAATGCGGGTTAGCCCTTAGAGGCGTGCATTCCGTATCAGGTCAAGATAGAGAATAACTTTGAAAGGAATATTGAAATGAACAGCAGCAACAGCTTGCCCATGGTCAAGCAAACAATAAAAAGCTTGAAAAGTGCTGTGTCGTGCGGCGCTGTGTCTGTTGGGCTAACGCTGGCCTTGTCCGTGGTGCCTGCGGTCAGCATGGGACAAACCACCGACAGCTTTGTGCTCGTCACTGTTCAACTGAATTTAAAGCCTGGCAAAGTGGAACCGCTGAGCAAAGAGGTGTTGGAAAACGCTTTGAAAGAGACCCGTCGGTTTGAAGGATTGATTGGCCTTGAGGTGTATGCAGAACAAGGTGCAGACACCATCTTGATCGTTGAAAAATGGAAGTCCAGGGCGCACAACGAAAAATACCGCGAGTGGAGAAAAACCTCTGGTTTTGGACCCATGGTTGCGCCCTACGTGACCGGCCCGTCGGTGGTTCGTTATTTTGACCCCAGACCCGAGTAAGGGCTGAGCTTGGGTGGGCGCCCCCGCCTTACATCGATGCTTGCAGCATGACGCGGTAGTCTTCTGCTGTTGCTTCGCGAGGGTTGGTTTTGTGTGAGTGGTCAGCGATGGCGCCCACAATGATGTCATCAAATTGCAAAGCACTAACACCCATCGAGGCCAAACCGCTGGGCAAGCCCAAGCGTGCATTCATGGCGTGGATGGCGTCACCGATGGTGTGTTCGGGCTTGGCACTGGTTGGCAAACCCATGGCTTGCGCCATGCGGGCCAAACGGTGCTCGGTTTGCATGGACGGGGTTTGCGCATTGAAAGCAATGACGGCCGGCAGGAACATTGCGTTCAAGGTACCGTGGTGTAACTTGGGATTGATGCCACCCAGGCTGTGGCTGAGTGAATGCACGCAGCCCAAGCCCTTTTGAAAGGCCATCGCGCCTTGCATGGACGCGCTCATCATCTGCAGGCGCGCATCGCGGTCATTGCCGTCTCGCGTTGCCCGTTCGATGTGCGCCCAACCACGCGCCAACCCATCCAAGGCAATGCCGTCGGCGGGTGGGTTGAAAGCCGATGACATAAAGGTTTCCATGCAATGGGCGATGGCATCCATGCCCGTGGCGGCCGTTAGCAATGGCGGCAAGCCGAGCGTGAGGCTTGGGTCTAACAAAGCCACCTTGGGCACCAAATGCCAAGAGTGAAAACCCAATTTCCGACCGTCATCCACAATCAGAATGGCGCCTCGGGCCACCTCGCTGCCCGTGCCTGCGGTGGTGGGTACCGCAATCAGTGGCAAGACTTTCTCGGTGATGCGAGGTGATCCCCCCTCGATGGTGGCGTAAGTGGTCAATGGGCCAGCATGGGTCGCCGCAATGGCCACGCCCTTGGCACAGTCGATGGAAGAGCCTCCGCCAAAAGCAATCAGGCCATCGCATTGGTTTTGCTGGCACAAGGCTGTTGCTGCACGCACGGCAGCCTCGGTGGGGTTGGACGGTGTGGCATCAAACACGGTAACCGACATCCCTTTGAGGGCGTCCAAAGCTTGGTCAAGCAAGCCCGCTGCTTTGATACCGCCATCGGTCACGATGAGTGGTCTTGTGATGCCAATGCGTTGGCATTCCTCGGAGAGGCGTTGCAAGGCGCCGTATTCAATATGGACTTGGGTGATGTAAAAGATACTGGCCATGGCTTTTTCCACTCAGCTCGTTGTAGGATGCCCCCCACTTTAACGGACAAACCACTGCCATGAACCGCCAAGACTTTCGCTTTTTTCATGCCCTTCGCGTGCGCTGGGTTGAAGTTGATATGCAAAAAATCGTCTTCAATGGCCACTATCTGATGTATTTGGACACTGCTGTCGCTGACTATTGGCGCGCCCTTGCCCTGCCCTACGAGCAAAGCCTGCACGGCATGGGCGGCGACTTGTTCGTGGTCAAGTCCACCCTCGAGTACAAAGCATCTGCGGTGTATGACGACTTGCTTCACATCGGCATGCGTTGTTCGCGCATAGGCAACTCTTCCATGCTGTTTGAGGGCGTGGTGTTTCGCGGCGAGCAAGTCTTGGTCAAGGGCGAGTTGGTCTATGTGTACGCGGACCCCGCTACCCAGACGTCCCAGCCTGTGCCACAGGTATTGCGCGATATTTTGTTGGGTTTTGAGCAAGGTGAGAGCGTCACCGCTTTGCAGTTGGGTAGCTGGGAAAAGCTCCAAACCTTGGCCGCGCCTTTGCGCACCGAGGTGTTTGTGGACGAGCAAGGTGTGGACCAAGCCTTGGAATGGGATGCCGATGATGCGCATTGCGTGCATGCGGTGTTGTGCAACCGTTTGGGTTTGCCTGTGGCTACAGGACGTTTGTTGCCCTCAGTCAATGGGGTCGCCAAAATTGGGCGCATGGCGGTCAAGCGGGTGTTGCGCGGTCAGCGTTTAGGCGACCAGGTGTTGTCGGCTTTGATGGATGTGGCGCGGCAACGCGGGGACAAAGCGATATTGCTGCACGCCCAATGCAGCGCCGAAAACTTCTACCAACGTCAAGGCTTTCGCCGCCAAGGCGAGGTGTTCATGGAAGCTGATATGGCGCATGTCGAAATGGTTTGCGCTTTGTAAGGCTCAAATTTAAAGGGCTTCCACCCGGCCATGGTCTGGTTGCAACAACCATTGCGACAACTCGTCTGCCAAGCGTTCTGCCTCGCCTACCGCTTGTTGCCAGACCTTGACTCGACTGGCCAAATCTTGTCCATACGTGGTGAAGTCTGTGCGGTCAGGCAGTTTGCCATTGGGCAGACTGCGCACCCAATCTGGATCTGGTGCCAGCAACAGCGTGCTGTCTAAAAATGCACTGGCCTGGTGGCGGTGGGCCAGTTTTTTGTCCAACCAGCCTGGCACCACGGCTTTTTGGAAATGTGGGTACAAGGTCAAGCCTTTGGCTGGGCGATAGTCCAAGTGCAGGTGGTAATCGGTGATGCCACCATCCCAATAAGCACCGGCAGGCGCACCCTGAATGGCTTTGACTGCCTCCAAAACAAAAGGGATAGAGCAACTTGCTTGTACCGCATCCATGAAGTTGTCTTCACGCAAAGCCAATTGTCGCGAGGGGTAATCCTTGGTCGCAAATGGCAAAGGATGGGGTTCACCCATGAAAGGACTGGAAAAAACCACCCGCTCCAGCCACTTGCCCATGGCCGGTCGACTCAAGAAGTTGCTGATATAGGCTGCGCCATAGCCCAAAGGTGTGCGCCAAGCGTTGTCCTTCGACAGCAAACCCAAACCACGCGAGGTCATCACATGCAAGCGGTAGCGAGGATGCTGAATCACCTGGTGAACACGCCCACTGTAAAAGCGGTGCAAATTGGCAGCGAAATCGTTACTGACTTGGCGCGGCGTGGGGCGACGCTGGCCAGGCGCGAGTTCATAGTGTTGGTGGATATAGGCGTCTTCCAGGGCCAGCAATTCTTTTTCTGGTTGCGGTAGGCAAGCGGTTGCCAGTCGCCAAGCACCGATGGAAGCACCTACCAAATCGATGGGCTGATCGCTGCGCGGCAGCCAATGGCCAAACAAAAAACGGTCTATCGGACCCAAGATCAAGCCCTTGGGCCCACCCGCTGCACCAGGCACCACGCTGATGTGCTGAGGTAACAAACCTTTGTCGGCAATGTGCTGGCGCGCCGAGGGGCCAGCATATATGCGCAATGCCCTCATGGCAGCACCATTGTCAGTTTTTGCAATTCAAGATAGAGGGGGGTAACTGAGCTAACCACGCTTTGTACCGAGGGTCTTGTAAAGACAACAAGTGTATTTGAATCGCCTCCCAATTTTTTTCAGGTGCATTTAAACAAATTCGCTTGGCCAGTTGGTTGGCAACCGCGGTCTCGCCGTCTTGAATCGTGATTTTGAGCAAAGGCAAGTTGAGAAACAAAGTTTGTGAAAACACATTGGCATTTTCTTTGGCAATTCGGCGCAGCACGGGGCGGGTGTCATCGGTCACCATGGTATTGACCATGAAGATGCTTTCAAACAGCAACACGTTCCACCACACGGTTTTGTTCGCCTCGATCAGTTCTTCTTTGGACCCGTTTTGCGCAAATCGTTCGTAAGCGGTCGCCGATTTGTAATGATCGACAAAAAACCAAGCTGTGAAAAACAGCAAAAGAAGCCCAAGACCTTTGACCAGCCATAAAGGGAAACGCAATGGGTAAGCTTCTTCGGGCAATAGACTCAAAGCAAAGCCAAATAAAAATAAAAACATGGCGTGCCACAAAGGGTATTCCAACAAACTGTGCAGCCCTAAAACCATCACCACACAGAGCATGGCCAATTCAGCACCGTTGGCTTGTTGCCAAGGCTTTTTCTTCACCAACCAATAAGCCGCAAACACCAGCAACGACAGGCTGCCCAGCACGCCTAATTCAACCTGAATCTGTGCAACAAGGTTATGGGCATGGTCTACAGGGTCATCAATGCCCGGCGTCAACACTTCGGCGACTTGCAACTGTCGCCATCCCACACCCATCCACGGGTGCTGTTGAATCAGCAACCACACATCTTTCAAAATTTGCAAGCGATGGGACCCCGAGGCTTGCACTGCTTTACTCGAATCATTTATCAGCTGTCCTGAAATCCAATCCCATCTCACCAGTGTTTCGCCAAGCGCGATGGCCAATAATTGCCAAACCACCAAGGCCACCCATACCCAAGAAATCTTCAAACGCTGCCGAAGCAAGGCCAACAAGCAACTGACAAGAAATATCTCTAAATAGCCCGTGCGCGAACTGGTGCCATACACCGCCAACATCATGACGCCCATGGCCAACAGACGCCAAGCCACAGGTCGTGCACTTTGTTCGCCCTCTTCAGGCTTGAGAAACACCAAGCTCACCATGGCGCATACCATCAAACTGGCGCTCAAATTGGGTTGCCCCAAAAAACCACCCTGTCTAGGGAATGAGGCTGACTTGTTTAACCAAGGAATAAACACCTCCTCCATTTGAAACATTTGAAGCCAAATGGATGCAGCTTGCAATAAACCGGCTATCAGCACGCTGGCCATGACGGTTTGGGCAAGCAGTTGCCCCTGTCCGGCATTGACCCACATCTTGACCCAGGCACAAAGCAAGACAACAGCAAATAGGTAGGACGTGCTGACCAACAAATAGCTGAAGTAGGTTGTGTTGATGCCAACGATGTATTGCACAAAAGCCAGCCACAGCCAACCGCCGCACAACATACCCAGCGAGGTCAAACCAAAACCTGTGGCACCACGCGGCAAGCAAAAACAGGTCACCATGCCAAACAAACCCAGCCCAGTAAATGCGATCAGGTCGGAGTTAAGGCGGGGTGTTACCGGGTTGATGTACGGCATGGCGCTGCCGGCAAACAACAAGACAACCGTCAAAAAAAGCAGTAATGACGCTTTTGGAGAAATATTTTTAAATGATTTAAATATATTCATTTTATCAAAATTGACGAAAAAATTAAATACATTGTACACATTTATTCGTTGAGAGATTCCCTGAGTGACATACCGATGTCAGGACGTTCAGCAAACGGATCTGGCGGGTTGTGGCCTGCCACGATGGCGTCAAAGCGGGTTTGGGCGTTGCCCAAGGCCTTGGGATGGCTGTAGATGTAAAACTGGTCGGCTTGCATGGCGTCAAACACCATCTGCGCCACTTGAGCCGCACTCACCTTGCCGCTGCTGACCGCCTTGTCGCTCATGGCCTGGCCGATGCGTTGGCTTTGTGTGGGCGCTTCGGCCTTCAAACCTTCGGGGCGGTTGCGTTCGCTGCTGTTGATGCCTGTCGGCACAAAGTAAGGACACAACACGCTGGCGCTCACCTGGTCGCTCACCAATTTCAAGTCTTGGTACAGGGTTTCGGTGAGGGACACCACCGCATGTTTGGTGACGTTGTAAATGCCCATGTTGGGCGGCGTGAGCAAACCCGCCATGCTGGCGGTGTTGACGATGTGACCTTGGTAGGAAGCATCCTTCTTGGCCGCCTCAAGCATCATGGGGGTGAACAAGCGAACGCCATGGATCACGCCCCACAGGTTGACACCCAAGAGCCACTCCCAGTCTTTGACCGAGTTTTCCCACACCAAGCCACCCGCGCCCACACCCGCGTTGTTGAACACAAAGTGCGGCGCACCAAAGCGCTCGAAGACGGCCGTGGCCAGTTCTTGCATGTCGTCGGCATTCGACACATCCACCCGCTTGGCCATGACGGTGGCACCCTGAGCCTTGAGCGCGTCGTGCGCCTCTTTCAGCGCGTCTTTTTGCACGTCCACCAAGACCAGGTTCATGCCCAGCGAGGCACCAATGCGGGCGCATTCTAGGCCAAAACCCGAGGCCCCGCCCGTCAGCACCGCCGTTTTGCCTTTGAAATTCGAAATCATGCGTCTGCCTTTTTCAACACAAAGCCCAATCGGGGGAAATGCACATGCACCGCACCCACGCGCGCATCCTGACGACGCAAGGTGTAGCGGGTGCGGGTGGCGGCCACCAATTCGCCTTGGGTTGGTTCGGTGCCAAAACTCTCTGCCGCCACGGTCACTTGGCTGCCCAAGGCGATGCCGTGTTCGTCTTGGAAAAACGCGCCATCCATGGCCAGCGGCGTGGTGCCCTTGGCCACTTGCAAGGCTTCTTCGGCGCTGATGCTGCTGGACTGCCCGTGGCCGAAGGCCGCCATGCGGTCCGCCCAGGCAGACACTAGGGGGGTGGCGTCCAAAATACCCGCCAGCATGGGCACTTGCACCCGGGTGAACCACAGCGAGTGGTAGACCGAAAAGTCGGCCAGACAAGGCTGGTCACCCAGCAAAAACGCATGGTCTTCCAGCATGCTGGAGATGCGGCGCAAATGGCTTTTGTACATGCCTGTGGCGTCGGCGAAATGCATGCGTGCGCCACCACCGCGCATGGCTTGGCGGTCGGCGGCAAACACCTTCACCGTGTCCGGCGAAAAACTGGCCATCACATGGGCCGCGCCTGCGGGCTGGAAGTTGTAGGCCATGGCCACAGGGAACAACAAGGTGTCGGCCCATTGCGCCAGGTTGCGCACCAAACCCTTGGGCGCTTGGTTGTACAAAGAGGGTGCGGGTGCCAGGTGCTCCAAGACATCGCAGATGAGTGCGGTGTCGCAATACACATCGGCACCGATTTGCAGCACTGGCGTGCGGCGATAGCCCCCGGTGAGTGGCATCAAGTCGGGCTTGGGCATGACCGAGGGGATGTTCACACCTTGCCAGCTCAGTTGCTTGAAGCCCAGGATGGCGCGGATTTTTTCGGCAAACGGCGAAGCCGCGTAGTGGTGCAGGATCATGGTCAGATCTTCACCACTTGCTTGCCAAAGTTCTTGCCTTTGAGCAAGCCAAAAAATGCTTCAGGTGCGTTGGCCAAACCATGGGCGACAGTTTCACGGGGTTTGAACTTGCCACTGCCCACCAATGCACCCAATTCTTTCAAGGCCTCGGGCCAGTCCGCAGGGTGTTCGCTGACGATGAAGCCTTGTACCTTCAGACGGCTCATCAAAATCAGGGAGGGGTTGGTCATGGGAATCGGTTTGCCGTTGTAACCGGCAATCATGCCGCAGACGGCGATGCTGCCAAACTCATTCATGCGCAGCATGACCGCGTCCAACACCATGCCACCGACATTTTCAAAATGGCCGTCAATGCCATTCGGGCAAGCATCTTTCAAAGCCTTGGACAAAGACAGGTAATCGCTGTGCTCTTTGTAGTCAATGCACGCATCAAAGCCCAGCTCATTCACCACGTAATCGCACTTGTCTTTGCCGCCCGCAAAACCCACCACTCTGCAACCACGGGCCTTGGCCAATGCGCCAAAGGCACTGCCCACCGCGCCGCTGGCAGCACTGACGGTCAAGGTTTGCCCTGCTTGGGGGTTGATGATGCGCACCAAGCCGTGCCAAGCGGTGACGCCAGGCATGCCCACTGCACCCAAGAAATGACTGATAGGGACATGGCTGGTATCGACCTTGCGAAGCAAACCGGGCGTGTCGGCATCGACCACGCTATAGGTTTGCCAACCGCCCATACCCACGACTTTGTCGCCGACGGCAAATTGGGGATGGCGGCTTTCCACCACTTCACCCACCGTACCGCCAACCATGACGGCGTTCAACGGCTGAGGCGCGGTATAGCTTTTGCTGTCGTTCATGCGACCACGCATATACGGGTCCAAGCTCATGTACTCGTGCTTCACCAACACTTGTTTGTCTTGCAACGCAGGCGTATCAAGCGTAATCAACTTGAAGTTGTCCGCGCTGGGCTCGCCTGTGGGGCGACTGACCAAATGGATTTGAGGGTTTTGGGGCATGGAAATCTCCTGTGTTTATCCGCCGGTAATGCAGCTCACGCCGCCATCGATGGCCAACCATTGGCCGGTAATGTGTTTGCCTGCATCAGAGGCGTACAGCAAGGTGATGCCTTTCAAATCTTCGTCATCGCCCAAGCGCCGCAAAGGCGCATGGGAAATCAAGGTGTCTTCGCCATAGGTCTCAAAGGTGCCAGCGGTCATTTTGCTGGGGAAAAAGCCGGGACAAATGGCGTTGACGCGGATGTTGTGGGTGCCCCACTCGCCTGCCAAGGCGCAAGAAAAATTGATCACCGCAGCTTTGGAGGTGTTGTAGGCGATGGTGTTGATGCCCGTGGGATTGCCGCCCAACCCGGTGATCGATGCGATGTTGATGATGCTGCCACTGCGCCGTGGAATCATGCAGTGTTTGCCAATGTACTGGCTCAAGATGAAATAGCCACGCACATTGAGGTTCATCACCTTGTCCCAGCCATCGATCGGGTGGTCTTCGGCGGGGGCACCCCAAGCAGCGCCTGCGTTGTTAAGCAACACATCCACATGGCCCAAAGTGTTCAAGGCGTGTTCCCCCAAGCTTTGCAGCTCGTGCTGGTCGGCACAGTTGGCGGCCCGCCAATGCGCGTCAATGCCTGCTGCTTGGAGCTCGGCAACGGCTTGTTCCAATTCGGGCGCTTTGCGCGAGGCAATCATCACACGGGCACCCGCCTCGCCCAGCGCATGGGCCATTTGCAGACCCAAGCCGCGCGAGCCACCGGTCACCAAGGCGGTCTTGCCTGTCAAATCGAACAGTTGTTTCACAGTGCGTGTCATGCGACCTCTGGCTAATGGGGGTTAAAAAGCGTCTTCGGGCATCTGGGCACAGGTAGGGTCGCGGTCTTTCACGACCTGGAGCCAAGCGCCAATTTTGGGTAATTCGTAATGGTAGAAAAAGCGGCAAGCTTGGCGACGGCCCAAGCTGGCAGCGTCCTCACCAGTGCTGGCCAAGGCCACATCCAGCCACATCCATGCCAACACCGTGTGTCCAAAGGCTTGCATATAGGGCACGGCATTCGCCAAGGACAGGGCTGGGTCACCCCCCTGCCAAGCCGCTTGGGTGGCTTGCAGCACATCGCGCCATGCTTGTTTCAAGGCCTGGGCGTGGGCTTGGGTGCTGGCGTCATGCGCTTGCGCCATGGTGGCATTCATGCGTTCACCCAACATCTGCAAGCCCTTGCCTTGGTCGAGCAGCACTTTGCGGCCCAGCAAGTCCATGGCTTGGATGCCGTGGGTGCCTTCGTGGATCATGTTCAAGCGGTTATCACGCCAATACTGCTCCACGGGAAAATCGCGGGTGTAGCCATAACCCCCGTGAATTTGGATGGCCAAACTGTTGGCTTCCAGGCACCATTCGCTGGGCCAGCTTTTCACGATGGGGGTGAGCACCTCCAGCAACCACTGGGCGTCGCTGCGTTGAGCGGCGTCGCCGGTGTGCAACTCGTCCACCAAGCGGGCACAGTAAAGACCCAGTGCCAATGCGCCTTCGCCATAGGCTTTTTGCGCCAAGAGCATGCGTTTGATGTCGGCGTGTTCAATCAGTCTCACGGGTGGCGCAGCGGGGTCTTTGCCCGCAGGTCCCACGGGCCTGCCTTGGCTGCGGTTGTGTGCGTAGTCCAGCGACGCGTAATAGCCAGCCAAACCCAGCATGGTGGCGGCCAAGCCCACACCAATGCGGGCTTCGTTCATCATGTGGAACATGCATTGCAGGCCCTTGCCAGGCTCGCCCACCAAGTAGCCAATGGCCCCTGTTTGGCCGCGCACCGGGTATTTGCCTTCGCCAAAGTTCAACAAGGTGTTGACCGTGCCGCGCCAACCCAGCTTGTGGTTCAGGCCTGCCAGTGCCACATCGTTGCGTTCACCGGTGAGTTGGCCTTCAGTGTCGACCAACTTCTTGGGCACGATGAACAGAGAAATGCCTTTGGTGCCCGCAATGGTTTTGCCGTCAGGTCCCGGGATTTTGGCCAACACCAAATGAATGATGTTCTCGGTCAACTCGTGGTCGCCCGTGGAAATCCACATTTTGTGGCCCTTGAGGCGATAGCGCGACCCCAGGGGGTCATTGGCGTGATCGTCGCCGTCAGGCACGGCACGGGTGGCCACATCCGACAAAGACGAGCCTGCTTGCGGTTCGCTCAAACACATGGTGCCCGCAAAGCGACCATTGAATTCGTTGAGGGCGAACACCTGTTTTTGCAGATCGCTGCCGTGCGCCATCAGCAAATTGGCGTTGCCCACGGTCAACATGCCACCCCCAATGCTGACCGAAGCGCAAGCGAAAAACGCATTCGCCGCAGCCTCTAGGGTGTAGGGCAGTTGCATGCCGCCAATGGACTCGTCTTGCGCGGCGCTGAGCATGCCGCTTTGCACATAAGCGTCGTGGGCGTCTTGGGTGCAGGCGGGCAGAATGACTTTCTCGCCATCAAAAGCAGGCTCTTGAATGTCCACCGTGCGGTTGAAGGGCGCGTATTTCTCGCGGGCGATGCGCTCGCAGGTGTCAAGCACCGCATCGAAGGTTTCGCGGGAATGCTCGGCAAAGCGCTCCCGCTGATTCAGTTGCTCAACTTTCAGCCAGTCGTACAACAAAAAATCAACGGTTGCGCGCAGCGACATGCTTTACAGCACCTCGAAGATGCCAGCAGCGCCCATGCCGCCGCCAATGCACATGGTGACGCACACGCGTTTGGCGCCACGGCGTTTGCCCTCAATGAGTGCGTGGCCAGTCAAGCGTTGACCGCTCACACCATAGGGGTGGCCCACGGCGATGGCACCGCCATTGACATTGAGCAACTCAGGCGGAATGCCCAATTTGTCGCGGCAGTACAGCACTTGCACCGCAAAAGCTTCATTCAGCTCCCACAGGTCGACGTCTTGGATGCTCAGGCCCAAGCGCTTGAGTACTTTGGGAATCGCATACACAGGGCCAATGCCCATTTCATCGGGCTCGCAACCCGCAATCGCAAAGCCCAAAAAGCGACCCAGAGGTTTGAGGCCGTGTTGCACCGCATAGTCTTCGCTGGTGATCACGCAGGCACCCGCGCCATCCGAGAACTGGCTGGCATTGCCGGCCGACACCACGCCACCGGGCATGGCAGGTTTGATGCTGGAGATGCCTTCAGCGGTGGTGCCTTCACGCAAACCTTCGTCCACGCTGACGGTCACTTGCTTGGTCATCATGCCCATGACTTTGTCGACCACGCCAGCTTGCACCGTGATGGCTGCAATCTCGTCATTGAACTTGCCAGCGGCTTGGGCGGCACAGGCTTTTTGCTGGCTGGCCGCACCGTACTCGTCCATGGCTTCGCGGCCGATGTGGTAGCGCTTGGCCACTTGTTCGGCGGTTTGCAACATGTTCCAGTAGATCTCGGGTTTTTTCTTGTTGAGGGCGGGGTCCATCAGCATGTGCTGGTTCATCTCTTGTTGCACACAGGAAATGCTTTCCACCCCACCGGCCACATACACATCGCCCTCGCCTGCCATGATGCGCTGTGAAGCCAGGGCAATGGTTTGCAAGCCAGAAGAGCAAAAACGATTCACAGTGAGGCCACTCACGGTGATGGGGCAATCGGCCATGAGCGCGATTTGACGGGCGATGTTGGCACCCGTGGCACCCTCGGGGTTGGCGCAACCCATGATCACGTCTTCGACCGCAGAGGCCTCAATGCCTGCACGGGCAATGGCGTGTTTGACGGCGTGACCACCCAGCGTGGCACCGTGGGTCATGTTGAAAGCGCCTCTCCAGCTTTTGGCCAAGGGCGTGCGAGCGGTTGAAACAATGACAGCGTTGGTCATGATGGTTCCTTAATTGAATGTTTTGCCTTCAGCCACCAAGCGAGCGAGCAAGGGGGCGGGTTGCCAGAATTGGGCGTCGTCATGCGGGTTTTGCGCAAAGCGGTGCATGGCTTGCACCACGTTGAACAAGCCGAATTGGTCGGCATACATCATGGGGCCGCCGCGATAGATGGGGAATCCGTAGCCGGTGATGTAGACCATGTCGATGTCACTGGCACGGGCCGCAATGCCCTCTTCCAAGATGAACGCTGCTTCGTTGACCAGCGAGAACACCAGGCGCTGCACGATTTCGTCGTCGCTGATTTTGCGCGGTGTGATACCCAAGGTCGCACGGTGCTTGGCGATCATGTCTTCCACGTCTTTGTTCGGGATGGCGTCACGCTTGCCAGGCAGGTAGTCGTACCAGCCTTTGCCCACTTTCTGACCAAAACGGCCTTGCTCGCAAAGCAAGTCGGCGGTTTTGCTGTACTTCAATTCTGGCTTTTCCACATAGCGGCGCTTGCGAATCGCCCAGCCGATGTCGTTGCCCGCCAAGTCCCCCATGCGGAAGGGGCCCATGGCGAAACCAAACTTCTCAACCGCGCGGTCGACCTGCTGAGGTGTGCAACCTTCTTCAATCAGGAAACCGGCTTGGCGGCTGTACTGCTCGATCATGCGGTTGCCGATGAAGCCATCGCACACGCCTGAAACCACGGCGGTTTTCTTGATCTTTTTGGCCACACCCATGACGGTGGCCATCACATCTTTGCCCGTGGCCGCGCCACGCACCACTTCGAGCAGTTTCATGACATTGGCGGGGCTGAAAAAGTGCAAGCCCACCACGTCTTGGGGACGCTGGGTGAAATGGGCAATGGCGTTCACATCCAAGGTGGACGTGTTGGACGCCAAGATCGCGCCGGGTTTCATCACCTCGTCAAGCTTTTTGAAGACCTGTTCTTTGACGCCCAATTCTTCGAACACGGCTTCAATCACCAAGTCGGCGTCTTTCAAGTCTTCGTAATTCAATGTGGTGGACAACAGGCTCATGCGTTGCTGGAATTTGTCTTCCTTCAACTTGCCTTTTTTCACTTGGGCTTGGTAGTTCTTGTCGATGATGGCCAAGCCTTTGTCCAAGGCCTCTTGCTTCATTTCCAACATTTTGACGGGAATGCCCGCATTGAGGAAGTTCATGCTGATGCCGCCGCCCATGGTGCCCGCGCCTATCACGGCCACACTTTGGATGTTGCGTACCGGTGTGTCAGCAGGCACGTCTGCAATCTTGCTGGTAGCACGTTGCGCCACAAACAAATGGCGCAAAGCTCGGCACTCAGGCGTCCACATCAGGTTGGTGAAGATCTCGCGCTCGGCCGCCATGCCGTCGTCAAACTTCATTTTGGTGGCGTTTTGTACAGCCTCAATGCACTTCAAAGGCGCGGGGTACTTGCCCTTGGTCATGCCGTTGACCATGTTGGTGCTGAATTTGAAGAAGGCGTCGGCGTTGGGGTGCTTGCAAGGCAAGTCACGCACGCGCGGTAGCGGCGATGTGCCCACCACGCTTTGGGCAAACGCCATGGCCTCTTCCATCAAACTGCTGGCGCTGGTGGCCATTTGGTCAAACAGTTTTTGACCCGGCAGCATGGCCAGCATGTCGCTCTTGATGGGTTCACCGCTGACGATCATGTTGAGGGCGGGTTCCACGCCCAAGACGCGCGGTAAGCGTTGCGTGCCACCCGCGCCAGGAATGAGTCCCAGTTTGACTTCAGGCAAAGCCACATCGGTGCTAGGTGCAGCAATGCGGTAATGGCAACCCAACGCCAATTCCAAACCACCCCCCATGGCCACTGTGTGTATGGCCGCGACCACAGGCTTGGAGGCGTTTTCAATCGCACTGATCAAATTCAACAAATGGGGTTCTTGAATCGCTTTTGGCGAGCCAAATTCCTTGATGTCCGCACCGCCTGAAAACGCCTTGCCAGCGCCCGTGACCACCACCGCTTTGACCGCGTCATCGGCCATGGCTTTGTTCAGCCCTTGCATAAACGCTTGGCGGGTGGCCAAACCCAAACCGTTGACCGGTGGGTTGTTCAAGGTAATCACAGCGATTTCGCCGTGGACTGCATAGTCAGCACTCATAAAAATTCCTTGTCAGAAGCAGGTGTGGGATAAAAAAGAACGGTCGTACTATTTTATACCTCTAACCATTCCTTGCGGATGGCCGCATTGGCCCGCAAGGCGTCAGGGGTACCGTCAAACACCATACTGCCGTGCCCCATGACCAAGGCACGGTCAGAAATTTGCATGGCGATGGTCAGTTTTTGTTCAATCAACAACACCGATACGCCTCGGTTGCGCAGTTCCTGCAAAAACTGGCCGACCAAATCGACAATTTTGGGCGCCAAGCCTTCGGTGGGTTCATCGATGATGATGAGCTCGGGGTCTCCCATGAGTGAGCGACACAGTGTCAGCATTTGCTGCTCGCCACCGGAAAGCACGCCAGCTTCGGTGTGTTGGCGTTCCCGCAAGCGAGGAAACAAGTTGTACATGTCTTCGAAATTCCAGCGGCCTTGCGGTTTATCGCCTTTCAAACCCAACAGCAGGTTTTGGTGAACCGTCAATTTGGGAAAGATGTCGCGGTTTTCAGGCACATAGCCCAAACCCAAATGGGCGATCTCAAAGGGCTTGCGACCCACAATTTGTTGGCCCAACCAATCGATGCGGCCACGCGCATCCACCAAGCCCATGATGGCCTTGGCCGTGGTCGAACGCCCTGAACCGTTGCGGCCCAAGAGCGCCACGATCTCGCCCTTGCCTACCGAAAAGCTCACCCCATGCAACACATGGCTTTTGCCGTAATAGGCGTGGAGATTGTCAACGTGCAGCATCAGTGTCCCTCTTGCAAACTGCCCAAATAGGCCTCTTGCACCAAGGCATTGGCGCGAACTTTGTCAGGTGTGTCAAAAGCGATGATTTCGCCATACACCAAAACAGCAATTTTGTCGGCCAAGCCAAACACCACACCCATGTCATGCTCGACAGCCAACAAGGTTTTGCCTTGGGTCACTTCTTTGATCAGGCCAATAAAACGCTCTGTCTCGCTGTTGTTCATGCCTGCCGTCGGTTCATCGAGCAACACCACCTCGGCACCGCCTGCCATGGTGATCCCGATCTCCAGTGCACGTTGTTCGGCATAGGTCAGGTTCATGGCCAAGGTATCGTGTTTGGCGCTCAGGCGTATGCGCCGCATCCAGTTGTCAGCGAGTTCATTGGCGTCTTTCAAATTTCCCAGAAACGACCAAAAACTGTAACGATGTCCCAAACTCCAAAGCACGGCGCAGCGAAGGTTTTCAAAGACACTGAGCTTGGGAAAGATGTTGGTGATTTGAAAGCTGCGCGACAAGCCCATGCGGTTGATCTCAAAGGGCTTGAGGCCGTCGATTCGCTGACCGTTGAGGTTGATGGTTCCTGCGCTGGGTGCAAAGCGACCACTGATGAGGTTGAAGAGTGTGGATTTACCAGCGCCGTTGGGCCCGATGATGGCCACCCTTTCGCCTGCATTCACAGCCAAATTCACACCGCGAATGATTTCAGTCTTGCCAAATTGCTTGGTCAAACCCTCAATCTCCAATGCGTACGCGCTCATGACGCCTCCTTGGCTTGTTGGGCTTGAGCGATACCGGTTTGGATGTCGCCCCAGACCAAGGCAAAGCGGCGACGCACGGCCTCGAATACCGCCAAACCTGCAG
>CANCVB010000009.1 GCA_947381415.1 Burkholderiales bacterium
CCGTGTGGCCACCATGGTAGAGACGCCAGAACAATCCAAAGCCTTGATCAAACGACACGGACCTATGGTGATCTTGGCTGCGAGCGGCATGGCCACTGGTGGACGGGTCCTGCACCATTTGGCGAATTTCGTAGGCAATCACCGCAACATGGTCATTTTGACGGGCTATCAGTCTCCTGGAACACGCGGTGCCACCTTGGCAAGTGGGGCATCCACCATTCGCATGCATGGCAAAGACCTGCCTGTTCAAGCTGAAATCGTTCAACTGGGTTCTGCCTCGGCTCATGCGGACGCCAACCAACTCTTGGCATGGTTAAAGCAAATGCCTCTTCCCGCTTCGCAGGTATACGTGGTGCACGGTGAACTTCAAGCCGCAGACACCTTGCGCCAACGTATAGAACATGAACTCCATCTGCGGGCGGTGGTTCCTGAGCACGGTTCGGTTTGGCCAGGCTGAGGCACCCGTTAAAACGGTCAGAACCGCAAGCCTAAAAATTCAAAGTGCGCTTGTCCACCGCCAAAGCCGCTTCTTTGGTCGCTTCGCTCAAAGACGGGTGGGCATGGCAAATGCGCGCGATGTCTTCCGCGCTGGCCTTGAACTCCATGGCCACCACGGCCTCAGAGATCAACTCCGAGACCTGCGGGCCCACCATGTGCACCCCCAAAATTTCATCGGTCTTGGCGTCGGCCAAGAACTTCACCATGCCGGTGGTGTCGCCCAAAGCGCGGGCACGGCCGTTGGCCAAGAAGGGGAACGTGCCTGCCTTGTAAGCCACGCCGTCCGCCTTGAGTTGCTGCTCGGTGCGACCCACCCACGCGATTTCGGGGCTGGTGTAAATGACCCAAGGAATGGTGTTGAAGTTCACATGACCGTGCTGGCCCGCGATGCGCTCGGCCACCGCCACGCCCTCTTCTTCGGCCTTGTGCGCGAGCATGGGGCCACGCACCACGTCGCCCACGGCCCACACGCCAGGCAAATTGGTTTTGCAGTCCCCGTCCACCACGATCGCGCCGCGCTCGTCGAGCTGCAAGCCCACGGCCTCGGCATTCAAGCCGTTGGTGTTGGGCACGCGGCCAATGCTGATGATCAGCTTGTCAGCGTCCAACTTGACGGCTTCGCCCTTGGCATTGGTGTAGTTGACCGTGACGCCTTTTTTGCCGTTCACAATCTCACCGACTTTCACGCCGAGTTCGATCTTCAAACCTTGCTTGTCAAAGGCCTTTTTGGCTTCTTTGGCAATTTGCTCGTCGACCGCCCCCAAGAAAGTGGGCAGGCCTTCCAAAATGGTCACTTCAGAACCCAGGCGACGCCAGACCGAACCCATCTCCAAACCGATCACGCCTGAACCAATCAAGGCCAATTTCTTGGGCACGGCACCCACACGCAAAGCGCCGTCGTTGGACAGCACATTGACTTCGTCAAACGGGGTGCCGGGCAGTGCGCGGGCGTTGGAACCCGTGGCGATGATGACGTGCTTGGCCGTGAGAGATTCCTCGGCTTTGCCTGTCACCTTGACTTCATAGCCTGCATCGGACTTGCTGGCCAAGCTGCCGCGTCCATGGAAAAACGTGACTTTGTTTTTCTTGAACAGGTACAAAATGCCGTCGTTGTTTTGCTTCACAACGCTGTCTTTGCGCTTGAGCATTTGCGTCACATCCATCTTCACGTCCTTGGCGGTGATGCCATGTTCTGCAAAGTGATGGTTGGCATGCTCGAAGTGCTCGCTGGACTGCAACAAGGCCTTGGAGGGGATGCAGCCCACATTGGTACAGGTACCACCGGGCGCGGGGCCACCCGCGGCGTTTTGCCACTCGTCAATGCAAGCGACTTGAAAACCCAGTTGGGCGGCGCGGATGGCGGCGATGTAGCCGCCGGGGCCGGCACCGATGACGATGACATCAAATGGTTTGCTCATGGGAATTCCAATCAGATGTCAAACAACAAACGAGCCGGGTCTTCCAAGGCTTCTTTCATCGCCACCAAACCCAACACCGCTTCGCGACCGTCAATGATGCGGTGGTCATAAGACATGGCGAAGTAGTTCATGGGGCGAACCACCACTTGGCCGTTTTCCACCATGGCACGGTCTTTGGTGGCATGCACACCCAAAATGGCCGACTGCGGTGGGTTGATGATGGGGGTGGACATCATGGAACCAAAGGTGCCACCGTTGCTGATGGAGAAAGTGCCACCAGTCATCTCTTCCATGCCCAGCTTGCCGTCCCGCGCTTTCACGCCAAACTCGGCAATCTTTTTCTCGATGTCGGCAAAGCTCATCTGGTCGGCATTGCGCAGGATGGGCACCACCAAACCACGTGGCGAACCGACCGCGATACCGATGTCGAAATAGCCGTGGTAAACGATGTCATTGCCATCCACCGAGGCGTTGAGCACCGGGAATTTCTTCAGGGCGTGCACGGCGGCCTTGACGAAGAAACTCATGAAACCCAGCTTCACACCGTGTTCTTTTTCGAAACGCTCTTGCATGCGCTTGCGCATCTCCATGACCGGGGCCATGTTGATTTCGTTGAAGGTGGTGAGGATGGCGTTGGTCGATTGCGATTGCAGCAAACGCTCGGCCACACGCGCGCGCAAACGGGTCATGGGCACGCGCTGTTCAGGGCGGTCGCCCAAATCGACAGCGGGGCCAGACACCTGCGGCAAGGCCTTGGTGGGCACGCCGGTGGGGATGACAGCCGCGGTGGATTTCACGCCACCGGCCACGGCAGACAGCACGTCGCCTTTGGTCACACGACCGTCTTTGCCGGTGCCAGGCACCGAGCCTGCGGCCAGCTGGTTGTCGGCCATCAGTTTGGCCGCAGCAGGCATGGCCACACCCGCGTGGCTGGCAGAGGTTGGCGCAGCAGCCACAGGAGTGGCGGCCGCAACAGCTGGGGCTTTGGCCGCTGCCACAGGGCCAGCGGCAGAGGCTGTGGCGGTGGTGTCGATGCGGGCAATCAGTTGCTCGGCTTTGACGGTGGCGCCGTCAGCGGCGACGATGTCTACCAACACGCCGGCAGAGGGTGCAGGGACTTCCAGCACCACTTTGTCGGTTTCGACGTCGATCAAGATTTCGTCAACGGCGACAGCGTCGCCGACTTTTTTCTTCCATTGCAACAAAGTGGCTTCAGCCACAGATTCTGAGAGTTGCGGTACTTTGACTTCGATGATGGCCATGATGAATATTTCCTGAATGCGTTGGGCGGGCTTGCCAGCGCCAAGGGCGCTGCAAGCGGCTTACTTGGTCAATATGAAACCCTTGAGGCGTCCAAATGCGCCGTCGACCAGCGCTTTTTGCTGGTCTTGGTGCAAATGGGAATAGCCCACCGCGGGTGAAGCCGAGGCAGCGCGACCGCTGTAGCCCAGCTTTTGGCCAGTGGCCATGTTTTCAAACAGGTAGTGCTGCACAAAGAACCAAGCACCTTGGTTTTGTGGCTCATCCTGGCACCACACCACCTCGGTGGCGTTGGGGTATTTTTTCAGCTCGGCGGCAAAGGCTTTGTGTGGGAACGGGTAGAGCTGTTCCAAACGCAGCAAAGCCGTGTCGTCTTGGCCGTTGTCTTCGCGTTTTTTGGACAGGTCGTAATAGACCTTGCCTGAACACACCACCACACGTTTGACTTTGTCGGCCTTGATGTCTTTGACTTCCGGCAGGATGGTTTGGAAACCACCTTTGGTGAACTCGGACACTGGCGATGTGGCGTCTTTGTGGCGCAACAAGGACTTGGGCGTGAAGATGATGAGCGGTTTTCGCAGGTTGCGCACCATTTGGCGACGCAACACATGGAAGATTTGGCTGGCCGTGGTGGGCTGCACGATCTGCATGTTGGTGTCAGCGGCCAACTGCATGAAGCGCTCGACACGGGCTGAACTGTGCTCGGGGCCTTGGCCTTCATAGCCATGCGGCAACATGAGGGTGATGCCATTCACACGGCCCCACTTCACTTCACCCGAGGCGATGAACTGGTCGATCACCACTTGCGCGCCGTTGGCAAAGTCACCAAACTGGGCTTCCCAAATCACCAAGGTGTTGGGGTCGTTGGAGGCGTAGCCGTACTCGAATCCCAGCACCGCTTCTTCCGACAAGATGGAGTCGATGACGGTGAAGGGCGACTGGTTGTCAGCCGCGTTTTGCAGGGGGATGTAGGTCCCAATGTCCCACTTCTCACGGTTTTGGTCGTGAATCACCGCATGGCGGTGTGTGAAGGTGCCGCGTCCACAGTCTTCGCCAGACAAGCGAACAGCAAACCCACTCGCCACCAAAGAGGCAAACGCCATGTGCTCGCCCATGCCCCAGTCCACGGGCAGGTCGCCACGGCCCATGGCGGCTCGGTCGTCATAGACCTTTTTCACCAAGGGGTGCGGCGTGACCGTGGATGGAATCGTGGTGATGCGCTCGGCCAGGCGTTTCCACTCGGTCATGGGGATGGCGGTCTCACCCGCATCGGTCCATTTTTTACCCAAGAAGGGCGACCAATCCACCGTGAACTTGGTTTTGAAATTGGTCAGAACCGGTTCCGAGGTGTTCTTGCCTGCATCCAGGGCGGCACGGTAGGTCTTGACCATGTCGTCCCCCAAGCTGTCACCCAAGCCCTGCGAAGTCAATCGCTCGGCATACAGCTTGCGCGTGCCAGGATGGGCGGCGATTTTTTTGTACATCAAGGGCTGGGTCAAGCTGGGCGTGTCTTGCTCGTTGTGACCCAGTTTGCGGAAACAAGTGATGTCCACCACCACATCTTGGCGAAACGCCATGCGGTATTCCAAGGCCAATTGGGTGGCCAGCACCACGGCTTCGGGGTCGTCGCCATTGACGTGCAACACCGGCGCTTCCACCATCTTCACGATGTCGGTGCAGAAGACGCTGGAACGCATGTCGCGGGGGTCAGAGGTGGTGAAACCGATTTGGTTGTTGATGATGATGTGCACCGTGCCACCCGTGGAATAGCCACGGGTTTGAGCCAGCGCCAAGGTTTCTTGGTTCACGCCTTGGCCGCCGAAAGCCGCGTCGCCATGCACCAGCACGGGCAAGACTTGGCTGCCCTTGGGGTCGCCACGGCGGTCCATGCGCGAGCGCACCGAGCCTTCCACCACGGGGTTGACGATTTCCAAATGCGAAGGATTGAAAGCCAAGGTCAGGTGAACCGGACCGCCAGGGGTGGACACGTCCGAGCTGAAGCCTTGGTGGTATTTCACGTCACCGGCGGGCAGGTCTTCAGGCGCGGTATGGTCAAACTCGGCGAACAAATCAGCAGGCAATTTGCCCATGGTGTTGACCAACACATTCAAGCGACCACGGTGGGCCATGCCGATTACCACTTCCTGAATGCCACTGGCGCCAGCGACCTGGATCAACTCGTCCATGGCGGCGATGAAACTCTCACCGCCTTCCAGGGAAAAGCGCTTTTGGCCCACGTACTTGGTGTGCAGGTAACGCTCCAAGCCCTCGGCTGCGGTGAGTCGGTCCAAGATGTGCTTTTTCTTCTCTGCGCTGAAAGTGGGTTTGCTGCGAATTCCTTCGAGTTTTTGCTGCCACCAACGCTTTTGCGTCATGTCGGTGGTGTACATATACTCCGCACCCAAGGTACCGCAATAGGTTTCGCGCAAGGCATTGACCAACTCGCGCAAGCTCATGCGGTCGCGGCCAAAGAAGGTGTTGCTGGTGTCAAACACGGTCTCTTGGTCGGCATCGCCAAAACCATAGAACGAGGGCTCGAGTTCGGGGATGTTGGGGCGCTCTGTACGTTGCAAAGGGTCGAGGTTGGCCCAACGCTGACCTACGTTGCGGTAGGCGGCGATCAGCTGCTGAACGGCTGTGCGTTTGCGGCCCATTTCAGCGTCGGCGCTGGCCATGACCACACGCGTACCCCCTTGTTTGGCACGCTCGGCAAAGGCATTGACGACGGGTAAATGCGGCACATCTTTGGCATTGCTGCCATCGACGGCGGGGACATGTTGCAAGGCATCGAAATACTGCCGCCAGCTGTCGGGCACGCTGCCAGGGTTGGCGAGGTAGTTTTCGTACATCTCTTCCACGTAAGGGGCGTTGCCCCCGAAGAGATAAGTGTTGCCTGCATAGGCTTGATAGACGGATGAACCCGTCTGCGATGAATCGCTCATGGCGCTGACCTCCGTTTCCCTGCAGGAAACATTAGTGTGGTTGAAGAACCCTCCACGACACGGCTGAACCGACTGGTGGATGCGACCCACAGGGCTACCCCGTGAATATGTATTGCCATTCTGCCACCAACAACCCCTCATGGAACTGACAAGGGATGAGAAACCTCAGCGATCAATCAAAATTTTTGATAGTATTCGTCAAAATAATTTAATAATTTTGTATTTATTCTGGCTAAAGTCAATCCAATGGACACTGTTAACAATACCTCTGAAGCTGGCTACACCTCGGTTGCCAAACTTCTGCACTGGGTTTTGGCCTTGGCTTTGTTGGGTCTTTTCGGCATGGGTTTGTACATGGCGGATTTGCCTGTCTCACCGCTGCGGTTAAAACTCTACAACTGGCATAAATGGGCTGGCGTCACCTTTCTTGCCTTGTCGTTGTTGCGCTTCATCTGGCGCCTAAGCCACCCCGCCCCAGCCCTGCCCGAGCGCATCGAAGCCAGCATGCCTGCATGGCAAAAAATCGCGCACGCGGGCACGCACACCGCTTTGTACGCTTTGTTCTTTGTCACGCCGCTGGTGGGATGGGCTTACAGCTCAGCAGCAGGTTTTCCCATCGTCTGGTTTGGGACACTGCCTTTGCCCGACTTTGTGCCTGCCGACAAAGCCTTGGCCGAACTGATCAAGCCCTGGCATGAAATCAGCGCTTTTGCCTTGATGGGCTTGGTCCTGCTGCATGTGGCTGGCGCACTGAAACACCAGTTGATGGACAAAGATGGCTTGTTACAACGCATGTTGCCCAGCAAGCAGACCTGACCCCTCCAAGGAAGCCCCATGTATTCAGCTTATTTTCGAAATTTGTGGCTGGCTGTCATCGCCAGTGGTTTTGCCTTCGCCGCCAATGCGCAACAGCTACTCTTGCCAGCCCAAAGCGAAATTATTTTTGTCAGCAAACAAATGGGCGTACCTGTTGAGGGTCGCTTCAAAAAATTTGACGCCAAAATCAGTTTTGACCCTGCCAAAGCCGCCACCGGCAAAATTGCTTTCACCGTGGACATGGGCAGCGCCACCTTAGGCATGAAAGAAACCGACGCGGAATTGGTGAAAGCCGATTGGTTCAACACCGCCAAATTTGCCCAAGCCACATTCCAGTCCAACAGCATCAAGGCCTTGGGTGCAGGCAAATTTGAGGTGGGCGGCGTCTTGAGCATCAAAGGACTGAACCAAAATCTGGTGGTTCCCGTGAGCCTCAGCCAAACAGGTGTCAGCACCACTGCAGTGGGCGCATTTGTTCTGAAGCGACTGGCCTTCAAAATTGGCGAAAACGAATGGTCTGACACCTCCATGGTGGCTGACGATGTTCAAGTCAAATTCAAGTTTGCACTCACCGGCGTCAACAAGTTATAAGTTTTTTCAACCACGCAACCCTCAGGAGATCTCATGCGTTCACAACTCATCGCTGCAGTATTGGCGACCACCGCCATTGCAGGCACCACCGCTCAAGCGGCCACCTACAACATCGAACCTACCCATACCTTTGTCACTTTCGAAGTGACCCACTTTGGCACCTCCACCAATCGTGGCCGCTTTGACAAAAAAGAAGGCGTGGTGCAGTTTGACCGTGCTGCCAAAACCGGTTCCGTCAACCTGACCATCCAAGCCGACTCCATCAACACCGGCACCGAAGCCTTCAACGCCCACTTGAAAAAGCCCGATTTTTTCGATGCCGCCAAGCACCCCGCCATGAGCTTCAGCGCCGACAAGTTCAGCTTCAACGGCGACAAAGTGTCTGAAGTCGCTGGCAGCCTGACCATGCTGGGCAAAACCGTGCCCGTGGTGTTGAAAGCCACCAACTTCAATTGCTACGACCACCCCATGCTCAAACGCGAAGTGTGCGGCGGTGACTTTGAAACCACCATCATGCGCAGCGACTGGGGCATGAAATGGGGCATCGACTTTGGCATCCCTGACAAAGTCAAATTGCTGATTCAAGTCGAAGCTGTCAAACAGTAATCGAACGGATTTTTCAAAGCCGTCTGTCTAACAAGGCAGACGGCTTTTTTTTACCCCAACGGGCTTTAAATACTGAGTTGTTCTTTGATCTGCTGCAAGGGCGTGGGATCGTCAATGGTGGTGAGGTCGCCCGGATCGCGTTGTTCACACACGGCTTGAATCGCGCGACGCAACAACTTGCCGCTGCGGGTCTTGGGCAACAGACTCAGGAACAACACCCGCGCAGGGCGTGCAACGGCACCCAACTGGCTGTCGACCAATTTCATGATCTCGCCTTCGAGCTTTAAACGAGCAGCAGGGTCAGCCAAGGCCGAGGCGTCTTTGGCGACCACAAAGGCCATGGCCACCTGACCTTTGAGCTGATCGGCCACGCCGACCACGGCCACTTCGGCCACATTGGGGTGGCTGGAAATGCTTTCCTCAATTTCACGCGTGCCCAGACGATGCCCAGCCACATTGATCACATCGTCGGTGCGCCCCAAAATGAAGAAATAGCCATCCTCGTCTCGCACACCCCAATCGAAGGTGGAATACACCAGCTTGCCGGGAATGCTTTTCCAATAGGTGTTGACAAAGCGCTGGTCATCGCCCCAGAGGGTTTGCAAACAACCAGGGGGCAGTGGCCCTTCCACCACCACCACGCCTTTTTGGTTGGCACCCTGCAGGTCTTCGC
Source organism: Burkholderiales bacterium (assembly GCA_947381415.1). Taxonomy (GTDB): domain Bacteria; phylum Pseudomonadota; class Gammaproteobacteria; order Burkholderiales; family Burkholderiaceae_C; genus Limnohabitans. The sequence goes on from CANCVB010000009.1 coordinate 8,805, forward strand.
CCGAGGTTTCGTCGACCAACTTCACGTTAAAGCCGTACATGGGCACGCCGGGGCTGCCGAATTTGCTGGCTTTTTTCTGCACACCATTGGCAATGGTGAGAATGGGCCAGCCCGTTTCGGTTTGCCAGTAGTTGTCGATGATGGGCTTTTTCAAGCCATCGGCAATCCATTGCGCCGTGGGTTCGTCCAGCGGCTCCCCTGCCAAATACAAGGCTTTGAGGCTGGATATGTCGTATTTGCTCAGCAGGGCTGGGTCTTGTTTTTTCAACACCCGAACGGCGGTGGGCGCGCTGAACATGTGGGTGACCTTGTACTTCTCGACCAATTGCCACCAGATGCCGCCATCGGGTCGGGTGGGCAGTCCCTCGTACATGAGGGTGGCCATGCCCGCGAGCAGCGGGCCGTAAATGATGTAGCTGTGGCCCACCACCCAACCGATGTCGCTGGTGGAGAAATACACCTGACCAGGCTGGCCTTCAAATATGTGCTGCATGCTGGCCGCCAAGGCCACGGCATAACCACCTGTGTCGCGCTGAACGCCCTTGGGCTTGCCCGTGGTGCCCGAGGTGTAGAGCGTGTAGCTGATGTGCTCACTGTCCACCCATTCGCAGGGCACTTGAGCGTTCAGGTGTTGCTGGCGCAAAGCCGCATAGTCGTGGTCGCGCCCAGTAAGCACAGAGAAAGGCTCCAATCCACGGTTGACCATGAGCACGGCAGAAGGTTTGTGCTGGCTCAAGCGGATGGCTTCATCCAGCAGGGGCTTATAAGGCACCACCTTGCCGCCACGAGAACCTGCGTCTGCGCTGATGACCAGTTTGGGCGTGGCGTCCTCGATGCGGGAAGCCAATGCATGGGCTGCAAAACCGCCAAACACCACGGAATGGATGGCACCGATGCGCACACAGGCCAACATGGCAAAAGCAGCCTCGGCAATCATGGGCATGTAAATCAGCACGCGGTCGCCCTTGCCCACCCCCAGGCTTTTCAAAATAGCCGCCATGCGCTGCACTTCCACGCTCAACTCGGCAAAGCTGTAGGTGACTTCGGTGTTGGTTTCAGTAGACACGTAGATGAGCGCTGGTTTGTCCGCCTGAGTGGCCAGGTGGCGGTCAATCGCGTTATGGCACAAATTGGTTTTTCCACCCACAAACCAGTTGGCAAAAGGGGGCTTGGCATAGTCGCAAATGTGGGTAGGCGCTTGGTGCCAATCAATCAACTGGGCTTGCTCGCCCCAAAACCCGTCGCGGTCGTCCAATGACCGGCGGTAAAAAGCGTCGTAGTTGCTCAATGTCTGTCCCCTTGTGTGTTCTCGTTTACTTGATCAAAGCTTGAATCTCTTTGAACAATGGATGTTCTGCGGTTTGAAGCCATTCGAACAGCACCATTTCGGTGGTCACCAGTTCGGCACCGGCGCCCGCCAAGCGGTCGTAAGCAGCATCTCGGTTGCGCTCAGTGCGCGAACTGCAGGCATCCGTCACCACCCACACCTCAAAGTCATCTTCCAACAAGTCCAAAGCGGTTTGCAGCATGCACACATGGGCTTCCACGCCGGCCAGCACCACGCTGTTGCGCTCAGGCGCAGCAGGTGCGGGCTTTTGCAGGTGCTTGGGCAGACTGCGCGCATTGCCTTGGGCTGGTTTGGTGGTCACTTCAGGGCGCAAGCAAGCCGTCAAACCTTCTTCACAGGCGCTGAACTGCATTTTGGCCAGCGTTTGCGTACACAAAGCTTTCATGGCCGCTGGCAAGTCACCCAATTTCGAGGGATTTTGCGCGGTGCCCCACACTGGCAACCCCAATAAGTGGGCAGCTTGGGCCAATCGCATGGCGTTATCCATGCAGGCTTTGCCATCAAACACGGCAGGCATCAACCTCTCTTGGTAATCGATCAGCACCAGTTGACTGACATCTGGATCTATCAACATGGTTTAAATCCTCACCACCACGCGACCACGCACCTGACCCGCCATCAAGGCATGGGCTTTCTCGGCGGCATGGTCCAAATCCACCTCTTCGATCATGCTTTCCAGTTTGGCGATGTCCAGGTCTTGGGCCAACCGGTCCCAGGCTTGTTGGCGCAAGGCCAGCGGCGCCATCACGGAATCGACACCGATCAGGCGCACGCCGCGCAAAATGAAGGGCATGACCGTGGTGGACAAGTCCATGCCTTGGGCCAAACCGCAAGCCGCCACAGCGCCGCCATAACGGGTTTGCGCCAAGGCGTTGGCCAAGGTGTGCGAACCCACCGCATCAACCACACCCGCCCAGCGTTCTTTCTGGAAGGGTTTGCCAGCGGCAGACAGCTCGGCGCGGTCGATCAAACTGTGGGCACCCAAGCTTTTCAAATAGGCTTCTTCAGTGGTTTTGCCCGTGGCAGCGACCACCTGGTAGCCCAACTTGGCCAGCAAGGCAATGGCCACACTGCCCACGCCGCCTGTGGCCCCCGTCACCAACACCTCGCCAGAGCCGGGCTTGACGCCTTGCTGCTCCAAGGCCATGACGCACAACATGGCGGTGTAACCTGCGGTGCCAATGGCCATGGCTTGACGCGGCGTGAAGGCCTTGGGCAATTTCACCAGCCAGTCGCCCTTGAGGCGGGCTTGTTCGGCCAAACAACCCCAATGGGTTTCACCCACGCCCCAGCCATTGTGCACAAAGCTGTCGCCTGCCTTCCAATGCGGGTGGCTGGAGGAGATGACCGTACCCGCCCCGTCAATGCCGGCCACCATGGGCCAAACCCGAACGACTGGGCTTTTGTTCGTGATGGCCAAGCCGTCTTTGTAGTTCAAGGTGGAATAAGCCACACGCACATGCACATCGGCGTCGGGCAGGCGCGCTTCATCCAGAGTTTGGACAGAGGCTTGAAATTGCGGTTCTTTTTCGAGTAACAGTGCGCGAAACATGTCGATCCTTGTCGTTGAGGGGAAGGAAAAAGCTCCGATTGTGCGTCAGGTGACCCCTTGACTGACAAGGGTATGATCGCCCACCATGTCAAAACACCTGCTAACACTGTCGTTGCTGTGCGCTTTGGGGGCCCATGCCGCCCCCAACAGTGCGGCGCATGACGATCTTGACCTGTTGCTGATTCAGCGCGGGGTGGTCAAGGCAGTGGCTGACGTGGGGCAAACCGTAGGCAACGTGGGACAAACCGTCACCTCTCAGGCCTCGGACCTGGTGGTCAACGCCATGGGCTATCTGGGTGTGCCTTACCGCCGGGGTGGCACAGGTATCCAAGGCTTTGACTGCAGTGGTTTTGTGCGAGCCATGTATGAAAACACCTTGGGCTTGGTGTTGCCCCACAACGCCAAGGCGCAAGCGGCAGCAACTGAAAAAATTGATAAAACTGAACTCCAACCTGGTGATTTAGTCTTTTTCAATACCTTGCGTCGCGCGTTCAGCCACGTAGGTATTTATATTGGTGAAGGCAAGTTCATTCACTCGCCCCGTGCAGGCGGTGAAGTTCGCATCGAGGACATGCGCGACAGCTACTGGGTCAAACGCTTCAACGGCGCACGCCGGGTCAATCCAGAGTCCACCCAAGCGGTTTCTGACGCCTCTTTGCGCTAAGCTTCGGCGCAAGCTTTCTCTCCAGTTTTTTTCAGAGACAAACCATGTCTGATCCTCTCCTGATTGCTCGCAACGCAAAAACCGAGTGTTTTTTATTGCCCCAACTGGCCAACCGCCACGGTTTGATCACCGGCGCCACCGGTTCAGGCAAAACCGTCACCTTGCAAACCATGGCGCAAAACCTCTCGCGCACAGGTGTGCCGGTGTTCATGGCCGACGTCAAAGGCGACCTCACGGGTCTGAGCCAAACGGGCAAACTGTCTGACAAAATGGCCGCTGTCTTGAAAGAGCGCGGCTTGGACATACCCGCTTTTGCGCCCTGCCCCGCGACCCTGTGGGACGTGTTTGGTGAACAAGGCCACCCTGTGCGCGCCACCGTCAGCGACATGGGGCCGCTGCTCTTGGGTCGCATGCTCAACCTGAACGACACCCAAGAGGGTGTGCTCAACCTGGTTTTCAAAATCGCCGACGACCGCGGCATGCTGTTGCTCGACCTGAAAGACCTGCGCGCCATGCTGCAGCATGTGGGCGACAACGCCAAAGACTTCACCACCGAATACGGCAACATCAGCCCAGCCAGCATCGGGGCCATCCAACGGGGTTTGCTGCAAATCGAGCAACAAGGTGGCGACAAGTTCTTCGGCGAGCCCATGCTCGACATCCACGATTTCATGCAAACCGATGGCAACGGCCATGGCATGGTCAATATCTTGGCGGCCGACAAGCTGATGAACTCGCCGCGCTTGTACGCCACGTTTTTGCTGTGGATGCTCTCGGAGTTGTTTGAGCAACTGCCCGAAATCGGCGACCCCGACAAACCCAAATTGGTGTTCTTTTTCGACGAAGCGCATTTGCTGTTCAACGAAGCGCCAAAGGCTTTGATCGAGCGCATTGAGTTGGTGGTGCGTTTGGTTCGCTCCAAAGGCGTGGGTGTGTATTTCGTCACCCAAAACCCGCTGGACATCCCCGACAGTGTGTTGGCCCAATTGGGCAACCGTGTGCAACATGTGTTGCGCGCTTTCACCCCGCGCGACCAAAAAGCCGTGGCCGCGACCGCCCAAACCATGCGGCCGAAAAAAGGTTTGGACATTGAAGCCGCCATCACCGATTTGGCCGTGGGCGAAGCTCTGGTAAGTCTGCTTGACGCCAAAGGCCGTCCCAGCGAAACTGAACGCGTGTTTGTCTTGCCACCAGCCAGCCAACTCGGGCCGATAACCGCTGACCAGCGTCAAAACCTGTTGCAAAACTCGCTGGTGGCCGGCGTGTATGAAAAAACCGTCGACCGCGATTCGGCCTACGAGATGATCAAGGGGCGCATACCGGCTGCGGCTGGCAACGCGGCCCAAGCAACGCAGGCTGCAGCCCCGGTCAAAGGGGGGGTGGCGGACGCAGGCGGTGGTTTGTTGGCAGGGGTTTCTGACATGCTGTTTGGCAGTACCGGCCCCAGAGGCGGCAAACATGATGGTGTCGCGCAATTGGTGGTCAAAAGTGCGGTGCGCACTGTTGGCTCGGCGATTGGCCGTGAAATTGTGCGTGGTGTGTTGGGCGGTTTATTAGGCGGCGGCGGACGCAGGAGATAAGCATGAAATTAAACGATGTTCCTCACCAGTCGGGCACTGGTGGCTATGACCAAGCTTTCTTGGAAGCACATTGGATGCCTTACACAGGCAACCGCAACTTCAAAGCCAAACCGCGCTTGATCGCCAGCGCCAAAGGGGCTTACTACACCGATGTGGATGGCCGACAAATTCTGGACGGTTTATCTGGCCTGTGGTGTTGTGGTCTCGGTCATGCACGCCCCGAATTGGCGGCTGCGGCTGCCCATCAAATGGCCACGCTGGACTACTCGCCCGCGTTTCAGCATGGGCACCCGCTGTCGTTTGAAATGGCCAACCGGCTGAAATCTCTCACACCCGAAGGCCTGGATTACGTGTTTTTCACCACGTCTGGTTCAGAGGCTGCAGACACCTCTTTGAAAATGGCCCGCGCGTACTGGCGTGCCAAAGGCATGGGCAGCAAGACCCGCTTTATCGGCCGTGAAAAAGCCTATCACGGGGTCAACTTTGGCGGTATCTCTGTGGGTGGCATTGTGGGTAACCGCAAAACCTTTGGGCAAGGTGTGGAGGCGGATCACCTGCCACACACCCTGTTACCTGAAAACGCGTTTTCCAAAGGCATGCCTGCCCATGGCGCGCATTTGGCTGACGATTTGTTGCGCCTGATCGCTTTGCATGACGCCTCGAACATCGCTGCGGTCATTGTGGAACCGTTCTCGGGGTCCTCTGGCGTGATCATTCCACCAGTGGGCTATTTGCAGCGTCTTCGCGAAATCTGTACCGCCCACAACATCTTGTTGATTTTTGACGAGGTGATCACCGGTTTTGGACGCTGTGGCAGCTTTACGGGCGCGCAAGCGTTTGGCGTGACTCCTGACATCATGAATGTGGCCAAACAAATCACCAATGGCACACAACCCATGGGTGCGGTGCTGGCCAGCGCCGAGATTTACAACACCTATATGGCGCATGGTGGCCCCGAGTACATGCTGGAATTTGCCCATGGCTATACCTACTCGGCCCATCCCGTGGCCTGTGCCGTTGGCTTGGCCACCTTGGATCTGCTGGTGAAAGAAGACATGCCCAGTCGCGTGAACGCCATGGCACCGTACTTTGAAGCCGCTGTGCACAGTTTGAAAGGCGTGCGCCACATCACCGACATACGCAACTACGGGCTGGCAGCGGGTTTCTCCATTGACCCCGTGCCAGGTGAGCCTGCCAAACGCCCCTATGAAGTCGCAATGAAATGCTGGGAAAAGGGCTTTTATGTGCGCTATGGCGGCGACACGATACAAATCGCGCCCCCCTTCATCATTGAAAAACCTCAGATCGACAGTCTGGTGCAAGCCCTGGGCGAGGCTTTCCAAGCGACAGACTGATATGACACAACTTTTGACCCGCTTGGTTTACATCAGCCGCGCCGTGGGCCCCCAAACCACCACGGTCACCACCCAAATTTTAGAAACTGCACGTGCTTTCAACAGCGCCCACCGTATCACCGGCGTGCTGTGTCAAGGCAAGGGCTTGTATGTTCAAGTGTTGGAAGGCGAGCGCAGTGTGGTCAACAGCTTGTATCGGCGCATCGTTGCTGATACCCGCCATGCGGACACGGAGCTCGTCTCTTTTACAGACATTCCCGCCAGACAATTCCAATCTTGGTCTATGGCACTGGTGAGTTTGAACATCGATGACCCCATGGTGAGCATGAATCACCCTGAGTTCGACCCTTACTCCGCCACCAGCCCTGCCATTCTCAGTTTGATCAACGACCTGCTGGCGTCCGGAACAGCCATACAAGACCCCGCTTAAGGGCGGGAACTGTTCAGCTTTGAATTGTTTTGACCATGGCGGTTTCAAACAACGCATGCTTGAGCCACCCCGCCAGCCAAGCCTGCACCTTGGGCAAAGGCAAGGCTTCAAACCATGCAGGGTCCACCGCCGCGAACTGCCTTACAAAGGGAAAAATCCCAATGTCGGCTGCACACGGCATGGCTCCACCGAGTTGTGGCTGGGCTTGCAGTTGCAGCTCCAATGCTTGCAACAGCACTTGCACGGCTTGTTTGGCGTGGTGTTCTGCACCCATGGCGTCGCTGTACCGCTGGGGGTATTTGTAACGGTCTAAATGGTGCTTGAAGTCAGCATCACAGCTTGACCACAGCGTGAGGTTCTCGGGCGTTTGTGCCCTCGCCCACCAGCCTTGCGCGTCAGCGGTTTGCATAAACGCCCATTGCATGATGTCCATGCTTTGCGCCAACACTTCACCACTTGGCAGCACCAGAACAGGCACGGTGCCTTTGGGGGACAAGGCCAACATGTCGGCAGGTTTGTCTCTGAGCGAGACTTCGCGCGCCTCGTAAACCACACCCGCCTGCAGCAAAGCCATGCGTGCCCGCATGGCGTAGGGGCAGCGGCGGTAGGTGTAGAGAAGCGGGCTTGTCTTCAAAGCTTCGTCCCTTGGAGGCAGATTACTTTCGCGCTGGCGGTAAATCCGTGCAACTGCCATGCGCCACCTCCGCCGCCATGCCAATGCTTTCGCCCAGCGTGGGGTGGGGGTGTATGGTTTTGCCGATGTCCACAGCGTCTGCGCCCATCTCAATCGCGAGTGCGATCTCGCCAATCATGTCGCCTGCATGGGTACCCACAATGCCGCCGCCCAAAATGCGGCCGTGACCGTGGGCTTCTTCGGAATCGTCAAACAAGAGTTTGGTGAAACCCTCATCTCGGCCATTGGCAATGGCCCTGCCTGACGCAGCCCATGGGAACAAGCCCTTTTTCACCTTGATGCCTTGCGCTTTGGCTTGGTCTTCGGTCAAGCCCACCCAGGCCACTTCGGGGTCGGTGTAGGCCACAGAGGGAATGACACGGGCGTCAAACACGGCACAGGCCAGTTCATGCTTGTCTTGCAATTCACCCGCAATGACTTCCGCCGCCACGTGGCCTTCATGCACCGCTTTATGCGCCAACATGGGCTGACCCACCACATCGCCAATGGCGAAGATGTGCGGCACATTGGTGCGCATTTGTCGGTCCACGTTGATGAAGCCACGGTCGGTCACGTCCACGCCTGCTTTGTCTGCGGCAATTTTTCGGCCGTTGGGCGTGCGGCCCACGGCTTGCAGCACCAGGTCGTACACCTGCGGCGCAGGAGCGCCCTCGCCTTCAAACGTCACTTCAATGCCTTTGGCCATGGCGCGTGCTGACACGGTTTTGGTTTTCAGCATGATGTTGTCAAAGCGTGGCGCATTCATTTTTTGCCAGACTTTCACCAAGTCGCGGTCTGCGCCTTGCATGAGGCCGTCCATCATTTCCACCACATCCAAGCGTGCGCCCAAGGTGCTGTAGACCGTGCCCATCTCTAGGCCAATGATGCCGCCACCCAAGACCAACATGCGCTTGGGCACCTTGGCCAGTTGCAATGCACCTGTGCTGTCCACCACTCTCGGGTCATCGGGCATGAAGGGCAAATGAACTGCTTGGCTGCCTGCGGCAATGATGCAGGTTTTGAAACTTACCACCTGGGTGCTGCCGGTTTTGTCTTGCGCTTTGCCCGTGGTTTCTTCCACCGACACATGGTGGCTGTCCACAAATGCGCCGTAGCCGCGCAAGACCGTGACCTTGCGCATCTTGGCCATGGCCGCCAAGCCGCCTGTGAGTTTGGCAATCACTTTTTCTTTGTGACCGCGCAGGGTGTCGATGTTGAGTTTGGGTTTGCCGTAGTCCACACCGATGTCTGCCAAGTGGCTCACCTCGTCCATGACGGCGGCCACATGCAGCAAGGCTTTGGAGGGAATGCAACCCACGTTCAAACACACGCCACCCAGTTGTGCATAGCGCTCGACGATGGCGACTTTGAGCCCCAAGTCTGCGGCCCTGAATGCAGCGCTGTAACCGCCTGGTCCACCGCCCAAGACCAGCAAGTCGTAATCGCGGTCTTGGCTTGTCGCCATGGTCGATGGGGTTTCGCTGGCCACGACGGCCGGTGTCATGGGGGGAGCGGATGGGGTGACGGGTACACTGGCAACTTGACTGCTTGCTTCAATGCTGAGGATGACAGAGCCTTGTTTGACCTTGTCACCCAATTTCACTTTCATGGCCGTGACCACGCCCGCATGAGAGGACGGAATTTCCATGGAGGCTTTGTCGCTCTCCACGGTGATCAGGCTTTGATCCACCGCCACGGTGTCACCGACCTTGACCAGCAACTCAATGACGGCCACTTCGTCGAAGTCACCAATGTCAGGAACTTGTATGTCTATGTTTGCCATGTTGGTCTTTCGCTTTAGAGCATGACGCGACGGAAGTCGCTCAGCACCTGACCCAAATAAGCATTGAAACGAGCCGCTGCCGCGCCGTCAATCACACGGTGGTCCCAGGTGAGTGACAAAGGCAGCATGAGGCGAGGCTCGAACGCTTGGCCATTCCACACGGGCTGCATGGTGCTGCGGCACACACCCAAGATGGCCACTTCAGGCGCGTTGATGATGGGCGTGAAGTACCGTCCGCCAATACCGCCCAAGCTGGAAATGGTGAACGTGGCGCCCGTCATTTCAGCGGGGCTCAACTTGCCTTCACGGGCTTTTTTGGCCAACTCGCCCATTTCAGCGCTGATTTGCAAAATGCCTTTTTTGTCGGCATCTTTCAACACCGGCACCATCAGGCCGTTGGGCGTGTCAGCCGCAAAACCAATGTGCCAGTATTGCTTATAGACCAAGCTGTCGCCATCCAAAGAGCTGTTGAACTGCGGGAGTTTTTGCAATGCAGACACACAGGCTTTGATGAGGAAGGCCAGCATGGTGACTTTGACCCCAGACTTCTCGTTCTCTTTGTTGGTGGCCACACGGAAGGCTTCAAGCTCGGTGATGTCCGCGTCGTCGTGGTTGGTCACCGCGGGGATCATCACCGCGTTGCGCAGCAAATTGGCACCGCTGATTTTTTGGATGCGCCCCAATTCTTTGCGCTCAATCGGGCCAAACTTGGCGAAGTCCACTTTGGGCCAAGGAATCAAGCCAAGGCCTGCACCATCGCCCGCAGGTGCTTTGGCGGCTTGCGCTTGTGTGCGTGTGTCGCCAGACATCACGGCCTTGCTGAAGCTTTGGATGTCTTCCAAAGAAATGCGGCCCTTGGCGCCAGAGCCTTTGACCTCGGCCAAAGGCACACCCAACTCGCGGGCAAATTTGCGAACCGAGGGGGATGCGTGGGGCAAGCCAGAGGATTGCTTTGATTCGCCTGCCATCACAGGCGGCGACGCATGGACAGGTGCTGACGCTGGGACAGGCGCAGCCGCAGGAACAAGTGCTGCCGCAGGAACAGGCGGGGCCACCGCAGGCTGGCTGACCGGCGCAGCAGGTGCAAGCGATTTGGCTTCGCTGGCCGATGCCTCGGTGTCGAGCAGCAAAATCACCGATCCCTGCTTGACCTTGTCACCCAACTTCACCTGCAAGGCTTTCACCACGCCCGCGTGTGACGAGGGAATTTCCATGGAAGCTTTGTCAGACTCCACGGTGATCAGGGACTGCTCAGCGCGAACCTTGTCACCCACTTTCACCAGCAGTTCAATCACTGCCACTTCATCAAAGTCACCAATGTCTGGGACATTCACTTCCATTGTTGCCATGTGTTTTCTCCCCAGAATCAGGCGTGAAGCGGATTGATTTTGTCCGCTTGCAATTGGTATTTCTCGATGGCTTGCGCGACGGTGCTGGTGGGCAGTTTGCCCTCTTCGCTCAGGGCCTTGAGTGCGGCGACGACGATGTAGTGGCGGTTCACCTCGAAGTGCTCACGCAGTTTGCTGCGGAAATCACTGCGTCCAAAGCCATCGGTGCCCAGTACTTTGTAGGCGCGGCCTGCAGGGATGTAGGCGCGAATTTGCTCGGCATAGGATTTGATGTAGTCGGTGGAAGCCACTACAGGGCCTTCATGCGGTGTCAGCTGCTGCGCCACGAAGGACAACTTGGCCGCTTGAGTGGGGTGCATCAGGTTCCAACGCTCGGCTTCTGCGCCGTCGCGCGCCAGTTCGTTGAAGCTGGGGCAACTCCACACATTGGCAGCCACACCCCAGTCGCTGGCCAGCAGTTCGCGTGCCGCCATGGATTCACGCAATATGGTGCCCGAGCCCAGCAAGTTCACGCGTGGCATTTTCTTGGCACCCTCGGCCGCTTGCAGCAAATACATGCCTTTGATGATTTGCTCTTCAGTGCCTGGCGTGAGGCCTGGCATGGCGTAGTTTTCATTCAAAAGCGTGAGGTAATAAAACACGTTGTCTTGCTTTTCAACCATGCGTTTCAAGCCATGGTGCATGATGACAGCCACCTCGTGGGCGAAGGTGGGGTCGTAGCTGATGCAGTTGGGGATGGTGCCCGCCAAGATGTGGCTGTGGCCGTCTTCGTGTTGCAAGCCCTCGCCATTCAAGGTGGTGCGCCCAGAGGTGCCGCCCAACAAGAAGCCACGTGCTTGCATGTCGCCCGCCGCCCAAGCCAAGTCGCCGATGCGCTGAAAACCGAACATGGAGTAGTACACATAAAACGGGATCATGATGCGGTTGTTGGTCGAGTAGGAGGTTGCTGCTGCAATCCAGCTGCTCATGCCACCCGCTTCATTGATGCCCTCTTGCAGAATTTGCCCTGCCTTGTCTTCCTTGTAGTACATGACCTGGTCTTTATCAACCGGTGTGTACATCTGCCCATCGGGGTTGTAAATGCCAATTTGACGGAACAAACCTTCCATGCCAAAGGTGCGCGCTTCGTCGACCAAGATGGGCACCACACGGGGGCCCAAGGCTTGGTCTCGCAGCAACTGGGTGAGAAAACGCACATAGGCTTGGGTGGTGGAAATTTCACGGCCTTCTGCCGTGGCTTCGGTGACCGCTTTGAACACGTCCATGGCAGGCACTGTGAAATGCTCGTCCGCTTTGGTGCGTCGATGCGGCAAGTAGCCGCCCAAGGCTTGGCGGCGTTCGTGCAAGTAACGCATTTCTGGCGTGTCGTCGGCGGGTTTGTAAAACGGCAACTTGGACAACTCGCTGTCAGGAATCGGGATGTTGAACCTGTCGCGGAAGGTTTTGATGTCCTCGTCTGTCAATTTCTTGGTTTGGTGAACCGTGTTCTTGCCCTCGCCCGATGAACCCATGCCAAAACCTTTCACGGTTTTGATCAACAACACCGATGGTTGGCCTTTGTGCTTCACAGCTGCGGCGTAAGCGGCATACACCTTTTGCGGATCGTGACCCCCACGGCGCAAATTCCAAATGTCGTCGTCGCTCATCTTGGCCACCATTTCCAAGGTGCGCGGGTCGCGCCCGAAGAAATGTTTGCGCACATAAGCGCCATCATTGGCCTTGAACGCTTGGTAATCGCCGTCCAAGGTTTCCATCATGATGCGGCGCAATGCGCCGTCTTTGTCACGCGCAATCAAGGGGTCCCAGTTGCTGCCCCAAATGAGTTTGAGCACATTCCAGCCAGCACCGCGGAACTCGCTCTCGAGTTCTTGAATGATCTTGCCGTTACCGCGCACAGGACCGTCCAAGCGTTGCAAATTGCAGTTGATGACGAAGACCAGGTTGTCGAGTTTTTCACGGGCCGCCAAGCCAATGGCGCCCAATGACTCGACCTCGTCCATCTCACCATCGCCGCAAAACACCCACACCTTGCGGTTCTCGGTGTTGGCAATGCCACGGGCATGCAAATACTTCAAAAACCGCGCTTGGTAGATGGCCATCAAAGGGCCCAAGCCCATGGAGACCGTGGGGAATTGCCAAAACTCGGGCATCAACTTGGGGTGGGGGTAACTGGACAAACCCTTGCCATCCACCTCTTGGCGGAAGTTGAGCAACTGCTCCTCGCTCAGGCGCCCTTCCAAATAGGCACGGGCATACACTCCGGGCGACACATGGCCTTGGATGTAAAGCAAATCGCCGCCATGGTGTTCGTTTTCGGCATGCCAAAAGTGGTTGAAGCCTGCACCAAACATGTGGGCCAGCGAAGCGAAAGAGCCAATGTGTCCGCCCAAATCGCCACCATCTGCAGGGTTGTGCCGATTGGCTTTCACCACCATGGCCATGGCGTTCCAACGCATGTAGGCGCGCAAACGCTCTTCGATCTCGATGTTGCCAGGACAGCGCTCTTCCTGATCGGGTTCGATGGTGTTGACATAGCCTGTGTTGGCAGAAAACGGAATGTCGATGCTGTTCTCACGCGCATGTTCGAGCAATTGCTCCAACAAAAAATGAGCGCGCTCTGGGCCTTCGGAAGCGATGACGGCCGACAGTGCGTCCATCCACTCGCGGGTCTCCTGGCTGTCACTGTCATTCAAAGCGAAAGTACGCGAGTTTTCAGGTTGATCAGCCATGGTTTGTCTCCTTATGGGGCTAAGCTTGTCGAAAGTGTCGCATGTTTTGATTTTAATTTCAAATAGTGCTTTTCAATTTCTTATTATGAAATTTACCGGTTTTTTCCTGACGGATGACCTGCCCTAAACTCAAGCACGATGCGCTTTCAAACAATATCCGACCTCATCAAGCCCTTAAACCGGCGCTGGGTTGCTTGGTGGAAACAGCAAACCCCTTACCGCCAAGACCGCGTCGCACTGCTGGCCCCCATGAGTGCGGTTGCCATTTTTCTCTTGACCATTATCAGCAGTGTGGGTTATTTGCGCTATGAGGAAATGGAGCGTGAACAAGAAAGCGTGCAGCGAGACTTGGAGTACGCCAACCAAAAAATGCGCTTGCATTTGTTGGAACAGCAAGAGCGCATGATGAAGTTGGCAAGAGATGTCAGCAATGAAAAAATCAGTGTGGTGGGATTTGATGAACAGTCCACCGACATCATCAAGCAATACCCTGAGATCAATGCCATCATTTGGGTGGACGAGTACCGTCGCGTCAAAGCACAAACATCTGGCAGCAGTTTGGACATGTTGCACTTTCACCACCAAAGCGCTTGGTTAGACCATCCTGAAACAGAAGACACCTTTTTGCTTGCCAAAGAGCTGAAACAGGCCATTTTTTCTCCCCCTATCACCACCAAGCCGCGGGAAAAGATGGGGCAAGCTGAAACCCATATTCAACTGCATATTCCCATGAACAACAGCAACCAATTCAAAGGGGTTGTGATGGTGGAATATTCCATTGAGGGTTTGCTGCGCTTTACCGTGCCGGCCGAAATCACGGCCCGTCACGCGGTGGCATTGGTGGATGGCAACAACAGCCTGCTTGCAGGCCAAAGCATCAAACCCCGCACCGGCCTGTGGGAGTTTTCGCCATGGGAGTCCAAGGCTTACGAATACATCGTTCCCATCTCCACCATCGGCAACAGCCTGCAGTTGCGGGCACAGGCCTATCGCACCTCACAGGTGTTGATTGGCAGCGGGCTGTTTTGGTTGGTGATGCTGCTCAGCGGCATGACCACATGGATGTTGATTGGCACCTGGCGACACACGCGCAGACGACTTCAAGCACAACAAGCCTTGGTGACCGAAACCAATTTTCGACGCGCCATGGAAAACTCCATTCTGACGGGCATGCGTGCCATGGACATGAATGGCCGCATCACTTATGTCAATGCTGCTTTTTGCCAGATGACGGGTTGGAGTGAAGCCGAACTGGTGGGCTCAAGTTCACCCTTTCCGTATTGGCCCGATGAAGACCGCGAGATGCTCAACAGCAAGCTCAGCGATCAGTTGAATGGCCGAACCACCTTGAGTGGCTTCCAAATACGGGTGCGTCGAAAAAACGGCAGCGTGTTTGATGCACGGTTGTATGTTTCACCCTTGATTGACGCCATGGGTCAGCAAACCGGTTGGATGACCTCCATGACCGACATCACAGAGCCCAACAAAATCAGGGAGCAACTCACCGCCTCGCATGAGCGCTTCACGACGGTGCTGGAAGCACTGGATGCGTCGGTATCCGTGTCGCCCTTGGGTAGCACGGAATTGCTGTTTGCCAACAAACTCTACCGCCAATGGTTTGGCAACCAAGGCAAAGGGCACCTTGAACTGGTGTCGCAAGCAGGCATGTTGCCATTGGATGAAACCAGCAACATCGACAATGTCGACGATTTGGTCGGCATGCCCACGCAAGGCCTGATGCAAGCACGCACAGAAAATGCAGAGGTCTACGTTCCCGAGTTACACAAGTGGTTAGAGGTTCGTACCCGCTATTTCAATTGGGTCGATGGACGCTTGGCCCAGATGGTGATTTCCACGGACATCTCCGCAAGACGCTTGGCTGAAGAGCAGGCCGCGCTGCAAGCCGAGCGGGCCCAATCGGCAAGCCGTTTGATTACCATGGGCGAGATGGCTTCCAGCGTGGCGCATGAGTTGAATCAACCGCTAACGGCGATTTCCAACTACTGCAACGGCATGCTCACACGTTTGCATGGCAAGCAAATCAGCGAAGATGAATTGAAAGTGGCCTTGGAAAAAACCTCGCGCCAAGCCCAGCGTGCAGGACAAATCATCCAGCGCATTCGCAGCTTTGTGAAGCGCAGCGAAACCAACCGCGTCAATTCAGCCATTGCGCCCATCGTTGCCGAGGCGGTTGACTTGGCAGACATTGAATTGCGAAGAAGGCAAGTCAAACTCAGCTTGTTTGTGTCCGAAAGGCTGTCGCATTTGCATGTTGACCCCATCTTGATTGAGCAAGTGCTTATCAATTTATTGAAAAACGCTGCAGAAGCGATTGAGCATGCCCAACGCCCTATCGATCAACGGCATGTGGAATTGCAAGTGGTTCCCAAAGAGGTGGATGAACAGGCCGTGGTGGAATTTTCAGTGAGCGATTCTGGGTCAGGTATGACGACTGACGTGATGGAACGTGTCTTCGAGGCTTTTTACACCACCAAGAGCGAAGGCATGGGCATAGGCTTGAATTTGTGCCGCACCATCATTGAGTCGCACCGAGGCCGAATGACGGCAGAGAACATCTACAATGGAAAGCTGATAGTTGGGTGTCGTTTTTCTTTTTGGCTACCTGTCAGCAAAACTTTGATACCCCTTTAAAGCCAGCATTGGCACCTTGGAGCATGAGATGAGTTTGATTCCCAAAAAAGGCAATGTGTATGTGGTCGATGACGACGAGGCGGTTCGCGACTCGTTGCAATGGTTGCTCGAAGGCAAAGATTACCGCGTACGTTGCTTTGATTCGGCAGAAACGTTTCTCAGCCGCTATGACCCCCGTGAAGTGGCATGTTTGATCGTTGATATTCGCATGCCAGGCATTTCTGGCTTGGAATTGCAAGACCGCTTGGTTGAACGCAAGTCTCCTCTACCCATTGTGTTTATCACAGGCCATGGTGATGTCCCCATGGCTGTGACCACCATGAAGAAAGGCGCCATGGATTTCATCCAAAAGCCTTTCAAAGAAGAAGAACTGGTCAGCTTGGTTGAGCGCATGCTCGACCAAGCACGCGACTCGTTCAATGATTCGCAAACCGCAGCCAACCGCGATGCACTCATGGCCAAACTCACCACCCGTGAAGCCCAAGTGCTCGAGCGTATCGTGGCGGGCAGGTTGAACAAGCAAATCGCTGACGACTTGGGCATCAGCATCAAGACCGTCGAAGCACACCGCGCCAATATCATGGAAAAACTCAATGCAAACACAGTCGCCGACCTGTTGAAAATTGCCTTGGGCCAAAACGCCAAAGCCTGATGTCTGCACTGCTCATTGACGGCAACGCCTTGTCGCAGCACATGCGCGTTGATTTCGCGGCCCGCACACAGTCTCTTGTCGCGCAAGGCATCCATCCTGGCTTGGCAGTGATATTGGTGGGCGATAACCCAGCTTCGCAAGTCTACGTTCGCAACAAAGTCAAAGCCTGCGAGCAAGTCGGCATTCATTCTGTTCTTGAAAAACACCCAGACGATTTAACCCAAGCAGCCTTGCTGGCGCGGGTAGATGCCTTGAACCATGACCCCCGTATCCACGGCATCTTGGTACAACTGCCCTTACCCAAGCACATCGATGCCCAAAAGGTCATTGAAGCGATTGCACCCAGCAAGGATGTCGATGGCTTTCATGTGGCAAGCGCTGGCGCTTTGATGACGGGTCTGCCCGCGTACTGGCCGTGCACACCCCATGGCTGCATGAAGATGCTGGAAAGCATTGGCTACCCCCTCCAAGGCAAACATGCGGTGGTGATTGGCAGAAGCAATATTGTGGGTAAACCCATGGCCTTGATGCTGTTGCAGCAAAACGCGACCGTCACCATTTGCCACAGTGCCACCGTTGATTTGAAGCACCATTGTTTGCAAGCCGACGTCATTGTGGCTGCGGTTGGCAGGCGCAATGTACTGACGGCTGACATGGTCAAGCCAGGCGCTGTCGTGATCGATGTGGGCATGAACCGAGACGATGCAGGCAAGTTGTGTGGTGATGTCGACTTTGAGGCCGTCAAGCAGGTAGCGGGTTACATCACACCCGTGCCAGGCGGTGTAGGCCCCATGACCATCACCATGCTCTTGGCCAATACCTTGGATTCTGCCCAACAGTCCCTATCTGCCAAGACATGACCAATCCTCTGTTAGATTTTTCCGACCTTCCCCGTTTCAACGAAGTTCAACCCGAACATATTTCACCCGCCATGACGCAGTTGCTTGAACGCGCTGAGCAAGCCATGGCTGAGGTGACCGCAGAGACATTCCCCGCAAACTGGATGTCTGTTTCCAAAGTGCTGGACACCGCCACCGAACAACTGGGCCGCGCCTGGGGCATGGTGGGTCACCTGCAAAGCGTGGCTGACACCCCTGAACTGCGCGCCGCCTACAACGCCGAGTTGCCTCGTATCACTGATTTTTTTACCCGCCTAGGTGCCAACGAAACGCTTTATGCCAAGTACAAGGCCATTCCTTCAGCCAGTTTGAACCCCGAGCAGGCACGCGCGCACACCTTGGCTTTGCGTAACTTTGTCTTGTCAGGTGCAGAATTGCATGGAGACGCCAAAGCGCGTTTTGCAGCCATCCAAGAGCGCTTGGCTGAAATCAGCCAACTGTTCAGCGAACATGTGCTGGATGCGACAGATGCATGGTCTTACTTGGCAAGCGACGCAGAAACAGAGGGTGTCCCACAGGATGTCTTGCAAGCAGCCCAGGCCGCTGCGGCAGCAGACCAACGCACTGGCTACAAGCTCACGCTCAAAATGCCTTGCTATTTGCCCGTCATGCAGTACGCCCACAGCAGTGGCTTGCGTGAAAAGCTTTACCGCGCCCATGCCACCCGAGCCTCTGCGGAGTTTGCGCACCCCGAATTCGACAACAGTGCATTGCTCACTGAAATTTTGCAACTGCGCCAAGAAGAAGCCACATTGCTTGGCTACGATAACCACGCGCAAGTGTCACTGGCCAGCAAAATGGCTGAGTCTCCCCTGCAAGTGATGGATTTCTTGCGTGATTTGGCGCACAGAGCCAGGCCTTATGCCGAGAAAGACCTGCAAGAGATGCGCGAATTTGCGCGCACGGCTTTACACATGACAGACCCGCAACCCTGGGACTGGACATATATCGGCGAAAAACTCAAGCAAGCGCGCTATGACTTTAGCGAACAAGAAGTCAAACCCTATTTCACCGCACCCACGGTGATGGCCGGCTTGTTCAAAATCGTCGAAACCTTGTTCGAAGTGAACATCCGAGCAGACAGCGCACCGGTGTGGCATCCACAAGTGGCGTTTTACCGCATCGAACGCGCGGGCCAATTGGTGGGGCAGTTCTACCTTGACCCCGGCGCTCGAAATGGCAAACGCGGCGGTGCTTGGATGGATGATGTGCGCGCCCGTTGGTTGCGACCCGATACGGGACATCTGCAAACGCCCATCGCCCATTTGGTGTGTAACTTTGCCGAAGGCGTCAATGGGCAACCACCCTTGCTCACCCATGACG
Organism: Burkholderiales bacterium; assembly: GCA_947381415.1. GTDB lineage: Bacteria > Pseudomonadota > Gammaproteobacteria > Burkholderiales > Burkholderiaceae_C > Limnohabitans. Next base: position 27,794 of record CANCVB010000009.1, read on the forward strand.
ATGTCATCACCCTGTTCCATGAGTGCGGACATGGTCTTCACCACATGCTGACGCAGGTGAATGAGCGGGATGTATCTGGCATCAGTGGCGTGGAGTGGGATGCGGTTGAATTGCCCAGTCAATTCATGGAAAACTTTTGCTGGGAATGGTCTGTGTTGCGACACATGACAGCCCATGTAGAAACAGGTGAACCCCTGCCGCGTGCCTTGTTTGACAAGATGCTGGCCGCTAAAAATTTCCAAAGTGGTTTGCAAACATTGCGACAAATTGAGTTTTCTCTGTTGGATATGCGCTTGCACACCGAACCCCTGCGCAGCAGCGATGTGTTGTCTGTATTGAAAGAGGTGAGAGACGAGGTCGCCGTCTTGCAGCCGCCCGAGTGGCACCGCATGCCGCATTCATTCAGCCATATTTTTGCGGGCGGCTATGCCGCTGGTTATTACAGCTACAAATGGGCAGAAGTGCTCAGTGCCGACGCGTATGCGGCTTTTGAAGAAACCGCTGGCGACGATGGCACCCCTTCAGTTGAAACCGGACGCCGCTACAGGCAAAGCATTTTGGAGCGCGGCGGCAGTCGCTCAGCCATGAGTTCATTCAAAGAATTTCGCGGTCGCGAACCCTCTATCGATGCCTTGATGCGGCACCAAGGCATGAGCGCTTAATAACGCAAGGTTTGCACACCTGCGGGGGTGCCCATCAAGCACACATGGGCTTTTTGAAACGCAAAAATACCAACTGTGACCACACCAGGCCATTGGCTGATACGGGCCTCGAGTGCCAAGGGTTCCGTCAACCTCAAGCCGTGCACATCCAAAATGTGCTGACCGTTATCGGTGACCACCGCTTGGTTGTTTTTCATGCGAAGCACGGCATTGCCACCCAACTTGGCAAATTCACGTACCAATTGCGGCACAGCCATCGGAATGACCTCTACCGGCAAAGGAAAAGCGCCCAAGACCTCAACCCGCTTGCTTTGGTCAACAATGCAAACAAATTGTTGGGCTTGCGCGGCGACGATTTTTTCCCTCGTCAGCGCTGCGCCGCCGCCTTTGACCATATAGCCGTGGGCGTCAATTTCATCCGCCCCGTCGATGTACACCGCCAAGGACGGCACTTCAGACAAATCCACCACATGCATGCCCAAAGCTTGCATGCGCTGGGTGGACGCGATCGAGCTTGAAACAGCCCCCTGTATAGCAATGCCACTTTGTGCCAATGCATCGATGAAGAAGTTGACTGTTGATCCCGTCCCAACACCAATCCATGCATGTGGCTGAACATAAGCCAATGCGGCATGGGCAACCTGGGCTTTCAGTGCATCTTGGCCAGAGAGTTGACTCATCGGTGACAATTCCTTGATTTGTAAGACGACCGATTATCCATGTCCCTGTTGCCCTACCCTTTGCTTCGGCCATTGCTGTTCAGCATGGATGCCGAAAAAGCCCACGATGTCACTCTGAAACTGCTGGCGCTCACTCAGCACAATGTGCTGCGACACCTTTACCAGCAACAGCGAATTGAAGACCCTGTGCAGTTGGCGGGTTTGCATTTTCCCAATCGCTTGGGATTGGCCGCAGGCCTGGATAAAAACGCGCGTTGCATTGACGCCTTTGCGGCCATGGGTTTTGGGTTTGTCGAAGTCGGCACGGTGACGCCTTTGGCACAAGCGGGCAACCCTAAGCCGCGCATGTTTCGCCTGCCGCAAGCACAGGCATTGATCAATCGATTGGGTTTTAACAACCAAGGGCTGGAGAGTTTTTTGCACAACGTCCAGCGTGCGCGTTTTCGACAGCAAAGCCACCAGCCCATGCTGTTGGGTTTGAATATCGGCAAAAACGCCGTGACTCCGATGCAAGAGGCTGCCAAGGATTACCTGACATGCCTGCATGCGGTTTACCCGTTTGCAGACTATGTGACCGTGAACATCTCTAGCCCCAATACACAAAATTTGCGAAGCTTGCAAAGCGATACTGCCTTATCGGCGCTGATCGCTTTATTGGATGAAGCGCGCCAAGCCTTGGCACACCAGCATCGCAAACACGTTCCTATTTTCATCAAAGTTGCCCCAGACTTGGATGACACGCAGCTTGCACAGTTGTGCAGCACATTGCGAACCCATTGCCTGGTTGACGGGCAAGTCAAAGACAATGCTTGGGGGGTGATTGCCACCAATACCACCTTGGACAAAGAGGCGGTGCTGCATTTGCCACACGGCAGCGAAACGGGCGGCCTCTCAGGTGCACCGGCCAAGCAGGCGAGTAACCGTGTGATTCACGCTTTGCGCCAAGCACTGGGCCCACACTTTCCACTGATCGGGGTCGGCGGGGTCATGAATGCTGAAGATGCTGTGAGCAAACTTCAAGCAGGTGCGAATCTGGTGCAGATCTACACCGGATTGATTTACCAAGGCCCTGCACTGGTCACACAAGCCGCCCAAGCACTGCGCAAACAATCTGCTTAACGGCTGTGCTCCCAGTGTTTGAGCCAGTTGTCTTTGTAGTTTTGCGCCAATTCAGACGAACCCAAAATTAGCAAATTTTCAGCATTGCGGCTTTGGGCGGCATTGGTGAAGTTGTAACTTCCCGTGATGACTGTCTGCCCATCCATGACCATCACTTTGTTGTGTGCGATTGCGTGTTGCCCATCTAAGCGCAAAGGCACTTGGGCTTCACGCAGCATATCGATGATGTTTCGATTGGTGGACTGGCTTTTTTCATCCAACAAGACGCGCACCCGCACCCCTCGCCCATGTGCGTTGACCAAGGCCTGTGCCATGGCCACATGGGTAAAGCCATAGGCTTGCACCAACACCTCACTGCGACTCTGGTCTATCGCATCGATCACTGCTTTGGCGGCGTCAGCGGGCGGTGTGAAATACAAACCGATGACTTGGGCATTGTCAGTTGCAAAGGGTTTGTCTGCGCTTGGAGAGATTTCTTGGGCAAAAGCGCAGACAACCAACAGACTTGCACCAAGACCCATCAAGACCCGTTTCCACGGTCTTGTATTTCTGTTTGTGATGTTATGTGTACTGCGCACGTCTGCCCCTTAAACTCTGTACCTAGGCCATACCACTTTCGCCTGTTACCTAAGCATTCTATGAACCTCAGTGAACTTTCATCCCAAGACATTCTTGAACTGGCGCAAGCATTGAACCAGCACCCCGATTACCATGTCTTGCGCCGCTTGTTACCCAGACAACAATTTTCGCCAACGACAGCGGGTCAGGTTTTGCAAAAAGCCGTTGTGCTTGACACAGAAACCACCGGCTTGAGCGCGCAAGATGACCAAGTCATTGAACTGGGCATGATTGCTTTTGAATTTGACCCTGTGCTGGGCACTGTTCATGGCGTGACCGCCGTGTTTGATGAGCTTGAAGACCCTGGTCGGCCCATTCCACCCGAGACCACACAGGTTCATCACATCACCGATGAGATGGTGCGCGGCAAGCGCATCGACGATGCCCGTGTTCACCAAATCATTGCAGATGCCACGGTCATCATTGCCCACAACGCTGCTTTTGACCGCCCCTTTGTGGAGAGCCGTTGGCCGGCGTTTGAACAGAAGCAATGGGTTTGCAGCATCAAAGACATCGATTGGAAAAGCGAAGGTGTGGGTTCAGCCAAGCTGGAATACTTGCTGCAAACCCAAGGTTTCTTTTACGAAGCCCACCGCGCCGAAACCGATTGTTGGGCTTTGCTGGAGTTGCTCAACGCGGTCCTGCCGCAAAGTCAACAACCGGCGTTGTTGCGTTTGTTGGAGTCGCTCAACCAACCACAGGTCCGCTTGTACGCCACGGGTTCTCCGTTTGACAGCAAAGATTTGCTCAAAGCAAGAGGTTATCGCTGGGCACCCGAGATCAAATGCTGGCACCGCCAATTAGGAGGCGATAAGGCATTGCAAGAAGAACTGTCTTGGCTGAAAAACAAGGTTTACCAAGGCAAACGCGCCAGTGTGGACATTGAAACTTTGGGCGGATTGGTCAGACACTCTGCGCGACAAGGCCAAAAGTCTACGCAGGTACTTTGAGATCAGTAAGACACCAACTGCCAAGGCATATTGCAGCTTGGAACATAGGGATAGTACTGGCCCGATGATTGGCAAAAATACGCCACACGTGGCGCCTCTAAATACACGGGCGGTGGTGGTGGCGTAATGACTGTGACTGCAGGTTGGCCATAGGCTTGTTGATTGGCCCAGTACAAGCCAGAACCAATCACAGCAGCCGACACCCACGGAACCCAGCCTCTGCCCCGGTCACCACGCCATCCATGGTGATCATGCCCGCCGTGGTAACCGTGATCGCCTTGATCGCCACCACGGCGATACATGGAAGAATGCCGCTCCCCACCCCCCTCCCACGCCATGGACAGGCTGGGAACAGCGAAAACAAGGCAGATTGCAAGACAGGACAGGGGCTTTTTCATAGGAAACCTTGATTAATTGCAAAAGACATGGATTTAACGTGGTGCCAAGGTCCATGGATGACAGCCAAGTGTTTTATGATGGGATCATGAAGATCAGTATGGTTATCTGCCGCTTGGCAAGTCTTGTGTCATTGTTGCTTTGGGTCTCATGCGCCATGGCCAATGACCCTTACAAATTCCCTTATGTCTCCTTGCATGACTTGCCAAGTCCTTTGCAAGAAGCCTATCGAAACGAGAAGCCCCATCTGGGTGAAATTGGTCGCTGTGCTGTCAGTTATGACAACAGCATGGACCAGGAAAAAATGGTTTTCACCTGCTCTATTTACGTCAAAATGTCTGCAGTAGCAGAACGCAAAGCCATGGAACGCTGCGAGCAAATGAAAACAGCACGCGGCATCAAAGCAGCCTGCAAAGTGATTTCTGAATAAAGCGAGTTCGCTAAAGAGCTTTACAGCAAAGGCAGGTAAATGGCGATACACGCGCCGTAACCCACCACCCAACAGAGGGTGCGAAAACTGGCCCAATCCATCAGGTAGGCCACAAAGTACAACACCCTGGCCGCTACAAACATCAAGCACAGTGTGTCTAGCCAAGCCGACTCCGCTTGGAAATGCAAAGCCAATAAGACAGCCACCGCAAAAAAAGGAAACGCCTCAAAACTGTTGAGTTGCGCTGCATTGGCGCGGGCACGCAAGCCTGATTGTTCAGCCAACCATGCACGGGGTTGGTGGTTGTCAAATCCCTTGAAACCCCATTTTGCTGTGGCCGCCCCCAACAAAGGCATCACGCCAGCAAACAAGACACAAGCAAGCGGCGTGTTCATGGGCATTACTTCGGTTGACGGTGCGCCAATGCCTGTATTGCCAAGGCATAACCTTGAATACCCAAGCCTGCGATCACGCCGACAGCGACCGGTGACAGATAAGAATGGTGGCGAAATGCTTCGCGCGCAAAAACATTGCTGATATGTGTCTCAATGACTGGCAAGCCAGTGCCTTTAACCGCATCATGCAAGGCCACAGAGGTATGGGTAAATGCCCCTGGATTGAACACAGCACCCAAGGCTTTGCCTAGTTGGCACAGTTGTCCATAGGCGTGAATGTGGTCAATCAATTCACCCTCATGGTTGCTTTGCACAAAATGCACCTCCAAGCCCAAGGGCGTGGCCGTGGCGCGGCACAAAGCTTCCACATCGGCCAAACTGGCATGGCCATATTGCTCGGGCTCACGCGTGCCAAGCAGGTTGAGATTGGGACCGTTGAGAATAAGAATCTTCATAAAATGAGTATACGATGGCACCCTCAACGCTATCCAAAGTCAGGATGGTCTGACAAGCAACGACGATAGCAGGAGTCAACCATGATTCGTTTGGTGGTTTTTGACGCATACGGCACCTTGTTCGATGTGTACGCGATCAGCGCCATGGCCGAGCAGCTATTTCCCGGACATGGCCAAGCCGTGTCAGTGGTATGGCGCGACAAACAAATCGAGTACAGCCGTTTGGTGAGCATGAGTGACCCACTCAATCCCTTGGGCAGCCGCCATTACCAATCGTTTTGGGATTTGACACGCCTTGGTTTGCAATACGCTTGCCAAAAACTGGGGCTTGAACTCACCCCTGCCAAGCAAAAACAACTGATGGACCAATACGCGCAGCTCACTGCTTTTGAAGAAAACCTGGCGGTCTTGCATCAGCTTAAAGCCATTGGCATGCGTTGCGCGATTTTGTCCAATGGCAGTCCCGACATGCTTTCCAAGGCGGTCAGCAGTGCGGGCATGGCCGGACTGATAGACAAAATTCTTTCTGTCGATGAAGTACGGCAATTCAAAACCTCACCGCAGAGCTACGGCTTGGTCACTCACCACTACCCTATGGATGTGCGCGAAGTCTTGTTCGTCTCCAGCAACAGTTGGGATGCGCTGGGCGCGACATGGTTCGGTTTCAAGAGCTTTTGGGTCAATCGCCAAAACTTGCCTTTTGAAACCTTGGGCCCCCGCCCCACTTACAGCGGCCAGACATTGAAAGACATCCTGCCTTTGCTATGAAACGCTGGGTTTGGTTCTGTGTGAGTTTGGTCACCCATGCTGCGTTTGGTATGGGTTGGTGGGACAGCAAAGCTTCATTGCAAGGCTTTGATTTGACACCTGCCGAATTGAAACAAGTAGGCATCCAATCGGGTTGGTCCAATGACGACCCGCAATTGATGCTGTTTGAACTCGACAACCGTTTAAGTGGCCCTATTTACTGCGTGGGGGCCAGCTTCGAGATGAAAGATGGCAAAAAGCGCCAACACGTGTTCGAGCCCAAACTCTATATTCCTGCCGGACAAAAAAGAAATGCCTCGATAAGAGGCATTGAAAAAAAGGACTTGAAAACCTATGGCTTTGGTTGTCGGTGCATGCGAAAAACAGCCGACACAGTCTGCGAAAACCCCTACAAGTAGGGGGCTTGCTCAGTTAGAGGTGTTGTTGTTATTGCCAGCAGACGGGGCAGCAGGGCTTGTTGCAGGGCTTGCCGCCGGTGCCATGGCAGGCTTGCTCGGCGCAGCAGCAGGGTTGCTGCCGGCAGGGTAAACAGGCGGTGCGCCAACTTGTTGCATTTCGCCGCGGAATTCACCGCCACGCTCGATTTGAATTTGCGAATACTCCAGCTTGCCAGAGACTTTGCCGGTGGCGCGGATGTGCAAATGGTCACGGCAGTGAATGACTTGGTGCATCTCACCTTCAACTTCAATGCTACGTGCAGTGACTTTGCCCGTGATTTTTCCAGACTGACCGATGAAGATTTCTTCTGCCGTCAACTCGCCATCCACAGTGCCGTAAATCGTGGCTTTCTTTGGCACATTGAGCGTGCCCTTGAAAGTCACGCCGTTGCCAATCACCAGATTGTTGGATTGATCAATATTGGTTGCCATAAGTCAGTCTCGCTTTGAAATGAAGTGGATAGTTTAGTAAAAAAGGAAATAGCCGTTGATGGTGCATGCCGAACCCACCAAGCCCAAGAGGATAGCGGCATAAAACATGGGGCGTCGGTTGGAGATGATGGCCACAGAGGTCAAGACAATGGCCAGCTGCAGCAAGCCTTCGGCATAGTCAAACCACGGGTCTTTGCGCAAGGCCAGGTCACGCTCTTCTTCCAAATGCTTGGCTTTGGCCATGAGTTCCTTTTTGCCTTCACCCGTATCGGGTTCGGACTCATAGCGTTCGATGGTTTTTTTGTAGGCCGCCAGTTTGTTCTGTATCAATTCTGTGGCTTGAGGGCTGAGCTTCTCAGTGGCCAACTGGATTTCCAAGCGATCAGCAGACAGTTTGTACTCGGTTTGGCGAATGCTCTTGGCTTGAAAAAAAGAATACGTGTTGGCAGCAAGAATATTGGTCATGGTTGCCTCTTTGCCGGTGTTGCTGCCGCCGAGGTTATTCAAAGCCAATATCAAAGCCAAGGTAGACACCAGCAAAGCGCAATAGGTCTTGAACGGGTCGCCGGCGGCTTCAGCCAATTCGGTAGGGTCTGGGGTTTCCATGGATCAAGGTCAAAATCGTATCGGGTGCATTGTAGTCAGCGTTTGACCGGTTTTACCTCGTAGGGAGTCACAGAAACAGCTTCGATCAAATAGCCGCTAACCCCTTGGGAGGTGGCGACCCGCCCTTCTTTGATCTCCCCCTCAACCCAAACGATGTCCATAGACTCCGGTAACTTCTTGATTTTGCTCTGTGCGGTGGGGCGAATGAGGACAATTTGATTAGCGGGCGGGGGTGGTGTATGAATGCACGCACCAAAATAAGGAACCAACAAAAACTCACGCTTTTCGCTGCGCTCAGCGTCCAAAGGCACCACGTAGCCAGGTAAACGCACTTTTTTGTTCAACTGCGTTTTGACAATGGGTGCTTCGTCGAATTTTTTGCGCATGACGGCCATGGCTTTGTAAGCTTCTTCGCTGCTGTCTTGCAAATTGGACAATTTGCCCACTGCGGCCATCTCTTTGGACATTTCTTTCACCCAAGGCTCGGGCATGAGATCGTTCCAATCGATCAGGTTGTAACCAGGGGTTTGGGCGCCCGCACCCAAGGCCGTGGTGAGCGCCATCCAGCACACACAACGCAACACCTTATTCACCCAAGCTTGCCAATGCATACATATTTCCTTTTCACTCAAACCGACGGTGGATGCAAACCGTCTGACAAAGACAGGCGATACGCCCGCCACGCTGGCACCCAACTGGCCAAGCAAGCAGCGCCACACAAGCCCGCCAAAGCCCACCACGCCTGCGTCACAGGCCACCCTGGCTGCACCAACACACCCCATTCAGTGCGCAATGTGGATTGACCCACCATCAGAAACACTTGGCACAACACATAGCCAAACACTATACCCACCACACAAACCAACAAAGACTCCAACAGAACAAAACCCATCAAGGCCAAGGGTGCTGCACCCATGGCACGCAAAATAGCCAGCTCTTTGCGTCGCCCAGCCATGGCCACCAAGAGCACCGCCGCGACGCTGAACATCGCGCTTACCGCCACCAGAATGCCCACCAGCAACAAGGTGTTTTCAACCACCTTGACGATCTGCCACAACTCATCCAAAGCCACCCCAGGCATGACCGCCATCAACTGCCCGCGCTCCAAGCTTTCGATCTTGCGCCGCACCGAAAACACCTCGGCACGGTTGTGCAAACCCACCCATACCGCAGACAAAGAAGCAGGTTGCAAGTCCTTCATATCGGGGACGGAGGCGATGCCACTTGCCACTTTTAAAGCACCGGGTGAAATGCCCATGCCCCATCCGACATGGATGGCTTCAAACGCCTGCAAGCTGACAATGACGCTTCGGTCGATGGGTGCACCGGTAGGCGCCAAAATGCCCACCACCGTCATGGGGTGGTCTTCGTGCTCGGTGCCAAGACCACTGGACTGCCCGTGGGTAAGCACCAATTTGTCATGGAGCTTGTGTCCAAAACGACGGGCCACTTCCGCGCCCAAAACCACTTCGTTCAAGGCCTCTGGCTGGGTAAGTGGGTCTGCAAAAGGCCGGCCTTGGGCCCATTGCAAGCCTTGACCTTGGCTTTTGAAACGAGTGAAGATCTCTGGTGAACTACCCAGTACAGGGTGACCCAAGTAACTGTCGCCCAGCTGTATCGGCACCGCCCATTGCACCTGCGGCAATTGCGCCAGTGCCACAAAGCCCTCGTAGCCCATGTTGCGCGAAGGGCGTCCAATTTGGAACACGCTGTAGAGCATGAGTTCGGTGGCACTTCCACGCGGTCCCACGATCAAGTCCACGCCACTCAAAGCGTTGGAGAAACTGCGCTTGGCGTCCTCGCGCAGTTGCTGTACAGCCAACAAGATCAGCACCGACACGCTGACCGACACCATCACCATGGCCAAGGCCTGCCTGCGCGACCACGCACTGCGCCATGCCAAGCTCAGCCACATCATGGCTGGCCTCGCAAGGGCATGGCAAACACATGATCGAAACGCGAAGCCAAATGCGCGTTATGGCTGACCAAGACCACGCTGGCAGATTGACGCCGTGCGGTACGCAGCAAAAGCTCTAGAAATTCCAGTTGGTTAGCGTCGTCCAAGGCAGAGGTGGGCTCATCGGCAATCACCAAGCGCGGACTGCCCATCAGCGCACGCACGGCGGCCACACGCTGTTGCTGACCGACGGACAACTGATGGACCGGTTGCTTCCACACGCGTGGGGATAAACCCAAGGTCTGGATCAAGTGAAGCGCTTGGCTTTGGGCGTCGCCCCACTCTTGGGCAGCAGCTTGGGCGCGACTGGGGAACAAGCGCGTCGGCAACAGCACATTGGCCTGTACATCCAGGTAAGGCAGCAAATTGAATTGCTGGAAAATCACACCCATATGCTCACCACGCAAACGGTCACGTGCAACGCTGCTGAGTTGAGCCATGTCTTGCCCAAGCACCTCGAGTTGGCCTTGGCTGACCGCAATCACGCCTGCCAGCATGCCCAGCAATGTGCTTTTGCCACAGCCACTGGGGCCTTGAATAAACAGGTTTTCACCCTGCGCCAGCGTCAGTTGCGCAATGTCAAACAAGGGCGGCGAAGTGCCCCAAGCATGGGAGAGTTGCGAGAGCTGAAGGGCGTGGGTCACGGTTTACCAGCGAAGCACCGGGTCCTTGGCTTTGAGGGTGACGCTGGACTGTCCTTTGGGGCTGACCATGTCCACTTTCAAAGCACTTAAACGGACGTGCTTCTTAAACAAGGGAATTTCAATCTGTGTCAAAGCGCTGGGCTGGCTGCAGCTGAACTCGAGTTCGGCATCCAAGTCGCTGTGCTCGGCTGTTTTGCCTTTGAACATCGCGGCATTCACTTGCAAAGACACCAACTTGCAAGCGGCAGCTGCAGGCAGGGTAATGAAGTAACTGGCTTGCCCGGTTGCTGCTTGCAACTCGACCATGGCTTTTTTTTGTGCGGGTGTACGCGGCAAATGCTCATGACCCAGCAGGCTCTCCATGGGAATGTCAAAGTGGGCTGTGAGCATGCCACCTTGCACCACCAACTCGAGACTACCTAGACCGTGGGTGTGGGCAGCGTGTACATGCGAATCTGCTGACACCTTGTCAGCGGCACTCGCCAAAGACAGTGCCCCCGCAAGCACGCAGATAAACACAGCACCCTGCTTCATCACCGTCATCAGTCCCCCGCCACCTTGAGCATGATTTTGCCAATATGGGTAGAGGACTCCATCAGTGCATGGGCTTGCGCGGCTTGGTCGAGTTCGAACACCTGGTGAATGACCGGCAAGGCTTGTCCTTTTTCCAGCAACGGCCAAACCTGTGTTTGCAATTCATGGGCCATCTGCGCTTTGTCGGCCGCGCTGCGCGGACGCAAGGTGGAGCCGGTGAAGGTCAGGCGCTTGACCATCAGCGCAATCCAATCGACCTCGGTTTTGGAAGGCTGCAAAAACGCAATTTGCACCAAGCGACCATCGATGGCCAAGGTCTGCAGATTGCGCTGCATATAGTCACCACCCACCATGTCCAAAATGATGTTCACGCCTTTTTGCTCGGTGGCGGCGAGCGCTTGGGCCACAAAGTCTTGTTGACGGTAATCGATGGCCACATCGGCACCGGCTTTCAAACAAGCCGCCACTTTATCGGCGTTACCCACGGTACACAGCACTTTGGCACCAAAGGCTTTGGCCAATTGAATCGCTGTCAAACCAATGCCTGAAGACCCGCCGTGCACCAAGAAGCTCTCGCCTGCTTGTAAACGCCCGCGCTGAAACACATTGGTCCAGACGGTGAAATAGTTTTCTGGCAAAGCCGCCGCTTGCAACAGGCTCAAACCTGCGGGGATGGGCAAGGCTTGACCTGCCGGAATGCTGACGTACTCGGCGTAAGCACCGCCATTCGCCAAACCACACACAGCATCGCCCAACTTCCACTGCGTCACACCCTCGCCCAGCGCCACCACATGGCCCGAGGCTTCTAAACCCAAAATGGGCGAAGCGCCAGGAGGGGGCGGATAGCGCCCGCTGCGCTGCAAGCAATCGGGGCGATTGACACCTGCATAAGCCACTTTGACCAAGACCTCGCCCGCCGCCGGCACAGGCACGCCTGTCTGGGCAAGCTGCAAAACCTCAGGGGTGCCGCCACTGCCGTGGTCAATGAATCGCATCAGGGAGGGAATCGTCATGGTGAAAACCTTGTCTACAAAGCGGGTTGGACTGCCATTGCTGGGGCGTGCAGGATAGCACCGCCACCGTTAAAAGGTATTTCCAAGGACGGCATTCAAATCCGATAAACTGTGTTTTTATACAGTACTTGTATCCTCTTGACATGCAAACCCTGCACCAACACCCCCAGACCCTGCAAACCCAGCCCAGCGCTGCCCCACTGCGCCTGCTGCTGCACCGCATGTCGGCGGGCTTTCCCTCGCCGGCTGCCGATGACAGCGAAGACAGCCTCGACCTCAACGACTATTTGGTGCGTCACAAGCCCGCTACCTTCATGTTCAATGTGCGTGGCGACTCGATGCGCGGCGCCAGCATTGAAGACGGCGACAAAGTGGTCGTAGACCGCTCGCTGCAAGCACGCCACAACGACATCGTCATCGCCGTGGTCGATGGCAACTACACCATCAAACGCTTGCACCAGCAACACGGACGCGTGGAGTTACGCCCCGAAAACAGCGCTTACCACGCGATTGTGCTCAATGCGGAACACCCGCTAGAAGTGTGGGGCGTGGTGGTCGGTGTGGTGCGACGCTTGACGCGCGGAACGTAAACCATGGGTGTACCCGCACAGTTTGCGCTGGTTGACGTCAACAACTTCTACGTCAGCTGCGAGCGCGTGTTTCAGCCGCACCTGCACAACATACCCATGGTGGTGCTCTCTAACAACGATGGCTGCGCGGTGGCGCGCTCCAACGAGGTCAAGGCATTGGGCGTGAAAATGGGCGCGCCTTGGTTTTCGCTCAAAGCGCTGGCGCAACAGCATGGCATTGAGGCCCTTTCCTCCAATTACACGCTGTACGCCGACATGAGCCAACGGGTGGTGGACATCTTGCGTGACTACGCACCAGACCTTGAGGTCTACAGCATCGATGAAAGTTTTTTACGCGTCGAGGAAGTGCTGCCGCTGCATGGCGGCGGTGTGGCCTTGGGTCGGCAGATGCGCCAACGCATACGCCAATGGACGGGTTTGCCGGTGTGTGTGGGCATCGCGCCAACCAAAACGCTGGCCAAGTTCGCCAACCACTTGGCCAAGAAACAGGCCGTGTTTGAGGGTGTGTGCGATTTGAACGCCCTGTCTCGCCCGGAGCGTCAAGACTGGATGGCGCAAACCGAGGTGCGGGAAGTCTGGGGCGTCGGTAGCCGAACAGCGCGGCGCTTGGGCGAAATGGATATTCACACCGTGCTGGACTTGCGCAACACGCCCCCTGCCCGTATGCGCGAGCGCTTTGGCGTGGTGATGGAGCGCATCGTGTGCGAGTTGCGTGGCATCAGTTGCTTGGGGCTGGAAGACATCACGCCACCCAAGCAACAAATCATGGCCTCGCGCAGTTTCGGTCGCCCTGTGCACAGCGTGGTCGAGTTGCGCGAAGCTTTGAGCGCGCATGTGGCGCGAGCAGGCGAAAAACTGCGCGCCCAACAGTCGTTGGCGGGTGCGGTACACGTGTTTATTCGCACCAACCCTTTCAAGCCCGATGACCCGCAGTACAACGCCAGTTTCTTGGTGCCTTTGCCTGAACCCAGCGACGACAGCCGTTTGCTCAGCGATGCGGTATGGGTGGCGCTGCGCAAAATCTTTCGCACCGGTTTTGCCTATAAAAAAGCGGGGGTGATGCTCACCGCTTTAAGCCAAGCGCGGCGCCAGCAACACAGTTTGTTCACAGAGACGACAACCCGTTCACGCGATGTGCAACTGATGAAAACCGTGGACCGCCTCAACCTGCATTTCGGGCGCGACACCATCCATCTGGCGGCGACCGGTCTCACGCGGGACTGGCGTATGCGCAGTGCCAACCGCTCGCCACGCTTTACCACCTGCTGGGACGAGTTACCGAGCGCAAATTGAACACACTCAACGCCAAACCTGCACCTCAAAATGCACACTGCCCAAATGGCTGCTCAGCGTCATGCCCCCCTCTTGCAAAGTGGCTTGCAATTGCATGCTGCGCTCAGCCATGGCGGCCATGGCTTGCGAGGCTTGCGCGGGAATACGCAGCACTTGCAGCTTGTCTTGGCGATGCAGTTTGTTCTCTATGCCACGCCACCAAATATCAGCTGAATGGGCAAAGGCGTACACCAACACGCGGTCAGATTTGCTGCAAGCGCGCAGCATGGGCTTTTCCTCGGGTTGACCCACCTCGATCCATACGCGTTTGCGCCCTGTGAAATCGGTGATGGACACATCGGGGTCATCGGGGTCGGACAGGCCCGCGCCAAACGCCAGGACCGCGTCACCTTGACACAGGTCTTGCACCCAGTGGGCGTTCATCGCCAGCGCGGCAAGCCGCACCATCATGCGCTCATCGGTCTCACTGGGGTGACGTGCCAAAGTGAGCGCATGGTCGGCGTAGTAACCGTGGTCGATGTCGGCGATCTGCAATTGCGCCTTGTAAATGGTAGATTTGATGGCCATGGGTGATGATAGTCTGCACCCTCCACCGATTCTTCACCAGCCACCACCATGACACCAGAAGTACTTTTGCAGCACCTTGACCAAGCGAGCTTGTGGCCCGCCGATAGCGTGGCTGCCATCCCCAGCGATGTGCCCTTGGCCTACCAAACCGCTTTGCAAGTGCGTCAATTGCGTGTGCAGCGTGGCGAGCAGGCACGTGGTTTCAAAATCGGTTTCACCAACCGCAGCATTTGGGAACGCTACCAAGTGTTCGAGCCTATCTGGGGCACGGTGTGGGACACCACCCTCACCCATGCCAACCAGTATGGCGAGGGCAGCGTCGACATCCGTCGCATGAGCCAACCGCGCTTAGAGCCCGAGTTGGTGTTTGGCATGCGTGCCACGCCTGCTGACGAGTTACATCCGCAAAGCCTGTTCGATGCCATCGAGTGGATGGCCTGTGGTTTTGAAATCGTGCAGTCGCACGCCGCTGATTGGCGCTTCAAAGTCGCAGACACCGTGACCGACAGCGGCCTGCATGCGCATTTGTTGGTAGGTAAACCTTTGGCGATCCGTGAGGTAGCCTCGGACGGTGCAGCGTTGCATGCGTTACTGGCTGGCATGTCGCTGCAACTGCTGTACGAGGCTAAGACGGTGGAGACAGGTTATGCCCGAAACGTGCTTGACAGCCCCTTGATGGCTTTGCTTTATTTTTTGAAAGCCTTGAGGCAATGCCCTGGTGCACCTGATGTCAAGGCGGGGGATGTGATTACCACGGGGACTTGGACCGACGCTTGGCCTTTACAGGCTGGCCAGCAATGGGAAAGCCGCTACGACTTTCCTTTGACGGGGTTAAAAATACGCTTGATTTAGGTAGTGATTCAGGCACGCAGGGCACGTAAGCCAGGGTATAAACGAGAGACAGGGCGACTTTTTTGCTCTGCTTCTTGCGCCAACTGACTGCGAATGCGCTCGAAGGTATTGCGTATGGGGGTATGGATGGAGGGCACGTAAGCGGTGTGGCTTGGTGCTTGTGCAGATGTAGCAGGCTGATCGGCGTGTGATTTGTTCATGGTGCTCATGGTTTAACAATCTTGCTGCTCTTAACGCCCCACAACAGTACACGGATGACAAACCGCCCCAAAATATTTTGAAAAAGCAAGTCTTTCAGAATTTTCCCTGAAAAATTAATTCATAAATACGCATAAAAACAATCAATACACCCAAAATAGTGCACCTCATCCAAGCGACTGGCACCATTAAAGTGCCTCCTGTTTTGCCTCCGGTACACGATGCGCAAAAGAGATTCAGGACATGCTTGCACGCGTGAAGTGACGCAGGCAAAACGCCTACACCAAAAAAAATTTCCCTGCAAATTACGAGCATAGAGTTAACACCTATGCAAAGGGCATTCCAAGGGTCCTATCATGCATTCGCCTGATAAAAGGGTGCAATCCCAAGGACAGGGTTGTTAAGTTTACTTAGTAACAGCAAGTCGGGATTGTTAAGTTCAATTCACAATGATGAGGAGTTCTCTAATGCGTGCACTTAAACTGGTTGCGGCTATCGCTGCGACTACATTGATGGCATTCGGCTCAGCTGCACAAGCTGGTCCAAGCGTCAAGCTCGAAAAAGTAGTCAGCGGTATCAACACGCCGCTGTCCATGGTGCAACCTGCCGGTGATAGCCGCATGTTCATCACTGAACAAAACGGTCGTATCAAGATTCTTGAAAACGGCAAAATCTCCGGCACTTTCCTCGACATCCGCAGCAAGATCGTTCCCTTGATGCAAGATTTCGACGAGCGAGGCTTGTTGGGCTTGGCTTTCCACCCCGACTTCAAATCCAACGGCAAGTTCTACGTGGCTTACTCAGCCCACTTGGACTACCAATCCGATTTGGGTCAAATGCTTTGGTACAACCACAGCAACGTGGTTGAAGAGTACACCGTCTCCAAAGGCGACAAAAACGCTGCAGATCCTTCTTCAGCACGTCGTATCCACTCCATCAGCTGGCCCCAGTTCAACCACAATGGTCACTGGATTGGCTTTGGTCCCGACAAGAAGTTGTACATCTCCACCGGTGACGGCGGCTATGCCAACGACTGGGGCATTGGCCACAATCCTTTGGTCGGTAACGGTCAAGACTTGACCACCCCCATGGGCAAAATCCTGCGCATCGACGTTGACGCACGTACAGGCGACAAGCCTTACGGCGTTCCTTCTGACAATCCATTTGTCGGCAAGAAAGACGTTCTGCCAGAAATCTGGGCTTACGGTCTGCGTAACCCCTGGAGATGTTCATTCGACCAAGCTGGTGGCACACAACTGTATTGCGGCGACGTGCAGCAAAACAGCTGGGAAGCCGTTAAAGCTATCGACAAAGGCCAAAACATGGGCTGGCGTCGTGTGGAAGGTGTGATGCGCTGCTTCAACTGGGCAGAGCCTGACAACCATCCTGCTAGCTGCGACAAATCTGGCATCACTGCTTCCATCATGGAATACGCCAACTGCACCGCCGTTCCTAACGGTTGCAAAGGCATCTCCGTTACTGGTGGCTACATCTCCCGCGGCGATGGCACTGGCTCTAAAGGCAAGTACATCTTCGGCGACTGGAGCAAAGGCTTTGCTGAAAACGACGGCCAAATCTTCATCGGTACCAAAGGTGCTGATGGCAAATGGTCCATGGAAGTGGCTTCTGTTGAAGTCCAAGGTGGAACCCCCAACGGCAAGACCCCTTACATCCTGGCTTTTGCCCAAGATGCCAAAGGTGACGTCTATGCTTTGACTTCCATCACCACAGGCCCCAACGGCTCTTCTGACACCATCTACAAAGTTGTTACCAAATAATTTTGTCATTTGAGGTCTGAAACTGCCACCTGTGCGACACAGGTGGCAGTTTTTTTTTGCATATACTGATGTCATGAAAACTTCATATCTCCCCACCTTTTCACTGCGTCGCGCACCGCTCATGCTGTGTGTTTCAACCTTGCTGGCCTTGGGCTTGACAAGTACCCACGTGTGGTCTGAAGAAGCGGCCGCCCCTGCCAATGATGAGCCCGTTCCCGAGTTCACGGCCGCCATGATGAAAGACCAGACCAGCATTGAAGCTGGCAAACAGGTATGGGATGGCCAGTGTCGTCACTGCCACGGCAACAGCGCTTACCCAGGTAAAGCGCCTAAGCTCAAGCCCTCGTCCTACCAGCCTGATTTTGTGTATGACCGTGTCACCAATGGCTTTCGCAAAATGCCCGCATGGAAAGCAGTGTTCAACCAGCAACAACGCATTGGCGTGGTCACGTTCATCATGAGCGACCAATTCATGCCCTGAGTTTGCTTCAACTTGTCATGCAAAAAACCTGCTGGTTCTCAGCAGGTTTTTTTCGCCTGTGGCGTTTATCGCCAGAGAGAACGGGCGGCTAATTAAATAGAAAATTTCTCTAAGGTGATTGCGTCTTCAGGACAAGATTTGAGGCACAAACCACAGGCATGACAGGTCTCGGGGTTTACCACGTCGGCCTGCATGCGCTTGTGCGCCCATGCTTTCAACCTGCCGCGCAAGGAGATGTCCCCCAACTCCTCCCACGTGAACTGACGCACCTGGAACACGTCATAAGGACAGACGGTCACGCAATCGGCCTTGCCCTCGCAACGGCTTCGGTTGATCACGGGGACGACCTTGCCAGGTGTGCCTGCGCAGTCTGATGGTTTTTCCAAAGATTCGTTCACGGTAGGGAGCCCAGACATTCAATACGATGCAGACGCAAAGGCAGACCATTCCATGCGACTGGCTTGCGCCGCCCATGAATGGGCTTGAACCGCCGCGACCACTTCAGGCGGACACAGTTGAGGGAAATGCTGACACATTTTGGCAATCATCTGCTGCTCGCGCTCGGCACTTTTACCCGCCAAAGCTTGCAAAATAACGGCTGCGCCATCGGCATTGGCATGTGGCACCGCACAACGCCAAATTTCAGGGGCAATAAAACGCCCTGCTGCCCATCGTTCTTGTACCAACAAAATCAAAATGACCGATAAGTCGGCGTTGTAGCGCTGGTCGATACCTTGTATCTGCCAAATTGACGAATCTAAGAAGAAAGCCTTGACAATCATTTGGTTCCATGCCGCTTCGTCAAAAAACTCAAAGGGGTAAGGATGACGGTGCGACATGGCCTCGTACACCGGCCGCATGGTTGATCGAATGGCTTCGCGCGCCTTGGGCTCTAAGGCTTGCGGATGAGGAAACAAGGCAAAGCCTCTGAAGATGGCCAACAGTTCATTGATCTCTGAGGTGTCAACCAGCATACCCATTTGTTGAACAAAGTCAGTCTCATCACCTTGGTAATACGCCAGCGTGAAGGCCATACGGGCGGTTTGGTCAACACTCCATTCTGTGGGATCCAAACCTTGACGCAAATTTTGGGCGGCTTGCAACTCAGCCGTGCTGGGGAGTAAATCTGCCTTGCCTAACTTGCGTGGTGCCATCCCCAGCGCCTTGAACCAACGGGCCTGCTCAGGCTTGGCTAGCAAACCCCTCAATTCAGTGTCAAACCAAGCATAGGCATCGGCAGACAAACGTGCTTGCAACCATGCACCCAACAAATGAATGGCTTGCGGGATTGAAGAAGGCGAAAGGTGGTGGTGTTGAGGGTACATAAGCAATCACGTGCCAGGAATGAATTTTTGGAACAAGCGACATGCCAAGTAAGCCAATACACAGGCAACCACCCAAGGCCAAGCACCGCCACTGAAAGCCACCGCCGCCGCATCAAGCAAGGCACAAGCCGCAATCAACTGTGCGACCGCTCGGGGGACATCGCCGCCTTGGCGACGCAATGCCAACAACCGCACCGCCAAGATATTGGCCACCGCCAGCAGCAACAAGGTCAGCAGGGCCAAGGGATTGACAACAAAGTTAACCACAAAGATGGCAAAAGGCAAAACCAAAATCAACAGCGGCCAAAGTCGCTCTATGCGATCAAGGCTTTCTTGCTTAGCGGCATAGGTCAAGCCCGCGATGTGCGCAAAAACAGCCAACATGCCCCACAGCAAGGTGTCAGGTGTGTGCGGCACACATACCCAAGCCGCCAAGGCATAAACCAACGCACGGCAAGTGCCCATGATGACTGGCGAAAACACATTGCCTTTGTGCCAAGCGTTATACAAAAGAATAGCCAAACTCAATGCCGCCCCTGCTTGCACCGCCAGCGTGCCATAAGGCGCGATGATGACGATACCCCCCATCAACATGGCGCAACCCAAAGCTGAAACCGCCTTGGCTGAAATTTGTCCAGAGGGTATGGGCCGATTGGGGCGTTCACGCGCATCAATGTCGGCATCGAATGCATCGTTGAGATACATACCCCCGGTGTAAAACAAGGTGATGGCCAACATCACCCACAACAGGGTGCTGACATCGGCCGCATGGCCAGACAAAAAGGCACCCGCCAAGACATTGGTCCAGACAGTGGGCAAATTGGAGACTCGGCCAATTTTCAAATAGGTGGCCAACCCGGTGCGCTGCGTATTCATGCCAGTAAAACCTTTTTCACAAACAACAGTTCACGTGCAATGGCTTGCGCCTTGGAGTCTGTTTTCAGCGCATCGGGCAAGACATCCCACGTGTAGGTTTCGACTTCCAGATGCGAAGAAAACCCTTCACGCTTGCAAGCCTCTAAGGTTTGTAGCAACTGGGCTTGGGTGGTCGAGATGCTGCCCGCATCATGCAAGAAAACAGGGACATGGCAATGCACACGCCACTCACCTTGGGCTTGACCCGCATGAAAAGCGCTCAAGGCTTCAGGTAAATCCACAAAACGCTTTAACGCGCCAGACTGCTCTACAACCACTTGATGCAAGTAAACCGCGTCGTCAAAGCCTTGCACCGTGGCCAGATGCTCTGAACCCATACGCCCTATCCGCACTGCACTGCTGAGTTGGATTTTTGCAATGGCAATATCAGCTTGTCTTAGGTCACGCAGGGCCTGGGCGGGGTCTTCAAATTCGACCGCACTGTGGCAGACATCAAAACACACACCCAAATGCGCCACCAAGGCTTGACGGGCCCTCTCGGCAGAACACGCCAAGAGCTTCGCCAACTCAGCCACGGCCTCTTCGCTACGCACATAGGTTTGGATGAAATGCAAAGCTTCTTGGGTGGTCTCCAAATAGCAAGAAGGTTCGGGCTCTAAGGCCAAGGCAATGTGTTTTCCTGTTTGGTGCGCTGTCTGCACCATGTGGGCCACGCACTGCATCAAGTGACGCAACACAGAGGACATCGCGTCTGGGGCATCGGCTGCATGGCGAAAACCGACCGGCACGGTAGAAATACTGCCATCCACGCCTTCAGGCAACAACGCAGCCAAAATATCGATACACGCCAAGGTGTAACGCACCCGCTCTGTGTGTGTCCAATCTGGGGCGTAAACATCTTGCTTGACAGGCACCCCATGGAAGGTGCCGTAGGGGAACGCATTGAGGGTAAAGACATAGGCGTTGAGTGACTCCAACTGTGCCTGTAAAGCCTGTAATGCTTGAGGCTCATGGAGGCTGAAAGCAGCCTGACCGGACAAGCGCAACCCTATACCCATGGGAGCGCCGTCGGCAACGGCGTCACGAATGGCTGGGACAAATTCGTTGAGACTCTGGCTTACCGCATCCCAACTCTCGCCTGCATGAATATTGGTGCAGTAAGTGAGATGCGGTTGATGGCTAAGCCGTTTGAGTTGCATGGCATCAAAGGTGCTGTTTCAGCCAAGCAATGGATTCGGTCACCCAGGTGTCATTGATTTCATGGACCTCAATGCCCTTGCCAATGCCCGCCAGCAAGGTAATGGTGAGTTCACCACCCAAGTGTTCGCGGAAATCTGCCAAACCTTGCAGAACAGCCAATTGACCTTTGGCGTTACGCGTTTCAAGTTGGTTGTTCCATAGCTTGAAACCCAAGGACGTGAGCAAGCGGTGAACTCGCAGGTCTTCTCCCGCAGGCAATAAGCCAGCCAATACCGAGTAATGCGCATCCAAGGCGATGCCGATGGCAACCGCCTCGCCGTGGCTGAGTTCGTGCTGGACTGTCATGCGTTCCAACTTGTGCGCAACCCAGTGCCCGTAGTCCAATGGTCTGGCCGACCCAGACTCGAAAGGGTCACCGCCCAAGGCGATCTGGTTCATGTGAATCTGGGCTGATCGCTTGATCAAATACGACAAAGGGACCGTCTCAAAGCGAGCCAAGGCTTGCACATTGTTTTCAAGCCAAGTGAAGAAAGTGCCATCTCGAATCAAGGAGACTTTGACCGCCTCAGACATGCCGCAACGCTTTTCACGCTCAGGCAAAGAATCAATGAACACACCGTCGTTGATGACAGCCCAAGGTGGCGCAAAAGTACCCACCAAGTTCTTCAAACCCAACCAGTTGACGGCATTTTTCACGCCCACGCCGCTGTCGTCTTGCCCAAGAACCGTGGTGGGAAAGCGAATGTGCCGAACACCGCGGTGAAAGATAGCAGCGGCATAACCCACGGCATCCAAAATCGCGCCACCCCCAATGGCCAAGGCATAGGAGTGCCTGTCAATCGCTTTGTCTGACAGTATTTTTAGCAGCTTAGAAATCAATTCAGGGTCGTTTTTGCAATCTTCTCCACCTTGCAAGATGACCGCTTCACCCACCAGTTCGATGTGTTCGGCATGGGCCCCGAAGTACGCCTGAATCTGTCCCAGCAAGTTGGGTAAGGCTTGGGCAACGCCACCATCGATAAAGACGGCTACACGGTGGCGCTTGTGTGCTTCACGACGGCGCAAAACATCCAGCAAATGGGTATTGATGGGATCAAAAGCATGCCGTGTAAACACCACAGGGTAGGCGTACTCCACCGCAAAACTTTGCACCTGCACGCTGTCGCTCACAGTGTCTGGCGCTAGCGTTTCAATGGATGGTGCTCGGGCATTCATAACAGCTTCCTCTTTTTGAATTCTGGGGTAAGGGGTAATGACATCGGTCAAGGATGGGGTTGCGCTCAATCAATTCGCCTCTTGGCTGACAGGGGACGAGACGCCAAAAATATGTTGCAAAGCCATGGCTTTGATATCCGTGGCAGACACAGTGTCAGCAAGCAAATGGGGCATGTCGCTCATGACCAAGGGACCATCCAGCGGGTCGTCGGTGGGGCGACCATGTGAGCCTTTGACCAAATGGGCATCCAAAGGAATGACGTCGAGCAACATGCGAAAGCCCAGTATTTTTTTCAATAATTTCCACACAATATAAAGCTTGGGAAATGCCAACTTAGGGTCGAGAAACAACTCAACGGGGTCATACCCTGCTTTTCGATGAATTTCTACTGTGCGTGCAAAGTCTGGGGCCAATGCATCATCTAACCAAAAATAATAGGTAAACCATGAACGCGCATCTGACATAACCACCAACTCGCCGCTTCTCTCATGGGCAATATGGTGCGCGGCTTGTTCATTTTTATCCCAAACCGATTCAACGCCAGGAACAGCGAGCAGCAAGGCTTTGACCTGAGGAATCAGCGCAGGGTCACGCACATAGACATGGGCAATTTGGTGATCGGCCACCGCAAACACTTTGGACGTCGTCGGGTCAAGCATTTCATGCCCATCTTCCATGCGGACATTAAGCCACCCTTGGCGACGAATCTCTCGGTTAATGTGAATGGGTCGATCAACCTCGGTGATACCGTATTCGGACAAAACCATGACACGGCGACCATGTTTTTGCGCGAAATCGATCAAATCACCCACGACCGCATCGACCTCTCGCAAAGACTTGGCCACAGCAGGATGGTTTTCGTTGGGACCAAAACGCTGCATATCGTAATCAAGGTGCGGCAAATAGACCAAGGTAAGCGTTGGGTCAAAGTCGGTAATGGCCAATTCGGAGGCCTTGGCGATCCAACGCGTAGAGGCGATATTGGTATTGGGCCCCCAAAAGTTGAACAAGGGGAATTTGCCCAAACGTGCGCTTAGCTTCTCTCGCCAATCGGTAGGAACGGTAAAGCAGTCTGGCAACTTTCGACCATCGGCTTTGTAAATCGGCCTGGGCGTCGCACCGTAGTCATGCGATGACGCCATGTTGTACCACCAGAACATATTGGCGCAGGTAAAGCGCGGGTCTCTTGCTTTGCCAGCTTCCCAAATTTTTTCACCGTTCACCAGTCGATTGGATTGACGCCAAAACCAAATCTCTTGCAAATCGCGAAACAGCCATCCATTGGCCACCACACCCGTTTGGTCTGGTGCCAAACCCGTCATGAACGTGGCCTGGGTCGTGCATGTCAATGCAGGCAAGGTTGTGGTCAATGGTCGCATGCCACCTTGACGGGCGAATGCAGACAAGCGCGGGGTGTTGGGGCCCAGGTGCCGAGGCGTTAATCCCACCACATTAAGAACAATCAACGGTTGCATAAAAAACCCAATGCCGGTGAGTAAGCTGTTTAGCGAATCACGTTAGCGTCTACTTGACGGGTGAGCACTTTGGGCTCTTGGCCACGCAACACTGAGTTGCCCTCGTAAAGCGTGCGCTGGTCGATGGCCTGGGGTTTGAGCCAATGGTCCTCTTGCATTTCACCGTTCAAACCGTAAATGGCCAAGGCATTTTTATAAACCACTTGGTGAATGATGTCTGCAGAGATGCCTTTATCTGCCATTAAACGAGCGGTTTTGGGCACAGCCAAAGGATCAGAAACGCCCCAATCACAAGACGAGTCAACTATGACGCGCTCAGAGCCATATTGCTGAACCAAAGCAGCCAAGCGTTCGTTGCCCATTTTGGTTGAGGGGTAAATCGTAAAAGCACACCAATACCCTCGATCGAGTACCTCACGCACGGTTTCCTCGTTGTTGTGATCAATCACGCAACGGGCTGGGTCAAAGCCATGCTCTTCCAAAACATCCATGGTGCGTTGCGTACCACGTGTTTTGTCGCGATGCGGCGTGTGGATCATGATGGGAAGATCGTATTCTTTGGCCATCTCAATTTGGGCGCGCAAAGCTTTGTCTTCTTGCGGCGTTTGCTCGTCATAACCAATTTCACCAACAGCAACCACGCCCTCTTTGGTCAGGTAACGCGGCAAGACAGCCAAAACCTGCTCAGCCAAGGCTTCGTTGTTGGCCTCTTTGGGGTTCAAACCAATGGTGCAGTAGTGACGAATCCCAAACTGGCCCGCACGAAAACGCTCAAAGCCCGTGATGGTTGAAAAGTAATCGACAAAGGTACCGACGTTGGTTCGCATTTGACCCAACCAAAAAGCCGGCTCAATCACAGCCACGATGCCTGCTTGGGCCATGGCTTCGTAGTCGTCAGTGGTGCGCGCGGTCATGTGGGCGTGGGGATCAATCATCATGCCCAAGCCACCGGTTGGGATTGCACGAAAATCTTTTTTGAAGCCTTCTAAACGACTGGCGTCATCCATGATTTTTTGCAACATGCTGGGCGATAAAGCGCCATTGCAACAAGGACAAGCAACCGACTTTCCGGCAAACATTTCTTCGATAGCGGAAGCATTGACCTGAACATCAGATCCTGTAGATGGGGTTGGGGTCGTCATATCTTCCTCATGAACTGGCCATACATCGGTCGAGCAATGCTCGGCTGAGAGCCTTTAATCATAGCACCAGGGGGCCTATCTGCCCCTAAGGGAAAGCCCCTCTTTCAGAGGAGAGTCAAGGTTTTGGACGAGATTTGTTGGGCTCAGCGGTTGACTTCACTTGGTCCGCAGGGTGTTGGGTCATTTGCCCCATAAATTGACCACCGCGCTCGATCTCTATTTCTGCGTAATCCAACTTGCCGGACACAGCCCCGTTACGGTGAATCATGATGTGCTCATGGCAAACAATGTTTTGGGCCAGTGATCCGTGAACATCGATGGTGTGGGCATCTATGCTGCCTGACACACTGCCTTGTACACCGATGTGTAAATCATGCACCGTGATTTCACCCGAAACCACGCCATTGACAGTGGCACGCCCAGGAGCTGTGATCGAGCCAACAAAAGTGACACCTTCGCCAATGATCAAACTGCTTGCTGAGGGAGTTGTATCAGCCATGTCATACCTTTGAATTAAAAATGACGGGAAAAATTAACCTTCCAATAATTCTAATGAGAAAATTAGCCTAAATCGCCATGAGAATTATCAAAAAATAAGTTTTGTTGCATTATTTTGAATGCTAAATTATCCATATCAAAAGCTAAGCTTAGAAATGGTTGATTTACCACCTCAAGTCAGTCGTTTTCGATCCGATTAAAGTGGAACAAGTCTTGCTTGTAAACTATGGAAACTATTAGATTTTTTGACAAATGAATACAAAAGGAATGACGAAATACCTGATCATGGTGATGTTGATGACCTGCATCAACATCCCATTGTTCTTCTATTCCCGATCATTTTTGACACCGAAGCACCTTACAGAAGACGTTTCAGCAACCGAGCAAGGCTTGGCGTCAGATAAACCATCGCACCACGACGCCGAACCTGCCGATCACAGCAAAAATGCATCTGCCCAAGACCAGTCTGGAGAAAGTCTGGCTTTGGAGCCCAAACCAGAACCGCCGTCTTTGGCCACTTTATACCGTCCGCCGCTTCTTGGAAAATGCAAAAAATTGTTTGAACGTTTCATGAGACAAACGGACCCCGACAAACCTTTTCGCGCATTTGTTTACAGTTTTGATGGGGAAACCGCTTACTGCGCGGGCGCCGTCACTGACAAAAGCCAAGAAAAAGCCGAAGAAATTGCCAAACGAGATTGCGAAGAAAACCAAGCCAGCACAGGCAAGTATTCTCCTTGTCGAATTTACACATCAGAAGAAACTAACTAGGTAAAGCCATGGATTGCGTTGCATGTGGAAAACCCATTTCAATCACCGCCAAATTTTGCGGTAAATGTGGCGCGCCCGCCAAACGAAGCGCCAAGCCGATTGAAGCAGCTGTCTCAACAGACACCGTCGCAAACACCACTGCGCCGCTTGAGACACCTATGGTGGACGATCTCACCTTCAACTTGAGCCCCCCGGAGCACATGGCAGACATGCCTGACATTGACTTGGATTTGGCGCCCAAAGTGACAGAACCTGCTGTGGCGGCACCTCCTCCACCTGTCTGGCCAGCCAGTCCACCGGTTCTTGCCGCAGCACCGAAAGAAACCCTGCCATCGGTTGACATTGAAAGACTGAAAGCACTGGAACAAACCCAGCAAGAAATCAAAAAGACGCTGGAAAAACATTCATTGTTATTGGACTTTATCTCGCTGGCATCCCAGCAGCAAAGCCATCAACAAACCCAACCCGACCCACTCGAACCCCTTATCCATCAAGTGGCGGAGCAACAAAACAGCTTGCAAAGCCAGCTCACCCAATTGGCTGCTTTACTTTCACAAAATGAAGCGCAACAGCACTCACAGCGAATGCCCGATGAGTTCAAACTGCAACTTGAAAAACAAAAAATTGAGTTACATAAATTGATGTCACAAAGCTTTGCCCAAGGTCTGGCTCAAAGCACTGAAAACCTTCAAGATGCTGAACATGAGGCATTGGAACAACTGGAAAAACGCTTAGAAAACTACCACCAAGCCGCTCAGCAAAGTCTGGAAAAAAACATGGGCGCTTTGGCCTCTGGCATGAGTGAGTTAAAAACCCAATTGCAAGCTATCCAGAAAAAATCAGCTGATAAGCCCACAGCTCGCAACCCATCCTCCCCCGATACAGACGGAGATGGTGGCAACTTTATGATTTTTATCATTGGTTTGTTGTGTGGTTTGACCGTTGTGCTGAGTTCTTTGGCGATATACAACTTCCTCTCACACGAACCCGCTAAGGCAGATGCACCCAATAAAGTTGAGAAGCACGACAGCGGCGATCACACCGAGGCAGCAGACAAGCACGCTGGACCAGCCCCCGACAAGCATGAAGATGCCGCTGATAAACATGGCGCTTCCGACAAGCATGAAGCGCCTGCCAAAGCCAAGTCTCACTGATGTACGCAAATTCTGAAAGCCCCACATGATTTGCACCAGTTGCTATTTCATCAACCCCAGTGA
The DNA here is from genome assembly GCA_947381415.1 of Burkholderiales bacterium. GTDB lineage: Bacteria > Pseudomonadota > Gammaproteobacteria > Burkholderiales > Burkholderiaceae_C > Limnohabitans. The sequence goes on from CANCVB010000009.1 coordinate 55,369, forward strand.
GAATGTTTTTTGCCAAAACTGCGGCTCGCAACTGCCGCATGTGCAAAACGAAAAACCGAACATTTCCCCGCTGATTTTGGCCAACACGCTTGACAACAGTTCGTTGTTGATTTCGCGTGGCCCCTGGGAGATGCGGCTGGACTTGTCCATCCCCTTTTTGTTGGTGGCATTGGCCATTTATCTTTTCACCGGGAATCAGGTCTATGCCTTGACCGCGGTGGGATTGGGATTGGCCTTTGCTTTGTACAAAACGCACGATACCCAGCAAATCATCAGCCAAAGCATACCGGTGGAATTGATCAACAAGACCATCATTGCTTACGGCCCGGCCAACACCTCCAATCGCTTTTCTCTGCCGACAGGGGTCTTGTATTTGCTTTCAGATGGCTTGTATTTCAAATCCTTCGACAGCAATGAAGATATTTCATTCATTCACATCGAAATTTCATTCACTGAAAGTGCCAAACGCATCAAAGGACTGTCATTGTTTGCCCATTGGCATGAAATTCAAATGAACAATGGCATGAATGAGCAATTCACTTTCACCGTCCAAAATGCTGGCGAGTGGATGTTATTGATGAAAGTATTGCGCTCAGACATGTTCAAAAAACCGACGGTGTGATTCAAGCCGCAAACATGCGCTGCATTTCTTGACGCACGCGATAAGCTGGCAATTGTTTGTCCATGGCCACATCGTCCCAGCACAATGACTGGCCCTTTTTGACGGGTCGAACAAGCTTGACTTGGTGCGCCAACCCAAGCGGCAAACCACCCATCCGGGCAGAAGTGCTGGCGGGCAATAACTTGCCCCACACGGTATAGCCCCCTTCGCCATCCAATATTTCACCCGCTTGCAAATCACGTTTGGCGGTGGCAACCACATCGGCATTCCAACTTTGTGCAACACCTGTAGCTTCACCGCGCAAAGCCACACTGGCCACCGACATACCGACCTCCAGTCCAATCAAATGCCATCGTTTGTAAAGGGTGAAGTAACGACCGGACGGATCGGTATGCGCGTTGTACTCTTCAAAACAATGTTTGATGTAGTCGGTCTCGGCCTCTACTGTGACCCAAACGCCCATGCGAATGTCATAAGGAATCACTCGGCCATCGGCCTCCAAAGAAGAGATGACCTCAACCATGCCCTTGTGCTCGAGCACCCCACCTTCGCTGCGAGGACGGGTGACAAAAGGAATATCTTCCACACTGGCAGGTGGGTAGAGCAAGCCATTGCTTGGCACAGTCAAGCCTGTGGCATTCGAGACGGCAGTGCTTTCAATGCTGGGCTTAGAGCCGTCCAAAAAGCTGTTGAACATTTTGGGATTCAAACCACCGCGACTGGCTTGCTCGGGGGTTAATCCGTAGTTGCCCCACACCGTGTCTGGGGTCGATTCACAAAAATGCGGCAACCATTTATGTCCCCGACCTGCCGCCACCACTGGGAAACCACAGGTGCGGGCCCAATCAACCAAATCACAAATCAAAGCGGGCTGATCACCAAATGCCAAGGAATAAACCACACCCGCTTGCGCGGCTTTGTGGGCCAGCAAAGGGCCACAAAATGCATCAGCTTCCACCGTGACATTCACCACATGTTTGCCATGTTCAAACGCAGCGAGGCAGTGCTCAACTGCCGCAATAGGGTTGCCAGTACATTCGACAACGACATCAATGCGCGGGTCACTCACCAGCGCATGCCAATCTTCAGTCAGAAATGTCAATCGACTGTCAAACGCATGGTCTAAAGATGTGGCTTGGGATTGGTGAACTGGCCACCCTACCCGCGCCAAATTTGTTTGGGCACCCGACAAAGACAAGTCAGCGATGCCTGCCAAATGAACGCCCGGGGTTTTGGGCACTTGCGCCAAATACATGGCACCAAATTTTCCAGCGCCAATCAGCGCGACACGTATGGGCTTGTTGTCGCGCTCACGCTGTTGCAGTTGAAGGTACAAACTCATGCGGCTTTTTGGGTTTGGTCAAAAGGAACATCCGAGGTCACCAAAGCACTGGCAGGCAAGCCCTTGGCCCATGGCAAATCCACAGGGTAGGACTTGGACAAGCAATCGTCAGGCAGGCATTCAATAGGTGTGAAGTCGCGGTGAGCGATGAATTCAGGACGCTTGTGGCGACGAATATGGTTGCTCACGGCGCACAAGCTCAGGTACACGCTGACACGGTTCCAGGGTGACAAATTGCTGGCAGACGCATGCACCAAACAGCTGTGAAACAAAATCATAGAACCCGCAGGACCTGTGGGGCTGACAATCCCACCTTGCTTGCCGCCTGCTCGCTCAACGAGCTGACCAATCAGGTCGTTGTCAACTGTCCACAACGGGTAACTGGTGGTAGTCAGATCGTGCTTGGCATCCACCACCCCTTTTTTATGGCTGCCGGGAATGAACATCAATGGGCCATTGAATTCATTCACATCGTCAAGAAAAATAGCCACGTTCATCGCCCGCTCTGTGGGCATCATGTCGTCGTTGAGCCAAGTGCCATAGTCTTGGTGCCATTGCCAAACATCGCCTTCAAACGCCATCTTGCCGTTGATCTTGAACTGGTGCATGTACAACTTTTCGCCAAACAAATCTTCGACGGGCTCAATCATTCTTGGATGCCTGGCCAATTTGGCAAAAGGTTCGCTGTACAAGTGGGCTGCAAAATTGGTGCGTACCGCGTCCTTGCCTTTTTCTCGCACATTGAATGCTTCTCGGCGGCTGTAGAGCTGAGGCACCTCCTCGACCAACACACGGGTTTCGTCTGGCGTGAACAGACCAGGGAAAAACAAATAGCCTTCTGTGTCAAATTGAGCGTGTTGTTCTGGGGTGAGTTTCATGAGATGCTCCTGGGGCCGAATTCTGAATACGGCAAATTATCGCCCTTTCGCATTGTCTTGGCTGGCCAGGGAAAGCTGAGTTTCGCCATAATGCAGCCAAGCTTGTCACCTATGTGCCTGGAGTGTTTGCATGAAACTGCTTTTTATTCTTGTTTTTAGCTTTTGTGCCTCATTGAATGCTGCCGCAGCAGATATCTCCGATGCCAATGCGCCCCCAGACTTGGCTGTCGCCAAAACATGGATTGAAAAGAAAGACTGGCCATCGGCAATTTCCAGCTTGGAGAAATTTGTCAAAGCCAACCCCAACAATGCCGACGGGTTTAATTTGTTGGGCTTTAGCCTTCGCAACAGCAAACGCTACCCCGAAGCCATCTTCAATTACAAGGAAGCGCTACGCATAGACCCAAACCACCGTGGCGCCCATGAATACCTGGGGCAGACCTATGTGCAAACCAAGCAAATTGACAAGGCCAAAGAATTGCTGGCTTCGCTTGAAAAAATATGCGGCTTGCAATGCGAGGAATACATCGACCTGAAAAGAGCCATCGACAAATTCAAGAAGTAAACACTGGCGGTTTCAGCGGTAACGCGGTTTTATAACGTACTTGCTTGAGGGCGAAACTGCTTCGAATTTTTTCAACCCCTGGGATAGGCGAGAGTTGCTCGAGGATAAATTTCTCCAGGGTCGCCATATCGGTGATGGCCACCCGTATCAGGTAATCGGAATCGCCCGTCATGAGGTAACACTCCATCACCTCGTCATGGTCGGCAATACGTCTTTCAAATTCAGCCAATGTGGCTTTGGACTGCTCTTTCAAACTGATGGAAATAAACACATTCAAACCTATGCCCAAGGCCTTGGGTTCGGCAAGCGCCACATATTTTTGAATCACGCCTGACGACTCTAATGCTTTGACACGGTTCAAACATGGCGAGGGCGACAAATGCACTCTTTTGGCAAGCTCTACATTGGTGATGGCACTGTTTTCCTGCAATTGCGCCAATATTCTGTAATCAACCTGATCCAAAGACATAATATTCCTTTAAAGCCCATTTTCAAAATATTTTATGCTTTAAAAAGCTATTTTTAACCTATATATAAGGCATTCATTGGGATCGATTTTGGCTACAGTTACAGCCATGAACAAACGCCTTTTCAGTCTACCCGTGACCGCAAGCAAGCTTGACGCTGACCCCCAAGAGACCGCCGAATGGCGCGATGCATTTAACGCCGTGGTAACGCAACACGGTGCCGAACGGGCAGGTTTTTTACTGGACCAACTGGTTGCCCTGGCCCACCAAAACCAAATTGAATGGTCTCCAGAATTGGTCACGCCTTACGTCAACACGGTTGCTGTCGATGTGCAATCGCCTTTTCCTGGGGACCTGTCCATCGAAGAAAAAATAGCTTCGATCATGCGATGGAATGCCTTGGCCATGGTGGCCCGCGCCAACGCCGCTTATGGTGAACTGGGTGGGCATATTGCCAGCTATGCCAGTGCAGCAGATTTGTTTGAAGTCGGTTTTAACCATTTCTTCCACGCCCGCAATGCGCAGCATGGCGGTGACCTGGTGTTTTTCCAACCCCACAGTGCGCCTGGCGTTTACGCAAGGGCATTTTTGGAAGGTCGCCTCAGTGAACAGGATTTGGCGCATTACCGGCAAGAACTGAGTGCGCCGCGCACGGGGGCACGCGGTTTGTCCAGTTACCCACACCCTTGGTTAATGCCCGATTTTTGGCAGTTCCCCACTGGCTCCATGGGCTTGGGGCCGATCAGCTCCATCTACCACGCGCGCTTCATGCGCTACCTCTCTCACAGGCAGCTGCTGGACTGTAGCCAACGCAAGGTTTGGGGCGTTTTTGGTGATGGCGAAATGGATGAACCCGAGAGCATGAGTGCATTGACACTGGCCTCACGGGAAAAATTAGACAACTTGGTGTGGGTAGTGAATTGCAATTTACAGCGATTAGACGGCCCTGTGCGTGGCAACGGTCGCATCATGGATGAATTGGAAAAGCTTTTCCGCGGTGCTGGCTGGAACGTCATCAAACTGATCTGGGGAAGCGACTGGGATGGTTTGTTTGCACGCGATACACAACACGCCCTGGTGAAAGCATTTGCCAACACAGTTGACGGACAAATGCAGACCTTTGCTGCCAAGGATGGGCGCTTTAACCGGGACAATTTCTTTGGCCAAAACCCTGAACTTGCCCAACTGGCACAAGGTTTGACCGATGAGCAAATTGACCGCTTGAAACGAGGCGGTCACGACTTGGTCAAAATTCACGCAGCCTATGCCGCCGCCGCCACCCACACGGGTCAACCCACGGTTATTTTGGCGCACACGAAGAAAGGCTATGGCATGGGCCAAGCCGGTCAAGGCAAGATGACCACCCACAGCCAGAAGAAACTGGATGACACCGCGTTACTGGAGTTTCGCAACCGTTTCAACCTGCCCTTAAGCGATGAACAAGCCAAAGAACTGGCTTTTTTCAAACCAGACGCCAACAGTGCAGAAATGCAATATTTACATGCCAAGCGAGATCGGCTCGGTGGCTATTTGCCCCGAAGAGAAACACTGTGTGACGCCGTTGCTGTCCCCGATCTGGCGCAATATGCCCACTTTGCCAGCCAGGCTGATGGCAAAGAGATGTCAACCACCATGGCCTTTGTCCGATTGCTGGGCAATTTACTGAAAGACCCCCAACTGGGCCCACGGATCGTGCCCATCGTGGCCGATGAAGCGCGTACCTTTGGTATGGCTAATTTGTTTAAGCAAGTGGGCATTTATTCCAGTGTTGGCCAGAAATACGAGCCCGAGGATATTGGCTCGGTTCTCAGTTACCGTGAAGCCATGGATGGCCAAATATTGGAAGAAGGCATCAGCGAAGCCGGCGCGATTGCCAGCTGGACAGCCGCTGCAACCAGTTACAGCGTACATGGTTTGGCCATGCTGCCTTTTTATATCTATTACTCCATGTTTGGCTTCCAGCGGGTGGGCGATGCCATTTGGGCGGCAGCTGACCAAAGAGCCAGAGGCTTTTTGCTTGGCGCGACTTCTGGTCGCACCACATTGGGTGGTGAAGGCCTGCAACACCAAGACGGGTCTAGCCATCTGGTGGCGGCAACCATTCCCAATTGCAAAGCGTATGACCCTGCTTTTGCATGCGAAATGGCTGTGATCGTTGACCACGGTATGCGCGAGATGCTGGTCGAACAAAAAGATGTTTTCTACTACATCACGCTGATGAACGAAAACTATGCGCAACCCAACTTGATTCCAGGCTCGCATGCGCATATTTTGCAGGGAATGCACTTGGTTGCAGACAACCGAGACGAGATGAAGAAGTCTGCGCCAAGTGTGACACTCATGGGCTCTGGTGCAATCATGCTGGAAGTGATTCAAGCCGCTCAATTGCTTGCCAAAGAGGGCTTTGCGTCACAAGTGTTCAGCGTGACCAGTTGGAGTGAGCTTGCGCGCAACGGACAGGCCAGCGAGCACGCCGCCATGGCCCAAGAGACCACCACAGTCCCATTTGTCACCACCCAACTGCAAAACACGCACGGTCCTGTGATCGCAGCAACAGACTATGTCAAGGCTGTGCCTGAAAGCATCCGCGCCTTCATGCCACAAGGAAGGACTTACAAAACCCTTGGGACTGATGGCTTTGGTCGCAGCGATACGCGCGCCGAACTAAGGTCTTTTTTCCAAGTTGATGCCGCGCATATTGCCAAAGCAGCACGCTTGGCATTGCGTCAGGCATGAAGTTTTTCAAACGCAAACATAAAGTCGCGAAGTTTCTGTACGGCTGACAAAGGCATGGCGTTGTAAATGGACGCACGCATTCCGCCCGCGATGCGATGACCTCGCAGCTGAACCATGCCTTGTGCCTGCGCAGAGGACAAAAACTCAGCGTTTAAGGATTCATCGCGCAAATAAAAAGTTACATTCATGCGTGATCGGTCACAAACCCTGACCCGGTTGCTGAAAAATTGGCTGTGATCCAAAAAGTCATACAGCAAGTCGGCTTTCGCTTGGTTATGCGCTTGCATCGCGGACAAACCACCCTCGCGCTGGATGTGCGTCAAAACCAACCCCATGATGTAGATAGCGTAGGTGGGAGGGGTGTTGTACATTGATTCGTTGTCAACCTGCAATTGATAGTTAAATGCGGATGGCGTGATGGGCAAAGCGTGGCCAAGCAAGTCACGGCGAACAATCACCAATGTCACACCGGATGGACCGATGTTTTTTTGAGCCCCTGCGTAAATCAGACCATACCGCGAAACATCGATGGGTTTGGACATGATGTTGGAAGACATGTCTGCAACCAAGGGAACATCACCGGCATCAGGCGTCCAATGACATTCCACGCCACCAATCGTTTCGTTGCTGCAAAAATGCACATAGGAAGGCTTTGCGGAGTAAGTCCAAGTCTCTTGGGCAGGCATGCAGTGATACGCATGTGCTTCAGCGCTGGCAGCGATATGCACTTGGCCATAACGCATGGCCTCTTGCATGGACTTGAGTGACCAATTCCCGCTGACAACGTAGTCTGCACTGCCGGTTAGACCCATCAGGTTCATAGGGACAATCGCGTTTTCTGCGATCGCCCCCCCTTGCAACAGCAAGACCGCATAGTTATCAGGGATGGCCAACAGTTCGCGCAACAACGATTGCGTTGTTGACAGTATCTCGGTGAACTCTGGACCCCGATGGCTCATCTCCATGACCGACATGCCAGAGCCTTGCCAATCGAGCATGTCGCTGGCGGCTTGACGCAAAACGGATTCCGGCAATGTGGCCGGTCCCGAGCTGAAATTGATGACGCGATTCATTTGCCGTTTTCTGTTAAATCAATACCTTCTTGCATGGCTACCCTTTGCAAGGCCTCTTCAAACAAGGCCCTGGCAGTGCCAGAGACGGCAGAGAGATAGGCATGCAATTTGGCATCGTTTTGCGAACTGTTAAGACACTCACTGCTGTACTTTTCAAAACTGCTGAGTTGGGAAATCAATTCAGCCACATGGCGGGGACATTCGCACAACACCTGCGACGGAATGGCAGCCACTCTTTGTAAAACGCGGTCTGAGTATCTGCGGGCAGGAATGGTTTTCGCTGAAAGTTCAGACATCTGACGCGATGGATCTACAAACAGTACCGACTGCATGATGTCGCTCAAATCAGAATCGGACACAGGCTCGCGGCGCAACAAAAAGCCTGCATCTTTCAAGGTCTGCGTGACTTGCTCAGAAGCATAACGATAAACCAATAAACCTTTGCTGACTTGCAAACGCTGTTGCAAACGCAAAATGTCATCGGCATGGTTGGACAGGACGGATGCTTGATGCAACACAAGCATGGTGGAAGCATCATCTACCGCAGGCATTTCTGCTGACGATAAGGCGTCTTGCAGATCGGTAAATACCTGCACCACTTTCAAACTTGCATGGCCGAATGTCAAGGTGAATTTTTGCGTTTCGAGCCGACTTGCCAAGTTATAGCCCACCACCACCAAGGAGATCACCGCTGGCAACACCTGGCGCGCCGAATGCACTTGCATGGCTTGACGCGATTCATTCAACAAACTTTGCAATGAAGATATGTCTATGTTTGCCAAAGTACTGATGGCGTGACCTTGCTGGGTTAAGCTTTTCAGCAATGTCACTTTGAGTACGTCTTGGTCACTGTACAACCTGTGACCGCCATCTGTCTTTGGGGGCGTGACCACCGAATAGCGACGCTCCCACACACGCAGTGTCGCCACGGGCAGTCCGGCCAGTTTGGCGACAGCGCCAATTCGGTATCGGCCCAAGTTTTGATCAACAGGTTTGTCTTGTAAAGGCATGGAATCGGTCTTTCTGGCTTTATTGAATAGGTTTTGACCTAATATTACCTAAAAAATAGTTCAATATTTGGTTTTTTATTTGAAATATTGCAGTTTGACTCTATATTAACAACACAAAACTTATTCACCAAGCTTTTCTTGTGATGAATCTTACAACCAGTCGGAGATACTGATGTTTTCAAAATTGACGCAGAACGCAGTGAATACCTTGCTCTGGGTGTGCAAACACCAAGACACAGGACCAGTCACCACAGACATTGTGAGCAAGCGTTTGGGGTTGTCTGTGTCGTATTTGGAGTCTCTTTTTTCTCAACTCAAAAAGCATGGCTTTGTGGTCTCTTACCGTGGACCAGGCGGGGGATATTGCACGCAAGGTAAGCCAGCAGATTTGATGCTGCTTGACGTGATCAAAGTGTTTGATTTTCAAGACCCGCAGACGCAACGGCCGCGCGACTCCCAAGGCGAGATGAGCAAAGATCTGGTCGCCCATCTGATGCAGAACTTTTGGGAAAAACACCTGCATGGTTTAAGTTTGGCCGATGTCATGTCGCAGGTCCCTGACAATGCATGGGGCGGCGCAAACCTTACGCCTTCAAGCAAGCTGGACCCCCGCAAATTCAAACCCTTACAAGCGCCCAAACTGCCCTCAGGCCCCAACTCTGTGTTCAGTTTGGCCAACTCTTTAGCCGCGTAGTTCAAAACTATTACCCCTACCTTTGCGCTAAAGTCTGCTCCTTTTTGTGAATCGGGACGCAGTCGTATGAGTCGTACTTACCACTCCAACATCGCTTGGAAAAATCGAATTGAAGACTTCATGGAGCACCCATGGATTCAACACTTTTTGGTTTTTTTGATTTTGTTCAATGCAGCCATCTTGGGCCTGGAAACAGATCCAGAGATCATGCAAAACATTGGCACAGAGCTCATCCTGCTGGACCATGCCATTTTGTGGATTTTCATTGCAGAAATCGTGGTGTTGATCACTGCCCGGGGTTGGGGCTATTTCAAAGATCCTTGGTGTGTTTTTGACTTTATTGTGGTGGGTATTGCCCTCATTCCTGCATCCGGCTCCTTGTCTGTCTTGCGTGCATTGCGCGTGTTGCGTGTTCTGCGATTGATTAACAAAGTAGAGAGTATGCGCAAGGTGGTTGGCGGTTTACTTGGCTCACTGCCGGGTCTTGGTTCAGTCTTTGGACTGATTTTGATTATTTTTTATGTCGCCTCTGTCATTGCCACCAATTTATTTCGCAACGATTTCCCCCAATGGTTTGGTGATTTAGGGGCCAGTGCGTTTACCTTGTTTCAAATCATGACTTTGGAAGGCTGGTCCCAAGACCTTGCCCGACCGGTGATTGAAGTGTTTCCCTACGCATGGGTGTTTTTTGTATTGTTTATTCTCATCGCCACTTTCATCATCTTTAACCTGTTTATTGCGGTGATTGTGGACTCCATCACGGCGGACAAGGAACAAGACCATAAAGACCATGCGCAATTTGACGCCATCGAAGAGGAGATCAAGGCGGTTCGCCTTGAGATGAGCGAAATACGCAAGTTACTTGAGCAACGCAGTTAACTGCCCGCCTCCATCACCATGCGCAACGGGTCAAAGCATCTAGATTTACCTTTCTCCTGTGCTTCTTTGACCCAGATGCCCACACCTGTTCGCCAATTCTTGGGCGAACGCATCAAAGAACTGACGGGCTCTGTCCATTCGCCAGACAGTTTTAAAACCCCTGCTGGCGATGCGGGTCTGCTGGGGCCTGACTCTATGCCTTGGCGTGTACATGCGCATTTCATGGGCATGATGGTCGGCGGCTTATCTTCATTGATGCTGCAAGCCTTGCACCCAAGGGCTTTGGCCGCTGTGTGGGACCATTCCAATTTTCGACATGACCTGCAAGCTCGGTTGGGTAGAACCGCTTATTTTGTGGCTGTCACAACCTATGGTGGTCGCGAACAGGCCTTGAAAGCCATAGAGCGAGTCAACCGCATCCACGCCAACGTCAAAGGCTTGATGCCAGATGGTTCACCCTATGTGGCCAATGAGCCTGCGTTGTTGAAGTGGGTGCATCTTGGTGAGGTCAGCAGTTTTTTGCGAGCCTATCAGCGCTTTTCTTTGAACCCACTCAGTCCTCTGCAAGAAGATGCCTACTTGGCAGAAATGGGCGTGATTGGCCAACTGCTTGGCGTTGAAGCGTTGCCCCATAACCTGGCCACAACGACCCAAGCGCTTCAACAATTCCGACCGCATTTGCGTTTTGATGAACGTACCGCAGAAATTATCAAGATCATCGAAAACTATCCCTGCCGTCCATGGGACCGTCCATTCATGAAACTGGTCATCCAAGCGGCTTTCGATACCCTGCCTGATTGGGCCTTGCGCATGTTGGGGCGGCAAGCTGCCCACCCACTGCAACAGCAAGCCGTGAGCCACGCATTGCGTTTGCTGGGACTGCCCATTCAAGCAGTGCTCGACCAAGATGGCGTCGCTGCCTATTCCAGAGAGCGAATGGCTTCACGCCAATAATCCATACTGCGCCAATACGGTGCAAATAACCGCTCCCGCACTGTATGCGTGCATTGAATGCCTGCAAATCAAGGTGTTTATCGAACCCCAAAGCCTCTTTATTGCACATTTGCACTGAAAAGTTGCACATCAATGACTCGGCATAAAGTCTGCTTAAGCCTTTACAGACACACTCCAGCAAGGCAGATCTCCATGGCACACACCATCTTCGATGAAATGCGCCAATCGAACGGTTTGGCTCGCGCGCACTACGCCACCTTTGATACATGGCTCAAGGGCATTTCTTCCGAGACCGTCCAACAAAAACAAACAGAAGCCGATTTGATATTTCGCCGCACAGGCATCACCTTTTCTTTAAACGGCGACGAAGGTGGCACAGAACGGCTGATTCCCTCAGACTTGATTCCTCGCATCATCGATGCAGGTGAGTGGACGTTGATGGAAAAAGGTTTGGTTCAACGGGTCACTGCCATCAATATGTTTTTGCATGACGTCTACCATCAGCAATCGATATTGAAGGCTGGCATCGTTCCCAGTGAGCAGGTTTTGGCCAATGCGCAGTTCATGCCCATGATGTTGGGTTTGGATTTACCGCATCAAATCTATGCGCACATTGCAGGGGTCGACATCATTCGCCACGCAGACGGCAGTTTTTATGTGCTTGAAGACAATTTGAGAGTGCCTTCAGGCGTGTCATACATGCTGAGTAACCGCATCTTGATGATGCGACTCTTTCCTGATTTGTTTCGCCGTTATGCCGTGCGCCCCGTTGAGCATTACCCAGCTTTGTTGCTGCAAACACTGCGGTCTTCAAGTTGGGTGGATCAACCCACAGTGGTATTGCACACCCCAGGTCGCTTCAACAGCGCGTATTTTGAACATGCCTTTTTGGCCAAGCAAATGGGCATTGAGTTGGTTGAAGGCTCAGACTTGTTTGTCAGGGATGGCTTTGTGTACATGCAAACCACTGAAGGCCCCCAACAAGTCGATGTGATTTACCGCCGGGTGGATGACACGTATATGGATCCCTTGTGTTTCCAAGCAGACTCTTACATTGGCGTTCCAGGTCTGGCCTCGGTGTATCGCCAAGGAAACGTCATCATTGCCAATGCCTTAGGTACCGGCGTGGCTGACGACAAATCGATTTACCCGTTTGTGCCAGAGATGATTCGGTTTTACCTTCAAGAAGAACCTATCTTGAAGAATGTGCAAACTTGGCAATGTCGCCATGCTTATGAACTGAGTTATGTGCTGGCCAACCTGAAAGACCTGGTGGTTAAAGAGGTACATGGCGCTGGAGGGTATGGCATGTTGGTCGGCCCCGCCTCCACGAAAAGCGAAATCGATGCCTTTGCAAAACGTATCAAGGCACACCCTGAAAACTATATTGCACAACCCACACTGAGCTTATCGACTTGCCCCATTTTTGTCGAGCAAGGTATTGCGCCCAGACACATCGATTTACGACCCTTTGTATTGATGGGTGACAAGACCCGCATCGTGCCAGGTGGTTTGACGCGGGTGGCTTTGCGAGAAGGCTCCTTGGTGGTGAACTCTTCTCAAGGTGGAGGTACGAAAGACACTTGGGTACTTGAAGAAAGCGAGGTGCCATGATGCTTTCACGTGTCGCTGCACAGCTTTATTGGATGTCTCGGTATCTTGAGCGCGCCGAAAACATGGCGCGCATCTTGGAAGTCGGTCAATCCTTTGCACTGGTTTCCGCCAACGACAGTCAGGGTGATGATCTAGAGGCCATCAAAGAACCCTTGGTCATTACAGACACGCTTGCCGCCTTCGAAACCACAGGCAAGCCTGTGCGGGCAGACCAAATCGCGCAATTCTTGGCATGGGACCAAGATCACCCCTCCTCGATTTTCAATTGCATACAAGCCAGCCGTGAAAATGCCCGCGCTGTTCGAGGTGCCATGACCGTGGAAATGTGGGAATGTATCAACGACACGTGGCTAGAGTTGCTGTCACGCAAAAAGAAAATGCTGCGCAATGACGCCATGGTTGATTCGAATTTTTTCGAATGGATCAAGCAGCGCTCACATCTTTTCCGTGGCGTTACTTTTGCCACGGTGCAACGCGACCAACCCTATCATTTCATCAGACTCGGCACCTACCTTGAACGGGCAGACAACACCGCCCGTATTTTGAGTGTCAAAACACGACGTCAAGCCGAGGAAGGCAGCGACATGGTCGACGACTATTACCGATTGGGTGCAGTACTTCGCTCTGTGAGTGCCTTGGAGGCTTACCGCGACACTTACCGTGACACCATTGACGCAGACCGTGTGGCTGAGTTGCTGATTTTCAACCCACGGGTTCCCCGTTCATTGCACTTTTGCCTCGATGAGTGTGCGCTCATACTCAGCTCTTTACCCCAACAAACCGGTCGTGAAGCCCGCAAACGTTGCGCCAACCTTTTGACACATCTGCGCTTCGGTGCATTGAAAGAAGTCTACGCGCTGGGATTGGAAGACTATCTCGAAAAATTTGTGGAAGAAAACATTGGTCTGGCACAAGCTGTGCAAACCGATTACTTGGAAGTCTTGTCATGAAACTGCAAATCTTTCATGAAACCACTTACACCTACGACCAGCCCATGCGCAGAAGCATACAAATGTTGCGCATGTCCCCACCGCAAACCGCTAGACAACAGATCAGCCAGTGGCAATTGCAACTGCCGTCGAAAGCCACGCCATGGCTAGACGCGTATGGCAACCAGTGTCACTGTTTGGTGTTGGAAAAACCCTTGCAATCGATTGTCCTCAGAGCCCAAGGCCTGATTGACCTGAAGCAAAGCGAACAAGGCGAACCCGAAGGGCCCGTGCCGGCGGCAGTGTTCTTGCGCATGACGCCTTTGACACAACCCGATGCGGCCATCAAAGCTTTCATTGATCCGTTTCGGCAAACCGTTCGCTCTCGCCCTTACCTCGGTTTGCATGATGTGATGCTTGCCTTACTCAATCACATGCCTTATGAAAAAGGGCATACCCAAGTGGGGTTCACTGCAGCGCAGTCTTTTGCCGTTGGCAAAGGGGTATGCCAAGACCACACCCATGTTTTTCTTGCATGTGTCAGACACCTCGGTGTGCCCGCGCGGTATGTCAGTGGCTATCTCAATTCCGACGACCAAGGCCATGTGGCCAGCCATGCCTGGGCGGAAGTCTGGATTGGCGGTCGATGGGTTGGGTTTGATGTCAGCAATTCGGTGGGGGCGGATCAGGGGCATATACGCCTCGCCCATGGACTGGACTACGACGATGCAAGTCCTGTTCGTGGCGTACGTATTGGCGGGGGCAACGAGACGCTGGACAGCTTTGCGAAAGTAGAATCAGTCAACTTCACTCAGCAGTAAACCGCTATGACTTATTGTGTTGCGATGGCATTGGACGAGGGTTTGCTTTTTGCTTCCGATTCGCGCACCAATGCGGGTGTGGATCATGTGTCCACTTTTTGCAAAATGACGGTGTTTGAAACCCCCGGTGAAGGCGTCATTGTGATGCTCAACAGCGGTAACTTGGCCACCACCCAACAGGTGGTTAGTCGCATCAAGCAATACGCCAACCGCACCGGCCAAGCTTTGACGGCCATAGACTCTTTGTTTTCGGTGGCTGAGTTGCTGGGCAAAGAACTTCGCGATGTCATCACGACCACGCAAAACGAAGCACCCGAACAATCTTCCGTTGATTTTTCAGCCACATTTTTATTGGGTGGACAGCTCAAAGGTGAAGCGCCCCGCCTGTTCATGGTCTACCCGCAAGGTAACTTTATTGAGTCCTCCGCGGACACCGCATTTTTCCAAATTGGCGAGAGCAAATACGGCAAGCCTATTTTGGACCGTGTGATTCAACCCGAACTCAGTCTGTACAAGGCGGCCAAATGTGCCTTGGTATCGTTTGACTCCACCATCAAAAGTAATTTGTCGGTGGGCTTGCCGATTGACTTCGCCATGGTCAAGCGCGATGGATTGTCTGTCTTTAAGCGCCACCGCATTGACGAAGGCGACGACTATTTCCGTGAACTGCGAACCAGTTGGAGCCACGGTCTGCGAAATGTGTTTAACCAACTCCCTGAACCTGATTGGCTGAAATAATCTGTATATTCCAGCTACAGATTGCTTCATGACCTACGACACCACCCTTCCCTACCCAAGAGACTTGGTTGGCTATGGCCAACAAGTCCCGCATGCCCGCTGGCCAGGCCAAGCACGTGTTGCTGTGCAATTTGTTCTGAATTACGAAGAAGGCGGTGAAAACGCAGTTTTACATGGCGACGCAGGTTCAGAGCAGTTTTTGTCAGAAATGTTCAACCCACCCAGTTTTGCCGACCGTCATCTCAGCATGGAAGGTATTTACGAGTATGGATCCAGAGCAGGTGTATGGCGCATCTTGCGTGAGTTTGAAAAACGCCAGCTCCCCCTGACTGTATTTGGCGTGAGCATGGCTTTAGAACGTCATCCTGAATTGACGGCTTACCTGGTTCAACAGGGCCACGAGATTGCCTGCCACGGTTGGCGTTGGATTCATTACCAACACATCGATGAAGCCACCGAGCGCCAACACATGCAAATCGGTATGAACATCATTCAACAGATGACGGGACAAACGCCTCTGGGTTGGTACACCGGACGCGACAGCCCCCATACACGACGCTTGGTGGTAGACCACGGTGGGTTTGAATACGACAGCGATTACTATGGTGATGATCTGCCGTTTTGGATGAGGGTCGCCAAAACCAACGGCGAAGTGGTTCCCCATTTGGTCGTCCCCTATACGCTCGACACCAACGATATGCGTTTTTCGCTGCCACAAGGTTTCTCGCAGGCAGAAGATTTTTTCATTTACCTGCGTGACAGCTTTGATGCACTTTATGCGGAAGGTGCCGATACCCCGAAAATGATGAGTGTGGGTATGCACTGCCGACTCCTAGGACGGCCAGGGCGAATCGTGGCTTTGCAAAAATTTCTAGACCATATCGCCAAGTTTGACCGCGTGTGGGTCTGTAAGCGTATCGATATTGCCCAACATTGGAAACAACACCACCCCTATCAGGACAACACGTGAGCACAGACAGCCAACTAGACCAGTGGATAGACGCCCATTTCGATGAACAAGTGAAGTTCTTGCAAGCATTGGTTCGCATTCCCACCGACACCCCACCCGGCAACAACACGCCTCACGCCTTGAAAACGGCAGATCTGCTGGCGCAAATGGGTTTGCCTTGTCAGCGCTATGAAGTGCCTGAAGCCGAAGTGAAAGCGCAAGGCTTGACGTCGATCACCAACTTGATTGTCAAGCGACACTATGGTGAGGGCTTGGTGATTGCACTTAACGCGCATGGCGATGTGGTTCCACCCGGTGAGGGTTGGACACATGACCCTTATGGGGGTGAAATCGTCGACGGCAAGATCTACGGGCGCGCAACAGCGGTCAGCAAATGTGATTTTTCAACTTTCACTTTTGCACTTCGTGCCTTAGAGGCTGTTGCCAAACCCACCAAGGGTCAGGTGGAACTGCAATTTACTTACGATGAAGAATTTGGTGGCGAAGTTGGCCCAGGCTGGCTGTTGTCACACGGGTATACCAAGCCCGACTTGATGATTGCCGCAGGCTTTAGCTACCAAGTGATTACCGCGCACAATGGTTGCTTGCAAATGGAAGTCACTGTCCACGGAAAAATGGCGCATGCGGCCATTCCCGACAGCGGTATTGATGCGCTGCAAGGTGCAGTTGCATTGCTGAATGCTTTGTATGCGCAAAACAGTTTGTACCAAAAAATCACCTCTGCAGTAGAAGGCATTAGCCATCCTTACCTCAATGTTGGCTTGATTCAAGGTGGCACCAATACCAACGTGATTCCAGGCACTGTGGCCTTCAAATTAGACCGGCGCATGATCCCTGAAGAAGATCCGGTGCAAGTGGAAGCCTCGATTCGCAAACTCTTGGAAGACACCGTTGCCGCTTACAACCGCCAGCGCGATCCAAGCCATGCCATACATATCGATGTCAGACGCATGCTCATGGCCCATGCCATGAAACCGCTGCCCGGTAACAAACCATTGGTAGATGCTTTGCAAAAACACGCCAGTGCGGTTTTTGGTGAAGCTATTCCTGCAGTGGGAACGCCTTTGTATACCGATGTTCGTTTGTATGTGGAACGCGGCATACCTGGAGTGATTTACGGCGCTGGGCCTCGAACCGTTTTAGAGTCACATGCCAAGCGAGCAGATGAACGCTTGGACTTAGAGGACTTACGCAAAGCCACCAAAGTGATTGCCCGTACATTGGCGGATTTATTGCACTGAAACAGAAGTCTTCAACCAAAGCCGGCTTACCGTAACGACATGTAGTCTGGCATCGCTGTCCAAGTGGTCTCAAAACTAGGGGTGGTACGTCGGGCCTGCGGCATCGTTTGGTTGAGGTAGAGCGCCAAACCTGCAGAGACACTGTCAATCAAAGGCACAGGGCATGTCGCCTGTAAATCTGCTGCATAACCGGCCAAACCTGCGCCACCCAAGATCACTGCTTTTGCCCCTGTTTCTGCAGCCTGTTGGCAAGCCTTTGACAAAACGCGCAAAGCCAGTTCTCGGTCGGCGAGCAACTGTGCGCCCGTCTCTTGAACCAAGGCAATATGCTGCAAAAGAGAAGCAAAACCCAAACTCACGGCCAGTCGCTCTAGCATGGGTTTCCAACGGGTACCGCCGGTGACGATGGCAAAAGAACCGTATCGAGAAGCTTGGATAAACGAGGCCTCAGCAAGCCCAGTCACGGGACATGCACTGACCTCGCGCAACGCAAACAGCCCAGGGTCACCAAAACACGCAATGATGACACCATCGGGTGAATGCGATTGGGAATGCAGATGGTGCGCCCATGCATCTAGCAAGGCATGACCCGCAACGGCGTGGCTGGCCTCACAAGCAATATAAGGGGCCCCGAATCGCGCATTGATGCAATCTAAATTGACATCGAGGGGCAAAAGGGTTTGCAAATGGGATTGCAGGCGTTGGGTCGTGGCTTGCCCAGTGTTGGGATTGATGACCAATAAACGCCGCACTGCTGTTCAATCTTGCAAGAGTTGCTCAAGGTCCACCGATTGCACATGGGCCAGCGTGAAATTGAGTTGGCTCTCAATGGTGTGAAGATGTGCCACCATTTGCTTGGGCGCTTCAATTGGGTCGCGCAAGCGAATCGCATCCAGCAGCTTTTTATGCTCCAAACACCCACATGCCGCATGCTGTCGCCGCAAACTGGGGTCACGCGAACCCCAGGCCATGAGAATGAGCGAATTGCGCGAAATCAGTTCGTGCATCATTCGACCAAAGGTTTCATGACCTGCGATTTCAGATATGTACAAATGGAATTCACCTGACAAACGAATGGCTGTGTGCCAGTCACCCGCTTCTTGCGCCTGCGCCTCTTGCGAGAGCATTCTGGACAAATGCGCAATATCGTGGGCATGGGCTTTTTCCATGAAACGTACAACCAGCACAGGCTCAATCAAACGCCGAGCCTCAAAAACTTCGATGGACTCTTGCTGTGTGGGCTGAGAAACCGAGGCACCACGGTTATGCGTCAAGGTAATGATGCGTTCATTGGCCAGGCGAACCAATATAGGCTTGATTCGGGTGCGCGAAACACCAAAAATACCGCACAACCTGTCCTCGGTCAGTCGGGTGCCAGGCGGTAAGCGGTGATCCAACACAGATTCAACGATGCGCTCGTAGATAGCCTGATCGCTCCAAGCCACATGCTCGTCCCTCACCGCAGGGTTACTCAACCACGTCTCCTGCGTAACCAAGCACCGGTAGCCAAAGCCACACCAATCACCGCAAAAGAAATCAAGGTGGTGACACTGCCCAAGGCGTAAATGGCGGGATTGGTGACGGTGGTTGTCAAACCTTGCAATTCAAGTGGCAAGGTGTTGACGTCCCCAATCGCCTGTGAGGTGCGGGCAATCTCATCCCAGCTCAAGGTGAAACCAAACATTCCCACACCCACCACGGAAGGGGCAATCAATGGAAACACCACATGCTTGAAAGTTTGCCAAGGTGTCGCTCCCAAGTCTTGCGCCGCTTCTTCATAGGCAGGGTTAAAGCGGTTGAAGACGGCAAACATGATGAGTAAACCAAACGGCAAGGTCCATGTGAGGTGCGCACCCATGGCAGAGGTAAACAAACCTAAAGAGGTTCCAAAACTCTCCAGCGTCTCAGTCATGCCGGCAATGTCCAACAAGGACTTGATGCCACTGTCCATCAAGCGGAATTGAAGACCAATACCCAGTGACACGATGATGGAAGGCATGATCAGGCTGGCAACGGTGACATAAAACAAAGCGTCACCACCGCGCAATTTTTTACGAAAAGCCAGACCAGCCAAGACCGACATCAGCATGGTCAATGTCATAACCACAGCGCCCAGCAACAAAGAACGTTTAAATGCGGCGCCAATATCCACCACCCCTAGACCCTCGGCCAGTTTGTAAAACCAATGCAATGACATGCCTCGCAATGGGAATGTCAAGCCACCCTCGGGGCCTTGAAAACTCAAAATGAAAATAGTGATCATGGGGCCGTATAAAAACAGCACAAAGGCAGCAAACACAGCCAGCAATCCCCAAAAACCAGCAGGCTTCTTGCGCGCGTAAGAAACATGGGCCATGGTTAAAGTTCCTTGCGAATATCAACCAAACGGGTCAAACCCCAAATGATCATCAACACCACCAACAGCAAAATCACCGCATTGGCAGCGGCCAGCGGAAACTGCAAAAATGAAGTCTGCACTTGGATGATTTTGCCAACCGAGGCAATTTGCTGCCCGCCCATCACGCCAATGGTGACGAAGTCGCCCATGACGATGGTGATGACAAAAATAGAGCCGATGATGATGCCCGTGCGTGACAAAGGCACAATGACATTCCACAAAGTCTGCCAAGGTGTGGCCCCGGTGTCATAAGCCGCTTCAATCAGTGAGCGGTCTATGCGCATCATGGAGTTAAAAATTGGCACGATCATGAACATGGTGTAGAGATGCACAAAAGCCAACACCACAGAAAATTCAGAAAATAACAGCCACTCAACGGGCTGGCTGACCAAGCCCATGCTTAACAAGGTTTGGTTGACCAAACCATTGCGACCGAGCAAGGGAATCCAAGAGATCATGCGAATCACATTCGATGTCCAAAAAGGAACGGTACACAAGACAAAAAGCAAGGTCTGGGTCGCAGATGACTCCACACAAAAGGCCAAAAAGTAAGCGATTGCAAAACCCAATAACAAGGTGATGGCCCACACCATCAAACTGATGCTGATGGTGGACCAATAGGTTTTCAAGGTCACACAAACATCGCCATAGTCATTCAAACTGGAGCAGCCTTCAAAAATACTGAAGTAGCTGTGCAGCGTGAAGGTAGGAATCATTTCATATTCATTGAATTCCCAGAAACTGACCATGAAGATCAGTCCCAAGGGAATCAAAAAGAACAGCAGAAACACCAACGAATATGGCGTAGCTTGCCATCGTGCCAAGATCCTCCAAGAGGTGGATGACGGCGTTGTGGTGATCTGCTGTGTTGACATGTCAGTTTGGGTTCATCAAGCGGCGACGAACTCGTTCCATTTCTTGACCATGTACTCGTTTTCGTCCATCACGGCATTCCAGCAAGCGATGCCACCCATGCGGGTTTCATAGCTGCCGCCGTCACGCACGCTGCCTGCTTTGGCCAGCAAATCACCGTTGGGAGACTTGATGTCTTTGGCCGCAGGTTTGCCTTCCATCCAGTAGGCCCACTCGTAGGCTTCCATTTTGGCTTTGGCTGTGTCCAACACGGCACTGTAATAACCTTGACGGTTCAGGTAAGCACCTGCCCAGCCGTCGAGGAACCAGTTGATGAACTCGTATACGCCGTCGGCTTTTTTGCCAGTGACTGACTTGGGTACGCCGAAACCTGCAGCCCATGCGCGGTATCCCTCTTTGAGCGGCTGGAAAACGCAATCAATGCCTTTGGTGCGAACTGCAGTCACAGCAGGCGACCACATGGACTGAATCACCACTTCACCAGACGCCATCAGGTTGACAGATTCATTGAAGTCTTTCCACAACGCACGGAATTGACCTGCTTTTTTGGCTTCAATCAAGGTCTTGATGGTCAGGTCGATCTCGGCTTTGGTCATGTTGCCCTTGTCGGGGTATTTGTAAATGCCCTTGGCTTCCACCACCATGGCGGCATCCATGATGCCGATGGATGGGATGTTCAAAATAGCTGCCTTGCCCTTGAATTCAGGGTTGAGCAATTCAGCCCATGAGGTGATGGGACGTTTGATCAAGTCGGGACGAATACCCAAGGTGTCAGCGTTGTACACCGTGGGGATCAGTGTCATGTACTGTGTGGGTGTGGCAGAGAAGGTCTTGCTGTCAGGTTTGTCCAAGTACATGACTTTCTTGGGGGCGGTACCTTGGTCACCGACTTTTTTACCAGCGACTTCGCCTTTGGTAAACAAAGTGGTGATCTTGTCAGCGTTTTTGATGCGCTTGGTGTCAATGCCAAGCAAGTTACCAGTGGGAACGATCTTCTTCAAAGAGAAGTACTCGGTGTCGATCAAATCAAATGAGTTGGGTGCGGTCACGGCACGCTTGGTCACGTCATCGGTGGTCACAGCCACATATTGAATTTCAATGCCTGTATCGGCTTTGAATTTCTCGGCGATGGTTTTGTCTTGGTTCACAGCGGTACCGAGGTAGCGCAACACGATTTTTTCACTGGCGTGCACTGAGGGGAAAATACCGCTAGCCAAAATCGCTGCAGTACCTTTCAGTACGGCGCGGCGATCTGTCGCCACTTGATCTACAGAGGTTTTTTCGTCTTTCATGGTCTTCCTTTTACTGAGTTAAAACCTGAGATCGTCAGGCGGCGATGGGGATGAATTGATCAATGAGGGGACAACACGTGCGCATCCACTTCACTCCATTGCAAGTGGTAGGTTTGTCCAGCAAGCCACTGTGAATTGACTTTGGCCTCAGGCAACATGACGCTCATGGGTTCACCCTGTGCGTCTTGCGGCTGAAAAGCCAAAAGGCAGAAACTGCCCTGAAATTCAATATCAATCAGGGATGCTCGCATGCCTGGTTGGCTGCTGATGTTGTTTGGTTCCTGCACATCAATCTTGTCGCTGCGAACGGCCACCAAACCTTGCGATGTTTTCACCAGGTTATGACCACCCATGAAGCGGGCCACAAATTCCGAAGCCGGACGGTTGAAAACTTCTTGCGGTGAACCCGCTTGCTCAATGCGGCCATGGTTCATGACCACCATGGTGTCGGCCAAAGCCATGGCTTCTTCTTGCGAATGCGTGACATGGATAAAGGTCAAGCCCAGTTCTTTTTGCCAGCGACGCAACTCGGCGCGCATTTGAATACGAAGAAAGGGGTCTAGCGCCGACAAAGGCTCGTCAAGCAACAGCACACGGGGCTCCATGATGAGGGCACGTGCCAAGGCAATGCGCTGTTGCTGGCCACCAGAGAGTTCTGACGGAAAACGCTGTGCATAGGATTGCATAGCCACGCGCTCCAACAATGCGTGGGCACGTTGGTGACGCTCAGCCTTGCCCACACCGCGCATCTTCAAGCTAAAAGCAACGTTGTCCAGTGAATTCAGATGAGGAAACAAGGCATAACTCTGAAACATCATGGCCGTACCGCGTTCCGCGGCAGTGGCGTGGGTGATGTTTCGACCACCCAAAATCACATCACCCGAAGTCACCACCTCATGGCCTGCGACCATACGCAGCGTGGAGGTCTTACCGCAACCCGAGGGCCCCAATAGACAGCAATAGTGGTTGGTGGGCACCTTTAAATCGATGCTGTCGACAGCAATGCTGTCTGCGCTGTAATGCTTAGACAACGCAATCAGCTCTAAGGTGTTGTCTTTGGTGTTTGGTGACAGAGGCATACATTTCCCTAGCAATCAAGATGCCAAGTGATTTTGGCCTGTTTGTATGCAAAGATAATCGAAATTGCATTCAATCGGTGCCAATTTCGGAATTTAATCGCACAAAATGGGTGCAAAACTAGGGTAAACGATAGGCATCGAGCACCAAATCGGGGCTGCATCACAAGCGCGTCGACACAGCCATTTGAAGCGACAATGCAAGCAAGCTTTCTACATCAGACCATGCAACAAGATCCCTTTGTACACGTCATTTCACACCCCTTGGTACAGCATAAATTGACCTTGATGCGGCGCAAGGATGCCAGCACCAGCAGTTTCAGACGTCTTCTCAATGAGTTATCCATGCTCATGGCTTATGAAGTGACGCGCGACATGGAAATCAGCTATGTCTCGATTGAAACGCCGATGGAGACCATGCAAGCGCCTAGCATCGATGGAAAAAAACTCGCTCTGATCAGCATTTTGCGAGCCGGCACGGGTATTTTGGACGGCATGCTGCAAGTCGTGCCTGGGGCACGCGTGGGTCACATAGGTATTTACCGAAATCCCGATACCTTGCAAGCGGTAGAGTATTTTTTCAAAGTCCCCCAAAACATGCCTGAACGCGATGTGATTGTGGTGGACCCCATGCTGGCGACTGGTAATTCAGCGGTAGCCGCCATCACACGCATCAAACTGACGCAACCCAAGTCCCTCAAATTTTTGTGCTTGCTCACCTGCCCAGAAGGTGTTGCCGCCATGCGCCATGCGCATCCCGATGTACCGATTTACACCGCAGCCATTGATCGTCAACTGAATGAGGATGGCTACATATTGCCAGGCTTGGGAGATGCGGGCGACCGTATTTTTGGAACCAAATAATGTTGACACTTCGCTCTTTGCTTTTTGTCCCTGGGGACAGTGAAAAAAAACTGGCCAAAGGTATCACCACTTCTGCAGATGCGTTGATACTCGATCTTGAAGACTCTGTTGCACCCGAACGCACCGCCATTGCCAGACACATGGTCGCCGATTTTTTGAGTGCCCATACAAACCGAGCACAGCAACAACTGTGGGTTCGCATCAACCCTTTACAGAGCCAAGAAGCGCTTACCGATTTGGCGGCGGTCATGGCAGGCAAACCCGATGGCATCATGCTGCCCAAGCCCTTGAACGGTCAGCATGCGCTGCAGCTCGATCACTATTTATCTGCCCTGGAATCACGTGAAGGTTTGGTTTTGGGCTCGACCCGAATCATTCCTGTTGCAACAGAAATGCCTGGCGCTTTGTTTGATTTGCAGTCGTATGCGGGATCCACCAAGCGACTACAAGGCTTGACGTGGGGCGCAGAAGATTTGGCCACGGCAATAGGCGCAAGCACCAACCGTGAAGCGTCTGGGGAATTCACCTTTACCTATAAATTGGCCCGCTCATTGTGCTTGTTGGCCTCAGCCCATGCGCAGATTCAAGCCATCGACACTTTATCGGTAGATTTCAAAAACATTCAAGCCTTGGCGGACGATGTGCAACGGGCAAGAACCGAAGGTTTCAGTGGCAAGCTGGCCATACACCCTGATCAGGTGGATGTGATCAACCAAGGTTTCACGCCGTCAGCTCAAGATATCAGCCATGCACAACGCATCGTGGACGCTTTTGCGCAAGCCCAGGGTGCGGGCGCTGTTCAATTGGACGGCAAAATGGTGGATAAACCTCACCTTACCCAAGCACTGCGCTTGTTGAATCTCTCTGGGAAACACTGATGGCTGGTTTGTACTTTGAAGCTTTTTATGTCGGGCAAGTTTTTCAACATGCCATTCGCCGCACAGTCAGTGAGATGGACAATGTGATGTTTTCCGCCCTGACCCACAACCCAGCGGCCTTGCACCTTGACGAAGAGTATTGCAAACACCACACCGAATTCGGCCAACGCATCGTCAACAGTGTTTTTACACTGGGTTTGATTGTGGGGGTGTCCGTGGGTGACACCACCTTAGGCACAACCGTGGCCAACCTGGGCTGGGATGAGGTACGCTTTCCTAAACCCCTGTTTCACGGGGACACGGTCAGGGTAGAAACCGAAGTGCTCGAACTCAGAGAAAGCCAATCTCGACCACGCAACGGTATTGTGATTTTTGCCCACAGAGGCTTTAACCAACACAACGAATTGATTGCCTCCTGCAAACGCTCAGCCCTGATGCTGAAAACACCAACGGATGTCAGCACATGAACTATCTCTTTGAACCACAACCCATCGTGGGACTGCCTATCGCTGGTCAATCCACCTACTTTCCGGTCAGGCGCGTGTATTGCGTAGGCCGAAATTACGCAGCCCACGCCAGGGAAATGGGCTTCGACCCCGACCGAGAACCCCCTTTCTTTTTTTGTAAAGCCAACGATGCCCAATCGGTGGTGGTGGTGGCTGCCAATGAAACCATTTCTGTGCCCTACCCTTCTTTAACCCAAAACTACCACTATGAAATTGAGTTGGTGGTCGCCATTGGCAAGGCTGGAAAAAATATCGCCATTGACCAAGCTGCTGACCACATACTGGGTTATGCCGTGGGCTTGGACATGACGCGCAGAGACCTGCAAATCAAAATGCGTGAACAAGGACGGCCTTGGGAAATTGGCAAAGCCTTTGATTACGCCGCACCTGTGGGTGTATTGCATCTCAAGTCTGAGACGGGCGAAATCCATTCTGGTGACATTTCTTTAAGCGTGAATGGTGAAGTCAAACAGCAAAGCAATATTTCCCATTTGATTTGGTCTGTCAATGAAACCATCGCCAATCTTTCCACCCTTTTTGAACTGCACCCCGGTGACCTGATTTTCAGCGGCACACCCGAGGGCGTCGGTCCGGTCCAAGCGGGCGACACCATGCATGGGCTTATTCAAGGTCTTTCACCGCTTTCAGTCAAGGTTACGTAATGAGCACACCCACTTTAGAGTCTTTCACTTCACAAGCCATGGACGAAGGTTTTGATGAAATTTTGGTTCGCGAATGGGCGCCAGATTTGAAAATAGATACACATACGCATCCATTTGATGTGAGTGCCTATGTACAGCGTGGGGAGTATTGGTTAACGGTGGGAGAAAAAGTCACACACCTCAAGGCCGGAGACTATTTTCGACTTGCCCGCAACATTGCGCATGCAGAGTTATATGGCGCTGAAGGCGCCACGGTGTGGGTTGCTCGCGCCAACCATTGAGTCTTTCTGAAGTGGCCACCACACAGATCACGCATATTATTTATGCACATGGCTTTCGATCTGGCCCACGCTCTTTCAAAGCCCAGTACATCGCTCAATGGCTGCAAGCCAACAGGCCCGACATTGAATGGTTGTGTCCCCAACTGCCAGTCTCACCTCAGGCAGCGGCAGACTTGTTACGCAACGCCGTTCACACATGGCCCAAGCAATCGACTGCGGTCATTGGGTCTTCATTGGGTGGGTTTTACGCCACATGGCTTGGGGCTTTGTTGAAATGTAAAACAGTGTTGCTCAACCCCGCAGTTCACCCTGCAAGAGACTTGCTGGTGTATACCGGAACACATTCACATTGGCACGAACCCACGGCCTCATTGGTTTTTGAAAACCACTACATCGAAGAGCTGAAAACACTTTACGTGGGCAGCGGCAACACAAACACCAACAACTTGCTGGACCCCGCCGACATACTCAATATGGTTGCCAAAGGTGACGAGGTGTTGAGTTGGCAAGAAATGGCTGCCCGCTACCCACTCGCCACGCTGTATGTGATGGAAAGCTCGGACCACGGCATCACCGATTTCGCGCAGCATTTCCCCGTGGTGCAGAAATACCTGGGCTTGTAATGTCGGTGTTTGACCTTGGCAACACCTGCGGCAGAACCCAGTCAGTTCACAGCAGAGATAAGGTATTTGTATTTGTCCATGCTGACAGCTGTTTCAAATGCACTGGAAAACTCTCTGGCAGCCCTGAGCAGCATTCTTTTGGGAATGGCATCTTTGTATTGGATTTTGTGCAACGAAAACAAAATCGGGCCAAAGCGGGTTCGCGTATCAACCTCTATGACAAAGTTACCCAAGCGGGCATTGGCCTGTTCACTGATGGTGTGAATATCATTGGAATCAACGCTTGAACTGACCGGGAAAGCTTGCGCACCAAACACAATTTCATTCGCTTGGGTATTGATACGCGTCCAAAACGGGTAACTGAAACCAGAGGGCACAAACACATCGTTGTGTCGATCTATACGCGCCTCTGCCCTGGATTTATTGAACATAGCGCAAATGCTTTCCGTGCTCACCTCATGCGAGCGCAAGACATTGGGCTCTGTGTCGGCAATCAATGCCCGGGTCTCTTCAATGTTTTCGATGATGTAACTGGCCAGCCTGGGAATTTGTTTTTTCAGAAATCTCTGCTTTTTAAGCACATCCAGCAAGCAACTGTAAATATCTTCGAACTGATTGGGGGTGACCTGCAAATTGGCAGGTGCCGTTTGTGAGATGACGTCTCGGTAGTATTTGTCCGGCTTGAGAACCACGAAATCGCCATGGACTTTCATGTTCTCGTAAATTTTGTCTAATGAGAGTCCAAACAAGAAATGCTTGATGCTTTTTTGTTCCCCAACCGTGTTGTAAAAAGTTTCGGTCGCAGTCTCTACCGACTCTTGGAAAGAAGAGAGATTGTCTGAATCACTTCGCGGATGATGGAGTTTTGACAGCAAAATAAGTTTCTCAAGTGCGAATACATCACATGCATCGGATTTGGAGACCTTAAGTTAAGCCAATAAGTGCTTAGAAACATTACAAAACCATCATTTAGACAGGAAAATGGCTTTCCCGTCGTTTAAATGTTCAACCAAACCAAGCTTCCGGGGGTTTCAGAGGCGCGGTCACAGCAACAGTAACTATTTGGTTCTCATCTGCGGTTAAGGTGATGCGCCCGTGGTGTAAATGAATAATTTCGATACACAAACTCAAACCCAAACCGTGGCCATCGATATGCCTGGTGTGGGCAGAGTCACCTCGGTAAAACCGCTCAAATGCCCGCCCAGTCAAATCTTGGACAACCTCATGCGTGGGATTGGAAATGGACAACTCTAAAGTGCCGTTAAGTTGTTTTAATTTAAAGTCAATCCATCCATTGGGAAGGTTGTAATTGACTGCATTGACGTACAGGTTTTGAATGAGCTGATAGATCAAATTTTTATCGCATTGCCAAAAAATTTGTGGCTCAATCTTGGTGGTGATCTTGAGATTGGGTTGCAAAAATTTCGCATCTTCGGCCATTTGCGACACGACATCACTGATGTTGATGCGCTGCATGTCCAATTTCAAACTATCTGAATCGGCGCGAGAAAGCAAAAGTAACTTTTCCGTGATGTCGATCAGACGCTCAATTTCTTCACCCATTAAGCGCAAGCGTATTTGCCCCAGGGACCCACTGGGAAGCTCTGCAATACCTAACTCCACATGCCCGCGCAAAATGGTCAAAGGGGTACGCAATTCATGGGAGGCATCTGAAGAAAAACGGTGTGACTGCAAAAAACTATTGTGTAAGCGGCCTCGAAGCTCTTCAAAAACAGAGGTAAACGCTTCAAACTCTTTGTAGTCAGCCGACACCTCCAATGGCTCATTGAGGTTTTTGGAAGAGAGCTTTTCCAAAGTCAGCCGAATGTGGTTGACGGGCTTGAGCAGTACCGAAGCCATCAACCAACTCACTGCCAGCAACATCAAGGCGATGACCGGAAAAACATATTGCATGACCCGGTTGCGAATACCCCAAAGTTCATCGGTGGCCTTTTGCACCACCGATTGCTCAACCAACAATACGCGCTGTTTGGACATATTCCTCACCGCACTCCACTGCACCTCATTTAATGTCAGAAGTGAGAACTCAAAATCGAGCACAGGGTTAGCATGGATCGGCCCCCATTTTGTTTCAGCAGCGTGGACTTGCTGACACAAGGGCGATAAATGCTTATCCGAGGACGGTGCCTCACAGTAAAGATACGCATTGGGCAAACTCTCCATCCAAGACTGGGAACGGGCGTCGTCGGCGCATCGTTTGAAAGCATCCTCCGCAGCAGCCAAGTCTGAACACAGTTGCAAAACTTTCACCATGCCAGATTGAATGCGCTCATGCAGGTATTGGGCGGCAAAGTATTGGCTTAAGGTGCGGTTAAGCAAAGTAACGATCAAGATGCACACAAAAAAGAGCAGCATCAAGCGAAGCCTGAAAGAACGTCTCACGCCGTACTTTCGAGGTTGATGCGGTAACCAACCCCACGAATAGATTCAATGGGAAACACCGACTTGCTGTTTTTATCAGAGAGCAATTTCTTACGGATACGCTGTACGCACACATCCACCACATTGGTTTGGGGGTCAAAGTTGAAATTCCAAACGTGTTGAAGAATTTGTTTGCGCGAAAAAATATAGCCAGGTGAGCGCATCAAGTAATCGAGCAACATGAATTCACGTTGACTGAGTATGGCGCTGTGGTCTTGCCAGTCGGCTTTGCGCGTCAAGCGGTTCAATGTGATGCCCGCGACACTGAAAATATCCTCGTTATGGCTGGCATTGCGGCCCAACAAGGACCGTATGCGTGCAATCAATTCCTCAATGAAAAACGGCTTGGCCAAATAGTCATCTGCCCCCAGGTCGAAGCCTTGCAAACGATCGGGCAAATCGGTCTTGGCGCTCAAGACAATGACAGGCGTGGCAATACCTATCGGTCTGATTTTTTGCAGCAACTCAAAACCATTCAATCCAGGGAGCATGATGTCGAGCACCACCAAATCATGTTGCGCAAGTAGCACGGCTTGCAGACCTTGCATGCCGTTGTCGATGTGCTCCACTGTCATGCCAGAAGCACGAAGACCTTGACACACGAATGACGCTATCTTGGGCTCGTCTTCTATCAGCAGTATGCGCATTGCGATTGACTCAGGTGAATTCGGTCAAAAGTTGACCCGCAAGCTCGGTTTGGTCTTTTAAACCATGCTGATCGGCAACCATGTGTCCATTGACCCAAACCCCGTGAACGCCGTTAGCCAGCGTATTGAGACGGGCGGCACCACCGGGGAGATCAAACACCCTGTGCTTAGGGCCGCGGCCAACGGTCTGAGGGTCGAACAACATCAAGTCGGCCGCATAGCCGGGCAGCAACTGTCCACGGTCTTTCAGGCCAAGTACTTTGGCGGGTTGCGCGGTCAGTTTGTGCACCGCCTGCGTCATCGACATGACAGCCAAGTCTCTGGCCCAATGCCCCAGCAGGTGCAATCCAAAACCAGCGTCATTGAAAAATGTCAGATGGGCACCCGCATCACTCAGCGACACCAGACTGTTGGGGTCGTTCAGTAACTGTCCCACGGCCTGGGTATCGCTGTTCAACAACTGCGCCGTGAAAACGGTTTGCAAATCTTCTTTGAGCGCCAAATCCAAAGCAAAGTCCAAGGGGTCTTGACGCAATGCCTGCGCCAGCTCAGCAACACTTTTTTGCTCATACGCCTGGTGTTCGGCCTGTATGACTTGCACCACATGCACCTTGTCCCATTCGTTATTAAAGAGGCGAAAGCTGGCTGTTTGTGCCAATTCATCTTTCACTTTTTGGCGAAATGCGTGATCGGCCAAACATGTCTTGAGCGCCTCGTGCGACAAACCCATGGCAGGTCGCCAACTGACCAATCCCTCTACGGGGTAAGCCGATGCAAAGGTGAAGTCCATGGTCAAAGGACAACATGACACCTGACCAATCAAGGGAATGCCTTGGTCGTTGGCTTGGGCAATGGCAGTCATGTCGTTGAAAACCGCTTGCGGGTTGGTACTGTTATGTAACAACGCAGCCACCATCACAGGCCTGCCACTGGCTTGCGAAAGCGACCGCAAAAAGGCCATGGGCATTTGTCCGCCCTTGGTAACCATGTAAACACCTCGGCCCTGACTTGCCATCGCCAAAGTGAGTTGCATCATTTCTTCATCGCTGGCCAAACGAGAAGGCATGGGAAAACCACCCTCCCCATTGTGGGCAGGACTGGTGCTGGTGGCAAAACCCACAGCCCCTGCGGCCATCGCTTCTTTAACCACTTCCGCCATGGCGGCAATTTCTTCTGGCGTGGCTTGGCGCTTATTGGCCTGTTCGCCCATGACCCATGTGCGAACCGAGGAGTGACCAACGTAGGCCGCCACATTGATGGCAGACCCTTTTTGCTTGAGCATGGCCATGTATTCGGGAAATGTTTCAAAGCGCCAATCGATACCTTGCCTCAGCACGTCCAGCGACATGCCTTCAACTTGGGTCAAGTTGCGCATCGTTAACTCGCGGTCTTGCGGGCGACAGGGCGCAATGGTGAAACCACAATTGCCTATCACCGCGGTGGTAACACCCATCGCAGGCGAAGGACGCACATAAGAATCCCACGTGATCTGGGCATCAAAATGGGTGTGCGAGTCGATAATGCCTGGCATCAACGCCAAGCCCTTGGCATCGATGGTTTCCTTGGCTGGGGATTGAATACTGTCTTCTACTGCCGCGATTCGACCTTCATAGACAGCGACATCTTTGGTTTGGGGTTCACGCAAGCTACCATCAAAGACCAAGGCCTGACGAATAAGCAAGTCGATAGGATGCGATAAATTCATGGGAATCATTCAATTCATTCAAGGAACATATGTTTCAAACAAATATTATGAAAGAAATGCCATGAAAACCAAGTCACTTATGTGCATGCTAACGTGTATTGGCATGAGCGCTTTCGCCCATGGGGCCTCGTGCGAGGAATGGGAAAGCAAGCTGCAAGGCGAGATTCGCAACGCCAACCAATGCGAGCCCAAGCATCAAGCCTGCTTGGCCAAGGAGTTTGGCAACCCTATGCGGGAACTCGATTACTGTAAAAAAGTATTCAAACGCTGTGAATCCTTGGAGGCAAGGCCAGAGACTGGCAACTTGCCCAAGGAGGTAGAGGCCTTTAAAAAACAATGCACAGGCTAATGCGCCAGCTAAGGGGTTGAAAGATCAGCGCTCTATGGTGAGTGACACACCCATACCACCACCAATACACAGTGCAGCCAAGCCTTTTTTGGCGCCGCTGCGCTGCATCTCGTGCAACAGCGTGACCAAAATGCGGCAACCTGATGCGCCTATGGGGTGGCCAATGGCAATGGCGCCACCGTTCACGTTCACTCTCTTGGGATCGATGTCCAAAGCCTGATTCACCGCACAAGCTTGTGCCGCAAATGCTTCGTTCAGTTCGAACAGGTCCACGTCCGAGGCCTTCCAACCGGCACGCTCCAGCGCTTTGCGCGAAGCTGGCACAGGACCCATACCCATGGTGGCAGGGTCTAGACCCGTCGTCGCAAAAGAAGCAATGCGACCCAAGGGGGTTAAGCCCAAGGACTGCGCTTTAGCGGCAGTCATGACCATCACAGCGGCAGCGCCGTCGTTGATGCCAGAGGCGTTGCCCGCTGTCACGCTGCCCGCTTTGTCAAACGCTGGACGCAAACCTGCCAAAGCGTCGGCATTGGTTTTGAGGTTGATGAATTCATCGTTGGCAAACACCACAGGATCGCCCTTTTTCTGCGGCAACAAGACCGGGGTGATTTCGTCCTTGAATTTGCCTGCTGCTTGGGCTGCGGCTGCCTTTTGTTGACTGGCGAGGGCCAATGCGTCTTGCATCTCACGGGTGATGCCATTTTGCTTGGCCACGTTTTCGGCGGTGATACCCATGTGGTATTGGTTATAGACATCCCACAAACCATCAACGATCATGCTGTCTATCAATTTCCAATCGCCCATGCGTTGACCGTCGCGTGAAAGGGGCAGCACATGGGGTGCGGCGCTCATGTTTTCTTGACCGCCGGCAATGACGATGTCACTGTCGCCCCATGCCACGGCTTGGGCCGCCAGCATCACCGCTTTGAGGCCGGATCCGCACACGGCGTTGATGGTCAGGCCTGGGACCTCTTTGGGTATGCCGCCCTTCATAAGGGCTTGGCGGGCAGGATTTTGACCCGCGCCGGCAGCCAGCACCTGGCCCATGACGACCTCACCCACCAAGGCGGGGTCGATACCCGAACGAGCCACGACATCTTTGATGACCAGGCCACCGAGTTCGGTAGCGCTGAGCTTGGCCAAACTGCCGCCAAATTTGCCTACAGCGGTTCGGGCGGCTGAAACGATCACGATGTCTTGCATGGCTGGTCTCCTGGTAGTTCGCCCGATGTAGGCAAGGTTTTGTGCGCTAAAGCTTATTCAAACTTCCGTACACCACGCTTACCAACCATCACACCACCCAGAAATGCTGTGTGGGTCGTCTCAAACCTTGCGCAAGGCAGCGCTGACCCAACGCGCCACATCGGGGGCCGACATCGCCCCAGGCTGTCTGGCAATTTCACGGCCGCCCGCGAAAACCGCCAAAGTGGGAATGCTTCGAATATTGAACTTGGTCGCCAAGCCTTGCTCGTCTTCGGTGTTGACCTTTACAAAACGGGCTTTGCCCTGCATGTCGTGGCTCACTTTTTCATAGGCCGGTGCCATGGCACGGCAAGGACCACACCAAGGCGCCCAAAAGTCCACCACCAAGGGCAAATCGCTTTTGGCCAGTTGCGCGTTAAAAGCGGCTTCGCCTAAGTTGTCGGGATGCGCTTGCAGCAAAGCAGCGTGACATTTGCCGCAGTTGAGTTCGGCTTGCAACTTGTCCGAGGGCACGCGGTTGGTGGCGTTGCAGTGGGTGCAGACCAAATGCATTTTTGGAGTCGCAGTTTCAGTCATGGTCACAGGGCGTTCAGAGGGATTTTGGCGTAGGCAATGCCATTGTCTTCCTTGGGTGGCAACTCACCCGCACGAATGTTGATTTGCACCGCAGGCAAGATGAGCACAGGCATTTCCAAGGTGGCGTCGCGCTGGGTGCGCATCTCCACAAACTGGGCTTCGCTGATGCCGTCATGCACATGGATGTTTTGGGCCTTTTGCTCGGCCACGGTGGTTTCGAAGTTCACAGGGCGGCCATTGGGTGGGTAGTCGTGGCACATGAACAAGCGGGTGGCGGGTGGCAGGCTCAAAATTTTGCGGGTGGAGGCGTACAAGGTTTTGGCATCCCCTCCTGGGAAGTCACAGCGGGCGGTGCCCACATCGGGCATGAACATGGTGTCGCCAACGAACACGGCGTCGCCAAATTGGTAGGCCACGCAAGCGGGGGTGTGGCCAGGCACATACATGGTGTGGCCGCTGAGGCCGCCCACTTGAATGGTTTCTCCGTCTTTGAACAAATGGTCAAACTGAGAGCCGTCGAGCTTGAAGCTGTCTTCCATGTTGAAGATGCCCTTGAACACTTTTTGCACGCCACTGATGTGGTCGCCAATGGCGGTCTTGCCGCCAAGGTGCTGTTTCAAATACGGTGCGGCGGTCAAGTGGTCGGCGTGGGCATGGGTTTCCAGAATCCAGTCCACCTTCAAGTTGTTGGTTTTGACGAATTCGATGACTTTGTCAGCTGACTTGTGGCTGGTGCGGCCCGACTTGGGGTCGTAATCCAACACCGAGTCGATGATGGCGCAGGACGAGCCTGGCTTTTCATAAACGACGTAGGTGACGGTCCAGGTGGCGGGGTCAAAAATGCCGTGAACGAGTGGATTGACAGTGGCTGTGGTCATCGAGAACTCCTGTTGAATTAGATTTCCGATAATATATTGACAAATATTTTGTTTGTCAATATACTTTTCACATCTTCTTCAAAAAACAGGACTTTTCGCCCATGGATACCACCACCTTGGACCTCGACAAAATGAAAGCCTCGGCCGGAAACGCCTGCCGGCTGATGAAAGTGCTCTCCAACCCCGACCGCCTGATGCTGCTGTGCCAGCTGTCCCAAAGTGAAAAACGGGTGGGCGAGTTGGAAGAAATTTTGGGCATTGTGCAGCCCACCCTGTCCCAGCAACTCACCGTTTTGCGTGAGGAAGATCTGGTGACCACCCGCCGCGACGGCAAAAACATCTATTACCAAATTGCCAGCCCCCAGGCGCTGGCGGTCATGAACGTTTTATTTGAGCAATTTTGCGGACCACAAGCAGGAGCATCAGCATGAATCTAGATTGGGCAAATTTCACGCCTTTCGCCTCTCTCACT